>NZ_NKUF01000030.1 GCF_003206495.1 Gluconacetobacter entanii | reverse complement strand
TCCATCAGGCGGTCCAGGAGGTCTTTATCAATGCTCATGCGGGGGCTCCTCTTCGAGCAATTTATCACCACACCGCACAAAATTCAGGATAGTCCCTTCTCCGCTTCCGCGCTGATCATGTTCATGGTGAACGGGGTTGCGTTCGCGGGACAGATGCTCCTGCCGGTCTGGCTCATCCATGCCTGCGGCATCCCTGCGGAACGGACGGGCTGGTTCATGGCGCCGCTGGGCGTGGGCATGATGTGCACATATCCGCTGACAGGACGCCTGACCGCGCATTTTGGCATCCGCAGGCTGACCCGTTACGGGGCCATCTGTTCGGGACTTGGCACCCTGATGCTTGCCGTGCTCGCCTGCTCCGGTTTCAACATCTTCGTCCTTGCGACAGCACTTTTCCTGCGTGGGGCAGGAACTGGGATCATCGGGATCCCGGCGATGAGCGCGGGGTATGCATCCGTCACACCTGCGGAAATCCCCATGGCGACCGTCGCCCTCAATATCGTGCAGCGTATCGGTGGCCCGACCCTGACCACGCTCTGCGCCACGTTACTGGGGTGGCGACTGTCGCATGCCACCACTCCTCCTGCGGTCTCAGCGGCTTTCACGGCGGCCTTCGGCCTGCTCTGTGTCTTTCATGGCTGCCTGCTTCTGGCGACATTCCGGCTGCCGAAGGCCACGTCACGGCGCGCCCGGCCGTAACGCTTCCCTTCGGGCCGCAGGCCACGGGCGCGATCACGCGGACGCAACCCGTTTCTGCACATGTCCCTGCCCGGTTTACAGGCCCAGCGTCCGCTTCAGGCCCGCGCAGTAGGAATCCATGAAGCGTCGCGACAACTCCGCATCGGGTACAAACATATCGAAGACATGATAGGCACCCGGCACCACCGAAACCTCCGTCGGGACGCCGGACGCCATCAGGCGACGGGCATATTCCAGATCCTCGCACAGGAACAGGTCCATGGATCCCACCCCGATGAACGTGGGCGGAAGCCCGGACAGATCCTTTGCACGCGCGGCAGAGGCATAGGCCGGCGTATCGGCCCCGCCTGCGGCCACCCCCAGATAGGCCTCCCATGCGAATTTGTTGGCGGAACGCGTCCAGACATATTCCCCGAAATCCGGGGCCGGGTCCACTTTCGTCGCCGTCCGGTCATCAAGCATCGGATAGATCAGCAATTGGTAGGCAAGCCTGTATTCCTTGCGGTCGCGCGCCATCAGCGACAGGGCCGCGCTCAGTCCGCCACCCGCACTTTCGCCCGCGACAACCACCTTGTCACGGTTGATGCCCAGTGTCGCCGCATTCTCATGCACCCATTTCAGTACGGCGTAACAGTCCTCGATCGCGCCGGGATATTTGACCTCCGGCGCAAGACGGTAATCGACGGAAACGACGACAAAGCCCATCTTGCTGGCCAGAACCTGACATTTGGGGTCGTCAACCTCGGGATGGCCGGAGACAAGCCCGCCCCCATGGATATAGACCATGGCAGGCGCATTGGGCCGACGCTCACGCGGCCGGTAAATCAGCACACGGACATCCGGCGCCCCTGCCGGGCCGGGCACGTATTCTTCCTGCGTTTCAACATCCGGCAGGGGGCGTCCTTCGATCAGGCGCACCGCCGTCATGAAAATTTCGCGCACTTCCGGCAACGACCGATCCGACAGCCCGTCAAAGGAAGGCATCTTTTCCAAAATCGGAAGAAATTCGGGATTTACGACATTCTTCGGCATGATGAACCAGATCCTCTCTTTCTCTCGGAAGGCGGCAGGCAGAACCGGCTTCCGTCAGGAAGGACCGTCGCTCTCCTTCACGTGACCATCCATGAGGGAAATCAAATATTCTCCTGAACAGATGAATATAAAATATAAAACCATACCATTTTCTTATCTTTTATATTTGCTATTTTGATTGCTGCATCTGGTAATATATGACATTCTCATATCCTATATAAAATATCCGATCATCATCTGAGGTTTCGTGATGCGTGCCCGAAACCCTCTTTCGATCCGCACGAGGGTATCAGACCGGTGCGGGGACCTGCACGGCCGCCAGATCCGGCATGCGTTCATCCCTCCCTTGTCGATGCATTTTTGATGCACCATATTTCCTTCGTCGTCCGACACTGCTTATCAGACACTGAGGATTCCAAGATGCATTTTTCTCAGATGGTTCGGTCTGGCGCCGCTGTCGCCGCACTTGCTCTCGGTGCGGCTACGATGCCAGCACAGGCACAGGATACACTGCGCGTTGTTGACGCACGGGGGCATCAGGTTGGCATTCTGGTTCCGGCCCCCGATGTCTCCGGCGTTGCAGAGACCTCCGACATTGCGATGTTCGATGCCCTCGACCGCATGATGGCGCGGGACATGGCCGCCATGGAGGCGACCCACCGCGAACTGATGGCGCATCTGGGCCAGTCCATGCACACCATACCGAGCGTTGATCACAATGCGCCGAACCGGGATGCGTCATGGCAGAGTTTCGAGGTTGTCAGCATCGGCGGTCCGGCGGCATCCTGCACACAGACTGTCACGATGACGTCGAACGGCCGGTCTGCCCCGATCATTCATACCTCCAGCACGGGAGGGAACGCCTGTGCGGCCCTCGCTGAGCCCGTATCGGTGGGAAAACCGGAGCGTAAAGATACACGCATCCCCGACCTTGTCCCCGCCGTGGATACGCATGCAGTACTCCCGGGGGAGGACACCCATAACGGCAGGCCCCTGTAAGGTCCGCAGCGGCCCGGTACTGCCGGGCCGCATGCACTTCCGTTCCACGCCTTTACTCTGGCGATGAGGCTGCGGCTGCCATGCCGTTTAGGGCGGCCTCGATTTCCGTCAGTTTTCCACGTTTCGCAACAACGGCGACGTAACCATCGGGCCGCACCAGCCAGATACCGTTTTCATCCGGTGGCAGGCATATTTCGGGCATCAGCAGGGATGAATGGCGCGCAATCATGGCCCGCGCCTCCGCATTGGCCGTGGCGGCAAGCACAAAGCTGGGCGTATCGTCATTCCTGAAACATCGTTCCAGAATCATCCGCTGTCCCGGTCCGGGACCCCGCAGCCCACGTGATGAACCCGCATTGAGCGGACTGTCAGGATAGTCGATCAGGATGCCGGACAGCCTGCTGGCGATGGCATGACGGATCATCGGACTCCTGAAAAGCTGTTTTACGACAAGGTTGCGCACCCTCTGCGCCAGATGTGTCCTGAGCAGGACAATGCCGGTCATACGGCCGGAATCCGCCAGTATCTGCCGCGCCACACCGCTGCGTTCGTGGCTGTAGCTGTCCAGCAGGGACGGCCTTGCGGCCTGCCCCGCCACAAGCGCCAGTTTCCAGGCGAGGTTGAAGGCATCCTGCATCCCCATATTCATGCCCTGCCCGCCGGCGGGGCTATGGATATGGGCCGCATCGCCGGCCAGAAACACATGACCCCTTCGGTAATCATAGACCTTGCGTTCATTGATCCCAAAATCCGACAGCCACGCCGGATCTGACAAGCGGATCCCGCCCGGTCCCCGCCGGTCAACAATCGCCTGCATTTCCCCAAGGTCCGGCATATGCACTGCAACCGGCCCAAGGTCGGCAATAATACGGTAACGGTCCCGCGATATCGGAAAGAACATGACAGCCCCATCGGGATGCCAGAAAATCGCCGGTTCATCAGGCGGGACGGCAAGACCCGTCACGCGTACATCCGCAATGACAAACCCCGTTGGCAGGGTGTCCCCCTCGAATGGCAGGCCAAGCCTGCTGCGCACGAAGGAATGTGCACCATCACAACCGATCAGCCATGCCGCCTCCAGTATCTCGATCCTGCCGTCGGCATGGCGGAGCGCGCATGAAACGCCATCATCCCCGTCAACGAAATCCGTCAGTTCAGTCCCGCGTTCGACTGTGCCGCCCAGGGTCCTGAGATGATCCTCCAGCAACCGTTCGGTTTCCGACTGTGGCAGCATCAGCAGGTAATTGAAGGAAGAGGCAACCGCCCCGAACGGGATCCGGGCGAGTGTCCTGTTACCGGCGTGAAGACTGACGGCTTTTGCATGCAGTCCGGCGGCCACAAAAGCATCCGCACAACCTGCCGCCCCAAGCAGTTCGAGCGTCCGGGACCAGATGGCCAGGGCCCGGGACTGGGTGGTGCGTGTCGGCAAGCTGTCAACAATCCTGACGGGCATGCCATAACGGACCAGTTCGGCAGCCATGGTCAGGCCGACAGGCCCCGCACCGGTAACGAGAACGGGCTTCGACATGGTTTCGTCCGAAGGAAAAGAACTGTCCGGTCATGCGGGCAGTTGTCCCCCGTTAACGCCAGACATGTCCGAACTGTTCCTGTCGGCCAGAACGCCATGGGTCGCACAGTTCCAATGCCGTATTTATGGGACCATCCCAGCGCGATGGGCCAGCAATTTGACTGTTCCGCGGGGAAACTGTCGCTTTCTTTCCCCGGAACGGACGGACTGTTCCCTGTCAACAGGATCAATCCCCCATGGATAAGGGACAGCGTGACCTATTTCTGGCAATCAAGGCATATATTGCCGAAATGCCGGTTACTTTCCTGATATTTGAAAGCTTCCACAATATTTTCCAAAGGGAATGTACGGTCAATGATGGGCCGGATGGAATGACTGTCAAACGCCTTTATCATTGCCTGCTGATCTGCCCGGCACCCGACCAGGACACCCTGAAGGCGGAACTGCTTCAGTAACATCGGTACGATTTCCAGTTGACCTGAAACCCCGCTAAGGATGCCGATGGTGGAAATATGTCCCCCTACCCTGATGGCTTCCATTGATTGCTCAAGCGTCCCGGGACCGCCGACTTCGACGATATGATCGACCCCTTTTCCACCGGTCAGTTCCCAGGCCGTCCTGCCCCATGCGGGATCATGGCGATAATTGATCACATGATCTGCCCCAAGGTCGCGCAGGCGCTCAAGTTTTTCGTCACTCGACGAGGTTGCGATCACTGTCGCCCCGGCCATTTTGGCAAACTGAAGCGCGAATATCGATACGCCCCCCGTTCCCTGAACCAGTACGGTAGTACCGGGCCGGATCCGATCATCAACAAACAACGATCGCCATGCGGTCAGGCCGGCCGTAGTCAGTGTCGCGGCTTCGGCATAGGTCCAGCCCTGCGGAGCATGCGTAAATGAGGTCGCGGGCGCCGTGACTTCCTCACGCGCGTAACCATCAATCCCATCGCCCGGCACCGTCGCAAACCCGATCACCTGCGGCGCACCAGCAAGCCAGGTCGGAAAGAAGGTGCTGACCACCCTGTCGCCGGGGGCGAACTCCGTAACGCCTGCGCCGACCTCAATCACTTCGCCTGCCCCGTCCGCCATGGGAATACGCGGAACAGTCGGTCCCCACATGCCACTTACAACGGCATAATCATGATAATTGAGGGATGAGGCATGCAGCTTTACCCTGATTTCACCCTGAGCAGGAGCCCTTGCCGCCTGCTCCGTGATGGTGACATTCTCAAAACCACCAGGAGGCTGCACCACTATTGTCCTGACCATGACCGGTTTCTCCTTTCTGCTCTCCTAACCGGGATATCAGAGCCAGCGGATCATTTCCAATATCCGGGGTTCATGAATTTTCATGCAGACACAGTTCCTTATTCCCCTGATATTGCCAGAACCTTTTCCCGACCCGTCCATGATGAAACGATGCCTGATGACCTTTTGCGGCAAGGTTTCTTCTCAGATTGCGACATGAAGCGCTTTCCATCCGCAAGGTACGGTGACTCCCATTCAAAGTTATGACTGCTACATGGGGACTGTCACTGTCGCGGCAGGCAATACTGCCATAGTCATGTGACGCTTGACATAATCCTGAACCGGATATTCAGACGCTGCTCACGCTTTCAAGCAGCGAGGCACCATTCAGGATCGTTGACGCAGGCATCCGAACCCCTCCGCCAATCGCCGCCACTGACTGGCCCGGGCCATCTACCGGTAGCGCCCCCGGGAATGTCCCAAGAATGGCGACAGGGCTTACCCCGGCTTAACGGTCGGTACAATCGGCCCCACCAATCTCCCTGATAAAGGCGAGCAGAAGCGCACCAAGCCGAGATGACTGCTGCTGAGCGGCACCATCAATGAACTCAACGCCACTTATCCTCAAGGTCGCCTTCATCCTCCACAAAGCCCAGCATCCTGTCTCCATGCACTTCGATACGTGTTTCCCATAAATGCCGACGGTTTCCCTGTTCTACCCTGGGATGTGAGGATCAAAAGCGGACCTGTTGACGCAGGGATGCCAGACCTGTCTTTTCAGCCCCAGTGCGGCCAGCCTGTCACCAATGGCCCAACCCCAGCGCACCCGGCGCTGCCCCAACGTGGCAATGCGCCAGATATTGACGGGCAGGGAAAAAAACGGATTGTGTCGCCCATAGGCCCAGATCTCGGCCCGGATGCCGGCCTCCGCGCTATGGCCACGGGCATGAAAGCCCCCGGTATCAGCTACAATCAGGCTATTGACCGGCACATCGAGCGTTACAGGCGGGCCATACCCCATGCCGGCAAGTTCTTCACGCGTGACGCGCGGCGAACCGCGTCCGGTCAGGCGGTTCTGGGCCTGGGCCGCGCCCATGCTCATGGTCTTTTCCCACGCCATGCGACCAGGGGTGATGCGGTGGGAGCCAGGCACATAAACCAGCGGCCCGCCATCGGCCTTTACATCTGTCAGCGTGAACCATGCCTTGACCGTTGGATGGAACGTATCCGCATGGAGATCAGTCTGTGGATCTGGCGCTCCCTTTACCACTTTCGACAGTATGGTCTGGATGTAATATATCGGCTCGACATCATGACTGCCTACATAGCGGATGAGATCGTGCCATGCCCGCATGCCCAGAAACCGACGTACGGCTGGCATGTTCTTCAGGGCGTCCGGATCCAGTGCAATGCGGCGGGTTATTGTATCGCCCTGCACCGTTTCACGCGCCTCAGTCCGAAAGGCGCGCACTTCCTGAATCAGCCTGTCGAATTCCTGATGTGGGAGCACGTCATGCACCACGATGAATCCGTTACGTTCAAACTCCTCTATCCGTTCTGGAGGAATCAGGTGCGCCATGCCGCGACGTCGCCGGTTGGCGGCATGATGCGCCAGTTTCTGCCGAACGACATGTAACCCGCAGGCATTGAGAAAGGGATTGCCAATGATCGGATTGTCCCTGAATGACTTGTATCCGGTCAGAAGCTGGATTCCCCAGATCGGCCCCATGAACAGACGCCAGACCGTAAGGCGGGCGATCATGTACCATTCATGAAGAACAGACATCACGCATACCTGTAAATGTTATATGTACCTGATATTTCCGGTTTGATCAGATCCATCATCAACATCTTTGAAAACTCGGCACGCATGCTTCGGGAGAGGGTCAAACATTGCTGCGATAAGGGTTGTGAACGCAGATGTGTTAACTGCAACGCTCGTCACGGGTTGCAATACGCCCTCAGTCTTTGGGAGTGATGAACATATTTTTGATCTCATGATGGATGTCTTCGACCTGTCCGGGTCGGCCGCAACAGAACGACTGAACTGCGGACAACGGGAGCATCGTGGTGGTAAGCTGACCGGAACCGAGGCATTGCCGGATGGGAGCGTAAGTTGACCGCATATGTAGCGCTGCTTCGTGCAGTCAATGTCGGGGGCACCGGTAGATTGCCGATGACAACACTGGCACAGATCTGCAAGGCAGCAGGCCTGCGGAAAGTGAAGACCTACATTGCCAGCGGGAACGTCGTTTTCGAAAGCGACAGGTCCGAAGACGAGGTCCGGACGGCGCTTATGGATCAGCTACAGGTCCATACCGGCAAGAGAGTTGGCGTGATTGTCCGCACCGCAAGCGAACTTGCCGAAACCCTCGCGCGCAATCCATTTCCGGACATGCCCGCCCATCGTGTCATGACGCTGTTTGTGGATGGCACGGTTCCGACTGACCCGCTTGAGGGCGCGACCGGGATCAGGAACGAACAGGTACGATCCGGGAAACGTGAACTGTTCGTGTTCTATCCGGACGGAATGGCGGCAACAAGGCTCCGCATACCCTGCGAAAAACAGGGAACAGCGCGGAACATGAACACGGTCGCCAAACTCTCCGAAATGGCTGCCGCCCTCACCTCATCCGGAAGTTTGTAGTGGAACTGATACTCATGTCGCCCAGGCGATACGATTATGTCCATTGCCCCCGTCAGCCCTGATAAATCCTCTGTAGCGAAGTCCGGCACGACAACGACCGTCAGTGTTTTGGCACCACCTGCTGTCAGGAAGGCGGGCAGTTACACGTTCCATTGCGACATAGCCGGCCGAACCCGTGATCTCACTACGGAATACCAGCATCGTCCCTACACTGCTGCCTTGCAGGTTGCCGTAAAATGTTTTGTTGATCGCCATCGTGTCAATCGGGCCATCACCATCGCTGACCGGCGAGAGTGTCACGTCGAAGGTGCCCAGAGCGTCGTTTTCCATTCTTCCCTCCGAAAAGCGCGTTTGCCTGCAGCACCTCTCGCTGCTTTATTCCTTCCTGATCAGTTCAAGACCTTCTTCATATGTCGTCACGGAAAATTCGGGGAAATGACGTTTGAATTTGGTTGAGTCAAAGAGATTGTCCTGCTCGTAACGGGGCAGCAATTCCCTGATCTCCCGCACCTTTTTTGAAAAAATTCCTGCAATGATCAATGGCCATTTTCCAATGACCGAATAAGAAGGCGCTCGTCCGAAAATCCTGCTCGCCATGGTGACAAATGTCTTATAGGTCGGCCGATCATCACAGCACGGCAGATGCCAGGTCTGTCCGAAAGCTTCCGGTGTATTGCCCAGCTTTGCCAGCGCACGGCTCGCATCCGGCGTCCAGATGAGGGTCCGGTGGGTGTCGTCACGGACCGGGACCAAGGGCCTTCTCCCTGCTTTCAGCCTGTCAATGATCAGCGCATTGGTGAAGCTCTGCGTTTTCCCCGGGCCGTAGAATTCCGGTGCGCGGGCGATGAGCACGGGAATGTCGCCGCGTGCCATTTCTTCCAGCACCATGGACGCCATTGCCGCGCGCACCCGTCCTTTCCGGCCAACCGCGGCAAAGCGCGTTTCCTCCGTCTGGATCTGGCTGTTCTGCGGATACATGTAGGTATTGTCGAAATAGGCAAAGCTGGCCCCCGCTGCCCGACACGCCTGCAGGGCATTTTTCAGCATGACCGGAAACTGCTCTTCCCAGAGTTTGCTGTCAGGGGGAAGGCCGGCTGTGAAATAGACGATCCGGCTGCCTTTCACCGCGTCTGTTGTCTGACCTGCATCCAGCAGGTTCGCCGCCATAAGCGTGTCGTCTTCGTTGACCTTGCGGGGATTACGGCTCACAAGCCGCAACTCCCCCGCATGATGCAGATGCAATGTCCGCGCCAGTTCCGTGGCGATCTGACCATTTGCGCCCAGAATTGTCTGCATGTGAGGCTGCCTCCATAATGTCAGGTAGGTTTGCCCATACACCGTTAACCTTGAAGTCAGATTTAATGTCAAACCACAGATTGACCTTCAACCGGGCTTGAACGTTACAGGATGATGGTCGGAGACATTGCCGCATGGGAGGGGCCAGCCATGAACCGTCATATCCTTCACGTTGTCACCAACACCGCTCATTTCGGCAATTCCGCGCATCCGACCGGATTATGGCTGTCGGAACTGACCCATGCTTGGGACGTATTTGCCGCCAGCGGTCATGAACAACGCATTGTCAGCCCAAAAGGCGGCAGGGTTCCGCTTGATCCGCGCTCATTGAAATGGCCGATGCGCGATGCCTCCGCCAAAGCCTGGCTGGCCGATCCGGCAAAAATGGCCCTGCTCTCTTCAACGCCCTCCCCCGCAGACATCAATCCGGGCGATTATGATGCGATCTACTTCACCGGCGGTCATGGCGTGATGTGGGATTTTCCAGACAATAAGGGTCTTCAGTCCATCACCCGCGCGCTATGGGAAAAAGGCGGCGTGGTCTCCGCTGTCTGTCATGGATATTGCGGACTGCTGAACACCCGGCTTGCCGATGGTTCGTTTCTGGTCCGTGGTCGGAAAATCACCGGATTTTCATGGACCGAGGAAAGGCTGGCAGGTGTCGCGCGCGAAATCCCCTACAATGCGGAAGCACAGATGAAGGCACGGGGCGCGATCTATGAAAAAGCGCCGCTTCCGTTCATGTCCCATGTCGTGAAGGATGGGAAACTGGTGACGGGACAGAACCCCTTTTCCGCCAGAGCGACCGCAAGGAAAGTCGTGGCGCTTCTGAAGGGGTCTTAACGGGAGGCCGTCTTTTTGCGGCGCCCCGGGCTGACCGACTGGCGGCGGTCCGCCGCATCCAGAAGGCGGATATCGTCCGACGTGACATCGAGGGATTCGGGATGTTCCGCAAGCATATTCGTCAGGACACGATGCGCATTGGCCGCACAGTCCATATCGTCGGGACGCGCCTGAATATCCTCGATCAGGCGAAGCAGATGCGCCCTGCTCTGGGCCAGACGCACCTGCAGGGCCTCGATATCCGCAATCTTGCGTGTCAGGGCATCCATCAATGTAGCATGATCCCAGTGTTTCAGGTCAGGGGGCAGCAGGGTGCGGATTTCATCCAGTGTAAACCCGGCCCGCTGCGCCGTTGTGATAAGCCCCAGGATCATCACGGCCTGCTGCGGATAGGACCGGTATCCGTTGGGCCGACGGTCAACCGTTTTCAGCAGGCCGATGCGCTCATAGAACCGGATCCTCGACGGTGTCAGGCCACTTAGCCGTGCCAGTTCTCCAATTTTCATGATTTACCCCCGGTCATGAACGCATGCTTGACCTTGAAGCTACCTTCAACGTTAGGCTCTGACCAGTATCCCGTTATTGATCGGCAAGGAGGCGTATCATGTCATTCGTCACGACATCTGACGGCGTAGAGATCTTCTACAAGGACTGGGGACCGAAGGGTGCCCAGCCGATCGTCTTCCATCATGGCTGGCCGCTCAGCGCTGATGACTGGGACACGCAGATGCTGTTTTTCCTGAGCAAGGGGTTTCGCGTGATCGCGCATGACCGTCGCGGTCATGGTCGCTCGGCACAGGTGAGCGACGGGCACGACATGGATCATTATGCGGCGGATACATCGGCCGTTGTCGAACATCTTGACCTGAAAAACGCCATCCATGTCGGACATTCGACCGGCGGGGGCCAGGTTGCCCGCTATGTCGCGAAATATGGTCAGCCCCAGGGACGTGTTGCCAGGGCCGTGCTCATCAGTTCCGTGCCGCCCCTGATGGTTCAGACGGACCGCAGTCCCGACGGCGCACCGATCGCCGTCCTGAACGGACTGCGTGCGGGGCTTGCGGCCAATCGCGCGCAGTTCTTTGTCGATGTAGCCAGCGGACCGTTCTACGGCTTCAACCGCCCGGGAGCAGAAGTTTCGGACGGCACGATCCGCAACTGGTGGCGTCAGGGCATGATGGGCAGCGCCAGGGCGCATTATGAAGGCATCAAGGCATTCTCCGAAACGGATCAGACGGACGACCTGAAAGCCATCACAGTGCCGGTGCTTGTGCTGCAGGGCGATGATGATCAGGTCGTACCATACAGGAACGCGGCGGTCCTTCAGGACAGGCTGCTTCGGAACAGTACGCTGAAGATCTATCCCGGCTATCCGCACGGCATGCACACGACACATGCAGACGTCATCAATGCAGATATCCTCGCGTTCATTACAAAATGAGGATCGCATCATAACGATGTGACGTTTGGCGTCCGCAGGTGGAGTCTGGTCTCTCCGCCTGCCCTGTCATGCGTTCAGTTCCCGCAATGTCGCCACGCGGAAATGTCCTTGTCCATATCGGCTTTACGATAACGTTGCCGACAGCGGGAATGTACGGCACCTTTACCGGATTGGACGCGTTCCCTCCGGCAGGATTTTCGTCAATTCGATGTCCTGATCACGATGTTATCCGGTTGCTATTGTCGCAAGCCCTCATGAAAGAAGGGAGATATAAACTCCGCTTCGCTGCCGAGTTCATGCTCGATCTCCAGCAGGCGGTTATATTTCGCGATCCGCTCGCTTCGGCAAAGCGAACCGGTCTTGATCTGTCCCCCGCCCATCGCGACAGCAAAGTCTGCGATGAAGGTATCTTCCGTCTCACCAGAACGATGAGACACGATATAGGCCCACCCCGCGCGCCTTGCCGCGTCAACAGCAGCAATGGTCTCCGTCACCGTGCCGATCTGGTTCAACTTGATCAGCACGGCATTGGCCGTCTTTTCACGGATGCCACGCTCAATAAACGCGGGATTGGTAACGAAGATGTCGTCACCAACAATCTGTAAACGTCCGCCGAGTTTTGCAGTCTGCCCCGCAAAGCCGGCCCAGTCATCCTCGGCAAGCCCGTCTTCCAGTGAAACAATGGGATAGCGGTCGATCCATTCCGCATAAAGTGCAGTCATTTCATCGGAAGTGCGCGTGACGGGCGTGCCGTTTACCTTCAGGCGATAAGCGCCCTCATGGCCAAAAGATGAGGCCGCCGGATCCAGCGCAATGGCGATATCGGGACCGGGACGATACCCTGCCCTTTCGATCGCTTCGACAATCAGGGCGCAGGCTGTTTCGTTGTCTGCCAGTTTTGGTGCAAAGCCACCTTCGTCACCGACCGAGGTAACATGACCCCGTTCATGAAGGAGGGAACGAAGCGCATGGAAAGTCTCGCTCCCATAGCGCAGGGCTTCCGAAAAGGTCGGGGCACCGTGCGGCACGATCATGAATTCCTGGAATTCCAGCCCGTTGGCAGCGTGCAGGCCGCCATTCAGCACGTTCATCATGGGGACCGGCAGCCTGCGGGCGCCGCTTCCACCGAGGCTGGCATATAGGGAAATGCCCGCAGCGGCGGCCGCCGCCCGCGCCACGGCCATCGATACGCCGAGGATCGCGTTTGCACCCAGCCCTGCCTTGTTTCCGGTTCCGTCGCGTTCCAGCATGATCCGGTCGATGGCAGCCTGCCGTCGCACATCCTGTCCGATCAGCAAAGGCGCGATCACATCACGGACATTGGCAACCGCCCGGCATACGCCCCTGCCGCCATAACGGGCGTGGCCCTGTGTTGATGGCGCAGAATCCGGTTGCGGTCCATCACGCAGTTCGTGGGCTTCGAACTGCCCTGTGGACGCGCCGGACGGAACGGATGCAACCGCCACTGTTCCGCTATTGAGCACCAGCATCACACGAATGGTTGGATTGCCCCGGGAATCAAGGATTTCAAGCGCGTCGATGCCGTGGATGCGGAAAGCATTATCGGAAACCATCATCATACCCTTCCATCCCGATGGTCGCGGAAGGATATGGCTCTCCTGCCGCGACAACATATGTCGCATGGGCAGGAGTCATCAGCCCTGAGGGCGGTTATGGGAGGAACTCCATCTCCCCGCGCGGTCAATGGACATGTCACGACGATCATGCCGGTTCCCGCGACGATATCGTTTCCAACACTTGACAGGCACCATCGTTCACGGGTGATACTGGTTATGGCAATGGATTCTGCCTGATCTCTACATGGCGGTCGAACCGCTTCCCTGGTGGAGGCTAATGATTCCTACCCTGCGGGCCTGCATGGGGGGAAGCCGTCCGACGTCTTTCCTCCTTACCATATGGCTCCGTGACTGACCGTTTGGGGGAGAATGACGTCATGCGCCTTCTGGTTGTTCTGGATCGACCTGATACCGCGCTTTTCACACTCGGGACCGCCGGGGCGCTGGCCGAGCGGCTGTGTGCGGATCAGATTCGCATCCTGCATCCGCGCCTCGCGGACAATCCTGCATTCCAGACGCCCGACGAAGGGATGCCCACCACCGAGGAACAGCAGCGCTTTGCGCGCGAGGTGACGGAACGTGCTGACAGGCTGCGTGAAATAGCCTCCGCCTGGATAAGGTCGGCCTCATCCGGCGCGCACCCTCAGCCAGACAGACAGTGGGTCGAAATCGCGGGAGATGTCCGCAAGATCGCGGCGCAGGAAGCACGCAGCGCCGATTTTGTCATTCACGGCCGCCCCCGGGCAGGCGATCCGGCCTATGTGGTGGATGCCTTTGCGGGCATCCTCTATGACGCCGAGGCCACCCTGATTGTTGCACCATTGCAGGACTATGCCTCCGTCGGGCACAGGCCGGTGATCGGATGGCATCCCTCGCACGCGCTCGACAACGCCATAATCGGCCGCCATGCCGCTGCTGGAAACCGCCGAGCGCGTGACGCTCATTATCGGTGAACACGATGGCAACGAAACCCGGTTGCCGGCTTTCGCCAGCACCCTTGGCAGGCGGGGCGTACAGATCATTGTTGACCGCTTCAGGATCGACGGTGATGTCGGGGAACAGATCCGCACCCATGCACTGGCCGCGAATGCCGATCTCCTCATCATGGGGGCCTATACCCGACCGCATTTCCTTGAATGGCTGTTCGGTGGCCCGACACAGGACCTTTTCACCCACGCCACCCTTCCCATCCTGACCCACCACTGAATATTGAACAGAACGCCTGCGGTGCGCGCACATGCATGCAGGCATGAAGGATAGTTTTCGATGATGTCTGGCGTCCTTACCCCGCTGTGGATCGCTGTCGCGGGCGCGATGGGGACATTGCTCCGTTATTACGCAGGTATCCTGACACTGTCATGGAGCCAGCGGTTACCCTGGGGTACAATCCTGATCAACATAACCGGTTCTTTCGCCATTGCCTTTTTCAGCGCCCTGACGGCCGCCCATGCCCGCTTTCCGGCGTCAAACGAAACCCGGTTGATCGTCATGGCAGGACTCTGCGGCGGTTACACGACATTTTCGTCTTTCAGCCTCCAGACCATCGACCTCGCCCGGGATGGCGCCCTGGTTCGTGCCCTGCTCAATGTCACCCTGTCTGTGGTGCTGTGTCTTGGTGCCACGGCCCTTGGCTATGTATCCGCCGAAGCTGTCAACGGACATTCTGCCAGCATCCACGCCTCCCCCATGCATGATTCAGATCTTCCGCAGAAATAAACGTCCTCCTTCTGCGCGGATATTCATGACGGCAATCCGGGGCGGTTTTACTGAACAAGACCAAGTTCAAGACCGATATAGGCCAGCACGCCGCCCCCAACGAACAGGGCCACGCCCCACGCAACGCGGGACCCGTGAACCGTTCCGGCCAGGGCGACGCCCATAAGCGCCAGCAGCGCGAGCGTCGCCAGAAGGCCCAGCCATGAAGGACCGGGAAGTATCATGGCCAGAAGAAGCGGTGTCATTGACCCCGCCAGTCCACAGACGGCCGCAAGCACCGCACCTAGCACGGAATTGACGAGCGCTTTCCGCCCCAAAGCCGTGGCAGACATATGCCTGCTTGGACGCAGGTTCAGTTCCCTTTCAATACCGACAAGTGCGGTTCGTTCCTGTGCATAGTGGGCAACAAAAAATACGAACAGCGTCGTCAGCCCTGCGGCCATCCCCACCCGAAATGCCAGCGTGTACGTTATGACGTGCCCATGACCGAGGAAACTGCGTGATGCCAGCGTCATGGCATTCAGGATCCCGTCCACGGTTCCCGCTACAATATCAAGCCGGTTCTCGACTTCATGGAACCATCGCAGGGGCTGGCCGGATCTCATCGGCGTCGTGGCACACTTTCGATAAGCCTGTCGCCCGTGGCAAGATGGTCAAGACTGTGGACCACGGCCCCTGTTTTTTCGATTGCCTCCACAATACTTTCGTAATCCATGTTCTCCCCCTCGATCGTAACATCCGTTCCGATAGTTTCCGTGTCGATTTCGGTCACGGTAATGCTGCAGGCCGCCACACCGGGGGATGACTGGATCGCCGCGGCAACGGCAGTCAGCGTTGGGCCGCGCATGGACAGGTCAACATCAAGGAGAACCCGCCGCACATTCAGTTGCCCGTCCATGGCAGACCCTTTGCGTGTCCAGGGATGTTCAGGAGAACCGGGGAATTACTTACGGATGTGGATACTTTCGTTGATACGTTCCACGGACCATTCACCGTAGCGCGGCGTAAAGATGCTGACACCGCAGGGGTCTGACGTGAATTTCCAGTAATTGCGCAAAGGAAGGCGTAAGATAGCGAGTATCAATGTCCTGATGACGCTGTCATGTGTTACGACAATGGCCGTTCCGTTTTCTGCCTGCGCAAGGGCTTCATGCGCAGCCCCTACGGCACGTCGGGCAACGGTTTCAAGCGTGTCACCATTGGGGATGCGCGCGAGATCAGGTGTCTGCATCCATGCGTCGTAATCCTGAGGATATGCCGCAGCGATGTCCTTGTGGGAATGGCCCTGCCAGTCGCCATAATTGAAATCCGTCAAGCCAGCCATGGGGAAGACAGTCTCACCATGATGATCGGCAATGGCCCTGGCAGTCTCGACACAGCGTGACAGGGGACTGGACGCAACGACTTTGACATCAGGCGCCGAAGCCAGGTAATGCGCTGTCACGGCGGCCTGCTCCCGGCCGCGATCCGTCAGGGGAAGATCCTGCGTCCCCCGGAAACTGGGCGGTTTGATGCCCGGTACCTCGCCATGGCGGACCAGAACCAGACGTGATGCACCATGCGGTGATAATGCTGGCGGAAAAACAAGGGCTGTCATTGGATATACCTCCGGCTTGCGCTTCACGCGTTATGCCAGGAGTCATCAGCCAAAATGGCGATTATAAGGAGGAACCCCATCTCCCTGTATTCCAAAGTAATAGAGAACATCTGCTTCTTACGTCAAGACAATACACACAGGGTATTGAACTTCCCTCGCAATTTAACGTGTTCCCAACGCCTGATTTCCGTTACCTGTTCTGTCCGGTCCAATTACGGCAATCGGTCAGTTACCCGTGGTGACAGGTTCCATGCTTGATCCCGCGCCCAGCAGGATCGCCAGCGGCAGGTCCAGCAATCTTGCCTTCAGGTCCCATACCACCGCATCGCATGCCAGTGTGCCGTCAACTTCCGTCGATCTGTAAACCCGGGCGCCTTACGATTTTCCTGCTGGCAGCAGGGACGCCAGCATTTCCTTTGCCGAACCCAGTATGACACTGGCCCGCTCCGGTTCCGTGGGGAGCGATGTCAGGAAGGCCTTGGCCTGCTGCAGGGTGATATGCGGCGGCAATGGCGGCACGTTGGGGTCGGTGCGGGCTTCAAGGATGACAGGGCGGTCGGCGCCCAGGGCTTCTTCCCATGCGGTGGCGACGTGTGCGGGGTCATCAACATAAATCCCCTTCAGCCCCAGCAGTTCGGCATAGCGATGATAGGGAAAGTCCGGAATGGACTGGGTTGATTCCGTCTTGCCCCTGCCAAGCTGGATGCGCTCCTCCCACGTGACCTGATTGAGGTCCTGGTTATTCAGCACAAGTACGATCAGCCGGGGATTGGACCACTGCTTCCAGTATTTGGAAATCGTGATCATGACGTTCAGGCCGTTCATCTGCATGGCCCCGTCGCCCATGCAGGCAATGACCGTGCGTTCGGGATAGGCCATCTTGGCCGCCATGGCATAAGGCGTCCCCGCCCCGATGGAGGCCAGACCACCTGAAAGCGATGCCTTCATGCCACGCCGCATTTTCAGGTCACGCGCATACCAGTTGGCGACGGAGCCGGAATCAGCGGTGATGATGGCATTTTCCGGCAGGCGGGGTGACAGTTCCCAGAATACGCGTTGCGGGTTAAGCGGCCGGGCACCGGTCATGGCGCGGGCTTCCAGCACTTTCCACCACTGGGCCACTTCCTTTTCGATATGGACGCGCCATGAGCGGTCACTGTTGTGATGAAGCAGCGGGATCAGGGCGCGCAAGGTCGCAGCACTATCGCCCTGCAGGTTGACCTCCATCGGGTAACTCAGGGACAGGTTGGCGCCGTTTATGTCGATCTGCACGCCACGCGCCTGCCCCGGCCTTGGCAGGAACTCGCTATAGGGAAATGATGATCCCACCATCAGGAACGTGTCGCATTCCTTCATCAGGACCCATGACGGCTTCGTGCCCAGCAGGCCGATCGAACCGGTAACGAAGGGGAGTTCATCAGGTACGGCGGCCTTGCCCAGCAGCGCCTTGGCAATTCCCGCCCCAAGGATTTCCGCGATCTGGAGCAACTGGTCCGTTGCCTCCAGCGCACCTGCGCCGGCAAGGATCGCAACCTTTTTGCCGGCATTGAGTATTTCGGCCGCGGCACGCAGGCCTGCCTCCTCGGGCACCTTGCTGCCAACTGTCGTGCCGATGCCCGTATGGGTCGAACCATGCGCCATTGGCGGGTCTTTATACGGCAGTTCCTGCAGGTCATTGGGCACGATCACGACGGTCGGCGCACGTTTGTCGCGCGCGATCCGCACGGCCCGGTCCAGCGCATGGCGCATCTGCGATGGTTCGGTCACGGTTACGATGTATTCGCATGCCACGTCCTTGCATAATGATTGCAGATCCACTTCCTGCTGGTAATTCGTGCCAATCGCCGTACGGGCCTGCTGGCCCATGATCGCCACGACACCAACATGATCAAGCCTGGCATCATAAAGCCCGTTCAGCAGGTGGGTGGCGCCGGGGCCCGATGTTGCGAAACACAGCCCCACCTGCCCGGTAAACTTGGCATGGGCCGTGGCCATGAACGCGGCCATTTCCTCATGCCGTACCTGCACATATTCGATATGGCCTGCATCCACTTCGCGTTGCAGGGCCACGTCTATTCCGCCTGCCCCATCGCCCGGATAACCGTAAGCGCGTCTGAGGCCCCATTCCTGAAGGCGTTTCCATAAGAATTCGCTGACATTCATTTTCAGGGACCTCCCGCCGGATTCATCGGGCCAACGTCGAGAATTCGCAGGGGTTGCTGGCACGACAGTTTTGTAAAGACAACGCAGAGAACCGGTTGTTCATGCGGAAGATGAACAATCGGTATCTCAGTGCACAGGGATTATTGTGTGGTCAGGACGTTTGACGTCAGGTGGTGAATGTCATGAGGCAACCGGGACCTGGTCTCTCCCTATCGTCCAGACAGGTCAGCATGCGCCATCCCATCCATATCCGGCCTCAGGCTGCGGCATGCTGGTTTACACTCATCCCGGCGATGCGCGTCAGTTTCTGGTCGGCGGATTTTTCTTCCTCAAGCGTCTGTTCCAGAACAGTCGCACAGTCGCTACGGCCAAGTTGCCGGGCATAGGCGATGAGGCTTCCGTAACGGGTGATTTCATAATGCTCGACCGCCTGCGCTGCCGAGAGAATGGCGGCATCACGGACCTCAGGGTCATCGCAGTCGCTGATGATGTCCTTCGTCTCGGAAAGGATGCCATCCATTGCCTGACAGGTCACGCCCTTAACGGGTTGGCCATGCATCTGGAACACCTGCTCAAGCCTGCGTACATGTTCCTGTGTTTCCGTCAGGTGGTGCTGGAACGCGGCCTTCAGTTCCGGTTCGGTGGCCTCTTCTGCCATGGTGGGCAGGGTCCTGACGATCTGGTTTTCGGCATAATAGATATCCTGAAGGGTATGCACGAACAGGTCATCAAGGGTTTTGATCGGTTTTGAAAACAGGCCCATTGATTTTCTCCATTCTCGAAAAGATGCCATTCGCCGGATCGGCGCAGGGCAGTCGATGCGGTGACCGGAGCATTCAGTTTCCGGGGGACGGCAGCAGATTGCTGACGTCCCCGGTATCCAGCATGATGTCAGGTATTCTTGTGGCTCTGCTGGCCGGCCTTGACATGCTGTTCATGTGTGCCGCCGCGGGTGCCGGTGCTGTGTTCGCCCTCGCCTTTCCCGGCATGCGACGTGCCGGTATTCTTGTGGCTCTGTTCGCCGGCCTTGACATGCTGTTCATGCGTGCCGCCGCGGGTGCCGGTACCATGCGTACCCTCACTGTTCGCGCTGTGCGACGAGCCTGTGTTTTTATGGCTCTGTTCACCAGCCTTGACGTGCTGTTCATGGCTGCCGCCTTGATTGGCCATTTTTTCCGTTCCTTTTACTGATGCGAGACGGCGGTTTATGTAGCCGTCCTACGACAAACCACCTGCATTGATCGAGGTTCCAGGAATTCAGAAAAAATTATAATTATTTGAAAAAGAAATTATGTAACAGATTTCGCCAAATTTATTTTATTAACTATAAAAATTAAATGATTTTTTGAATCTAAATACTTTTAATACAGATCAGAACGTCCAAATACAGACCTACGTACCATGAGGTTGAATGTGGGTCCTGACATTGGCATCGAATCTCATCATGCAGGAACATACCCCTGCAATATCACCCGGTCGGCTTCATGTATGTTTGATATGCCATTAACGAAAGCAGCAACACATGAAATTTCTAATTTTTATCTGGGCTTTCTCTATATGAGTTCCTCCGGGAAAGGATGAAAATTCATGGGTAGTCTGACACGATGATGACTGTTAATTGACGACCGACCGGTGCCAGCAAGAAAAAGGATTTTCCGGCCTGCTTCACATATGATGGCGCAACCCATGACCTCCCGATACCATTATCCTCGCAAATGGGAAAAACCCGGATACCCATTGTAACGGCTGCCATACGCCCTGTGCCTGTCGCCGATCTATCCCTGTATGTCACATTGCCGGACCCGCAGCAGCGGGCTGCCTGATTGAGGATACGATTTCAGGGGAATCAACTGAAACATAATAACTCCTGAATGATATTTTTACAGCGGGGATCCTCCGATATTTTTTTCGAAAAACCCTTTTATTTCCCAAAGAATCTTTTGAAACAGTGCCTAGAGATCATGAAAACAGAGTGTGCTCATGGAAAGTACAATACCACCTACGCATGACCTGTTAAGAAAACACATCTAAGGTTTCGTCCTCATGAATCTTCAGTATGGCCAATGGCTTCATATTTGCGTTGATATACAGAACATGTTTCATGAAAAAACGCCTTGGTATGCGCCCTGGATGGCCCGCATTCTGCCCTATGTGGTCTCCATTGCACGGTGGCATAAGGACAGGACTTATTTTCACGCGCTTTATTCCCTCGTTGCGTGCTGAAGAAGCACCAAGGGCATGGCGGGGGTATTATGAACGCTGGCACCAAATGACCCATCCTGAAAGTTACCCGTGCTTTCTTGAACTTATGTCCGAACCAGGCCGTGTCGTCAGTTAATTCCGATGACAGTTGCGACGAGTTGAACGGCCGCGAGGAAAGTTGATTTCAACTTGTCATAGCGTGTTGCGATGTCTCTGAACTGCTTCAGTCTGGCGAAAAAACGTTCGATGATGTTTTGATTTTTATAAATTGAGAAATGGATGTTTCGTGGATGGATACAGTTTTTCTTTGAAGGAATAACCGGCGCCTGGGGCTTCTCGACCATCAATGGCAACCGGACGCGCAGCACCGGTATCCTCAACAACGAGATGTACGTGGGCAGGCTGGTGTGGAACCGGCAGCGTTTCATCAAAGATCCTGATACCGGCAAATGCCAGGCCCGTCCCAATCCGGAATCCGAATGGGTGGATCCAGGAGGTGCCGGAATTGCGAATCGTCGATCAGGAGCTGTGGGACGCGGTCAAGACGCGACAAGCCAGCGTCAGCGCCAGCCGCGACACACGCGACACATCCTCGCCCGATCATTTCCGCGAGAAACGCCGTCCCCGTTATCTGTTCTCCGGCCTGAGCAAATGCGGCTGCTGTGGTGGCGGCTATTCCATGATCTCCGGTGCATTGCTCGGCTGCTCGACAGCACGCAACAAAGGCACCTGCGATACACGACATGCTGCATTCGGAACTGGACGAGAAGCGCCAGGAGGCGGCCGATGTGATCCGCTCGCTGATTCCTCACCTCGTCCGACAAGGGCCTCCAGATCGACGTCCGGAGCGATCTCGCAGGCATCCTGACGGTGGCGTCGGGCGGACAAACGAAAACCCCAGCCCGTTTCCAGACTGGGGTTAGTGATACGTTGGCATCGCAAGTATCGTTGGTTGCGGGGGCAGGATTGCTTCTCAGCTTGCGGCAACCGCAAGTTGAGAGCAAAGCGGGATTAATAGGCTGTTTTAATGAACTTTTTTCGGCACACGCATGACCTCTTACTGAATAAATGCCCCCTACCCTCATAAAGCGTAAAGCTTATGCATCCAGAGCTATGTCCGCTTCCGCCTCATCTAGCAGCCTGATCTGAAGTCGTGGCTTCCTGCTGACGATATGGCGCATTTCATTGTCGCAGCCGTTGAGCGGGTTCCGATGAGTGCGTTCTGCGTGCCAGTGCGCACGGGAGGCAAGGCGCAGTATCATCCGCGCCTGATGCTGGCCCTTCTGATCTTCAGCTATGCGAACGGGTTGTTTTCCTCACGCCGGATCGAGCGGGCGACATATCGCGACATCGGGGTGCGCTTCGTGGCGGCGAACCTGCATCCGGATCATGATACGATTGCGACCTTCCGCCGGACGAACAGGGGCGCCATTGAAGCTGCATTTGCACAGGTCCTGCTTCTGGCGCGCGAGACAGGCCTGCTGCGTCTGGGCGTTGTGTCGATCGACGGCACGAAAATCGATGCCGACGCTTCGAAATACCGTTCGGTGCGCTACGACCGGATCAGGGCGCTGCGCGAACAGCTGGCGGTGGATATCGCGAAACTGATGGACCAGGCGGAGCACGCAGATGCCACAGACAGTGATCCGCAGGCATTGCCGGAAGAACTTGCCCGCCGGGAAGCGCTGAAAGCGAAGTTGGACGAAGCCTGCGCCCGGCTGGAAGCAGATGCGAAGGCGCAGGCCGAGGCGGCGCGACCGGCATACGAGAAGAAGAAGGCGGTGTATGACGCAAAAACAGGGCGTCGTGGCAGGGCGCCCAAACCGCCCGACGATGAACCACCACCCGACCGGCAGATCAGCCTGACCGATCCCGACAGCCGCCTCATGCGGCGTTCGGATGCCCACGAGTTCCGGCAGGCTTACAATGCCCAGGCCGTAGTCTGCGCCGAAGGCAGCCAGCTGATCGTGACAACCGGCGTTGTCGCCACGTCAGCGGATGCGCCATCCTTTGCCGACACGGTGCTGTCGATGGAAGACACAATCGGTCTCCCGGAGAAGGTGCTTGCCGACACCGGTTACGCCAGCGGACAGGCGGTCCGGAAACTGCAGGAAAAGGGCATTGATCCGCTGGTCGCCATTGGACGGCCCTGTGCCCGCAGACCTTACGACTTCCGACCCCATCCCGAAGCAAAGGAGCCACGCCGGATAACCGAACCCTGGCGGCTCGCCATGAAGAAAAAACTGGAAACCACAAAAGCCGGAGATGTTTACAGACTACGAAAACAGACCGTTGAACCGGTCTTTGGAATTATCAAAAGCATCATGGGCTTCAGAAGATTCAGTCTGCGTGGCCTTGCAAAAGTCACGACCGAATGGACACTCGTCGCTCTCGCATACAACTGCAAAAGAATGGCGCGGCTTCAGGCGGCATAAGCCGGGTCAGCCTCGGCGTTATCAGCCGCAAAATGCCCAACCCGACAGGCTGCTAGGACATTCAGATCATTCCAGAATGGACCGGAAAGCAGACATTCGTGGCAGGCTATGTCATTTCTGATATGTGCGCTCGATCGCCACCGTAACCACAGCAAGCAGGCCAGCACTCCCAACCAGCGACGTCAGGAGTGCTGGGGCAACGCCGAGATGATCGATCAGCAGACCTGTAATCCATGGTAGGATACCGCCAAGCAGATAGCCGCCCGTCTGGGTTAGCCCGGCCAATCGTGTCGCCTCTGATCTGCCGTGCGCGAAATCCAGAGGCTGGAGGAGCGCTATCGGGAACAGACCTCCTGTCGCAACCCCGATCATCAAAGGTGCCAGCCATGGCACCGGCTTTGCGAGCAGCAGGCTGAGCGTACCCAGAATGGCGAAGCCGGAAAAAACCAGGGCAGCCTTGATAGTCGTGAGTTTCAGGACGCGCATGACGACATGCATGCCAAAACTGATGCCCGTCTGGGACAGCATCATGGTGGCGACAAGAAGCCCTGCCGTATGGTCAGAATAGCCCAGGGCACCATACAGGGACGGCAGCCACGCTATTGCGACGTAATTGATCCCGGCCTGAAGACCGAAGAACAGCGTCAATCCCAAAATGCCGTTCCGGCTGATCGTAAGAGAGGGCTGTGACGCGGCGCGCGCAGGCGCAGCAATATCCTCACGCCATAGTATCCAGCAAAACCCGGCAAGTGCCGTGGGAAGCGCCCAGAAAGCCAGACCCAGCGGCCAGTTCCCGGTGGCGTCACTGATGCGGGGCGTTCCGAAAGCGGCGACGGACGATCCCACGCCCATGCTGGCAGCATAGACGCTCATGGCCGCAGGCGCGCGGGAGGCAAACTCACCCTTTATAAAACCCGACAGCAACGGTCGGATGATTGCGTCGCCCACGCCTACCCCGACGGCCGTGAAAAGCAGCAGTCCATAGCTGCCACCATCGAGGCGAAGGAGCAGGACGATCGTCAGAAGCGCCAATGCCATTATCATGGAGCGTTTCAGGCCAAGTCGCCGTTCCAGCATATGCCCGAGCGGAGAGAGACCGCCCATGCACAGGACTGGAAGCGTGGTCAGCAAGCCCAGTTCGGCGTTGGAGATGGCAAGAGTTCGTTCGATCCGGTCGAGGATGGGAGAGAGGGACGCGATTCCGGTACGCAGGCAGATACCAGCACCGAAGATCATCAGCCAGGGCAGAAGCGTTTTCGCGGAACGTGTCATGCCCCCTGCTATACAGGCTGGATTTTTACCCCGCGCTCGACAGGATGCCATAAACTGTCGAAAATATGCCAGATGAAGCAATCCCGATCCCTGCAGGCCAGCAGTCTTGCTGATCGCACACCGCCCACAGAGCTACGTCCAGTGCGCGTGCATGCGGAGCATCATGTGGAAGCAGAGCATGTCGAACCGCATTGTCACGCTGATCTCGGGCAACTTCTGGCGACCACGCGTGGCGTAATCCGCGTCACGACGGAAGATAACCAGTGGCTGGTACCGCCCGGTCGGGCGCTCCTGCTGCCACCGGGTGTGGTGCATGCCGTTCACAGCCCCAAGGAAAGCAGGCTGCGTGCCGTGCTGATCGCACCGCAGATGTGTCAGGATTTTCTGCCAGCCTGTCGCATCATCGCCCTTACAACGCTGTTGCGGGCACTGATTGATGCCGCGGCCCGCTGCCCGTCAGATTATCCTGTTCCTTCACCGGCGTCGCGCATGGTGGCAGTGCTGCTGGACCAGATCGCATCAGCACACTCCGAACCTCTGGGTGTACCGCGTCCTTCGGATACACGACTGCGGCGTGTCACGGACGCGCTGATGGCCTCTCCGGCGGATGGCCGGTCACTATCTGAATGGCAGGATGTGGCTGGGGCCAGCAACCGGACGCTGGCCCGGTTGTTTGAAGCTGAGATTGGCATGAGCTTCAGTCACTATCGCCGACAGGTGCAGATGCAGGCTGCCGTTGGCATGCTGGCATCAGGCCTGCCAGTTGGAGAGGTCGCGCATGCTCTTGGTTATTCCACGGCATCCGCGTTTGCGTTTGCATTCCGCAAGACACTCGGCAGTCCGCCCAGTCGATTTCGTGATCAGGTTGAATGGGCTGATTGTCGAACTGTTTAAGAACGAAAGATTTCGTTCTTCGTCGAGGACATTTGGCCGCGAGGCGATAAGTCCGACCGGGAGTTCTCGCCTCTCAACAGTCATAAGACGGCAGATCCATCAAGCCCGATATCGGTCATTTACGTTTTCTGCTTGACCATTGCATCGATGAATTAGGCTGGCAAAAATGGGGCCGTATCATCAACATTTCCAGTCTTGCAGCAATAACGCCCCCACCGACGTCTCCCGCCTGTTCGGCGTGTAAAGCTGCCATGAACGCGATGACGGTTTCGATGGCAAAGGCGGTGGCCCCTGACGGCGTCACGGCCAACGCCATTTCTCCGTGAACCATACACAGTGTGACATTGGATACCCGTTTCGGGGGGGGTAGCAGCCCAACGGGGCTGGCGGAGAAAGATACGCCATGATCCGAGATCGAGGCTGCCGTTCTGCCAATTTTTGCACAGGTTTCTGTTGGCCATGTTGCAACACCGGAAGATATAGCGAACGCGGCAGTCTTTCTCTCAAGCCCGCTTGCTACTTATATCACGGGAGTTAATCTGAGAGAGGGTGGAGGCATGTTTCCGGGTTTATAAACAGGCAGACGAAATTAGATCGAGCCTTTCAGTAAATTGGTATACTACACCAACATTGTATTGATTGATTACGAAATCTGGTCGGTAAAGAACCTTACTTTCGGTGTCAGATATTGTCTTCCCGGATAACCGGCTGGAATTGGTATTTCAGGCGATAAATATTCGGACAGAAGCCGCTACGCACCTGCTACGCTACGGCGAGACAGGACGGTTTCCCTGAGCTTTTCCGCGTCCTCCGGTGTCGCGGGGTTGTAGACGACCAGCGTCAGATCCGGCCGGCCATCGACCGAGAATATCGAATGTTCGAAGGCGAAGGAGCCGAGGACCGGATGGTCGATGTGCTTGACGATGTCGACGGGTGTCTCGGTGACGCTGTTCTCATGCCACATCGTATGAAATTCGGGGCTGAGCCGGCAGAGTTCCGTCACCAGGGGAGTAACCTCATCAGCCGCGCCGGCGCGCGCTGTTTCGATCCGAAAAGCACCCACCACGTAGCGTGCCATGCTTTCCCAGTCGGTCTGCATGGCGCGGGAGCGCGGGTCGAGGAAGATGATCCGCAGGATGTTGCGTTCCGCCGGCGGCAGGGCGCCGTAATCCCCCAGCATGATGGTCGCCGCCCGGTTCCAGGCCGGCACATCCCAGGTTGCGGTCCGGATCACCGCCGGGCTGGGGTCCAACGCGTCGAGCACACGTTGCAGACGAGGCGTGACGGTGCCGCTCTTGCGATACCGCGCATTGGGTGGGCGCCCGAGGCCGAGTAGAAACAGATGCTCGCGCTCGACGTCGGTCAGCATGAGGGCGCGGGCGATCCTATCCAGCACGTCGGCTGACGGGGCACCACCACGCCCCTGTTCCAGCCAGGTGTACCAGGTCGGACTGATGTTGGCCCGCTGAGCGACCTCCTCACGGCGCAGGCCTGGCGTGCGGCGGCGTTCCGAGGGAAGGCCGAAGGCAGCCGGATCAAGCTTCGCGCGGCGATCTTTCAGCCAGGTACCGAGCCGCTTTTCGACGTGCGGGTGCTCGCTCATCCTGTTAATCTTTATAATACGATAAGGTCACTACTTTACCAGAATAGGGCATGGACCGAGATTTGTCTTCATCTGAAAAGGGGAGACTTAGCTCATGCGTATATTCGTCACCGGCGCCACCGGATTTATCGGTATGCCGACCGTCAAGGAGCTGATTGCCGCCGGCCACGAGGTGCTTGGCCTCGCCCGTTCGGATGAGGGGGCTCAATCGCTTGCCACCATAGGCGCTGAGGTGCAGCGAGGAACGCTTGAGGACCTCGACAGCCTGCAAAAGGGTGCGGCGGCTTCGGATGCCGTGATTCATCTGGCGTTTATTCATGACTGGTCGAACTTCCTGGCAAGCTGCGAAACAGATCGTCGCGCCATCGAGGCAATCGGGTCCGCGCTTGCCGGCTCCAACAAGCCGTTTCTTGCCACGGGAGGACTGGCGGGACTGGCGCCACCTGGCCAGGTGGCGACCGAAAAGGATGTTATTCCGTCGGACTTCCAATTCCCGCGCGTGTCCGAGCAGACGACGCTGGCGCTGATCTCGCAGGATATCCGCGCTTCAGTGGTGCGTCTGCCGCAGGTCCATGACCGAGCCAAGCAGGGGCTCATCACGCCGCTGATCGAGACGTTCCGTCAGAACGGCACCTGCGCCTATGTGGGCGATGGGAGCAATCTTTGGCCTGCGGCGCATGTGCTCGATGTTGCCCGTCTTTACAGACTGGCTATTGAAAAGGGGGCGACAGGCACCGCCTGGCATGCGGTGGCTGAAGAGGGGGTGGCGATGCGCGATATCGTCGAGACGCTCGGCCGTCGCCTGGACCTGCCGGTCCGATCAATCCTGCCGGATGAGGCACCGACTTTCTTCGGGCGCTTCGCGATGTTCGCAGGTTTCGACATGCGGGCCTCCAGCGAACTGACGCGGCAGGTATTGGGATGGGAGCCGACAGGTCCGGGACTGATTGCCGATCTTGTGCAGCTTGAAATCGCGGACTGATGCGTGCGGAGAAGGACCACGGTTTATGACCGAAACGGGAATGGTGATGATAACAGGCGGTTCGGGTTACTTTCTTTCGATGAGATCTGGCGTGTCCTTTTTAAATCCGCTTACCGTTTCCAGGATCCGGGCGAGCGCGGCCGGGTCGGATGTACCCTGGTCATCACGACGCGGCGTATAAGGAGCTTCCAATCGCTTCGCTTCATCGTCAGTGAGGGCGATTGAGAGCGCTGCGATGGCATCGTCGATGTGCTTGGGTTTGAGCGCTCCGACGATGGATGCGGCGACGACAGGTTGGCGGCGCAGCCAGGCGAGCGAGATTTCCGCCGGGCTGACGCCGCGTTCGGTTGCGATGGCGTTCACCGCATCGATGATCTGATGGTCGGCGGCAGCGGTGGCCTCATTCTGCTCAGCGCCTGCGGGCTCGGTCTCACTTCGCCTGGTGGTCGTTCCCCACGGACGCGCCAGGCGGCCGCGTGCCAGTGGGCTGTAAACGATGGTCTGTACACCCTCATCGGCGCAAAGCGGTAGCATCTCACGTTCTTCCTCGCGGGCGAGAAGGTTGTAATTGTCCTGCATTGAGATGAATCGCGTCCAGCCGTTCGTCTTTTGAAGATGCAGCGCCTTGGCAAATTCCCATGCCATCATCGAAGACGCGCCGAGATAACGCACCTTGCCGGCTTTTACGAGGTCGTGGAGCGCTTCCAGTGTCTCCTCCAAGGGGGTGGTCTGATCGCGGCGGTGAATCTGGTAGAGGTCAATATAATCCGTGCCGAGCCGTCGCAGGCTGTGGTCCACCTCGGTCATGATCATCTTGCGCGACAGGCCGAACGCATTGGGACCGTTGTGCATGGGCGCGCACAGTTTGGTGGCGATCACTACGCTGTCCCGGTTGACGAAATCCCTGAGCGCCTTGCCGACGATCTCCTCACTGTTTCCGTTCGAGTAGAGATTCGCGGTGTCGAAGAAGTTGATGCCAGCTTCGAGCGCATGGCGGATCAGCGAGCGGCTGGCTTCTTCGTCAAGCGACCAGCGAGGATGACCCACCGCGGGGTCTCCGAAGCCCATGCAACCGACGAAGATGGGCGATACTTCAAGGCCGGAGTGACCGAGCTTCACATATTGCATGGGCCGTCCTTGCAGAGTAATTAAATGGACAATTCTCCGCTTATTTATTAGCGGAGAGCTCTCCGTTTGATCAAGGGGTATGATGGCTGATCCTGACGTAAGATTGCGCGCCGACGCTCAGGCAAACCGCGACCGCATTCTTGACATCGCGCGTGATGCATTCGCCGCAGATCCGGGGGTGTCTCTCAATGCCATAGCAAAAGCGGCCGGGGTGGGCGCCGGTACGCTCTACCGCCACTTTCCAAGCCGGGAGGCGTTGTTGGTGGGTGTATACCGGAAGGAAATCGACGAGTTGGTGAGTCTGGCCCCAGACCTGCTCGCCAACCACCCGCCGCTGCAAGGGTAATCCCCCCATTTTTAGTGGGGCATTGAATGAGAATTCAGGCAGCTGTTTTTAGTTTCTGGGCGGGGGTTAGCCCGCTGTTCCCCATGTTGGGTCTGTCATGGTTATATGTCCAGAGCCATTGTGTTGCGACCTCCTGCACGTCCTGAATGCTTTCAAACAGATACTGCTCCAGCCATTCCTGCCGGACAGTTCTGTTGTAGCGTTCAATATAGGCGTTCTGCTGCGGATTACCCGGTTGCGTATAGATCAGGGTAATCCCCTGTTTTTCGGCCCATGAAACCAACGTATGACTGACATATTCAGGGCCATTATCCATTCGGATGGCTTCTGGCCTGCCGCGCCACTCCATAACCTGTTCCAGGCAGCGGACAACCCGACAGGCCGGCAGGGAAAAATCAACCTCGATTGCCAGTCCTTCACGATTGAAGTCATCCAGAATGTTCAGGAGCCGAAAAGCGCGTCCATCCATCAGCCTGTCCGCCATGAAGTCCATGGACCAGACCGTGTTGGGAAGGGCCGGAACCGACAGCTTTTCAGGCTTTTCGCGAACAAGACGCCTGCGGGGTTTAATCCGCAGGTTGAGTTCCAGTTCCCGATAGATCCGATAAACCCGCTTATGATTCCAGACATGTCCCTGCACATTGCGCAGATACAGGAAACACAGACCAAATCCCCATCTCCTGTGAGCCTGGGTCAGTCCCACAAGAAGATCGGCAATCCTGTCATTCTCCGCTGCCAGTCGCGGACGATAGCGAAAGCAGGTCTCGGATATCCCAAAAATCCGACAGGCCAGCGCAATGCTGACCCCATGATGCGCCACAGCTTGTGCGGCCAGTTCCCGGCGCTGGGCTGGCCGCTTCATTTTTTTCCAAGGGCTTCCTTCAGGATATCCGTCTGCATGCTCAAATCCGCATACATGCGCTTCAGCCGACGGTTCTCCTCTTCCAAAGCCTTCATCTGACTGATCATCGAAGCATCCATGCCGCCATATTTCGCGCGCCACCGGTAAAACGTGGCGTTGCTAATCCCATGCTCCCGGCACAGGTCAGGAACCGGGACACCGCCCTCAGCCTGGCGGATCACACCCATGATCTGGGCGTCACTAAAGCGATCACTCTTCATCAGAATCTCCTCAATTCTTACGCTGAGAAAATTCTCATTCAAAAGTCACTCTTTTTATGGGGGGATTACCCAAGCCTTGCGACTGTGGTGCGATCGCTTTGTCCAGTTCGGCGAGGTGAAGCACGGCGTTGCCGATACGCTGAGTTCGGCAATCTCCGAAAAGGATTTGCGGGAAACCTATTGGCCCCTGGTCGGCGCGGTCCACCAATTAATAGAAGCATGCGAAAAACGGGGCGAAATACAGTCGGGCGTCCATCCTGAGGATGTCTTGACGCTACTGGCGTTGCTACTACGAATTTCACCCACCTCGGACGGGAAGGCGCAGATAAGGCGAATTCTCGCACTTCTCTTTCGCGGCCTCGGTGCTGAAGCGTAACTGATTCCCCATCACCTGCTTGACATATGCTGCGTGCAAACCAGTGCTGCAGACGGGGTAGATTTGCCGTTTCCTGGCCGATGGGGTCAGGACCCTGCGCCGTTCACCATCAGGTACGCCGACGTATCGTGACCGGCAGGAAAACAATCAGACCAAAACCAATGGCCGTCGAAAGCACAAGGCCGAGCGATGTCGTGCTGGTATAGGGCAGCGCACCTGTCGCGGTCGTCCCGATCGCCGCGAACGCCATCTAAAGGAAGCCCAGCAGGGCGGACGCCAGCCCCGCGCGTGCGCTGAAATCCTGCCTGCGCCTCAGTGCGGGAAAGTGCTTGTAATGATACAGGCCGTCTCCCTGTCCCGGCATAATTTTGACAGCCTGACGTGTCTGGTTACGCTTTCAGATGAACCATAGCTGGACCTTCCGTTTCCCCCTAAACAGCCTGTCTGCTCAACGAATGGCAGCAGACAGGCTGTAGTCGCCTCTTTTCTGCCATTTCCGCAGTCGATCTGGCTTCTCGAAAGCAGACATCGGCATCGACCATCTTTTGCTTCATTTGTATAAACAAATGTGATACAAACGTACATACACGCAAGGAGGCTTTGTATGTCTGCTGTTACATTCCGGGTAGATGAAACACTGAAGGCAGTTGCTGTTGAGAAGTTGTCCGCTCAAGGCATCTCTCTTTCTGATGCACTGCGCAATACCCTCGCATATATTGCTGAAACGGGGCGCTCTCCCGTCAAGCGCACGCTTGTCACAGATGAGGATGCACAGCTTATCGAGATTGTGCGCGAACGTCTCAAAAATCCTGCCCAAAAGCACCATATAACTTTTGCGGAACTTAAGAGCCGTCATCGCGAATGAGAGAGTATTGTCTCGAATTCGATGATAGAGCGCTTAAGGAGTGGGATGCTCTTGACGGCAGCGTGCGTAAGAAATTTGAAAAGAAGCTGGAAAAGCTGATCTGGAACCCTCACTCTCCAGGAAACGAGCTTCATCGCGACCTATCAGGGTTTTACAAGATCAAGCTTCTGAAAGATGGCTACCGCCTTGTTTATCAGGTCATCGATGAACGGATCATCATCTATGTGATTGCCGTTGGCCGGAGAGCCGATAATGAGATTTATGAATTAGCTTCGGAGCGGACAGAGTGAATTTACTTTCTTGGTAGAAAGTCAGCTCCCGCCTACATGTCTGGCATACAGCCATTAAGGTTGTTCGCCTGAAAGCGGACTTTATTACAAGGTTGACTTTGGGGAACCAAAGTTAATCATTGTGTCCACAGGAATTACGCGGCCGTTTATGATAAAAAATACAAGAAGCACGCATGTGATACAAAATCGTATAAGCAGGCTAATTTTGTATTATGCAGGTATAAATTGAAATTGTAAGATTAAAATAATGAGTGTTCCTTACATTGCAACACCGGAAGAACGTGACCTGTATCAAGCAGTAAGTGATCTTACGTTGAAAATTGCACGTCCCCTAATTCGATATAATGACAAAAAATCCTGGCCAAAACCGCTATCAGGAGGATCGTGTTTTATCTTGCGCTTTGATTGCGGGTTAATTGGCGTGACTGCGAATCATGTTGTTGAGGTATTTGAGGCGGATAGAGAAGAAAGCGTAAGCAACGCATGCCTTCTCAGGACTGTTCCTTTCGATCTTCTGAACAAGATTATTGACCGGAATACCGCTCTCGATATTGCAACATTTTCGGTCACCGAAAATGAATTGGCTGCAAGTGAAGGACAGGCGCTGGATTGTCGTGGTGCGAACTGGCCGCCCCCAGAGCCCCTTGAGAGCGCCACTATCAGCTTTGGCGGCTTTCCGGAAGAATGTGCAAGACCGTCGCTGCCAGCCAACGCCGTGTTTCGCGCATTTGTATCACTTACCTATGTACAAGATATAACCCAGCGCGAAATTATCGCGACCTATGAGCCGACCCGAGATAATCGAGTCATAGCTGACGAACGCTTGCCAGATGTCGGAGCCAATCTTAGTGGTTGTAGCGGTGGTCCGGTAATTGTCCATTATGAACGCAATATGACTCACCACTACCAGAAGTGGTCCCCATTTTTCGGACAGGGCGATAAGCTATCATCTGGCCTGAACGAGGACGGGTTTTATGGGCAAGGTTACGCGGAAACGGTATGCGGCG
>NZ_NKUF01000002.1 GCF_003206495.1 Gluconacetobacter entanii | reverse complement strand
GCGCAGTGTGACGGGATGGTCCACCAAGATCGTCGCCATGACTGACGCCCTGGGCAATCTGGTCCGCTTTACGCTTATCCCCGGCCAGCATTACGACACGGTCGGGGTCGCGCCTCTTCTCGAACCAGCGGATTTCGAGGGACTTCTTGCCGACAAGGCGTTCGATGTCCACTGGATCGTGGACACCATACGCGCGCAAGGGGCCTGCGTGGTCATTCCCCAGCGCAAAAACCGCCTCGACAGACGCCCGTTCGATGGAGCCATGTTCAAGGCACGCCACCTCATCGAGAACTTTTTCTGCAAGCTCAAGGAGTTCAAGCGTATCGCCATGCGGAGCGACAAGACCGACAGATCATTCGCAGCGATGATTTATCTCACCGCCGCAATCATCAATTCGCGTTAATTCCCAACAGACCCCAAAAAGCTTCGAAAGACGCCGCCTTTTTCGATCAAAAGGCGGCACCCGGAAACTTTTATTCCTTTTTCTTATTCTGCCGGGGTCTGCGGCGTCTCGCGCGTGCGGGTACGCATGGTCACGAATTCCTCGGCCGAGGTCGGGTGGATGCCGATCGTGCGGTCCCAGTCCTGCTTCGTCAGGCCGGCCGTCACCGCGATCGCCAGTCCCTGCATGATTTCCGGCGCGTCATCGCCCAGCATATGCGCACCAAGCACCTTCTGGCTGGCCTGATCCACCACCAGCTTCATCACCGTGCGCTGCGGACTGCCGCCAAGCGTGTTGCGCATGGGGCGGAACCGGCTGAGATAAATATCCACCGCGCCCTGATGCGCCGCTTCCTCCTCCGTCAGGCCAACGCTGGAGACGGGGGGTGAGAAGAACACGGCCTTGGGTGTCGTGGCGAACGACCATTCGCGCACATGATCCGCAAACAGGTACTCGGCCAGGATATGCCCTTCGGCAATGGCGACCGGCGTCAGGTTGAGCCGGTTGGTCACGTCCCCGATGGCATAGATCCCCTCCACCGAGGTCTGGCTGTGGCGATCCACCACGATTCGCCCGCCAGAAACCGTTTTCACGCCCACATCCTCAAGCCCGAGCTGCGCGATTTTCGGCCGCCGCCCGGTGGCGAAGAAGACGCAGTCCGTCTCGATCGCCGCCCCATGGTTGAGGGTCACGACAAAGCTGCCATCGCTCCTGCGTTCGATCGCGGTGGGCGTCGTGCCACGGTGCTGGCGGATGCCGCGCAGGTCGATCGCCTCATGCAGGGCGGTGCGCAGGTCCGCATCAAATCCGCGCAATGGCTGGTGCGGGCGATAGACAAGGTCAACCGTGGAGCCAAGCCCTGCGAAGATCCCCGCGAATTCCACCCCGATATACCCGCCGCCAACAATGCAGACCCGTTCGGGCCGCTGCGGCAGGTGGAACGCCTGATCGGATGTGATGGCATGTTCGATGCCGGGGATGTCGGGCACGAAGGGCGTCGATCCGACGGCGATCACGATCCGCCGGGCCGTGACGCGGCGGGGTGCGGCATCGGGGTCCAGCGCCGACGGCCCGATGGACAGGGTGTGCGCATCCTCCAGCCGGGCATGGCCGGTAAACAGCCGCACCCCGGCCTTTTCCAGCATGGAGACATAAATGCCGTTAAGGCGCGAAATCTCGCGGTCCTTGGCGGCGATCAGCGCGGCCCAGTCATGGTGCCCGCGCTGCGTGTCCCAGCCAAAGCCATGGCTGTCATCCACATCCGCGCCATACTCGCTGGCCTGCACCATCAGCTTCTTGGGCACGCAGCCAAGGTTGACGCAGGTGCCCCCCCAATGGCTGCTTTCGGCCACGCCGACACGCGCGCCATGCGACGCCGCGACACGCGCGCACCGCACCCCGCCGGAGCCTGCGCCAATCACAAACAGATCAAAATCATATGCCATGGGAAGTGCTGCACACTGCTGGAAAAAGGCCGCGCAAGAAAGATAAAAAGTTTTTGGTGAAGCTTTTTCCAAAAAGCTTCGGGAAACGTCGCCTTTTTGGAAAAAGGCGACACCCAAAAACTTTTATTCTTATCAAGAGAGTGTTCAAAAACAGTCTCTTATGGCCGGATGCACAATCTCAGCACATCCGACAGGCCGCAACCGCCTCCCCCGCGCAACAAGGGAGAAGGTCGCGGCCATCGTTCAATCAGCGCTCCGCGAACGCCTTTTCAACGACATAGGCACCGGGCTTCGAGTTGTTGCCCTCGTCAAAGCCACGCGCCTGGAGCATCTTTTCCGTATCGGCCAGCATTTCCGGCGAACCGCAGATCATGACGCGGTCATGTTCGGGGTCGAGTTCGGGGATGTTGAGATCCTTGAAGATCTTGCCCGTCTCGATCAGCTTGGTGATGCGGTCGGTCACGGCGAACGGTTCACGCGTGACGGCGGGGTAGTAGAGCAGCTTGCCCGACACATCCTCGCCCAGGAACTCGTGATGCGGCAGTTCGTGGCGGATATGGTTGGAATAGGCCAGCTCGCCAGAGATACGAACCGTGTGGCTCAGGATCACATGGTCATAGCGCTCATAGCATTCCGGGTCCTTGATCAGGCTCATGAACGGGGCGAGGCCCGTGCCCGTGGACAGGAAATACAGGTTGCGGACCGGACGCAGGTTGTCCAGCAGCAGGGTTCCCACCGGCTTGCGCCCGATCAGGACCTTGTCGCCCACCTTCACATGGCGCAGGCGCGAGGTCAGCGGGCCATCAGGCACGGCGATGGAGAGGAATTCGAGGTTGTCCTCGTAATTCGCGCTGGCGATGCTGTAGGCGCGCAGCAGCGGCTTCCCCTCGACCTCGATGCCGATCATCGTGAACTGCCCGTTTTCGAAACGAAGCGCGGGGTCACGCGTTGTAGTGAAGGAAAACAGGCGATCCGTCCAGTGATGGACCGTCAGCACCGTTTCCGCGTTCAGGTGGCCATATTCCTTGACCGGCGGGGCAAGATGATAAACCCCCGGCTGCCCCTCCACCGGTGCCAGACCGGACGGGACTGCATCAGCGGCGGGCGTGATCAACGTATCCGACATAAGGTCATTATTCTCCCGACTGACGCGGACGCGCGACAGGTTCCCCTGACATATGCGTCCGGCGACAATTTTTCCAAGGCGGGAATGTTTAGGCATCTGGCGCGTGGTATTCCAGCATAAACCTGCATAAATCGCCCCGCAGGAGGCAGAATTGCGTCTGATGCGACCCAGATGCGCCCCCAGCATGTGGATTTCATCCCGCCATCACACGCCCGGGGGCACGAATTCGCGGCCATGTTGCACGCACGCAACATTGTCGTGCGCGTGCGAATGACGCACATAGTCAGGCATGACATCTGATCTTCCCGCCCGTGCGGCGCCTGCCCTGATCGCCATGGACGCGGCCATCGCGGCCACCGGCCTGAATGTGGAAACCCGCGAACGCCAGAAGCTGGAACGCATCATCGCGCGCCTGCTGCAGCCGGGTGCGGAACATATCGACGCGGCCACGTTCCGCACCGCGCTGTGCACGCTGCGGCGCAAGCCGTGGGGGTCGCGCCTGATGGACATGACCCGCCGGGCGGGACAGGTCTGGGTCACCCGCGCGGATGCGGAGGCGGCGGCCACGACGCTGGACGATCCCGAACCCGACGATGCCCGCCTGCTGGCGGCCCTGCGCCCGGTCATCCGCGCGCGCCTGCGTGAACAGGGCGACAGCGCGCAGGCGGCGGTGGACAATGTGCGCACCGACCTGTTCGACGGGACGGGCCGCGTGCTGGCGGCCGCCGAACTGCGCACGCTTGCCCTTGCGGCGGCGGATGCGTTCGACCTGCCCGATGCCGAGGCCTTCGCCCGGCAGGTGGAGGACGCCGACAGCCGCACCCGCACCCGGCGCGAGGAAATCGAGCAGACCGCCCGCGCCCGCCGCAAGGAAGAGGTGCAGCGCCTGCGGGAGTGGGAGACGAAGCTTGTCCCCTTTGCCGAGGTTCCGGGCCTGCTGCGCTGCTCCCACCGTGAGGCGTTGCGCTGGATCGCGGAAAAGCGCCTGCCGGTCGCGCGCCGCGTGCCGCAGAAGGATGGGCAGGAACGCTGGGAATTCGACCCCGCCGAACTGATCGCCCTGCGCCCGCAGGTGCAGGCATGGCGGCAGGAACGCCCCGACCGTGGCACGCCCGCCCCCATCGCCCCCGACATGGGCGACCGGCGCGTGGGCAACGCCGTGATCGCGCAGGTCGCAGCCCTTGACCGCTATGCCGCGCATTTCACCACCGCACGCGCGCTCAAGCGCCGCATCACGCTGGTGACCGGCCCGACCAACAGCGGCAAGTCGCACACCGCGCTCGATGCGCTGGCACGGGCCGAAAGCGGTCTGGCGCTGGCGCCGCTGCGACTGCTGGCGCATGAATTCCGCGAATCCCTGACCGCGCGCGGCGTGCCCACCTCCCTTGCCACCGGGGAGGAACGCATCGACGTCCCCGGCAGCCGCCACCTTGCCGCCACGGTAGAGATGTGCCCGCTGAACAACCCCGTCGATGTCGCCATCATCGACGAGGCGCAGATGCTGACCGATCCCGACCGCGGGGCGGCATGGACGGCGGCGATCATGGGGGCGCCGGCGCGGCACCTGTTCATCCTTGGCGCGCCGGACTGCATCCCGATGGTCCGACGCATCGCCGAACTGTGTGGCGACCCGGTGGACGAGGTGCATCTGGAGCGCAAAAGCCCGCTTGTCGCCGCCGACACGCCCGTGCGCATCCAGGACCTGCAGCCGCATGACGCGCTGATCGCGTTTTCCCGGCGCGAGGTGCTGGACCTGCGCGCGCTGCTGCTGGCGCATGGCAAGCGGGTGGCCGTCGTCTATGGCGCGCTCAGCCCCGAAGTGCGGCGTGCGGAGGCCCAGCGCTTCAACCGGGGGGAGGCCGACATCCTGATCGCGACGGACGCGATCGGCATGGGGCTGAACCTGACCATCCGCCGCGTAATCTTCGCCGCCCTGCGCAAGTTCGACGGCACGCAGACGCGCGACCTCAATGCGCAGGAGGTCAAGCAGATCGGCGGCCGTGCCGGGCGCTTCGGCAAGCATGAAAAGGGCGTCGTCGCGGTGCTGGAAGGCGTGGGCAGCCCGTCCTTCATCCATGCGATGCTCGCCGCCCCTCCCGCCCGCCTTGATGATCTGCGCCCGCAGGTGCAGCCCGACGCGGACATCGTGCAGGCGGTGGCCGCCGAAATCGGCTCCGACAGCCTGTTCGGCGTGCTGGTGCGCATCCGCCGCGCCGTGCTGCGCCGTGATGACCCGAATTACCGGCTGGCCAACATGGAACATGCTTTCGCCATCGCAACCGCGCTCGAAGGGGTGGAGGGGCTGACGCTGGCGCAGCGCTGGGTCTATGCCATGTGCCCGGTCGATGACCGTGACAACGGCATACAGCGCCTGGTGGGCTGGGCCGCCGACCATGCGGCGGGCCATGCCGTGCCGCCGCCGGGCACCGGCCGCCTGCCCCCCGCCGAACGGGCGGAGCGCAGCGAACTGGAACGCGCGGAAAAGCGGCACAAGCGGCTGGTGGCATGGCGGTGGCTGGCGCTGCGGTTTCCCGATGCCTATCCCGACCGGGAGAATGCGGAGATCGCGACCACGCGCCTCAATGACTGGATCGAGGACGTCCTGCGCCAGCAGAGCACACGCACGCGCGCCGAAATGCCGCAGATGTCCCCGCGCCGCCGCAACCACGACCGCATGGATCGCGGCCCCCGTGCGGAGGACCGGCCCCGCGGCAGGTCACGACGGAGGAAATGAACGTCCTCCATGCACCGCAATCGGCGCATGGAACATCCGGGCTCTGCCCGGACCCGGCAGGGAGCGCGGCTCCCTGCACCCTGATTCGTTAAGAAGTCACGGTTTCCAAAGGGCAATGCCCTTTGGTGGGGGTTCGTGGGCAACGCCCCTGAGACGGTCGGCGCGTGCGACATCCGGGCTCTGCCCGGACCCGGCAGGGAGCGCGCTCCCTGCACCCTGATTCGTTAAAAGTCATGGTTTCCAAAGGGTAATACCCTTTGGTGGGGTTTCAGGGGCAAAGCCCCTGAGCGAAACCTACTTCGCGCCGCCCCTGATGACGTCCGTCCCTCCCATATAGGGCCGCAGCACCTCCGGCACCGTGATGGAGCCATCCTCGTTCTGCCCGTTTTCCATCACCGCGATCAGGGTACGCCCAACAGCAAGCCCGGACCCGTTGAGTGTATGGACAAAGGCGGGCTTGCCATCCGCCGCGCGGTAACGGGCATTCATGCGGCGGGCCTGAAAATCGCGCGTGGTCGAACATGACGATATTTCGCGCCATGCCTTCTGCCCCGGCAGCCATGCCTCGAGATCGAAGGTGCGGGCAGCGCCAAAGCCGGTATCCCCCGCGCACAGCAGCATCCGGCGATAGGGCACGCCAAGGCGTTCGAGCACCATCTCCGCACAGCGGGTCATGCGTTCATGCTCCGCCTCGCTGTCCTCCGGCGCGGTGATGGACACCATCTCCACCTTCTGGAACTGGTGCTGGCGCAGCATGCCGCGCGTGTCACGCCCCGCCGCCCCGGCCTCGCTGCGGAAGCACGAGGACAGGGCCACCATGCGGCGCGGCAGCGTGTCGGCGGCAAGGATTTCACCCGCGACGGAGGCCGTCAGCGGCACCTCCGCCGTGGGGACCAGCCAGCGACCATCGGTGGTGCGGAAGGACTGGTCCGCGAATTTCGGCAGCTTGTCGGTGCCGTACATCGCCGCGTCATGGACCAGCACGGGGACAGAGGTTTCATCATACCCGTTTTCGCGCACATGCAGGTCCAGCATGAACTGCCCCAGCGCGCGTTCCATCCGTGCCAGCGCGCCACGCAGCACCACGAAGCGCGCACCCGACAGGCGCGACGCGGTTTCGAAATCCATCAGGCCCAGCGCCTCGCCCAGTTCGAAATGCTCCTTCGCGGGGAAAGCCATCTCCGGCACGCTGCCCCATGTGTGGCACACGACATTGCCGCTTTCGTCACGCCCGTCGGGCACGTCCGCCGCCAGCCGGTTGGGCAGGCATTCCAGCGTCCCGCGCAGCTTCGTATCCAGGTCGGCCACCTGCGTGGACAGTTCCTCCATCCGCGCGCGCAGGGCGGCGGATTTTTCCTCCACCGCCGAACTGTCGGCCCCGGTGCGACGCAGGGCGCCCACTTCCTTCGACAGCGTCTTGCGCTGGGCCTGGCATTCCTGCAACGCGGTTTCAGCGCCGCGCCGTTCGCGGTCCAGTTCGAGGATGGCGCTCGCGACAGGCGGTTCGCCCCGGCGCTTCAGGTCGGCGTCGAACGCGTCGGGATCGGCGCGAAGGGCGCGCAGGTCGTGCATCAGGAATCCTCCTCGGTCTCATCCGCGCGGCGGGGTGCGACCATACGCGCGCAGACGATGGAAATTTCGTAAAGCCCGATCATCGGCACCGCCAGACCGGTCTGGGTAATCACGTCGGGCGGCGTCAGGATCGCAGCAATCACGAACGCCCCGACATAGGCATACCGCCGCACCCGCGCCAGTCCGTCCGCCGTCACCAGTCCCACGCGCGCCATCAGCGTCAGCACGACCGGAAGTTCGAACGCGGTGCCGAACGCCAGGATCAGCTTCATCACCAGCGACAGGTATTCCGACACCTTGGCCTGCAGTTCGATCTGGATGCCATCGGCCCCGTGCCCGCCCGTGCTCTGGAAGGAAAGGAAGAACTTCCACGCGGCGGGAAAGACGAAATAGTACGCCAGCGACGCGCCCAGCGCGAACATCACCGGCGTCGCCACGAGGAACGGGGCAAAGGCGCGCTTCTCGCTGCGGTACAGGCCCGGCGCGATGAAAATCCATGCCTGAATGGCCACCATGGGAAAGGACAGGCACGCCGCGCCGAAGAACGCCACCTTCATGTAGGTGAAGAACGCCTCCGCCAGCGCGGTATAGATCAGGTGCGGCTGTTCCCCCTGCTGGCGCATGATGTCGGCCAGTGGCCGGGCAAGGAACATGTAGATCTGGGTCGAATAATAATAACAGATCGCGAAACAGACCGCGAAGGTCACGACCGACCACAAAAGCCGGCGTCTGAGTTCCACCAGATGCTCAAGCAGTGGCATGGGCTGGTCATCAAGCGTATCGTCGTTCAGCGTCGTATCCCCCGGCATGGGCCAGACATTCAGGAACTGGGCGTATCGGCCGCACGCGCCGGGGCGACGCGGTGGCCTGCATGGATCACGCGCACCGGCGGCAGAAACGCCGGCGGGTGCAGGCGCGCACGTTCATCGGCAATCCGGCGCGCGACCTGCGGCGGCACGAAATCGGGCGCGGGCGGCCCGGCCATCACGGGCCATGCGACAGGTTCATCATGCAGCGACGGGATCGTCGGCGTCCCGCGATAACGCGACGGCATCGCCACCTCGTCCAGCGGGGGATGCGCCGCATCACCTGCGGGCGGCGGCGGGGTGATGGTGGGCGGCGACAACGCCGTTTCCGCATCAAGCGGGCGTTCATCAAGCGTCCGGCGCAGGCTGCCATCGCCATCGACCGCGCGCATGATCTGGTCACGCACATTCATCCGGCGCAGGCGCCCCAACTGGTCGCGGGCCTCCGTCAGGTCGGCCTCACGCACCATTTCATCGACATGGGTCTGGAATTCGGCGGCCATCTTGCGCGCCTTCTTGATCAGGCCGGTCACCGTGCGGATCGCCACCGGCATGTCCTTCGGCCCGATCAGCAACAGGCCCACGGCCCCGATCAGGGCGAATTCAGACCACGCGAAATCGAACATGACACCCTGCCCTCTCCTGCCCCCGCACGCGGCACAACCGCCCGCCTGGACCAGAATTCCACCAACCCGTCGCATTGCGCGAAAAACCTGTCCGCAGACCTATCACGCATCGGGCGGGGCGCAAACCGCATCGTCGGTTCCCTCCTGCGCGCCGTCCTCCTCCGCGGCGTCGGATCCTGCATCGAACATGTCCCCACTTGCCTGCCCCCCGCCACCCGGGGGCTGCAGGTCGGGCACATCGACCAGCAGTTCCTCCCGACGGGGCAGGTCACGCAGGTCACGCAGCCCGAAATGCCGCAGGAACCCGGCCGAGGTCCCCCACAGGATCGGTCGGCCCGGCACCTCCTTGCGGCCAAGCGGCACCACGAGTTCGGCCTCCAGCAGGGTGTCGAGCACCTGCTGGCTGAGCGAGACACCGCGTATCCCCTCGATTTCCGCACGGGTGCAGGGCTGGTGATAGGCGATGATCGCCAGCGTCTCCATGGTGGAACGCGCCAGCCTGCGCGGACGGCGCAACACGCGCGTCAGGCGCGGCGCAAGGTCGGGCGTGGTGCGGAACTGCCACCCGCCCGCGACCTCCACCGGCATGACGCCGCGCCCTGCATACAGCGCCAGCAGCGCATCGAGCGTCGCGCGGGTATAGGCCGCAAGGTCATCGACACCGGCCGGGATCTCCCCCTGCGTTTCCAGCAGTTCCGCAATCGCGCGTTCGCTGACAGGTTCGGCGCGCGCGAAAATCAGCGCCTCGACCAGGCGCACGGACATGTCCGACACCACCATGTCCACCAGGGCGGCACGGGCCGCATCCACCGGCGCGGCCTCTGGCTGCGGGGCCTCCGGCAGGGGCAGTTCGGGGGTCTGGTCCCCGTCGGGCGGGATAGTCGTCATGCCGTCTCCACTCCTGTTTCCACTCCTTCGGCCTGCGGGTTGCGGCGCAGTTCGATCCGGCCGAATTCCTCGTCCTGGCGCAATTCTATGACGCCGCTCTTGGCCATTTCCAGCGAGGCGAGCAGGGTGCCCGCCACCGCCGCACGCTGCTGCGCGCGGCGTTCGTCCTCCCGCGCCGCATCCATCCGCCCCGCCTCATGCACACTGGGCAGGAACGCATCGAGGCTGCACCAGTCGGGCACCATGTCCGCACCCAGCAGGTCGCGCAGGCGGCGCAGCGCATCCTGCACCGTCCAGAAATGGAACTGGCGCGGGCGATAGGCGCGTTTGCGCGCGTGCCGCCGCATGGCCGTCATGTAGCCACGCATCAGTTGCGCGATATCCACCGCAAGGCCGGAGCGGTCGATTTCCACCAGGTCCTCGGCCTCCCCGCGTTCGAACACGTCATGGCCAAGGCAGGGCCGCGCCGCAAGCCAGCGCGCCAGCAGCCCGATCCGTTCCAGTTCCACCAGACGCGCCTGCAGCGCACCCGCCGCCTCTTCGGCGTCGAGGGCGTCTTCCTCATGCGCGGGCAGCAGCAGGCGTGATTTCAGCCACGCCAGCCATGCCGCCATGACCAGCCAGTCCGCCGCAAGTTCCAGCCGCAGGCCGCGCACGGAATCGACGACGGCCAGATACTGTTCCACAAGCTGGAGGATGGAAATGCGCGCAAGGTCCACCTTCTGCGCACGCGCCAGTTCCAAAAGCAGGTCCATCGGCCCGTCGAACCCGTCCAGATGCAGGATCGGGGCCATGACGGACGGGACGTGCGCCTGTGCGGTGTCCTCAGCGGACATGCGCACGTCCCCGGCCACCGGCATGAAAAACGGTCATGGCCCGGGGCTCAGAACCGGACCGGGTTACAGGCCAGTCCGTGCGCCTTGACCTGCTGGCAGAAGGCGGAAGCCTGCGCGGTGGAGGCAAATCCCTTCACCCGCAGGCGGTAGAACACCGTTCCGTTATGTTCGGCACGCACGATCGCAGGCTGCCGGTCCCCGAACAGGGAGGCATACTGGCGTTGCAGGCGGCCCCAGCTTTTCTGGGCCGCGGCCTCGCTGTCGAGGGCGGCAAGCTGCACCCCGTACTGCCCGCCCGCCGCATGGGTGGCCGCGGCGGCATGATGGGCGGCCGGTGCCGGGGCGGGCGCATGCTCGTCCTCATCCGGGGATGCCTCCTCCTGCGTGGCCTCGGCCTGCGGTGCGGGGGCGCCCTGTGGCGGCGGGACGGGTGCGGGTGACGGGCCTGCATCCGACTGGGCCGAGGCTAGGGGCTGGGCCTGTACGCCCGGTGCCGCAGGACCGGCCTGCGCGGGGGCCGCCCCGTCGCCCGCTGCCGGGGCCGGTGTCTCCGCCTGCCCGTACTGGCGGGCCATGTCGTCGGGTCGTGGCTGTTCCGGGCCGGGGGCCATGTGCGCGCCATCGCCGCCATCGCCCGCGCCCGGACCATCGGCGCCAAGCACCTGCATCCCGCCCGGATCCGTCGGTTTGACACGCAGCGGCCCCGGCGGCGGCCCGATCACGGGAATGCCGTTCTGGTGATGGCCAAACAGCGACCATCCGCCCACGAACACGATCAGGAGCCCCCCAAGGCCCGCAGCCCCGAGCAGCAGCTTGCGCGTCATGGGATCGTTGCCGCCCAGCAGCCCCGATCCCACGCGCGTCAGGGAGGACAGGATCCCGCGGCGCCCCCGGCCCGTGGGGCCATCGGCGTCAGTGGGCTCCATCGGGGTGCGTGGCCCGATATCGTCGTCCTCATCATAATCGCGGCTCATACGCTCGCGCTGGCGGTTCAGCCGGTCTTCGGGCGGGGTCCGATCGGTGGGGTCTGCTGCGCTCATCGCATCTCCTTGACCGGCTCGACGCCAAGGACGCGCAGACCCGACCGGATCACGCTCGCCGTGGCTTCGACCAGTGCCAGTTTCGTACGCGTCAGTTCGGCGTCATCCTCATGCAGGAAACGCAGGGCGGCATCGTCACGCCCACGATTCCACAGCGCATGGAAATCCGCCGCCAGTTCCTGCAGGTAGAAGGCGATGCGATGCGGTTCATGCGCGATGGCGGCACTTTCGACCACGCGCGGCCACTGCGCCATACGGCCCAGCAGCGCGAGTTCCGCATCCGACGACAGCCCCGACAGGTCAAGGGCGGACAGCGCCTCCACCGACAGGTCGCCCGCAAGCCTGCCCGCCTGCGCCAGTTCGGCCGCGCCACGCAGCACGGAGCAGCAGCGTGCATGGGCATACTGCACGTAGAAGACGGGATTGTCGCGGCTCTGTGCGACGACCTGGTCGAGGTCGAATTCCATCTGCGCATCGGCCTTGCGCGTCAGCATGGTAAAGCGCACGGCATCGCGCCCGACCTCGTCAATCAGATCGCGCAGGGTGACGAAGGTGCCCGCGCGCTTGGACATGCGCACCGGCTGCCCGTCGCGCACGATGCGCACGATCTGGCACAAAAGCACGTCAAGCTCGGGCTTCCCGTCCTGTCCCAGCGCCGCAACCGCGGCCTTCATGCGCGTGACATAGCCGCCATGGTCCGCGCCCCACACGTCGATCAGCACATCCGCGCCGCGCGCGATCTTGTCCGCGTGGTAGCCGATATCGTTGGCGAAATAGGTGTTCGACCCGTCGGACTTGCGCAGCGGGCGGTCCACATCGTCGCCGAATTCGGTGGAGCGGAACAGCGTCTGCGGCCGGGCCTCCCAGTCCTCGGGCAGCTTGCCCTTGGGGGGCTCCAGCACGCCTTCGTAAATCAGGCCCTTCGCCGCCAGCCGGTCGATGGCGCGGTCGGTCTCCCCATCGGCAAGGATCTTCGCCTCGCTGGTGAAGACGTCGTGATGCACGCCAAGGGCTTCGAGGTCCGCGCGGATCATGGCCATCATGCGCGCGACCGTCTCGGTCCGCACGGTCTTCATCCACACATCCACCGGCGCGGGGCGGCCGCCTTCGGCCGCAAGCGACGTGCCGTGGCGCTGTGCCAGTTCCTCGCCCACCGGCACGAGGTAATCACCGCCATACTGGATGCCGCCGGGGACGAGGGCCGCGAATTCATCCTGCGTCAGGGGCGTGCCGATCGCCTGCAGGTACCGCCAGTACGCCGCCCATGCCAGTGCGGTGACCTGCGCGCCTGCATCGTTGATGTAATATTCCTTGGTCACGCCATAACCCGCCTTCGACAGCAGGTTCGCCAGCGCGTCGCCCACCACCGCGCCACGGCAGTGCCCGACATGCATCGGCCCCGTGGGATTGGCGGAGACATATTCGACATTGACCGTGGTGCCCGCGCCCACCTGGCTGTCGCCATAGGATTCGCCCGCGCGCAGCACCTGTGCCGCGACCTCCTGCAGGACCGACGGCGCAAGCTTCAGGTTCACGAATCCCGGCCCCGCCGCCTGCGCGGAGGCCACGCCGGGCACGGATTCGAGCACGCAGGCAAGGTCCGCCGCGATGTCTGCGGGTTTGCGCCGCGCGACCTTCGCCACCAGCAGCGCCGCATTCGTCGCAAGGTCCCCATGCGACGGATCGCGCGTGGGCGTGACCTCCACCCGCGCCACGATGGCGGGGGGCAGGTCGGGCACGACCTGGCCCAGTGCCTCGCGCACATGCGAAAGATAGCGGACGAACAGACTGTCAGACATGTGGTGCGGTTTCCCAAAATTGACACCCGGAGCCACAGGCCCGGAAAACAGAACGCGGCGGAGCGGCCACATCCCGGAATGGAACATGGCGGCATGATGCCATGCTGTTTCACCCCGGCGAGGACAGGTCCGTCAACCGCCGATATTCCTCCATCGCGAGGCGGTCGGTCATCCCGGCTATATAATCCGCCACGACGCGGTGCGCATCGGCCAACTTTTCGGCGCTCTGCGCGGCCAGCGCCTGTTCACGCCAGCCATCGGGCAGCAGCGTCATGTTTTCCGACAGGATGGTGAAGATCGATTCGACCGTCAGCCGCGCCTTGCGCGTCATGCGGTTCACCCGCCAGTGGCGGTACAGCCGTGCATACAGGAACTTGCGGATCTCCAGGTTCGCGGCGCGCATGGCATCGCTGTATTCCACCACGGGCCACGGCGCATGGCGGATGTCGTCGGCGCAGGTGGGGGAGAGGCGTTCAAGGTTGCGCTGCGTCTGCGCCGTAAGGTCGGTGGCCAGCACGTTGATGACCCGGCGGATCGTCTCGTGCCGCAGGCGCGGGTCGTTCGCGCCGCACCGCTCGGCCCCTACCTCGCGCTGGACCTGCCGCGCCTGGGCCAGCGCCTCACCCACCACGGGCAGGTCCTCGAGGTCGGGCAGATGCAAAAGCCCCGCGCGCAGCCCATCGTCAAGGTCATGCGCGTGATAGGCGATATCGTCCGACTGCGCCGCGACCTGCGCCTCCGCCGAGGCGAAGCTGTCGAGTTCCAGCCCATGGCGGGCGGCATATTCGGCGACATAGGCCGTGGGATGGTCCACCGGCCCGTTATGCTTGGCCAGTCCCTCCAGCAGTTCCCATGTCAGGTTCAGCCCGTCGAAGGCGAAATAGTGCCGCTCCAGCGTCGTCACCAGCCGCAGGGACTGCGTGTTGTGGTCGAACCCGCCCCATGGCTGCATCGCCGCCGACAGCGCTTCCTCCCCCGCATGGCCAAAGGGCGTGTGGCCGACATCGTGCGCCAGCGCCAGCCCTTCGGTCAGGTCCTCGTCCAGATTGAGCCTGCGGGCGATGGAGCGCGCGATCTGCGCCACCTCGAGCGAATGTGTCAGGCGGGTGCGGAAGAAATCGCCTTCGTGGTTGAGGAAGACCTGCGTCTTGTACTGCAGGGTGCGGAAGGCGGCCGAATGGACGATCCGGTCACGATCACGCTGCCATGGCGTGCGCGTGGGGGCTTCGGCCTCCTCATGGAGGCGGCCACGTGCGGTCGCGATCTGGACAGCATAGGGAGCGACACTCATATATACCTCTATCCCGCATGAAGGCCGGGCGCGATGGCCGCGCATCCGTCCTTTGTCCGATAACCCGCCCCGGGCGCGAAGGCCACCATGCTGCCGCGTCCGCCGGTTTCGTCACACGATGGTGATACCCGATGGACAAGACCGCCGACCACCCCACTTCCACCCGCTTCCGCGTCTCTGACGGTGCGGTCAGGCGCCTGCGCGAAATCATTGAGGAACAGGACGATCCCACCCCCACGCCGCCGGGCCTGCGGGTTTCCGTGCTGGCGGGCGGGTGCAACGGGTTCCAGTACAAATTCGCGCTGGAACGTGACCTTGCCCCCGATGACATCCTGATCCCGGCGGGGGAGACGCATGTGATCGTCGATCCCGCCAGCCTTGACCTGCTCGATGGCGGGGAACTCGATTTCAAGGACAGCCTGATGGGCGCGCATTTCACCATTCACAACCCGCAGGCCACCTCCTCGTGCGGGTGTGGCACCAGTTTCTCGGTTGACTGACGCGCAATGAAATTCGCCACCTGGAACGTCAATTCCATCCGCCAGCGGCAGGATCATGTCCTGCAATGGCTGGAGCGTGAACAGCCCGACCTGCTGGGCCTGCAGGAACTCAAATGCACCGAGGAGCAGTTCCCCGCCGACATGTTCCGCAAGGCCGGGTATGACAGCGTCGTCGTCGGGCAGAAAAGCTATAACGGTGTCGCCATCCTCTCACGCGTGCCGTTCACGGTGACGCACCGCACGCTGCCGGGATGGGAGTGTGACCCGCCGCAGGCGCGCTATGTCGAAATCCGGACCGGGGCGCTGACATTCGGCAACCTCTACCTGCCCAACGGCAATTCGGGTGGGGATGCGGGCTATGCCAACAAACTCGCCTTCATGGCGGCACTGGCGGAACATGCGCGCGGCCTGCTGCATGCGGGCACGGATTTCGTGCTGGCGGGGGATTACAATGTCTGCCCCACGGACGAGGACCTTGCCCCCGGTGCGCTGCCGCCAGATGACGCGCTGGTGCGCCCGGCATCGCGCGCGGCCTTTCGCACGCTGCTGTGGCTGGGGCTGACCGACGCCCTGCGCGCGCTGCATCCGGTGGGACGTTTCTATACCTTCTGGGATTACCAGGCCGGCGCATGGCAGCGCGACAGCGGGTTGCGCATCGACCACGCCCTGCTCTCCCCCCGCCTGGCCGAACGGCTGCTGAGTGCCACCCCCGACCGGGAGGAGCGGAACATGAAACAGCCCTCCGACCATGTGCCGCTAATCGTCACGCTGCGCGACGGGGCCGCCTGAACTGTTTTCGAGCGTGCGATGCCGTCGCCTGTATGAAACATCCGGGCGCTGCCCGGACCCGGCAGGAAGCGCGCTCCCTGCACCCTGATCCGTTTATGAAGTCATGGTTTTCAAAGGGTAATACCCTTTGGTGGGGGTGCGGGGGCAAAGCCCCTGAGCGTGCGAGGTCATTGGCGTATGGCACATCCGGGCTCTGCCCGGACCCGGCAGGGATCGCGATCCCTGCACCCTGATTCGTTTATGAAGTCATGGTTTTCAAAGGGTAATACCCTTTGGTAGGGGTGCGGGGGAAAAGCCCCCGGTCATGCCCGTCAGTGGGGTTTCACCATGACCGAGCAATGACGCGGTGCGGGCAGCGGGGTAAAGGTGCGCAGCGTGCCGCGCATGCGGAATTCCCCGAAATTCATGTCTAGCCGATCGGACACGCCATTTTCAAAATACCGCATGCCGATATCGAAATCCGGCGGCATGTCATGCGTCGCATGGTCGTAATAGGCCACATGCGTCCCGACCGACCCCAGATGTACCAGCGCGGGGATGTCCGTCTGTGTGGGCGAGGGCTTCCATCCCATCAGGACGATGAAGGTGTCGATCGCCCCCTTTTCGGTCGTGCCATCGAACAGGGCGGGTTCGATCGTAGCCTGTCCCGCGCGACCGGCGGCGATGATCGCACGCGTATGCGCCACGGGAAACAGCGTGCCCGCCGCCAGTGGGACAACGCTCACGCCGGGCTGGGTATAATGCACCTGCCCGCCGGTGGCGGCCATCGTCGCCTCCCCGCTGATCTTCTGCTCCGTCACGCCACTGCCGTACTGGTGGGTGCGAAAGACCATGTGACCGCCGTCCTTGTCCTCCAGCACGGCGTAATCGGTGCGGATTTCCGTCTGCGCGCCACTGCGGGTAGCGGTCTGGAGGTTGAGTTCCTGCTGCGTGGACCATGCGGAACACGCATCGGACAGCACATAGGTCATGCTGCCACTGGCGGAGACGATCTGCCCGCCACTGACGGATTCCAGCGTCAGGTCATACACCGCGCGATGCGGCGCAAGCGGCGTCGGGGCCTCCGCCCGGGCCACAGGCGTCCCCATGGCCAGCAGGACGGCGCCCATGCACAGCCCCCGCCAGCGTGGCGCGTTCATGACGCAGGCACGGATGGCGGGACGCATGAGGGCTCAGTCTTTCTTCGCGGTGGCGGCAGTCTTCACGACCGCGGGCTTCGGCTTGGGCAGGTCGAGCGCCAGCGACAGTTCCTTCAGGCGCGCGGCCTCCACCGGGGCGGGCGCGCCCATCATCAGGTCCTCGCCCTGCTGGTTGAGCGGGAAGAGGATGACCTCGCGGATGTTGGGTTCATCGGCCAGCAGCATGACGATACGGTCCACGCCCGGCGCGGACCCGCCATGCGGCGGCGCGCCATAGCGGAAGGCGTTGAGCATGCCGCCAAAGCGGGCCTCGACCTCGCTTTCGGGATAGCCCGCGATCTCGAACGCGCGGATCATCACGTCGGGACGGTGGTTGCGGATCGCGCCCGACGACAGTTCGATGCCGTTGCACACGATATCGTACTGGTAGGCCTTGATCGTCAGCGGGTCCTGCTTCTCCAGCGCTTCCATGCCCCCCTGCGGCATGGAGAACGGGTTGTGGGAGAAGTCGATCTGCCCCGTGTCCTCGTTACGCTCGAACATCGGGAAATCCGTGATCCAGCAGAAGCGGAATGAATTTTCCTCGATCAGGTCAAGCTCGGTCGCAACGCGGGTGCGCACAAGGCCGGAGAACTTGGCGACCTCATCGCCCTTGCCCGCCGCGAAGAAGACCGCATCGCCTGCCTTCAGGCCCGTCTTGTCACGGATGGCGGCGACACGTTCGGGCTCCAGGTTCTTGGCGATCGGTCCCTTGCCGCCATCTTCGGCGAAGATGATGTAACCAAGGCCACCGGCACCGGCTTCACGCGCCCAGGCATTGAGCTTGTCAAAGAACGCGCGCGGCTTGTCCCCTGCCCCCGGCGCGGGGATGGCGCGCACCTGCCCGCCATCGGCGACGATGCGCGCGAACAGGCCGAACCCGGAGTCCGCAAAGGACTCCGTGACGTCGGAAATCTTCAGCGGGTTGCGCAGGTCGGGCTTGTCACTGCCATAGACTTCCATGGCGGTGGCATAGGGAATGCGCTCGAACGGGGCCTTGCTGACGGTGCGGCCACCGCCGAATTCGCGGAACACCCCTTCCATCACAGGCTCCAGCGTCGCGAACACGTCTTCCTGCGTCGCGAACGCCATTTCGAAGTCAAGCTGGTAGAACTCGCCCGGCGAACGGTCGGCACGCGCGGCCTCGTCGCGGAAGCACGGCGCGATCTGGAAATAGCGGTCGAAGCCCGCGACCATCGCCAGTTGCTTGAATTGCTGCGGGGCCTGCGGCAGGGCATAGAACTTGCCCGGATGCATCCGCGCGGGCACGAGGAAGTCGCGCGCGCCCTCCGGCGAGGACGCCGTCAGGATCGGCGTCTGGAATTCGACGAAGCCAAGGTCCGTCATCCGCCGCCGCAGGCTTGCGATCACCTGCGCACGCAGCATGATGTTGCGATGCACCTTCTCGCGCCGCAGGTCGATATAGCGGTAGGTCAGGCGCAGGTCCTCGGGGTAGTTCTCGTTCCCCGCGACCTGGAACGGCAGCACGTCGGCGGCGGACTGCACGTCGATCTGCTGTGCCCGGACCTCAATGTCGCCGGTCGGCAGGTTCGGGTTCTTCGTCGCGGCGTCACGCAGCACGACCTCACCCGTCACGGTCAGGACGCTTTCGACGCGGATCTTTTCCGCCAGTTCCAGCACGGGGGAACCTGCCGGGATCACGATCTGGGTCAGGCCGAAATGGTCACGCAGATCAATGAACAGCAGGCCGCCGTGGTCCCGCTTGCTGTGTACCCATCCGGAAAGGCGGGCCGTCTGCCCGGCGTCGCTGGCCCGCAGGGCCGCACAGCTATGGGTACGATAGGGATGCATGATCTCGTCCTGTCCAACCTGTTTCAGGGTTCCGGGCGACCGTCACAGCCGTCCGTTCCCGCAGGCGCGACAAAGCCAATCTGGCCCCGCGCTGTCAAGTTCGGACACCCGTGTAACGCCGCACGGACGCTTTTTTTCATTTACACATATTCGGGGAACAGGTCGCACAACCCGTCCGCCGTGGCGCTGCAGCGGCCACGTTCGGTAATCAGTCCGGTCACAAGCCGCGCGGGCGTCACGTCGAACGCGGGATTGGCGGCGTGGCTGCCCTTGGGCGTCAGTTGCACGGTTTCCACCTGCCCCGCCCCCGTCAGGCCGGAAATGTGCGTGACCTCCGCACTGGCGCGTTCCTCGATGGGGATTTCGCGCACGCCGTCGGAAATGCTCCAGTCGATGGTCGTGGACGGCAGCGCGACCCAGAACGGCACGCCATTGTCCGCCGCCGCCAGCGCCTTGAGGTAGGTGCCGATCTTGTTGGCGACATCGCCGGTGCGCGTCACGCGGTCGGTGCCCACGATCACGAGGTCCACCTTGCCATGCTGCATCAGGTGGCCGCCCGCATTGTCGGCGATGACCGTATGCGGCACGCCATGGCTGCCCAGTTCCCATGCCGTCAGCGACGCGCCCTGGTTGCGCGGGCGCGTTTCGTCCACCCATACATGCACGTCGATGCCCCGGTCATGCGCCATGTAGATGGGGGCCAGCGCCGTGCCCCAGTCCACTGTCGCGATCCATCCGGCGTTGCAATGGGTCAGGATGTTGATCGGCCCCGCCGCGTCGCCCCGCAGGGCGCGGATTTCCTCGATCAGTTCCAGTCCAAGGCGGCCGATGGCCTCGTTCTGGATCACGTCCTCGTCGCAGATGCGCCCTGCCTCGTCATAGGCGGCGGCGACACGGTCCGCAGGTGCAAGCAGGCGCAGGCGCGTCAGCATCCGCCCGATGGCCCAGCCAAGGTTGACCGCCGTGGGCCGTGTCGCCGCCAGCATCGCCGCGTCACGCTCCATCGCCGCGTCGGATGCATCCACCCGCAGCGCCAGCGCCAGTCCATAGGCCGCGACCGCACCGATCAGCGGCGCGCCACGCACCTGCATGGTGCGGATGGCATGGGCGACCTGATCGCAGTGTGTCAGGCGCAGGATATCCAGCGCCCACGGAAGTCGGGTCTGGTCAAATATCCGCACCGACCATCCGTCCTCGGGGTCAACCCAAACGCTGCGATACGAGACATCGTTGATTTTCATGCGTCGTTTGCCGTTGTCAAAATCAGGAACTTACCATTCTTCAGGGGCGTGCAAGGAAGCATCCACGCGACATGTATTCAAGTCCCGATCATACCAGCCGGCCATGATCGCACATGATCGCCACACCCGTGCCCGGATTACCATGATACCGCCCACCCGGCATCGTACAAATAATGAAGAAGTTTTTGCCGAAGCTTTTTTCAAAAAGCTTCAGGAGACACCGCCTTTTTGAAAAACGGCGGCAGCCGGGAACTTCTGTTCCATCAATATATCATCGCAAACCTGCGGGACAAAAAAATATCCCGCCATGCACGGCGGCATGACGGGATATCGCAACGACGGACCGCAAAGGCCGCGTCAGTCCGCCTTGACGGCCACCTTCGACAGCAGCGTCGTCAGGCGCTGGGCAAAGCCGGTCGGATCCTTCGGGCTTTCGCCATCCTGGATGCGGGCCATGTCCATCAGGATCAGGGCGAGGTCGGTGATCGACTCCCCGGCCTTCACGCGCTGCGCGAGTTCATGGATCAGCACATGGCGCGGATTGACCTGCAGGACCGGCGCGGTATTGGGCACGTCCTGCCAGCTGCGCCGCATCAGGCGGATCATCTGCAGGTCGGGGCCGTTTTCGGCCGCACCCAGCACGACCGCGCTGTCCACCAGGCGATTCGTCGCCTTCACGTCCGACACCGCATCGCCCAGCGCTTCCTTCAGCGCGGGGAGGACGGATTCAAGGTCGCTCTTTTCCTCCGCCGTTTCTTCCGGCGCACCGAACTTCTCAAGGTCGGCGTGGAACTGGCTGATGTTGCGCAGCGGCGTGTCCTTGTAGACGCCAAGACGGTCGGGCCAGAAGGAATCCACCGCATCCGACAGCAGCAGCACCTCGATCCCGCGCGCGCGGAACCCTTCGAGCTGCGGCGAGGACGGCAGCATTTCCGTGCGATCCCCCGTCAGGTAGTAGATCGCCTCCTGCTCCGGCTTCTTGCGTTCCAGATACGCATCGAGCGTGGTCCAGCCGTCCTGCGTGCTGGAACGGAAGCGCGCGATGGTCGCAAGTTCGGTGCGGTGTTCGGCGTCGTCACAGATGCCTTCCTTGAAGGTCGGGCCGAAATTGTCCCAGAACTTCTCGAAATCCGCCTCGTCCTTGGAACGGGTCTTGAGTTCGGAGATCACGCGGTTGGTCACGGCCTTGCGGATGCGCGCCAGCACCGGGGTCGCCTGCAGCATCTCACGCGAGACGTTGAGCGGCAGGTCCTCCGTATCGACGACGCCGGTCACGAAGCGCAGCCATGGCGGCAGCAGCCCGGCCTCGTCGGTGATGAACATGCGCCGCACATGCAGGCGGATCTGGCTTTCACGCACGGGTTCGCCGAATTCGAACGGCTTGCTGCCCGGGATGAACAGCAGGGCGGAGAATTCCAGCGTGCCTTCGGCATGCCAGTGCAGGGTCGCCCATGGCGTGTCGAAGTTGTGGCTGACGTGACGGTAGAACTCGTTAAGCTGTTCCTCGTCAATCTCGCCACGGCCCTTGCGCCACAGGGCCGTGCCCTTGTTGGCGGTGCTTTCCTCGCCATCCTTGACGATGCTGATGGGCCACGAGATATGGTCCGCCCACTTGCGCACGATCGTCTCAAGCTGAAACGAATCAAGGAAATCGTCGGCATCTTCCTTGATGTGCAGGATGATGTCCGTGCCCGCCTTTTCCCGCGTGGCGGGGGAAATGGTGTAGTTGCCCTTGCCGGTCGATGACCAGCACCAGGCTTCGTCGCTGCCGGCGCGGCGCGAGATCACGTCCACGCGGTCCGCCACCATGAACGCGGCATAGAAACCGACGCCGAACTGCCCGATCAGGCTCGGCTTTTCTTCCGGCTTGGCCTTCTGCAGTTCCTCTCCGAACGCACGGGTGCCCGAACGCGCGATGGTGCCGAGGTTGCGGGCCAGTTCTTCCTTGCTCATGCCCGCGCCATCATCGCTGATGGTCAGCAGGCGCGCATCCTTGTCGGGATTGATGCGGATTTTCGCGTCATCCGGCAGGGCGCGCGCACCGTCGGTCAGGGCCTCGAACCGGCGCTTGTCGGTGGCGTCGGCGGCATTGGCGACGAGTTCGCGCAGGAAGATTTCCCGTTCGGAATAAAGCGCATGCACCACAAGGTCGAGAAGCCGCCCGACCTCGGCGCTGAATTCATGCTGTTCGCCGCCTGCTGCGGCGGGCGCGGCTGTCTGTTCTGTCATCTTCTTACCTGTTCTCCAGCTTCAGTAACGGCCGAAATATCTTGTGATTGGATATGGAAATGTTTGCGCCCGATTTCAATGGGCTATGTCCGCTCCATGACACAGTGTGTTACGTGCGTTGTGTTACGTGCGTTCAGTCGCACCATGTCGGCAGGGCCGGATTGGCGGCGTAATCGAACATCGCGTCGATCTGCGCATGCAGCACGCGGCCAAGCGACAGGTCCTCGGGGATCGCATCGCGCGCGAACCAGCCGATTTCCGATGTCTCCGTGCTAGTCGTGGGCGTGCCACCAAGCAGTTCACATATGAAACACAGCGTGTAACAGGAAAACGGCCCCGGCGGATGCGCCTGCCGCGCGCGGTCCCATACCGCGGCCAGGCGCGTGACACGCACGATATAGCCGCTTTCCTCCCGCACTTCCTTGATGGTGTTTTCCACCGTGGACAGGTTCACGTCCGCCCATCCCCCCGGCAGGGTCCAGCGCCCGTGGTCCAGCACCTCGCGCACCAGCAGGATGCGCCCCTGCGCATCGAACACCGCGCCGCGCACTGTGGCCTTCGGCGTGGCGTAACCGCGCTGCCCCGCGAACAGGTCCGCGATCCGGGGCGCGGGTTCATCGCTGCCCATCGCCATCATCTTCGATGCGATGTCACGCACCGCCTCGTAACGCTCCCGGTCGAAGGGGCTGCCATCGGCATAGGCAAGGCCGCTCTGCGCGATGGCCTGGAGTTCACGGGCCAGGACCAGCCATTGCGGTTCATCCGTCATCATCACATCCTTCATCACGAGTGTCCTGCCTGCGTCCCTGCGGGGGACCAGCCTGGCGGGGCGAGTTCAAAGCGTTCGAACAGGAAGGCGGGTGCGACGATGCACGCCACCAGGGACCATCTCCCCATGCTTTCGGCCGCCTGCCATGCGCCTGCGGGGACCACGGCCTGCAACACCTCCCCCGCATCAGGGCGCGGGCCAAGGGTGATGACCTGTTCGGCCTGCCCCCCGGCCGCGATGCGCAGGCGCAGCGGGCCGCCCGCCTGCCAGCACCAGATTTCCGCCGCATCGACACGGTGCCAGTGCGAGCGCTCCCCCTCGGCAAGGAGGAATTCGATCGTGCTGACGCTGCCACGCCCGCCATCGGCACGCGCCTCACGCCAGACCTCGCGATAGCTGCCGCCCTCCGGGTGCGGGGCCAGCGACAGGGCGGCACGGACCCGCGCGGCATCCAGTCCCGGGTCGCGCAGGTCCAGCGCCGTGCCGTGCGTGGGGGGAGTTTCGGTCATGGGAACACCTCCTCTGCCTGAATGGGAAAACGATGCGCAACCGTGCCCGAGCAGGCGGCGGGCGGCAAGGCAACGCACCCCCATCGTGCCCGGGGCGCGCCTTCATGGTGGATTGTGGGTGTCGGGGATGTTGCTCGGGGCCTCGCCCTGAAACCCGCCAAAGGGCATTGCCCCTGGGAACCATGACTTTGCCGCATCTTCACGCTGGCGGCGTGAATTCCAGTATCGCGCCGGTATAGGTCTCCACCACCTCGCTGAACGCCACGCCATCATGGCGCGACAGGACCGCACGGTTGCGCAGGATCTCGCCCGGGACCACGATCGCGCCCGATGATGCGGGCGGCAGCGCCTGTGCCTCCCACCCTGCGGGCAGCGGCGACCACAAAAGGGTCGAATCCAGCGTGCGCCGGGTAAACCCCAGATCCGCGACGACATGGCCGAACGGCACGTCCGTCTGCTCCAGACGCGCATTCATCGCAGGCGTCAGGCGCGCGGGCACATACCAGTTATCGGCAAGCGACAGGACATGCGACCCGCACGACAGGGCCACGCGGCGATGGCGCACGGGTTCATCCGCCCCCACGCCAAGGTCCGCGCGCACCTGCGCCGGGATGGCCATCCGTGTTTCGGGCAGGCGCCGCGCCAGCACCCGCGCGGGCGTGGCCATGGCGTGACGGGCGCACCAGTCCTCCAGCGTGACGGTCGCACTTGGCTGCGTCAGCAGGGCGACCTGCAACGTGCGGATTTCGGCCTGCATCCGCATCCGCGCCATGGGCGTATCGGGCCAGTCCGCGGCCATGGCCGTCCCTCCCCCTCCGAACAGCAATGCCGCGCCCAGCACGATGGCCAACAGGCGTGAACGGGGCGGGCCACCACGATGCCCGTCAGGTTTCCATGCGGTCCCCCGCCCCATGCGCGCGCCCCTCATGCTCAGGGCGCCATTTTCCGGCCGCCGAGGTGGATCGTGGCCTGCTGCGACTCATCCGTGGCGGACGATCCCAGCCAGACGCGGTATGTGCCTGACGGCATGCTCCAGCGGTCATGCTTCTCATCGAAATGCGCCAGCACGCGTGGCTCCAGCGTGACCGACAGTTCGCGGCTTTCGCCCGGTGCCAGCGTCACGTGCTGCCATCCCGCCAGACGCCGTCCCCCGCCATCGGGCAGGCGGACATAGACCTGCGGCACATCCACGCCCGGCCGCGTGCCGGTATTGCGCACCGTAAAGGTGGCGATGACATCATCCCCATGGTGCCGGACCCGCAGGCCGTCATGGACGAAGCTGGTATAGGTCAGGCCATAGCCGAACGGAAACAGCGGTTTTGCGTGCGTCCGGTCGAACCAGCGATAGCCGACCTCGCTGCCTTCGTCATAAACCAGTTCCTGATCGGTATGGAACTGCATCTCGAACACGTTGGTGGCCGTCACACCCGCGATGTCGGGATGGGCCAGTTGCGCGGGCGATGCGGGGAATGTCATCGGCAGGTGGCCGGCCGGGGCGACCTTGCCATACAGCAGGCGGGCGATCGCCGCGCCACCGCCCGAACCGGGATACCATGCCTCCATCACCGCGCCGACACTGTCCAGCCACGGCATCATGACGGGGTTGCCCGTTTCCATCACCACCACCGTGCGCGGATTGGCGCGCGCGACCGCAGCCACCAGCGCATCCTGGTTGCCGTCCAGCGTCATGGCGTTGCTGGTGTCCATGCCTTCATAGGAAAACTGCGTCACGAACACGACCGCCACATCCGCCCTGCGCGCCGCATCCACCGCACGGGCGATGTCCGTGCCGGAGGTATAGGTCAGGCGCGCGGACGGGGCTTCGGCCTGCATCATGCGATAGGGCGCGGACGGGAAATAGACGGGATCGCCCGGCCATTCCTTCTTGCCCGGTCCCTTGACCACGCCGATCGCGGGCGCACCGATCGGATCGACCTGGCTGGACCCCCCGCCAGAGATCACGCCCACATCGGCATGCCCGCCAATCACGGCCACCCGCGCGGTGGGCGACAGCGGCAGCAGGTTTCCACTGTTCTTCAGCAGGACCGCGCCTTCTTCCTCGTCCCTCTGGGCGGCGAGCGTATCGGTCACGACGTCAAGTGGCTGCATGACCGGCGGATGGTCCACCATCCCCACGTCATACATGCTGCGGATGATGCGCTGCGCCATGTCGTCCACGCGGCTGGCGGGAACGCGGCCCTCCTTGACGTCACGCGCCAGGATCTCGCGGAAATAGGGACGCGCGTCGGCATCGTCACCCGACGATTCCTGGTCCAGTCCCGCCAGTGCGGAGCGCGCGGAGGAATGGGTCGCCCCCCAGTCGGACATGACGAAGCCGGGATATTTCCAGTCCTGCTTGAGCACCTTCGTCAGCAGGTACGGGTTTTCGCAGGCATAGACATCGTTGACGCGATTGTACGAACACATGACCGAACCGGGATGCCCGACCTCCAGCGCGATCTCGAAGCCGAGCAGGTCGCTTTCACGCATCGCCGCATTGTCGATGTCCGCGCTCATGGTCATGCGCGAGGTCTCGAGGTCGTTCATCGCGAAATGCTTCAGCGTGGAAATCACATGCTGCGACTGGATGCCCGCGATGGTCGCCCCGACCACACGCCCCGTCAGCAGCGGGTCCTCGCCAGCATATTCGAAATTACGCCCCCCGCGCGGGTCGCGCGTCAGGTCCGCGCCGCCGCCCAGCAGGACATTGAGGCCCTGCCGCCAGGCCTCGCTGCCGATCATCGCCCCCCCCTGCCGGGCCATGTCCGGATCCCACGTACTCGCGGTGGCAAGGCCGGAGGGCAGCCCGACCGCCTGCCCGTGCGGACGTACGTGCGAGGGATTGCGCAGGCCGAGGCCGGCGTCACCGATCTGCAGCGGCGGCAGGCCCGCCGGGGTCTTCAGGTAGGCGGCCGAGCCCAGCCCACCGGGCGGGATCGGGGCATTGCCCATCGTGCCGCCCCCATCAATGGTGAAAACCATCGACAGCTTGTCCTGCAGCGTCATGCGGGACAGCAGGTCGCGCGCACGGGTATCGGCCGTGGCCGGGGCGTCATGCCCGTGCCGCGCCTGCGCGCCGGGAGACAGCGCCACCAGACCGCCAAGCGCCACCGCGGACAGCAACACCAGTTTACGAGACATCGTCATGTGCCGATCATCCTCCCCATACCCATTGCAGAACCCGAAGACGCTGACACCAGACGCTGGCACGCCGCCCCCATTTGATCCCGAAGATGAACACCCCCCCGCCAAAAGTGCATGACCTATCGCAATGTCGGTCAGGAAAAATCAACGAATGGGACGTTATCATCAGGGACAGCCGATACAGACCTGCCCCATGGCGCAATCCCCGCAGACAGCAAAAAGCCCGGCCATCCCGAAGGGGGACGACCGGGCCGCCATGACTGGCTGGCAGTTATCGCGCCGGGTGCTGCTGCATCCCACGCGACCGCAGAGGCCTGCCTGATAAACAGCGGCGGACCAGACCGCCGTTGTCGCGCCTCAGTTCGCGGAACTACGCACGCGCATGTACATGATGATCGTCTGGCGCGGAACCGCGTTGAGGTCTTCGGCATCAACGTCGCGCGTCACGACATAATCACCGAACGCACCCGCCTGCGACGTGACCCAGCGGCCATACAGGCCTTCGAGCACCGGGGCCAGCCACGTGCCCGACGGCTCACCCGCGCTGCCGACCTGCGGCAGGTTTTCATGCACGATGCGCAGGGACTGGTCCTCGGGCAGGAGTTCGAGCGTCACGGTGCCCCAGCCAATCATGGCCAGCAGCGCGTTCAGTTCGATCTGCAGCTTGTCAACGGTCTGGCACGGCGGCGGCATGATGCGCGTGCCCATGCCCCGTCCAACCTCACGCAGGAGTTCGTTCCTGACCTCGATCCCGACCTGATCGTCAATTTCCCAGGACAGGGTCTGAAGAAACAGGGTGAAGTCCGGTTTTTTCTCATAAATTGTCATTACTGGTCCATAATAAGATAGTGAGCCGAGATCATGGCGCCGCCCTCATCCCAGTTGCCAGCCTTCTGGAAACGACCGGACAGGTCAAGGCGCAGCGAATGGCTGACGCGATAACCCACCAGTCCATCGAAACCACCAACAAGGCTGCCGACATCATCGCCAGGATACCGGGCCGATTCCAAGGATAGTTCAGCAGTAGATACCACCCGCCAGCCCGTTCGCAAGGGTCTGATACAGCGGATTGGTCGGGAAGAAGGCCGAGCTGTGCTCATGGAACAGCTGATAGCCGATGGATCCGGTGACATCCCAGTCGAACAGGCCACTGTGACCGGAGTAGCGGACAGGCACCGTTGCCGCAAAGTAGGACTGCGGCGAGAAGTAGCCACCCTGCCCGTAGGTGTAGAAGTCCTCGTTATGCTTGTACCCGAAATAGGTCAGGTTCACGCCCACGCGGACTTCATGCTTGCGGTTGCGGTAGACAAGGGTGTTGGCCCCGAGCCCGCCTTCCACTTCGGTATTGCTCTGGACATGATGGCCGGTCTGGATGGCATAGCCACCGCCACCGTACAGGATCGTATTGCCCAGCGTGGCCTCGACCTGGCCATGGAAGTGGTTGGTGACGACGCCACCCCACTTCTTGCCGGTCAGGGCATCGGTCATCCCGCCATAGGACAAGACGCTGTTGGTGATGGAACGGCGTTCCCCACTGACACGGAAGGTCACCGGCCCGACACGCGGGGCGAATTCGACGCCGCCGATCACGTTCGGCAGCGTGAAGCCCAGCGGCGAGGCCCCGACATCCGCGCTGACCCAGTTATTGGCAAAACGCACATCCGGCGCCACACCCGCCTCGCGCCCGATCGTATCGGTATTGATGCGATGCTCCGCGCTGTTGTTCTGGTCCTGCAGGTTCCGTTCCAGGGCGAACAGGTTGGTGCCGAAACGCGGGATATCATACCCGGTCTGCGGCAGGTGCCCCGACGTCAGGAAGGTTGGCGTGGCGGTGAAGGTCAGCGCCGACGTGCCCGCCTGCAGCGGAATGCGCCCGACGATCGGCACCGAGGCCTCCGTCAGCGCCCCCATGCCGCGCGTGCCGGAACGGACGCGGAAGCCAAGCCCGGCATCGACGGACGGCGCAAGGTCCTCCGACAGGGTATGGATCTGCCCGTTGATGGACGACAGCATCTGGTCCGAAATCTCGGGCACGCTGCCCGCCGTGCTGTAGCCGTTTTCGCCCGGAGGCGCACCAAGCTGCAGCGCATGGCCATACGCATCACGGCGGAACGGGTTGGCTGTCGGCGGGGCGGTCGCCTGCGTCTCATCGCTGGCGGTGGCTTCCCCACGACTGATCTTGAGCTGCTGGAGGCGCAATTCGTAGGCACGGCGCAGGTCGGACAGCGTACGTTCGCCATGCCCCGCCGCACGGTCCGCAACCGCCATGGCAAGCCAGCTACGCGCATCCATCGGCGACTGCTGGACCCCATCCTGGGCCAGTTGCATGGCCAGCCCGTCCTTGTTGTCGTTCGCTGCGGCCTGCACGGCGGCCTGCCGCGCGTCAAGATCCTGCGGGTTGTGGCGCAGGACGGACAGGTCGATGTCCAGCGCATGCCCGTACTTGCCGCGCCCGTTATACAGCCGCGCCAGCGCGAGCTTGGGCGAGGTGGCTTCCGGGTCGGCCTGCAGGGCGGGCGCAAGATGGTCATAGGCCGCGGCCTGGTCACCACGCTGGTTCAGCAGGTCCGACTGCGCAACCGAAATCCCCATCCGCAACTGGATCAGCGTCTGGCGCTGGTCGGGCGACATCGCCGAACCGGTCGCGGTCCCGCTGCCATCGCCAAGTGGGGCGAGAAGACGCGCGGCGGCAACCGGGTTGCTGATCTTCATGTATTCGGTGGCATAGGCCAGCCGCTGCTCGGTCGTCAGGTCCGCCGTATGCGTGGAGGCGATGCGCAGCGCCATGTGCGCATGCAGCATGTCGCCCCGCTGGCGGAACAGGTCGGCCACGGCCACGCCACGCGCGCCCGTCGGGTCCGGCACGGCCAGCGCCTCGCGCACGAGCGGGGTGGGGTTGGACACCATCGACAGGCGGGCGGCAAGGTCGGCCTTGATCGCCATTTCATCGGCGATCGTGCGGATGGCCGGTGAATACTCATCCGGCGACAGACCGGCCAGAAGCCGGCGCGTCAGGGTATCGTTGCCATTGCCCGACGCATACAGGATTGCCGCCTGGTAATCGTCCGGCGTGCGCGGACTCGTCAGGAGCGGGCGCATGACGTTCGACGCTTCGGCACTGTCACCCTGCTGCTGCAGCGCGTTGGCAAGGTTGATGCGCAGCCACGGATCATCCGGATCCTTGGCCATGGCCTGCCGCAGCAGGCTGACCTTCTGTGCGGAATCGGTGGTGCGGGCGGCTTCGGCCATGATACCCGAAACCTCGATCTGCTGCACCTGCGTGCTGTACCGGCCACCAAGGCGCGACAGCAGGGCGTTGGCTTCGCTCTCCTGCCCCTCGCCCATCAGGACGCGGGCCAGCCCCATCAGCGCGATGGGATTGTCGCCATTGCGCGCAAGGACCGCACGGTAATTGCGTTCCGCCTCACCCGTCTGGCCGGTCGTGCGCTGCAGGTCCGCAAGCATCAGCGTCGCGCCCTCGGACTGTCCGGGCTGGCGTGCCAGCGACATCAGGCGCTGCTCGGCTTCCTGCGTCTGCCCGCTCGCGATCAGGCGGCGGACGGTGCCATATTCCTCGCCCACGGCCATGCCGGCCAGGGCCGGGCGCCAGTGCCCCGCACTCTTGGGATCGGCGGCGATCGCCTCCTCAAAGTAGCGGTGCGCTTCATCGTTATGGCCCCCGCGCATGGCGACAAGGCCGAGGCCGCCGAGTGCATCGGCATCCTTCGCATTCAGGTTCAGCGCGTTCTGGAAGTCCGCCTGTGCCGCGGACAGCCGCCCAGCATTCAGCGCCTTGAACCCGTCCTGCCGCGCCAGCGCGCCCTTGTCAGGCGGCCCGCCCGACGGTTCCGTCATGTGGGTCCGCAGCGCGGTGTCCGACGGATGCGCATCCAGCCACTGCTGCATCAGCGGCAGCGTCTCCGGCGTGACCGGCAGCCACGACAGCGTCTGGCGATATGATTTTTCCGCGGTCGCGGCTTCCACCGGGGCGGAGGCACGGTATTTCTCCAGCGCCTGGAGACGCTGCAGCCCCTCCATCCGGGTGGCGGGCTGGTAGGTCAGCACCTGCGCCAGCGCAAGCTGTGCACGGAAATCCGAAGGATTGGTCTTGACCAGGCTGACAAGTCCGTCACGCGCGGCATTCGCCTGCCCCGGGACGCCCGCCAGCGTCTGGTAATATTCAACCGCCAGCGACGGCGTCGGCGTGGGGCCGTTGAACAGGTGCTGGTACACCTCCACCGCCTGGTCGCTATGGCCCGATGCCGCAAGCGAGCGCGCATGCGCAAGGTCAGGCTGCGAAATCGCCTGTTCATGCAGCAGGTCGTTCAGGCGGCTTTCATACGCACTGCCGGGTGCGGCCTGATGCAGGCGGCGCTGCGTATCAAGGGCGGCGTCGCGATTGCCGATCCGCGACTGGTATTCGCCCTGCGCTTCCAGCAGGTCGATCGAATCCGGTGCAAGGCGCGCGGCACTCTGCAGGGACTGGCGCGCATTGTCGTACTGGTGCTGCTGCATCCAGAAACGGGCCTGCTGCACCAGCCTCTGCACCACGGCGGCCTGCCCGCTCTGGACGGGGGTCACGGCCCCCGCCTGCATCATGGTGGTATTGGCAGGAGCCTGCTCCGCTGCCTGCTGTGCCCGTGCACCGTTCGCCTGCAGCAACAGGCCTGCAGCGCAGGTCGTTGCGAGAAGACCGGCGGACAGGGACGAAGCATATCGTTTATGGGTCACGACTTGCGCCTCTCATCCTCAAGCTGCTTGAAACGCCGGGCAGCATGCCGCGCCAGGGCCCGTGCAAGGACACTGACAATCAGAACACATCCCAACAGGCCGACAAGCAGCACATGAACCGGCCTGTTGTGCATATACCAGTCAGGCCACAGCCAGACCGGCAGGGAACCGATCGTATAGACCGGCGAATTACGGAAGGACGAAAGCTCCTCACCGTGCGCAAGGACCAGATCCCCCTGGAACTTGGCCTGTTGCTTGCGCTCTCCCATCATCTGGAGAAGGTTGTTCAGCCCCGCCCCGTCGGCGGACAGCAGCGCCAGAACCGTACGGCCCGCTGTCAGGGGGGATTCCGCCTCGACCATCGCACCGACGCCACCCGTCAGCGGGCTGTCGACATCCTGCGGCTTGCTGTCACGTTCACGATACGCCGTCAGCGGGTCATCAATCGCCTTCAGGACAGTATCCAGCGTGGAGACATGCAATGCCGTGCGCAGGTGGCCATCCGAAATCTCGTAGGACGAGCGCGACAGCAGCGGGGCGATCTCGGCACCGGACGCCAGGGTCGAGATGACCAGCAGGTTGCGGTCGGCCACGTCACTGACATGGTCGGCCGACACGATGTCCACGCCCGCGACCGGATACCATGTCGCCGCCCCCATGAAACCCATCAGGTCAAGATAGGCCCCGACCACGGCCGCGTTCGGATGTTCCGGCAGCACGACCGCCGTATGCGACAGGTCCGCATAGGTCGTGAAAGGGAAGCCGACCGTCGCCATGTAGGCAAGATTGGGCATCTGGGCGATGTGATAGGCGCGGGAGAAATCGATGGTGGAGTCCGGATCGATCCCGAGATGGAACGCATTGCTGGCGGCGCTGCCCTGGCAGACACAATGGGCCAGGGACAGGGCATTGAAGTAGAAATGCAACTGGTCCTGACCGAACACGGTCCAGGGCGGCACGTCGAGGTCATGCACCTGCATGCCGGCCGAGGGGTGGACAAGGCCGATATTCTGCAGGATGCCGTTCGGTTCACGCAGCCCATAGGAATGCAGGTACACATCGTTGATGCCGACATCGAGACGGGCTTTCTCGACATCCTTCTCCGCACCCGCCGGCGAACGGAAACGCACCTGCATCTTGTACGGGCGGTCGCGCCACGTATAAAGGTCGGGCGAGATACGGAACGGAACCGACAGAACACCGGACGTAAAGCCCGTTTCCTGCAGCTTCTCGGGCGTGACAAGGTCCTTGAAGCGCACCGGATGGTTCATCGCGATGAAGGAGGGCGCATCGTTGGGCTTGCTGGGCGCGACGTCCACCGGCGCCACGTTCATGTGGCTGTCAGCCGGCAGGGGCGCGGAACTGAAGGCGATGCCCTTGCTCGCGGTGATGACCTCGTCGCGGTCACGGCCGGTCACCACCAGGATCGTGGCATTCGTGTCTGACGGGTTCGGCAGTTCAAGGATGGCCGGACCGGTCACCTGTGGCTGCCCGAGGCTGGTCGGCAGTTCGTCGGCCACGCCAATCAGGATGGCATTGCCAACCTTCGGAATGGTGGAGGAAACCGGGAAGTTCACGCCAAGGAAGTCGGTCTGCTTGCCAAACCATGATGCGAGGATACCGGCGGCCTTGAGGATCTGCGGATCATAGGTCTGCGCCAGAATCATGGGAACCGTGACGTGCTGGTGCACGTTCTTGTCATAGAACGGCTGCGGCAGACGCGATAGCAGGCGCCGCGGCGGCAGTGCGATGGTCGTGATCTGGAGTTGCGAATTCTCCGAGATCGTCGCCCACATCGTATCGTTCGTGATGTCCGAACATCCCTTCGACCCGGAGGCGAAGTTGAAGTTCAGGCGGTTGCCACTGACGAAGAAGATCGGGTTGATCTCGAACGAGATGGGACCGAATGTCGGGTGCGCCGGATCGGGGCGCAGCGTGCCGATGAACTGTTCGTTCAGCGTCATGGTCACGGAATTGGTTTCCGGACGCAGGTTCGGCGACATCGAACCCGACAGCACAAGCCGTGCCGAGGTCACAAGCTGGTCGGCAGGAATGCCGAACTCGATCCCCTGCAGCGGTGCAAGGCCGCGCATCGTGATGGAGCCTGCGGCGCCAAGGTCCCTGAGCGTATAATTATGGACCGTCGCCGTGTCGGGCGTATTTTCCGCATTGTCCACCATCGCATCCGCGCTGTCCGCCGCAAGCGGCTGCCCCGTGGGGCTGCCGGGTGCCGCGGCCGCCGGATCGGACTGGCCCGCGCCATTATTGGTCGGCAGCAGGGCCGGCAGCGGCGGCAGGTCGGTGGTTTCGGGCTGATGGACCGGCGCCTTGGCGGCGATCGCCTTGCTGGCTGCCGGCGCGGCCTGCGCCGAGGACGCGAATGTCAGCAGGGCCAGAAGCGAAACCATTTTCACGGTTCCCTTCAGCATGCGCTCCTGACGGTCGGACTTGTTCGCATCATCCGGCATGGCATTGCCCTTGTTGGCATCGCCACCGCGGGCCGGGCCCTTGCTGTGGACGATGTCGCCGCTGGAACGGAACAGGCCCTTGACGCTGAGCACCATGTCCAGAAAGCTGAGCAGGGGACGGTCAGGCTTGTAGTTGCCCCAATCGACCCACGCATCGGCACGGCCGAACACCATGCGGATGACCGCGAATTCCTGCTGCAGGTTATCGATGCTCCAGATGAAGATGCTGCGCCCGCTGGAACTGCTGATGAGCTTGGCCGGAAGGTTCAGTTCCTCCCCATCAAGGACCGTGCGGACATATACGGGCGTGGGACCGGAGATCTTGCCGGGCCAGGACATCTTCACCGCCGCACCACCCATGGACAGGTCCTCGGTCAGGCCGGTGGTGACGATGGCGCCATCTGCGCTGGAAACCTCCACCGGGATGACGGCGGGAATACGGTGACTGTTGCGCTTCTGCTGGGTTTCACGCCCCACCGCAATGGCCGCGAGGATGATGATCAGGCTGAGTAGCGCCCATGCGGAGTTCAGCAGGTAGGCGCGTTCCGCGATCTGGTCGAGATGGCCAAAGGACAGTTCATAGATACCGCGCACCAGGCCACCGAACATGATGATGCCAAGGATGACGTTCGGATAGACGGCGCCAAGGTCGAAATAACCTTTTTCAAGCAACCCGCCCTTGTCCGTCACGTTGAACTTGCCGCGCGAGGGGCTGAGCAGGGTCACGATCGTCACGCGCACCAGGAACAGCGCCATCGTGGTTTCATAGACCTCACTCCAGAAGGAGTAGCGCCAGCCCTTGTTGATCTTCGACGCCGTGCCGACGGCATGGAACATGTGTGGAATGGCGTAGGCAAGAAGCGCCAGCGGGGAGGCCGCGATGATGTTCTGTCCCAGGAACAGGAACGCCAGTGGCGAACTGAGGAAGATGACGCGCGGCACCGCGAACAGGAACGACGTCATGGCCGACAGGTAACAGAGCCGCTGCCCCCATGACAGTCCCTTCCCCAGCAACGGATTGTCGATGCGGAAGATCTGCAGCATGCCACGCGCCCAGCGCACGCGCTGACCGATATGCAGGATCAGGCGTTCCGTCGCGAGGCCACCGGCAAGCGGGATGCGAAGATAGGCCGTGGACCATCCCAGACGCTGCATCTTGAGCGCGGTATGCGCGTCCTCGGTCACGGTCTGGGTCGCAAACCCGCCGATCTGTTCAATCGCGGTGCGACGCAGGATCGCGCACGATCCGCAGAAGAAGGTCGCATCCCAGAAGTCGTTGCCGTCCTGCACCACGCCGTAGAACAGGTTGCCTTCGGGGGGGGTGCGGTAGCCGGCGGACAGGTTCCGCTGGAACGGATCGGGGGAGTAGAAGTGATGCGGTGTCTGCATCAGTGCGATCTTCGGATCCTCCACCATCCAGCCCATCGTCAACTGGAGGAAGGCGCGGGTCGGGACGTGATCGCAGTCAAAGATCAGGATGTAGTCGCCATCCGTATGGTCGATGGCGTAGTTGAGGTTACCGGCCTTTGCGTGTTCGTTGGTGGGACGGGCGATGTAATTCGCGCCACACTCCCTGGCGAACTCCGCGAATTCGGGACGGCGGCCGTCATCGAGGATATGGACCCGCACCTTCTCGGGCGGCCAGTCAATGCCAAGCGAGCCCAGCACCGTCAGGCGTACAATGCTCAGTTCCTCGTTATAGGTCGGGACGAAGATGTCGACCGTCGGCCATTCATCGATATTCGCCGGCAGCGGCAGCGGCGCACGGTGAAGCGGCGCAATCGTCTGGAAATAGCTGAGGAACAGCATCATCAGGGCATAAAGTTCCGCCAGGAGGAGCATTGTCCCCAGCAGGCCCTGCAACCATGTATCAAATGAAAGCGTTTCAGTCAGACGCCACGTCAGGTAACGCAGCGAAACCAGACCTGACAGTACCTCGAGGAAAATCTGTGACCGGCGGCTGGGCTTGTGACCGACAACAAAAAAGATCACGACACATACAAATGCCACAATCAACTGCTGTTCTGGCGGCAGGGTTACGGACGTAGCCGCAATCAGCGCACACAAGCCAAAAACACCGATAAGCAGTCCCACACCACGAATGGAAAGAATTTTTCCCACCCAGCGGGACATTCCTGACTCTGACTGCGTTGACGACCGAACCTCTGGCATAAACAACTCGTCCGAAATGCTGTAAAACAGAAAGATTACGTCAAAAAAACCTGACCCCTACCATCTGTGGTCATGTCGGGGAAAAGCGGGCCCGCCCAGGCAGCAAAGCATCGCCGGGGCCAAAGACAGAACGAATCGTCGAGCCGATGCGAAGACCGGACTTCCCCTGCCGCCACCGTTTCATGGGTGGCCGCAGGGGCAGGTGATCTCCTGAACTAGCTGAACTCAGGAACCTTCTTCGCTTTCGCGACGGCGCAGCAGCGCCTCGCGCAACGTCGGCCGGGGGTTAAGCATCTCCGTCGCACGACCACCAAGCGTCATGAACACTTCCGTCATGGTGGGCGACCCGTCGGGGGACGGGATGGGGCTGCCGGGCTGGGAGGCCTGTGTGGAATTCGTGTCTGTCTTGGTCATGCTGGTCACCCTGGAAACATTGCTACGAACTGATCGCGTGGACGCCACGGGAAAGAATTTCCTTTCTTCGCGCGCTTCACGGACGCCCTGAAAGAAAAAGCTCAGGTCGCCGGGGCGTGGACGCTCCCGCGGGCTGAGGCGCGCCTTTGGAACAGGACTCCATTCATCGACGACACCCCTGTCCATCGGGTCCCCACTTATGGGCGATACCGATGGGCGGGGGGAAGAGTTCATTGAAAGCGAAGGCACACGTGAAGCCGCAGGTACCGTCCGCGCCGGACGCACCGGAGGACGGGAGAAGGGCTCCACCATGCGGGTCGTGTCCGGGCGCGGCTGCGCCGCCGGAGGGGCGACCGGCGCGGGGGCCGCAGGCGGCATCATGTTCGCATAGGGCACCGATGCCGGGTCCGGCGCGGCAGGCGGCGCCTGTTCGGCAACCGGCGGAACAGGCGGCGGCACGGTGTCCTGCACCGGCGCCTCGGGCGCAGGGGACGGGGCGGCGGCAACGGGGGCCGCAGGTTCGGGCTGTGCCGGCGTGGCCGCAACAGCAGAGGCCGGCGCGACAGGGGCTGGTGCTGCAGGGGCGGGAGCCACCGGCTCTGCCGGAACCTCGGCCGCGACCGGGGCCGGCTTCACCTCGGCCGGGGCAGGCGCAACCGGCTCGGCCTCAGGCTGCGGCGCGGACTGGGCCGCGACATCGGCATCAGGCGTGGAGTCGCCCGTTTCCTCTACCTTCTCTTCATGTTCCAGTTGATCCAGCCGTTTTTCGACCTGCGGGGGCACCGTTGTCGGCTCAAAGGAACGGTCGACAAACGGCCGGTAGGAATAGCCCCCTCCCTCAACGCCGAAGGAACGCAGGACCCGCTGAAAATCCTGCGGACTTTCGGCCCGCTTTCCCCCAGCGACATCATCAGACCCTGAAGCACTCACTTTATAGTCTCCTCTGCCCGCGCGATGTAAACGAGCAGCGTCAACGCTGCAGAATAGTAATCGGGCGCATGGTCCAGTGTCGGGAGTTCCCCGGCAGAATCAAGCCCCGTACATTCGGCAACCGCAAGATATCCGGGCGGGGCGTTGTATGGCGAACGCGCCCCGGTCGTCAGGTCAACCCACCCCGGCAGGGCACTGGCCCCGAAATTGTTCCAGAAGCGGCTGAAATCAGCCAGCACGTCCGGCGCCAGCATATGCGCCCAGTAAAGGTAGAGCGGCACACGAATCGCATCATAGGAGAAGCGCGGCGGCCATCCCGACGCGATCGACAGCGCGCCGGTGGTGCGGTTGACCGCCAGCCAGTCGGGAGGCAGGCGCCATTGCCCGAAACGCCCGGCGGAGACAAGGCGCAGCCCGTCCTTCATGACCGTGCGCCAGCGCGGGTCCGCCGTCAGGTCGAACGCCTGCAGCAGCGAAGGCATCACGTAATAGGACAGATTGAGGATCACGCTGTCCTTTTTGATGAACCCGGTCTTGCCGGGCATCAGGACGACATACGGCCCGACCTTCATCGTCATCAGGTTCACGACATCGCCGTAGATGGCCATGGCATCCTGAACGAAGTCGGCACGCTTGAACCGCTTGCCCGCCCGCCCCAGCGCCAGCGCGATCAGCAGGTCGCCATCGGTTGCGTTGTTCTTGTCAGGCACCGGCGGCTGATGGCCGCTGAGGTAGCGCCAGGAAAACAGCTTGTCATCGGTGTGCTGCAGGTTGGTGCGTGCCCAGACCCATATCGCCTCGAACGCGGCGAGGTCCCCTGCCTCCGCGGCGAACAGCATGCCATAGCCCTGCCCCTCGCTGTGGGATTCGCCACCGTTGCCCGTATCAATGATACGCCCGTCGGAGCGCAGGTACTTGCTGCGGAAGATGGCCCACTGCTGCATGACCGGATCGGGGGCGGCATCGTCCGCGGATGCGTTGCCGGACAAAAGCATCTGAGCACCTCCCATCGCCGCCATGACCGACATAAAGGAACGCCGCCCGACCCCGCGTGCGGTCGGAGAATTCTTTTCTTCAGTCATCATGGAAATCAACTGCATCAGACCTTACATATCCTCAAAGACGCGCATCCAGGGCACCACAGAAACCGGTCGCCAACACCATGGAACCATGATGGGCAGCGGACGCCGCCCCTGCGGCGGATCCATGCATGCCCCTTACGGCTCCCGAAAAATATCCGGACCGGATACAGCACAATTCCCGAAAAGCATCCCCGGTCATGGATTTACTTGGGATATCGCCTGCACCGCGCTCCGATCATAATCATCGCCCCGCCCTTGGCAAACAATGGCAAAGCCCATGCCACGATACGGCCCGACGGAAGTTGTAATTTTATCACAAGCCCCGATCCCGCAATTCCCGCACCATGCAGGAACCCGCACCGGGGACCTTCCCTCACCAGGGCAGGTGCTGCCTGAACAAACCAGACGCCCCATACCCGAAAGCTTAAGTCGGTGTAATAATATTCTTACGTTCGAAGAAAATTGGAAACCCGAAAGATATTTAAAATTTCAATCCGGGTTGATGCAGATCAATGACACTCATCTGCTGGCAAGTGGCGACGTGCCAATTTTGTATTATATTTACATCTTTACGGACAACAATGGAAAACAGCGGGACAGGAACCTGAAAAAGCAAGTAAAGCGCGCCCCTGCCCCTTTTGTGTGCCCGCTGGCATATCTGCCGGACAGATCCTGCCGCAGATTACGGCAGGCGCTCGTCAAGGGTGGCATCATTGGTGATGAACAGCCGCCGCATCATGTCATCGCGCGCGGACATCTTCAGGATATCGGCCAGCGTCCAGCGGTCCAGCACCTCCATGAACGCATCGAGCGCTGTGCCAAGGACGAAGTAGAACTGGCAGAATCCGCTCAGCACACATTCCTCGGCCTCGGTCTTGGGGCGCATGCACGATACCAGTTGCCGCTCTTCCTCGGTCAGGCGCACGACCGCGCCGATCCGGATCTCGTCCGCGGCCTGGCCCAGTTCGATCCCGCCGCCACGGCCGCGCACCGTGCGGATCAGGCCCGCACGCCCCAGCTTGTGGACGACCTTGACCATGTGGGTTTCCGACACCCTGTTGGCCTGCGCCACCTCACGTATCGAAACGCGCGTGTCGGGACGCAACGCCACGTAAAGCAGAACCCGGAGGGCATAATCGGTATGCAGGGTCAAACGCATCTAATCTGTTCGCATCTTCCGAAATGAAGGCGGGACATTACCACACGGCGTAATGACGGCCGCATTCCGCCCTGAAGCGTAAAAAACGATAATATTCCACACCCTACCGAAAAAAGCTTCCGCTATATTTCCATATAAGATTTATTGTGTTTTGTATATATTGCGCACCACATGCAATATTGGCCAATAACCGGGAACTGTCCGGCACAGGACTTAGGCCAGTGGGCGCATGGATTGAAAAGGTGAGAAGGCACGAACATGCCACTGATCCCGGCAGAAACGTGCCGCAGAACCAATGGCGTCCCGTACGGGATTCGAACCCGTGTTGCCGCCGTGAGAGGGCGGTGTCCTAGGCCTCTAGACGAACGGGACATGGCCGAAGGCGCTTCTAGAGGATTGCGGCCACCGACACAAGCGGACGAATCCCCCAAAATGCGATCTGCATGCTTTTTTCTTCCGCGATGGCCGGTTTCAGGGCGAAACCTGCAGGCGCCCGATGATGCGGTTACGGGCAAGGTCCCAGATGATGACACGGTCCGCCCCACCACCCGTCAGCGCCACCGCCAGCGTCGTGTCCCCCTGCCGCGCAAGCGAGGTGACATGCGTGCCCGCAGGTTCATCCAGCACCAGCCGCCCCAGATCCTGCGGCAGCACGGCCTGCGCGCCCGTGCCGGCCGCAGCCTGCACCGGTTCCGGTGCGCTGTCGCGGGGATGCGAAATCCGGTGCACCAGCACACCCACCAGCACCAGCGATCCCACCGCCAGCAGAACCCCCATGCCGATCACCGCCGCAAGCAGCGCGCGCGACCCCTGTTTTTCCATCGTGTGCTTTCCGTTTCCGAACGCGAGTTTTTCCATTACATGGACGCCCCATGACCCAAGACATCCAGCCTGCCCCCGTCATTGCCACCGTCGGGGATGCAGGGCAACGCACCGACCGCTTCATGGCCGACACGATCGGCACATTGTCGCGTTCGCGCATCAAGTCCCTGATGGAGGCCGGGCACCTCCTGCGCGATGGCGTGGTGCTTCGCGATCCGGCCGACCCGGTGCGCGCGGGCATGCGTTATGAACTGCGGGTGCCCGCCGCCGACCCGGCGACACCACAGGGGCAGGACATCGCGCTCGACATCCTGTTCGAGGACCGCGACCTGATCGTCATCGACAAGCCGGCGGGACTGGTGGTGCATCCCGCGCCGGGGAACGAGGACGGGACGCTGGTCAATGCGCTGCTGGGCCATTGTGGCGACAGCTTGACGGGGATCGGCGGCGAACGTCGCCCCGGCATCGTGCACCGGCTGGACAAGGATACATCGGGCGTCATGGTGGCGGCCAAGACCGAACTGGCGCACCAGGCGCTGTCCGCCGCCTTTGCCAGTCGCGATATCGAACGTGCCTACCAGGCGGTGTGCTGGGGTGTGCTGACCCCCACTACGGGATCGTTCGATGGCGCGATCGGGCGCGACCGGCGCGACCGCAAGCGCATGGCCGTCATCAGCAATGGCGGCGGCAAGCATGCCATGACCCATTACCGCACGCTCGATACCTTCCATGGCAGCCTCAGCCATGTGGAATGCAAGCTCGCGACCGGGCGCACGCACCAGATCCGGGTGCATTTCGCCCATGCGGGACACGCGCTGGTGGGGGATCCGACCTACCTGCGGCGCATTCCCGCCGCCGCGCGCGGCCTCCCTGCCGACGCCCGCGCCGCGGCACTGGATTTCCCCCGCCAGGCGCTGCATGCCGCGCGCCTTGGCTTCGTGCATCCACGCACGGGCGAACACCTGCTGTTCGAGACGCAGCCCCCGCGCGATTTCCAAGACCTGCTTGCCGCGATTGGCTGATATTAAGGCGGTTTAATGCGGCTTTCCTTGACGCCACCGCCAAGGGACAGTATCGCTTGGAACTGTTCGCCGGGGCCGACGCCCCCAGGCTAACTGGACGTCCTGCACGATATCGCCCATTCCGGGGATGTCCTGTGGGGACGACAACAAGTCCAGTCGTGCGTCTCTCGGAAAACGGCTGCAACCCGTCGGTCGCCTGCTCGTTACAGACTGACCCCGCCAGCTTGTTTATCCGGACACAGGAGTCCGATTCTGATGGCCTCTTCTTCCGCAATTCTATCCGGTCCCGAACACAACCTGTCAAAGTACCTTCGGGATATCCGCAAATTTCCGATGCTCTCCCCCGAGGAAGAGCTGAAACTGTCGCGCCTGTGGAAGGAAAAGGGCGACACGGAAGCAGCACATAAACTGGTCACCTCCCACCTGCGTCTGGTGGCAAAGATCGCGATGGGCTATCGCGGTTATGGCCTGCCGGTGGGCGAACTGATCAGCGAAGGCAACATCGGCATGATGCAGGCCGTGCGCCGTTTCGATCCCGAACGCGGGTTCCGTCTGGCCACATATGCCATGTGGTGGATCCGCGCCGCAATTCAAGAATACATCCTGCACAGTTGGTCGCTGGTGAAGATCGGCACCACCGCCGCGCAGAAAAAGCTGTTCTTCAACCTGCGTCGCCTCAAGGGGCAGATGCAGGCCATCGACGATGGCGACCTGCAGCCTGAACAGGTGGACAAGATCGCAAAGTCGCTGGGCGTTCCGGAACAAGACGTCGTCAACATGAACCGGCGGCTGTCCGCCCCGGATCACAGCCTGAACGCCCCCCTGCGCGCCGACAGCGAAGGGGAATGGCAGGACTGGCTGGTGGATGACCACGACAACCAGGAACAGACCCTTGCCGAAAACGAGGAATATTCCGGGCGCAAGGCGCTGCTGGCCAATGCGATGAAGTCCCTGAACGAGCGTGAACGCCATATCCTGACCGAACGCCGCCTTAAGGACGATCCGGCGACCCTCGAAGACCTGTCGCACGTCTACAACATCTCGCGCGAACGGATGCGCCAGATCGAGGTCCGCGCCTTTGAAAAGGTGCAGAACGCGATGAAGGCCGAAGTCGCGGCCCGGCGTGAGGAACATGAAAAGGCCCACAAGGGCTGAAACAACGCTGGCGGAACCATGAAAAACGGCCCGGGAGAGCAATCCCCCGGGCCGTTTTCATTATATTCCTGAAATCAATAAAAGTTTTTGGATGCCGCCTTTTTGAAAAAAGGCGACGTCTCTTTGAAGCTTTTTAGAGCAAAAGCTTCACCAAAAACTTTTATCCTTCTTCCTCAATCCTCGAACGGATCGCGCATCAGGATCGTGTCGTCACGTTCCGGGCTGGTGGACAGCATGGTGACTGGCGCCTCCACCAGTTCCTCGATCCGGCGGACATACTTGATCGCCTGCGCGGGCAGGTCCGCCCAGGAACGCGCGCCATGGGTCGTGCCTTCCCAGCCCTCCATCGTCTCAAACACCGGGCGGATGCGCGCCTGTGCGGCGGGGGCGGACGGGAAATGCGTGGTCTTCACCCCGTCGAGTTCATAACCGACGCAGATGCTGATCTCCTTGAGGCCATCGAGCACGTCAAGCTTCGTCAGCGCCAGTCCGTTGACGCCCCCGACGCGCACGGCGCGACGCACCAGCACGGCATCGAACCAGCCACAGCGGCGCGGACGACCGGTGACGGTGCCGAATTCATGCCCGCGCTCGCCCAGCGTGCGGCCCATCTCGTCATGCAGTTCGCTGGGGAACGGCCCCTCGCCCACGCGGGTGGTGTAGGCCTTGGCGATACCCAGCACGAAGCCGACGGATGTCGGGCTGACGCCGCTGCCGGTGCCTGCATTCGCCGCGACCGTGTTGGAGCTTGTGACATACGGGTAGGTCCCGTGGTCCACGTCAAGCATGACGGCCTGCGCGCCCTCGAACAGGATGCGCGACCCGGCGCGGCGGCTGTCGTCAAGCAGGTCCCAGACGGGGGCCATGAACGGCAGCACACGCGGCGCGATACCGGTCAGGAACGCCATCAGTTCGTCCTTGGTGAAGGTCGCGGCCCCCAGGCCACGCAGCAGCGTGTTGTGGTGCAGCAGCAGTTCGTCGAGCTTCCAGTCCAGCGTCTCCGGCTCCGCAAGGTCGCACAGGCGGATCGCACGGCGCGCCACCTTGTCCTCGTACGCGGGGCCGATGCCACGGCCGGTCGTGCCGATCTTGCGCTCGCCACGCGCGGCCTCACGCGCGCGGTCAAGCGCACCATGCACCGGCAGGATCAGCGGCGCGTTCTCCGCGATCTTCAGCGTGTCGGGCGTGACCTTCAGGCCCTGCGCCGTCACACGGTCGATTTCCTTGAGCAGCGCCTCGGGATCGACGACGACGCCGTTGCCGATCACACCCGTCTTGCCACGCACCAGCCCCGAGGGCAGCAGCGACAGCTTGTAGGTCTGATCGCCAACCACCAGCGTATGCCCGGCATTGTGGCCGCCCTGAAACCGCACGACGATGTCCGCGCGGCTGGCCAGCCAGTCAACGATCTTGCCCTTGCCCTCGTCACCCCACTGGGTGCCGATAACGGTGACGTTGGACATGTACTGCTCCTCGCTCTGCTTCTCTGACGATCCGGATGCGCATCGTCAGGCGCGACCGGAAGGAAATCCATGATGATGAAAGAAAAAACTCAGTCCGCCTGACCCGCGCCCTGCACCGGCTCCAGCTTTCCGCCAACCGCGACGAAGGCACAGCCAAGGCGGTGCGCCTCCGCCGCCGGGTCGGCAATCTCGCCCAGGGCCGCGACCGTCGCATAACCCTGCGCCCGCAGCGCCTGCCCCACACGCGGGTCCATCCCCCACGGCACGAACACCCGCATGCGCCGCGCACGCGGGGGGGCCACACGCAGGATCACGTCCGGACGCAGCGTCAGCCCGCAGGCGGGTTCATCGTCATTGGAACGATAACGCCCACCCCGGCCAAGTTCCTCCTGCCGGCCCAGCGCGTAAACGCTGACGCACACGCCGGTATGGTACTGCCACCCGCGGAATTCGACCGGATCGACCGTCAGGCGGATGCCCGGCACCCGCTTTTCAATGGCTGCAACCGTGGCCGCCAGACGGTCACTGTGCACGCGCGCGGCACCAGGCAGGCTGACCCGCGACAGGACATCAAGCGCACGATGCGCCGACCCCGCCGCATGCAGCAGTTCCGTCAGCACCGGGGCCAGCGCCCCGCCATGGCGCGCCACGGCGGCCGCGTCCTTGCGGTCCAGCGCGCGCAGCAGGGCGGAACGGGCCACCGGGGTCAGTGGCTCCGCAGCCAGCAGCGCGGTCGTCAGCGGCGGCATCGTCAGGTCGAAGGAAACATGCGGCACGCCCAGCACCTGCAATGCCTCGGCACCCAGCGCCACGATTTCCGCATCCGCGACGGGCGTGTCGGGACCGATCAGTTCGATCCCCGCCTGCAGGATCTGCCGGTCGGTATCGCGCGCAGGCCCGCCCATCATCACGCACGCCCCGGCATAGGACAGGCGCAGCGGCCGGGGTTCATTCGCAAGGCGGGTGGCCGCGATCCGCGCGATCTGTGGCGTCATGTCGGGACGCAGCGCCATCATCCGGCGCGTGTCGGGATCCATCAGGCGGAAGGTCTGTTCCGCGACGGCCGCCCCCGACCCCGTCAGCATCGTCTCCTCGAACTCCAGCAGCGGCGGCGAAACCCGGTCATATCCATGGGTGGCGAACACCCGCATCAGGGTTTCAAGTCCGCTGGCCTCCGCCTCTGCCGCGGGGGGCAGCACATCGACGAAACCGGCAGGCAGCAGCGCGGGATTGAGGGGCGGGTCATCCGTCATGGTTCGGGCCTATGTCTTGGCGTGCGCGCATCAGGCGGCAGGACGTGGCGCCATGCACCACGCACACGGGGCGGAAAAGGGATCAGATATAGGTCGCGCGGACCTGCGCATGCGCCCAGTCGAGCCACGGCACGACCGCCGCAAGGTCCGAGGACTCCACCGTCGCCCCACCCCACAGGCGCAGGCCCGGCGGCGCATCGCGGTAGCTGCCGACATCCATCGCCACACCTTCGGCCGCCAGCAGCGCCACGATCTCCCGCGCGGCCTTCGTCTGCGTCTCATGGTCCAGCGCGGTGAACCACGGCGCGACGATACGCAGGCAGATGGCCGTGCTGGAGCGATGGCGCGGCGACGCGGCAAGGAAGGAGGCCCAGTCGCTGCGTGCCTCCCATTCCTCGATCACGGCGAGGTTGGCGCGACTGCGCGCGATCAGTCCCTTAAGGCCACCGACATGCTCCGCCCAGCGCAGTCCGTCGAGCGCATCCTCCACACACAGCATGGAGGGCGTATTGATCGTATCGCCGTGGAAGATACCCTCGATCAGGCCGTTCTTGTTCGTCAGGCGGAAAATCTTGGGCAGCGGGCGCGGCGCGGGCTGCGAGGTCAGGCGTTCGACCGCGCGTGGCGACAGGGCGAGCATGCCGTGCGCGGCCTCCCCGCCCAGCACCTTCTGCCACGACCATGTCACGACATCGAGCCTGTCCCACGGCAGGTCCATCGCGAACGCGGCCGATGTCGCGTCACAGATCACCAGTCCCTCGCGCCCGGGGGGGATGGCGTCGCCATCGGCAAAGCGCGCGCCAGACGTCGTGCCGTTCCATGTCAGGACCACATCGCGCGACCAGTCCACGTCCGCAAGGTCGGGCACCTCGCCATACCCCGCCTTCAGGACGCGGGCATTGGGAAGCTGGAGCTGCGCGATGATGTCATTGGCCCATGTGGCCGAAAAGCTTTCGAACGCCAGGACATCGACCGGGCGCGGACCCAGCAGCGACCACAGCACCATCTCCACCGCACCCGTATCGGACGCGGGCACGATGCCCAGACGCCAGTCGGCCGGCATGCCAAGGATGTCGCGCGAACGGGTGATGACCTCGTCCAGGCGTGCGCGCCCCTCTTTTGAACGATGCGAACGCCCCACCAGCGCCGAGGACAGCGCCGCCACGGACCATCCCGGCCGCTTGGCGCAGGGGCCGGAGGAAAAGCACGGGTTGAGGGGCCGTGCCGACGGCTTTTCGATCTGGATTTCGGGCAAGGAAAACATCGTCCTGTTCGCAACGCGGGCAAAAGGGACGGCGCATCACGACACGATATGATGCGCCAACTGGTACGAGAGGGGGGATTCGAACCCCCATGCCTTGCGGCGGTCGATTTTGAGTCGACTACGTCTACCGTTCCGTCACTCTCGCATGCTGGCCTGCTTAACAGTAAAACAGGGCCGGTGGCAATTCATCGCACACCGCGCAGGCCGCGCGGGCGCACATATCATATCCCAGGCGTGCCCTCCAGCCCCAGCATCAGGGCGATATTCTGGATCGCGGCCCCTGACGCCCCCTTGCCAAGGTTGTCCAGGCGCGCGGTCAGCACTGCCTGGCGATGCGCCTCGTTCACATGCACGCGCAGTTCCATCCGGTCCGTCCCCGCCAGTGTATCGGCGCACAGGCTGCTGCAGGCCTCCGGCACGCTGATGCGGTCCGACCCACGGTAATGCGCCGCCAGCGCCGCATGCAGGTCCGCGCCCCGCACGCCATGGCCCAGCAGGTCGAGGTGCAGCGGGATGGACACGATCATCCCCTGCGGGAAATGCCCGACCGACGGGACGAACACCGGCACGCGCGACAGGCCGGAATAGAGCTGAGCCTCCGGCAGGTGCTTGTGCTGCAACGCCAGTCCATACAGTTCGAACGCCGGGCCGCCATCGCGCTCATGCGCCTCGATCATTGTCCGCCCCCCGCCGCTATAGCCACTGACGGCGTTGACGGTAATGGGGTAATCCGCAGACACCAGCCCCGCCGCGACCAGCGGGTGCAGGAGGCCGATAATGCCCGTGGGATAACAGCCCGGATTGGCAACGCGCGGGGCCTTGCGGATGGCCTGCGCCTGCTCCGCGCGCATTTCGGGGAAGCCATAGACCCAGCCGGGCGCCGTGCGGAACGCCGTGCTGGCGTCGAGGACGCGCGGCGCATGATGCCCCCCCGCCGCGAGTTCATCGACCATCGCCACCGCATCGCGCGCGGCCGCGTCGGGCAGGCACAGCACCACGAGGTCCACCGCCGACATCAGTTCGCGCCGGGCGTCAGGGTCCTTGCGTCGCGCGGCGTCAATGGAGCGCACATCCACCGGCAGCCCCTCAAGGCGCGTGCGGATCCCCAGGCCGGTCGTGCCTGCTTCCCCGTCAATGAATACCGATGGCCGTGCGTGCGTGTTCATATCCCTGTTTCCCGGCAAGATCCGTCCGACATTGCGTGGACTGGCGGACTATACAATCATCACCCGCCGCCGCAACCACAACAGGAGCGCACGATGCCCGACACCCCCACCACTACGGCCACGCCCGACACGCCAGAGGCACGGCTCGCACTTGGCAGGCTGCTCGACATCATGGCGCGCCTGCGCGACCCGGTGACGGGATGCCCGTGGGACCGGGAACAGGATTTCGCCACCATCGCCCCCTACGCGATCGAGGAAGCGTACGAGGTCGCCGACACCATCGCCCGGCAGGACTGGGACAGCCTGCCCGACGAACTGGGCGACCTGCTTTTGCAGGTGGTCTATCACGCGCAGATGGCGGCGGAGGCCGGGATGTTCGACTTCGCCACCGTCGCGCGCCTGATCGGGGACAAGATGGTACGCCGCCATCCCCATGTCTTTGGCGATGCGACACTGGCGCAGGGACAGTGGGAGGACGGCAAGGAACGCGAACGCGCCGCGCGTGACCGTCGCGGTACGCTCGATGACGTGCCGGTCGGCCTGCCCGCCCTGCTGCGCGCGCGCAAGCTGTCGGCACGTGCGGCGCGCGTCGGCTTCGACTGGGACAACGCGGCCGATGTCATGGACAAGGTGGACGAGGAAGTGGCCGAACTGAAGGCCGAACTCGACAGTGGCGACAGGGCGCGGATGCAGGACGAACTTGGCGACGTGCTGTTCACGCTCGCCACACTCGCGCGCAAACTCGACCTTGATCCCGAAGCCTGCCTGCGCCACGCCAACGCCAAGTTCACCCGCCGTTTCACGGAAATGGAGCATGACCTCGCGGATCGCGGGCTGGCCCTGCGCGATGTCGATGTCGGCGTGATGGAAGAAGGCTGGCAGGTGGTGAAACGGCGCGAACGCGGGGAGATCTGAACAAATCAAAGGTTTTTAGTGAAGCTTTTTCCAAAAAGCTTCGAAAGACGCCGCCTTTTTCGATCAAAAGGCGGCACCCAAAAACTCTTATTCGTTTACCTGCCACCCGGCACACTGAACAGCAGGTCATGCAGCGCCTGCCAGCCTGCACGGTCCGGGGCATAAAGCAGGCCCCCCTCGCGGTCCGTCACACGATAGGGGGTGCCATCGAAATGCGCGGCGTATCCCCCGGCCTCCTGATGGATCAGCCATCCCGCCAGGTGGTCCCACGGCAGGGTGCGGTTGAACAGCAGGAAATGGCATTTCCCATCGACCAGCATCAGGTATTCATGCGCGGCACAGCGAAAATCCCACGATCCCATCACCCGCGGCAGGTTATGTGTCACGGTGTCACGCAGGTCCGGCGCAAGGTAGCGCCACGACGCATTGCCCGACATCTGCTGCGGTGGTGCGGGGGACGCCACGCGCATCGGCCGCCGTCCACCATCCCGGTCATGCAGCCATGCCCCCTGCCCCCGCGCCGCCACCGCCGCGACATCGCAGACCGGGTCGAGGATGACACCACCCACCACCTCGCCGTGTGCCACGGCGGACACCATGACGCCAAACAGCGGCACACCGGCGGCATAATTTGCAGTGCCGTCGATCGGGTCGATCACAAAGGCCAGCGCCGCCGTCCCCAGTCCGGACAGCAGCGCGGGATTGGCGGCAACCGCTTCCTCCCCCACCACCAGCGCATCGGGATACAGGTCACGCAGGGCACGGGTGATGGCGCGTTCCGCAGCCTCGTCCGCCGCCGTCACGACATCCAGCGCGGATGTCTTGGTGCGGATATCGGCATGATCCAGCCGCCGGAAACGTGACATGACCTCGCTACGTGCGGCATCACGCATCAGGCCAAGGATCGTTTCCATATCCCCGATGCCAATCCGGTCCGCCATTGCCCGCTCCTCCCTGTCCTGCGCAGGACAGTCTTGGCCCCGTCACGGCCCGAACGCCACCCCCATGCCGGTCACACAACGGTCATCACAATGGGGAGCGTTTCAAAAAGCAGAAGTTTTCTGGAGGCCACCTTTTTTCAAAAAGGCAGCGTTCCCTGAAGCTTTTTGAAAAAAGCTTCACCAAAAACTTTTATTATTTTAACGCAATCCCTCAGCTATCCAGACAGGTGACGCCATCGGCGTGCTGCATCTCGAACCGCGCGCGATTGGCGGGCGACAGGCGCACGCGCATGTCCACCGCATCCTCATGGTCCGTACGCTCGATCACCTCGCCATGTTCATACAGCCATGCCATCGCCGCCCCGTCGGCAGGCGGCACGCGATAATGCACCAGTTCCATCGCATGCGTCAGGCGTTCGTCAATGGCGGCGAGCAGGTCGGGCAGGCCATCGCCGGTGATCGCGGAAATGACGATCGCGCCGGGACGCGCGCCCACCGCCTCGCGCCCGCCCATCAGGTCGGCCTTGTTCAGCACCTCGATCACCCGCGACTGCCAGTCGGGTTCGATCGTGCCACTATGGGCCATGCCTTCGAGAACCTCGATCACATCGGCGCGCTGCGCCGCCGTCTCCGGGTGAGAGGCGTCACGGACATGCAGGATGATGTCGGCCTCTGCCACTTCCTCCAGCGTCGCGCGGAAGGCGGCGATCAGTTCGGTGGGCAGGTCGCTGATGAATCCCACCGTATCCGACAGGATGATCTGACGCCCCGACGGCAGGCGGATGCCGCGCATCGTGGGGTCCAGTGTCGCGAACAACTGGTCCTGCGCATAGACGCTGGCCCCGGTAAGCGCGTTGAACAGCGTGGACTTGCCCGCATTGGTGTAGCCGACAAGGGCGACGACAGGGAACGGCACGCGCTTGCGCGCCTGGCGGTGCAGGCCGCGCGTGCGGCGCACCTGCTCAAGCTCCCGCTTGAGGCGCACGATACGGTCACCGATCATGCGGCGGTCGGCCTCGATCTGGGTTTCGCCCGGGCCGCCGAGGAAGCCGAAGCCACCGCGCTGGCGTTCCAGATGGGTCCATGTCCGCACAAGGCGGCTGCGCTGGTATTCAAGGTGCGCGAGTTCGACCTGAAGCGAGCCTTCCTTCGTCGCGGCGCGTTCGCCAAAGATGTCGAGGATCAGCGCCGTACGGTCGATGACCTTGCAGCCAAGCGCGCGTTCAAGGTTGCGCTGCTGCACCGGGGTCAGGCGGGAATCGATGATGACGACGGTAATATTGTCCGCCCGCACGGTCGCATGCAGCGACTCGACCTGCCCGCTGCCCAGCAGGGTGGCCGGACGGCGCGCGCGCAGCAGCAGCACCGCCTTGCAGATGATGACCAGCCCGATGGAGGCGGCAAGCCCCACGGCCTCTTCCAGCCGGGCTTCGGCGGCGCGGCTTTCATCCTGCCGGTCGGGACGTTCCCATGGCAGGATGACGGCAGCGCGCGTCATGACCGGTCCGGGCGTCGATGTCACAGGAATTCGCCGCTACCGGCCATGGGGGCGGCGTCCTCGCCCTCGGCGGCGGGGGGTTCGAACAGGGTGACGGGACTTGCGGGCATCACGGTGCTGATCGCGTGCTTGTACACCAGCTGCGTATGCCCATCACGGCGCAGCAGGACGGAAAAATTGTCGAACCATGTAATGATTCCCTGCAGCTTTACGCCATTCACAAGGAAAATCGTAACAGGGGTCTTGGATCGACGGACGTGGTTCAGGAAGACATCCTGAACATTCTGCGAAGGGTCTTTTGCCACGGCTGGGCCTTACTTTGTTGCTGTTGGGCGGTTCACACAACATGGGCGCACCCATGTCCGTGCTACGGCGTTGCCACCGTCCGTATCACGGTTCATTGTTTAGCAGGCCTGCGATCATGGGGCAAAATCTCAGGCAGGGTTGCGGTCTTCCGATGTGACGCCAAGCTGCTTGAGCTTGCGATGCAGGGCGCTGCGTTCCATGCCCACGAAACCGGCCGTACGGCTGATATTGCAGCCAAAGCGCAACAGTTGCGCCTGCAGGTACTGGGTTTCGAACAGGTCGCGCGCCTCCCGCAGGGGCAGGCCCATCACATCCTCGTCGGAATCGAATTTCAGCAGCGCGGGCGCACCATCGCCCACCCCCGATGGCAGCATGTCCGCACGGATCGGGTCGGTGCCGTTGCCCGGCATCATGATCAGCAGGCGTTCCATCAGGTTGCGCAGTTCGCGCACATTGCCCGGCCATTCGTAATTCTGCAGCGCCGCGATCGCATCGCCCGACAGTTCGCGCAGCGGCAGGCCCGCATTTTCCGCCGCCCGGCGCAGGAACAGGCGCGCAAGGTCGGGAATGTCCTCGCGCCGTTCGCGCAGGCCCGGCACACGCAGCGGCACGACGGCAAGGCGGTAGTACAGGTCCTCGCGGAAGCGGCCGGCGGAAATCTCGGCCTGCAGGTCGCGATTCGTCGTCGCCAGGACGCGCACGTCCACCTTTACCCGGCGTGAACCGCCCAGACGCTCGAACGTCTGGTCCTGCAGCGCGCGCACGATCTTGCCCTGTGTCTCCAGCGGCATGTCCGAGACCTCGTCGAGCACCAGCGTCCCGCCATGGGCCCGCTCCAGCACGCCGGTACGACGCCCCGCGCCATCCTCGGTTCCTTCGATGCCGAACAATTCCTCCTCGAACCGGCCCGGCGCAAGGGTGGCGCAGTTCAGGACGATGAACGGCCCCTCCGCACGGCGCGAACTGGCATGGATCATGCGCGCGGCCACTTCCTTGCCCGCACCCGCGGCCCCGGAAATCAGCACCCGCGATCCGGTGGGCGCCACGCGGTCGATCTGGTTGCGCACCGCGACGATCGCCGCACTGCGCCCGTCAAGCATCGCCTCTGATCCCGCGCGCAGGCGCAGTTCCGCATTTTCACGCGCAAGACGCGACGCCTCCAGCGCACGGCGCACCACGACAAGCAGGCGGTCCGACTGGAAAGGCTTTTCGATAAAGTCATACGCCCCGTGCTGGAGCGCCGCGACAGCGGTCTCGATCGTGCCATGACCCGAGATCATGACAACCGGCACGGAGGGTTCTTCCTTGTGGAAGACATTGAGGATCCCCAGCCCGTCAAGGCGTGATCCCTGCAGCCACACATCGAGGATGACAAGCGACGGGCGGCGTTCGCGAAAGGCGCTGATGGCGGAATCGGCATCGCCTGCCAGCCGTGTCTCGTATCCCTCGTCGCTCAGGATTCCCTCGATAAGCAGCCTTATGTCAGGCTCGTCATCGACGATCAGGATTTCATGTCCCATGGTCGTCCTTTATCGGCAAAATCAACGTCGAAACAGCTCCCCTACCTTCGGGACAATCTTCTAGACCTACACTGCCCCCATGGTCTTCCAGAATCTTCTTGACGATTGCAAGACCCAGACCCGTGCCCTTGGGCTTGTGCGTCACATAGGGCTCCGTCAGGCGGGTGCGGTCTTCCACCGGCAACCCGATCCCGTCATCCGCAACCGACAGGCGCACGACGCCATGCCCGCAGGACAGGTCAAGGCGGATCGTCCCGGCAATGCCATCGCCATCGTGCGCAGCATCCCCTTCTTTGGGGCGCATGGCAATGGCGTCGGCGGAATTCTGCAGAAGGTTTGTCAGCGCCTGCCCGATCAGGCGACGGTCGCATTCGACCATCGGCCCACGATCCGGCAGGTTGACCACATACCGGATTTCAGGATGCGCGCTGCGTTGCAGGATCAGGGTTTCGCGCACGATCCGCGAAAAATCCTCGTCGCGCATCACTGGCTGCGGCATCCGCGCGAACGCGGAAAATTCATCGACCATGCGCCCGATATCGCCCACATGGCGCACGATCGTGTCCACACATTGCGAAAATGTGTCCGGGTCGGAGGCGATTTCACGCAGGAACCGACGCTTCAGCCGCTCCGCCGCAAGCTGGATCGGGGTCAGGGGATTCTTGATCTCGTGCGCGATGCGGCGCGCCACGTCCGCCCACGCCGCCTTGCGCTGCGCCACCTGCAGCGCCGTGATGTCATCGAACGTCACGACATAGCCATCCGCCACGTCGCCGGTCACACTGCTCTGCATCTCCGCGCCGATACGCACCAGCAGCGTGCATGAACGCGTGCCCGCGACCACATGCACCTCGTCCGTCAGTTCGCGGTTCACCCCGCGCGCCACCTGTTCCAGCATGGGCGCGAATTCCGGCACCACATCCACCAGCCGCATACCCACCGCGTCATTGAGGTCGCGGTGCAGAAGCACGCTGGCCGCGCGATTGGGCAGTTCGATGACATGATGGGAATCGAGGCCGATCACCCCCGCCGACACGCCCGACAGCACGGCCTCGGTAAAGCGGCGGCGCTCGTTGATCTGGGTGGAGGCGTTCATCAGTTCGGTGCGCTGGGTCGAAAGCTGGTCGGTCATGCGGTTGAACGCACGCGACAGGCTGGAGACCTCGTCATCGCCATCGCCCTCGGGCACGCGGGAGGCGAGATCGCCGCGACTGACCCGTTCGGAGGCAAGGATCAGCAGGCTGAGCGGACGCACGATCTGCGTCGCCAGCACCAGTCCGATCAGGATCGCAGCCCCCAGCACGAGGATCGCGACCAGCGCGAAGATCAGCACGAAGGTGAACTGGATCTTCGCGCGGTTGCGGTTGAGGCGCTGGTAATCGCTGACCACGCTTTCGGTCTTGCGCATGTGGCCAAGGATGTCGGGATCCACCGGGCGGGAGATCATCAGCATCAGCGGCGGCGTATCACCAAGGGAGATGACCGCGCGCACCGTCTTTTCATCCGGGGAATCGAGGATGGCGATATCGTTGGTCCGCGCCATCAGCGTCGCGGCCGGCGGCGGCAGGTCCTGGCGGTATCCCGAATGTCCCATCAGCCCGCCGGAGGCGACGACGGTATTGGTGATCGGGTCATAGATGACCGCCATGTTCAGCCCGCGCAGCGTCGCCTGCGAATCCAGGATCTGCCCCAGCGCGTCGGGATCGCGCATCAGGTCGGTCCCGTTGCCGAGCAGCCCGCTCTGCGCGCTGACGAGGTAATTGGCGAGCGAGAACGCCTCCGTGCGGATATTGGCGTTATGTTCCTGCAGGTATCCGCGCGATGCCTCCAGCGCCTCGTTCAGGGCGGTGTTGACGCGGTCGCTGAACCAGATCTGGATGCCATAGTGGAAGAAGATGGCCGCGAACACGCCCACGACGATGGTCGGCGCCACCGCGACAATGCCAAACAGCGTCATCAGCCGTACATGCAGCCGTGCCCCCGCCAGCCCGCTGCGCCGTTCGGCCAGCATCCGCCCCACCTGTTCCGTAAGCGCGGTTGCCAGCAGCAGCAGCACGAGGAAATTGAGGATGAAGATCAGCGCCTCGATCTGCGGATGGCGCGCAAGCGACATCCCCCCCGACAGCACGACGAACGTCGCCACCCCGAGGCACAGCGCAAGCAGCACCAGCAGGAGCGAGACATTGCGCTGCACCAGCAGGTCCAGCCCGCGCCGTACCAGCCCATGCGCGCCATCGAGGTCGCCACCCGTTCCCGACATGGATCAGCCACCACCGCGCACGACGGGAATGTCGAGGTCGCGTATCTTCTTGCGTAGCGTGTTGCGGTTCAGGCCCAGCATCGCCGCCGCCTTGATCTGGTTGCCGCGCGTGGCCGACAGCGTCATGCTGATGAGCGGGCGTTCGACCTCCGCGATCACCTTGTCGTAAATGTCGTGCAGCGGCATCCCGTCCTGCCCCGTTTCCAGGAAATGGCGGATATGCCGTCCCACCGCGTCCGACAGCGTTTCGTTATCGCGCACGGCCCCTTCCGCCGCCGGGGTGGACATGGCCTGCGCCTCCGCCAGTTCATGTTCGATCAGGTCCGCGCCCAGCGTCTCCTGCGGATACAGTGCGTTGAGCCTGCGCATCAGGTTTTCAAGCTCACGCACGTTCCCCGGCCAGCGATAGGCCTGCAGCGGCGCGATCGCCGCGTCCTCCAGTATCTTGGCGGGCGTGCCGTCCTCATGGCAGGCATTGAGGAAATGCCGCGCCAGCAGGGGAATGTCCTCCACCCGTTCGCGCAGCGGCGGCAGGCGCATCGGCACGACATTGAGGCGGTAGTACAGGTCCTCGCGGAACGTGCCGGCGCGGATCGCCTGGCGCAGGTCGCGATGGGTGGCGGCGATGATGCGCACGTTCGCCTGCACCGGCTGCACGCCGCCCACGGTCGTGAACTCCCCATCCTGCAGCACGCGCAAAAGCCGCGTCTGCGCCTCGGGCGGCATGTCCCCGATCTCGTCAAGGAACAGCGTCCCGCCCGCCGCCTGCTCGAACCGGCCGGCGACACGGCTGGTCGCCCCCGCGAACGCGCCGCGTTCATGGCCGAACAGTTCGCTTTCGATCATGTCGCGCGGGACGGCGGCCATGTTGATCGCGACGAACGGCCCGGCGCGGCGGCGGCCATATTCATGCAGCGCGCGCGCGACGAGTTCCTTGCCCGTGCCGCTCTCGCCCGAGATCATGACCGTCAGGTCCGACGTCGTCAGCCGCGCGATGATGCGGTAGATGTCCTGCATCACGACCGAACGCCCGATCAGGGGCATCTGCTCCTCGGGCTGGGCCACGGCGGGCGCGGGCACGACGGTGGCGGGCGTCGCCAGCGCGCGCGCCACCACGGCAAGGACTTCCTTCAGGTCGAACGGCTTGGGCAGGTATTCGAACGCCACGCGCTGCGTCGCCTGCACGGCCGTCGTCAGCGTGGACTGCGCGCTCATGACCACGACACGCAGGTCGGGCCGCACCCGGCGGATGCGCGGGATCAGGTCCAGCCCGTTGATGTCCGGCATCACGACATCGGTGATGACCAGGTCGCCTTCGCCTTCCTCCACCCACTGCCACAGGGTGGCGGCATGCGCCGTGGCGCGCACCTGGTATCCCGCGCGCCCAAGCGCCTGGCTGAGCACGGTGCGGATGGAACGGTCATCATCGGCAACAAGGATGGTCGGCAGCGACATGGGGGCTTTACAGTCTTTCAGCTTTTCATGACCCGGGCGCGTGAGGGAGAGGGGCACGGGCGGATGTTCGTAACGGATCGGGGGCAACGGCATGGCCCCTTACGGCATGTCGCGGTCTTCGGCCACCACCGGCAGGTGCAGCAGGACATCGGTCTGGCCCGGGCGGCTTTCGACCTCGATGACGCCACCATGATCGCCCACGATCTTACCCGCGAGCGCCAGTCCAAGCCCGCTGCCACTCGCCTTGGTGGTCAGGAAGGGTTCGAACAGGTGGGGCCGGATGTTTTCGGGAATGCCCGGCCCGTTGTCACGCACCGACACCAGCAGCGGCAACTGCACCCGGCGCTTGCCCCCCACGGTGGAGACCCAGATGCCGGGGCGGTAGCTTGTGCTCAGCGTGATCTGCGCATCAGGCGTCGCGTCGGGGCCATGCAGGGCTTCGGCCGCGTTCTTTACAAGGTTGAGCAGCACCTGCACCAGTTGGTCGCGGTTGCCCCATACCGGCGGGAGCGAGGGGTCATAGACCTCCTCGAAGCGGATGTCGGCGGCAAATCCCTGCTGCGCAAGGCGGCGGACATGTTCAAGGACACGGTGGATGTTGACGGGACGGCGCTCGATCGGCTTGTCGCTGAACATGTCCATCCGGTCCACGAGGTCGCGGATGCGGTTGACCTCGTCCTGGATCAGGACCGCGAGTTCACGGTCCGCCTCCCCCACCGAACTTTCCAGCAACTGCGCAGCACCCCGGATGCCCGACAGCGGGTTCTTGACCTCATGCGCCAGGATCGCGGCCATGCCCGCCACGCTGCGGGCGGCGGAACGGAAGGTCAGTTGCCGGTCAAGCACGCGCGCGGCCGACGAATCATGGAACGTGAGGACGACCGAACCCGGCTCCTCCATCATCGGCGCGCCGTGGACGGTCACGCCCTCGCGGTGAAGGCGCGGCCCCTCGAGTGTGACTTCATGCTCCACCACGGTCTGGCCATGGTCGCGCACCTGCTCGATCAGCAGGAAGACAGGATGGTCGGCGGGGATAATGTCCGTCAGGCGCATCTGCACCAGATGGGTGCGCGACATGCCAAGGAAGGGTTCGGCACTGGCATTGACGTAATGGATCGCCATGTCGCGTCCCACCACCATGACCGGCAGCGGCAGGGCGTCGAGGACGATGCGGCCCGGCCCGGTGATGGTCGCGGGCGTACAGAGGGGGGCGGGAGCCTGCCCCGTCATGCCGCGCGTGCGCTCGGCCCGGCGCCGGAGTCCGTGTTGGTGGTTGACGGGCGCGGCCCGCGCGCATGCCCGGCCGCGATCTGGCGGTCATAGAACTCCCCGATCATCGCCAGCGCGGTCTCCACCGTGTCCACGCGGTTGATCGCGGCACGGAACCCCGCCGAATCCGGCAGGCCGGCGGAGTACCATGACACATGCTTGCGCGCCAGGCGCAGGCCGGGATGCGCGCCGAAATGCTCCACCATCATGTTGTAGTGTTCGAGGACGATGTCCTTTTCCGTCGGCAGGTCGGGTTCATCCACGATCACGCCGCGCGTCAGCGCCGCACCCACCTGCGCGGGGAACCACGGTCGGCCATAGCAGCCACGCCCGATCATCACCCCGTCCGCGCCCGACTGCGCCAGTGCCTCGCGCGCGTCACCCACCGTCAGGATGTCGCCATTGACGATCACCGGCAGGTCGATCGCCTCCTTCACCCGGCGCACGAAGCGCCAGTCCGCCGTGCCGTTATAGAACTGCTGGCGGGTGCGGCCATGGACGGTCACCATGCGGATCCCCGCCTCCTGCGCGATGCGCGCAAGGGTTGGCGCATTGAGGCTGTCATGGTCCCAGCCCATGCGCATCTTGAGCGTGACGGGCACGTCCACCGCACGCACGACGGTGGCCAGCAGGCGCGCGGCCAGTGCCTCGTCACGCATCAGGGCCGAACCTGCCTGCTGCCCCACGGCCACCTTCTTGACCGGGCAGCCGAAATTGATGTCGATCAGGTTCGCGCCACGGTCCACCGCGATCCGCGCGGCCTGCGCCATCGCGTCGGGATCGCACCCGGCCAACTGCACGGCGTTGAGGCCATCGCCCGCAACCTCCGCCATGCGCAGGGTGTTGCTGTTTTCGCGCACCATCGCCCATGACGCGATCATTTCCGACACGACCAGTCCCGCGCCCAGCCGCCGCGCCAGGCGCCGGAACGGCAGGTCGGTCACGCCGGACATGGGGGCAAGGATCACCGGCACGTCAATGACAATGCCGTTTCCCAGATCAATCGGCGACAACAGTTCAGATGACATCAAAAATCCGCTTTCCCCGGCGGCCTGCCCACCCGCACGCCATGTTGCATGCCAGGCGCCACGCCAGCCGTCACCGGCCGGGACACGCCCTGCCGTCCAGACACCACAATGCTTATGATTTAGGCAGAATACCTTTTCCGTTTCCGTCACGCAATTGATGATAATGCACAGGGGGAACGAAATTGGCCGCCATGATGCTTGACGTCGGCGCGACATGGCCGCATTCCTGCCGACCATGCGTGTTGCAGCCATCCTCCTTGCCGCAGGCCAGGGCCGCCGTTTCAGCGCCCAGACCGCGTCCCCCGTCGCCAAGCAGTATCTGACGCTCGGCGGCAGGCCCGTCATCCGCCATGCCGCGGATGCCCTGATCCCGCATGTCCAGATCCTCCAGCCCGTGGGAGAGCGCGCGTCGCTTGACGAGGCGCTGTCGGGTCTGCGCGCCCCGAGCGGATGCACCATCGCGCCGTGCGTCCCCGGCGGGGAAACCCGGCAGGACAGCGTGCGCGCCGGACTCGAGGCGCTCGACCGCCTGCCCGAAGGGGAGAAGCCCGACCTCGTGCTGATCCACGACGGCGCACGCCCCTATGTCCCGGCGGAGGTCACGCGCGCGGTCATCGACGCGCTTTCGGCCCACGGCGGCGCCATTCCCGGCGTGCCGGTCGCCGACACGATCAAGCGCGTGCGCGACGGCGTGATTACCGACACCGTGCCGCGCACCGACCTGTACCGCGCGCAGACGCCGCAGGGCTTCCGCTTTGGCCTGCTGCGCGACCTGCATCGCGGGGCGGCGGCGTCGGATGCGACCGATGATGCCGCACTGCTGGAAACCGCGGGCCACCATGTCGCCATGGTCGCGGGATCCGAAGACAATATCAAACTGACCTACAAGGAGGATCTGGTGCGCCTCGAACGCCTGATCGGCCCGACCCTGCTGCCGCGCACGGGGCTTGGGTATGACGTGCATGCCTTCGCCGAAGGGCGCCCCCTGATCCTGTGTGGCATCACCGTGCCGCACACGCGCGGCCTTGCGGGACATTCGGACGCGGATGTCGGCATCCATGCGCTATGCGATGCGATCTATGGCGCGCTGGCCGAAGGCGATATCGGCCGCCACTTCCCGCCGAGCCAGAATGAATGGAAGGACGCCGACAGCGCGCGCTTCCTGGTCCATGCGGGCGAACGCATCCGCGCGCGTGGCGGCATGCTGATCAATGCCGACCTGACGCTGATCTGCGAACGGCCCAAGATCGGCCCGCATGCGCAGGCGATGCGCGAACGCCTTGCCGACCTGCTGCAGGTCGTGGTGGACCGGATTTCGGTCAAGGCGACAACGTCCGAACGCCTCGGCTTCACCGGGCGGGAGGAAGGCATCGCCTGCACCGCCGCCGTCAGCGTGCTGGTGCCGTGAACCTGCTGACAAACCAATAAGGAGTCTTCGGATGCCGCCTTTAATCCACAAAGGCGGCATTCTTTTTTGAAGCTTTTGTGCGTTACCCCCTGCGGGCGAGTTCGAGGAACGAAGCCGCTTCGGCCACCTCGCGCGCCGTGACCGCCAGCATCGCCTCCTGCTGCGCATCACGGCCCCAGATCTCCATCTGCGTGCGTTCATCAAGTGTCGCGACCTGTGCCGCACGCGCCGCATCGCACGCCCCCGTCACCACCGCGATCCCGAGCACGAGGCTCTTCATCGCCGGCACCATGACGCCAAGTGCGGCAAGCGTCGCGTCGTCATAGCCACGCAGGATCGTGCCCAGCGCCTCCAGCGCCTGCGGCGTCTGGGTGATGGGCATGACCCCTTCGGTCGTATGCAGCGCAATACCGTACCGTTCCCGCAGCCAGTCCAGCCACGGCGTCCACTGCGCCGCCTGACGTTCGCACAATGTCGCAGGATGCGTCGCGCGATAGCACAGCAGTTCGCCATTGGCGTAGTGCAGAAGGGCCGCAACCGTGGCCTCCCGGTCGGGGGCGATACGTTCGATCATCGTGCCCGCGATCCGCGTCAGGGGCAGGTCCTCCGGCGCAAAGAGGCCGCCCTTCCCGCCGCCGGCCTGCGCCCATTCCGCCGCCAGCGCCTGCGCCAGCGCGTGGCTGCGCACCAGCAGCAGCGCACGCCCCGGCAGCCGCACCGGCCTGCCGTCGAGGTTCACGGTATATCCCGCCTCCTCCGCCACCACGGCTGCGCTGTCCCAGAAACGCCTGCGCGCCGGTTTTCCATCCGGGGTTGGCGATGTGCGTTGCGTCGTATCCGTCAATGTATCAGTCCCAGTCCCTTGAGCAGGCTTTTCGCCCTGTCGATCTTCTGCGCGGCCTTGGGGTTGTCACGCACCAGGCTGCCCACATTGCCGGTGGGCTGTGGCGCGGCACCCGTGGGTTCGGGGCCTGCCTGCCCTTCACGCGCGGCCTTCAGCGTGGCGGGGCACAGGTCCGGCACGGTGGTGCCCTTCCCCGACGTACCGCCCAGCAGCAGGCCGATGGCATAACGCCCGTCCGCCCCGGCATCCATGCGCGGGCGTGGCGCCGACAGCGTGCCACCCACGCGCACCGGCACCGACGCCCCCGTCCCGCCGATCATCACCAGCGGTACCAGACGCATGTCCAGCGCATAGGAAGCAAGTCCCACGCTGCCCTGCCCCGTCATGCTGAGCACGGGGGTCTGCAGGCCGAGCGTATCGACATTGGCCTGCCCCTTCGCCATGGTCATGTGCAGCCCGAAGCAGCGCAGCGGGATCGCCCCCGATCCCGTCACACCCCGCGCCGCCTGCCCCACCAGAGAGCCGAGCGCCGCACCGTCGATCGTGCCGTTGACCAGCGACGCCCCCATGTGCCAGTCCATGCTGGCGCGCAGTTCGGCGGCCGTGTTCCCCCGGGCGGAGGCCTCACCCACCAACTGGAACGCCCCCTGCACCGCCACGGGCATGCCTGCATGCTGTTCGATCCATGTCGCGGGCAGTACCAGCGTGGCGATGGTGCCGGACACGACCGGCACGTCACCCGACGCATCAACCGACAGGCGCCCCGAAATCCTGCGTCCCGTGCCCGTGGCCTGCAGCGGGTCGATGCCCAGCCGCCCCTCACGCAGGGCGACATGCATCAGCGCCTGGCGGTAGACATCACTGGCCAGTTCCATCTGCGCCACGCTGACGCGCACATCCATGTCGATATCGCGCAGCCGTTCAAACGCGATGCGCTCCGTCCCCGGCTTCTGCGCCGTGGGGACGGGGGCCGCCTTTGCCGGGGTGGCGGGACCACGCAGGGCGTCGGCGTCAAGCCAACTGGCATCGACCGCGCCGCTGAGCAGCGGGACACCGCCATGCCCGCCATGGACAGTCAGGTCCAGCGTGCCGGTCAGCGCAAGCTGGGTGCTGTGGACATTAAGTTCCGACAGGGCGAAATGCGCGCCGTTGCCGTCGCTGACCAGATGGGTCGTCGCCTCCAGATGGTCGAGGGCCGCGCCATTGGGCAGCGCAAGATGCCCCGACGATGCCGTCACGTTCACCACCGCGCGCGCGCCACCCAGCATCCCCGCGACCCGCAGCGATCCTGCCCCCCCCGACAGGTCCACCGACAGCGGCAGCGAGTCCGACAGGTGCGTCAGCACGGCATGTTCCGCCTGGTCCAGCGATCCGAACTACGCGGCGAGCTTCAGGTCCTGCCCGCTCCATGTGCCGGTGCCCGCGACCGACAGCGTCTCCTTCGGCCCGGCGGCATCGACCGACAGGCTGCCGACCTGCAGGCCGGACAGGTACCGCCCCGCATCGAACGGCCCCGTGCGCAGGTGCAGCGCCTGCACCTGCGGGACGATTTTCGTATCCGTGGGCGCGGAACCATCAACGACACGCGCCGACAGCGTGACATCACGCGCGGCAGGCACGTCATGGCCCGCAAACCATGGCGCAAGGTCCGCAAGCTGCGAAACCTGCCCGTCCACCTTCAGGTCGTATCCCTTCGCCCGGTCGGGGTCGGCCACGGTGCCGTCAAGCGTGAAGGTCCCGGCGGGCCGGTCATGATCGGCGAACGCCACCTGGAAATGGACCGGCCATTTCACGTCCCTTCCGCCCCCGCCCTGCGTCAGGGAGATCGCCCCGGTATGGCCCGACAGGGTAAAGGCCGCGCCATCGCGTGTGCCCGCAACGTCAAATGAAGGCTGCGCGCCCGCAAGGCCATCGACCCTGACATGGGCCAGCGCCAGTTGCATCTTCACCCCGCTCAGGCGATCATCCCATCCCACGCTGGCGTCACTGATGCGCAGGCTGCCGGGCTGGATAACCCATGGCGTGCCGGAGGGAGGCTGCGCGGCGGCAGGCAGGCTGGCCTGCGGGCCATTGGGGATCATGCGCCAGTTGGCCTGCCCGTCCGCATCGCGGCGCAGGTGCAGCACGGGATGGTCCAGCGTGACGTTTTCAAGGGCGATGCGATGATGCAGCAGCGCCATCACCCCCACATCCGCATTCAGCGCGCGGGCGCTGAACATCGGCGTCCCGTCACCGCCCTTCATGTCCGCAAGGGTGATGTCGCGCACGGAAACGGAGGCGGGAAAGACATGCACCTGCACCGAACCGAGCGTGACTTCACGCCCGGTCTGGCGTTCGATCGCCGCGATGGCGCGCGCCCGCAGGGCCTGCGGGTCAAGGACACTGTGCACCGCGAAGGCGCCACCACCCGCCACCACGATGATCGCGGCGGCGCAGGCCAGCAGGCCACGCCGCAAAGTCGCGCTGTTCGCCATGTTCGCGTCCCAATCCCGTGCCGTTGCCCGTGGCGGTGGAATTACCGCCGGGCGGTCATTTACGCTGCGGCGCGGGGGCCGCAGGCGTTGCAAAGCCAAGCTGGCGGAACGTGTCCTTCATGTGTGCCGGCAGGTCCGCCGACACCACCAGTCGCCCGCCCGCCGGATGCGGCAGGTCCAGCATGCGCGCATGCAGGTGCAACTGGTCGGGGAAGCCCTCCACATGGGCACGGTCATCGCCATATTTCGGGTCGCCAAGGATCGGGGTGCCCAGCGCCTCGCAATGCACGCGAAGCTGGTGGGTGCGCCCCGTCAGCGGCGACAGCGCAAGCCATGACAGCTTTCGCCCCGCCGCGTCCAGCACTTCATATTCCGACAGCGCATGCACCGCGTCCTTGTCGCGCCGCCCGGCGACCACCATGATCGCACCCGCCCCCGCGCCAAGGCGGGTCAGGGGCTGGTCGATCACGCCGGATGCGGGCGTGGGACGGCCCACCGTCACAGCCCAGTAGACCTTGTGCACGTCGCGCGAACGAAAGGACGCCGCAAGCTTCGCCGCCACACCGGGCGTACGCGCCAGCAGAAGCAGCCCCGACGTATCGCGGTCAATGCGGTGGACAAGGCGCGGGCGCGGGTCATCGGGCTGGTCCTTCAGCCCGTCGAGCAGCCCGTCGATATGGTGCGTGATGCCCGGCCCGCCCTGCACGGCGATGCCTGCGGGCTTGTTCAGGACGATCACCTGATCGTCGCTGTAGATCACCATCTTGCGGATTTCGCGCACCTGGCGTTCATCGAGCGCCCTGTGCGTCACCGGGGGGGGACGGCTGGCCTGCGGGATCGGGGGCACGCGCACCGCCTGCCCGGGGGCAAGGCGGGTGGACGTGCTGACACGCCCGCCATCGACACGGATCTGTCCCGTGCGGCACAGCTTCTGCAGCGCGCCCTGCGTCAGGTGCGGGTAATGCCGCCTGAACCAGCGGTCAAGGCGGATATCGGCTTCGTCATCACTGACGGTAAGGGTCACGACACTCATGACCCACGGCTTTCGCGCACTCTGTCCCAACTGTCCAGACGTCGTGCGACCTCACGTTCATATCCGCGCCCCGTGGGACGGTAGAATTGCGGGCGGCGCATGCCGTCGGGGAAGTAGTTCTGGCCCGAAATCCCCTCCGCCTGGTCATGGTCGTATTCATACCCCTTGCCATAGCCGATATCCTTCATCAGCTTCGTCGGCGCATTGAGGATATGGGCGGGCGGCATCAGGCTGCCGGTGGCGCGCGCAGCCCGGCGTGCACGGCCATAGGCGACATAGACCGCATTCGATTTCGGCGCCGTGGACAGGTGCACCACAAGCTGCGCCAGCGCCAGTTCCCCTTCGGGCGAGCCCATGCGTTCGTACGTCTCCCACGCAGCAACCGCCAGCGGCAGGGCCTGCGGGTCGGCCATGCCCACGTCCTCCGCCGCGAAGCGGGTCAGGCGGCGGGCGATGTAGCGCGGGTCCTCCACCCCTTCGAGCATCCGGGCAAACCAGTACAGCGCCGCATCCGGGTCCGAACCGCGCATGGATTTATGCAGTGCGGAGATCAGGTTGTAATGTTCCTCCCGGTCCTTGTCATACAGCGCCGCGCGTTTTGCCAGCAGCCGTGACAGGGATTGCGGGTCGAACACCGTATCGCCCGGCTGTGCCAGGATCTGCTCCACCATGTTCAGCAGGTACCGCCCGTCGCCATCGGCCATGGCGCGTAATGTCGCACGTGCGGGCGGTGTCAGCGGCAGGGCGCGCCCGGTCTCCGCCTCCGCCCGGTACAGCAACTGTTCCAGTGCCGCATCATCCAGCCGGCGCAGCACCAGCACCTGACAGCGCGACAGCAGCGCGCCATTGAGCGCGAAGGACGGGTTTTCCGTCGTCGCCCCCACCAGCACGACCGTCCCGTCCTCGACCACCGGCAGGAACCCGTCCTGCTGCGCGCGGTTGAAGCGGTGGATTTCATCCACGAACAACAGCGTGCCTTCGCCATTGGCGGCACGGCGGCGCGCATCCTCGAACGCACGCTTGAGGTCGGCCACGCCAGAAAACACCGCCGAGATCTGCACGAAGCGCAGGCCCGCCGCATGGGCCAGCAGGCGCGCGATGGTCGTCTTGCCAACACCCGGCCCGCCCCACAGGATCAGGCTGGCGAGGCTGTGGTTGCGCAGCATCAGGCTCAGCGTGCCCTCAGGGCCAAGCAGGTGGTCCTGCCCCACGACCTGGTCCAGCGCCTCCGGCCGCAGGCGGTCCGCAAGCGGCCGGTGGCGTGATGCGGCCTCGCCCCCGCGTCCTGTCGCGGGCGCGGCCTGGGGGCGCGCCATGTCCGGCATGTCCCCGAACAGGTCCTGGGTGGGATCGTGCATGGGCTGTGTCTTGTTCCATGAAAAAAGGACGCCACGTCACATCGTAGCGTGTCAGCATGACATATGGGAACACAAACGGCGCGATACACCCCACGCGCCCGACAAAGGTGACGGGTCGGTAAAAAAAGAAAGTCATAAAAGTTTTTGGTGAAGCTTTTTCAAAAAGCTTCAAAGAACGCCGCCTTTTTCGATCAAAAGGCGGCACCCAAAAACTTTTATGACTTTGAATCAGAACTGGAAATAGATGAACGGATCGGGGATACGCCCACCGATCAGCAGGATCAGCAGGACGAAGGCAATCCCGCCCGCCACCGCGACCCATGGCGCGGGCGGCATGTCGCGCAGGATCGCGCGCTGCGACGACGGCCCCACTACCGCCACGGCCATCGCGATGGCCAGCACGACGCCATGGTGCCCGGTCGCGGCGTGGTCATGCCCGCCCATGCCCGCCATCGCCAGCAGCATCGTGCGCGCCGCCCCCATGTCGGGCGCGCGGAACACCACCCATGACAGCATGACGAACAGCATCGTCACCACCCATCCCGCCAGTGCGGGCATGTTGCCGCCCCGCCGCCCCCACCAGTGCGCAACCGCCAGCGCACCGCCATGCAGGCCGCCCCACACAAGATAGGTCCACCCCGCGCCATGCCACGCACCGGCCAGCAGCATCGTCGCCCCGAGGTTGCACGCCTGCCGCGCGGCGCCGCAGCGGTTGCCGCCCATGGGGATGTAAAGGTAATCGCGCAGGAACCGCGACAGGGTCATATGCCACCGCCGCCAGAAATCACGGATGGAGACCGATCGGTACGGGGCCTCGAAATTGAATGGCAGGCGCAGCCCGAACATCAGCGCCATACCGATCGCCATGTCGGAATATCCCGAAAAATCGAAATAGATCTGCAAGGTATAGGCCAGCGCCGCAAGCCACGCCTGCCCCATCCCCGGCACATGTCCCTGCGTCAGCAGGGCAAAGACCGGATCGCACAGGCTCGCCAGCGTATCGGCCAGTCCCGCCTTCTTCGCCAGTCCGACCAGCAGCAGCATCGCCCCGCGCGACAGGTTTTCCCACATCGCGCCGTTACGCGGGGATTGGGCGAACTGCGGCACGATCTCGTTATGCCGCACGATCGGCCCTGCGATCAGTTGCGGAAAGAACGTCACGAATTCAAGGAAGTCCACCAGCCCATAGACCGGGGCCTGCCCCCGCAGCAGGTCCACGAGGTAGGAAATCTTCTGGAACACGAAAAACGACAGGCCCAGCGGCAGGACGATGTCCCACGGATGGAACGCCTGCCCGCGCAGCGCCGCGATCACGCCCGCCAGCCAGTTCGCGTCCTTGAAGAACACCAGCACACATATGTTGAAGGCAATCCCGCCCAGCAGCCACGCCCGCCTGCGTGTGCGCCCCCACAGGCACGCCAGCGCCCAGTTGAGCAGCGTCATCCCCACAAGGAACGGCACGAAGCGCCAGTCCCACAGGCCATAGAACACCAGCGATGCCGCGATCATCAGGCCCTGCCGCGCCCGGCGCACGGGGGCGCACAGGTAATACAGCACCAGCACCACCGGCAGGAACCCAAGCAGGAAGCCCTGCGTGCTGAACAGCATCAGCCCTGCCGCTCCGCCAGAGCCCGCCCCGCCGCATGGCCGCTCGACCATGCCCACTGGAAATTATGGCCGCCCAGCCACCCGGTCACGTCCACGGCCTCGCCCACCGCGAACAGGCCGGGCACGTCGTGCGCCTCCATCGTCTGCGATGACAGGCCATCGGTATCAATGCCGCCGCGCGTGACCTCGGCCTTGGCATAGCCTTCGGTGCCGTTGGGTTTCAGCCGCCATGACGACAGCATCGCCGCCAGCGCGTCCAGCACGCTGTCGGGCATTTCCCCCACCGGGCCATCGGGCAGGTGGCGCGCCGCCAGCATCTGCGCCAGGCGCTGGGGCAGCACGCTCGCCAGCATGGCCGCGCCCCCCATGCGGGGGCGTCCCTTCTTCAGGTCACGCAGGCACCGCGCCGCATCGCGTCCGGGCAGGCAGTCGATATCCAGCGCCGTCCCCGCCGACCAGTAGGACGAGGCCTGCAGGATCGCGGGACCAGACAGGCCACGATGCGTAAACAGCATCCCGTCACGGAACACGACGTCACGTTCACGCCGCCCCGCCCCGTCATGGCACCGTGTCGCAACGTCCAGCGACACACCCGCCAGTTCGACCATCCATTCCCGGTCGGCGACCCCGAATGTCAGCGGCACGAGGGCGGGCGCAGGCTCGACGATCTTCAGGCCGAAGCGGCGCGCGACATCATGCGACAGGCCCGTCGCCCCCAGCTTGGGAATCGACAGCCCCCCTGTCGCCAGCACCACCGCGCGGGCATGCAGCACCATGCGGTCGGTCTCCACCACGAAATGCCCGCCGGCGTCGCGCCGCACCGCGATGATGCGATTCGACAGCGCCATCTCCACCCGGCCCTGCCGGCATTCGCGCACCAGCATCTCCACGATCTCGCTGGCGGAGCGGTCGCAGAACAACTGGCCCGGTGCCTTGGCGTGCCAGGCGATGCGGTGGCGGGCGATCAGGTCGAGGAAATCGCGCGGGGTGTAGCGCGCCAGCGCGGACTTGGCGAAATGCGGGTTGGCCGACAGGAACATCCCCGGCCCCGACTCCAGATGGGTGAAATTGCAGCGCCCGCCCCCCGAAATCAGGATCTTGCGCCCCGGTTGGGCGGCATGGTCCACCACGACGACACGGCATCCCGCCTGCCCCGCCGTCGCGGCCGCCATCATCCCGGCGGCCCCCGCCCCCAGGATTACGGCGTCAAGCACATCGGCACGGGACACGGGCGCGCTCAGAAATCGAGGTCGGCGTAATGGGCGGGCGGCGTCATCCCGCTGACACGGTCCTGCAGCAGGGAGCGAAAGCACGGCCTGCTCTTGATCCGGGCGTACCAGTCCTTGGCCGCAGGTGCCGTGTCCCATGCGATATCGTCGATGAAATCGAGGCACGATAGATGGGCGGCGGCCGCGAAATCCGCAAGCGAGAGCATGTTGCCCGCCATCCACTGCCGCGTTTCCGCCAGCCAGTCGATATAGGACAGGTGAAAGCGGATATTGGCATATCCCGCCCGCAGCGCGCCGCCATCGGGATTGCCCCGGCCGGAGATGCGCTTCATCACCTTTTCATTGAGCAGGTTGCGCGTCACCTCGCTGCCGAATTTTTCGTCGAACCAGACGACAAGCCGCCGCACTTCCACCCGTTCGGCCAGCGTGCGCCCCAGAAGCGGCGTGTCGGGATAGGCTTCCTCCAGGTATTCGCAGATCACCCACGAATCGGGGATCGCAAGGCCCGTCTCCTCCACCAGCATCGGCACGGTGCCGGCAGGGTTCAGCGCAAGGTAATCAGGGCGGCGTTCCCATACCCGTTCCATCTTCAGTTCGAACGGCAACCGCTTCTCTCCCAGCGCAAGGCGCACCTTGCGGGAATAGGGTGAAAGGGGGAGGTGATAGAGGATACGCATGCATCCGCTTTATTGCATCGCGCCACCCTTAGCCAAGCCTTCATGTCAACAAAACCGCATTGCATCGCGCGCCGGCATGCCAAAGGGCTACTGGCCGTGGCATCGGGCATCTTTTTCTGGCACATTGGCGGCATGCCCATGATACCGGTCGGGTCGCAGGCAGACGAATCCCAGGCAGACGAAGGCTGTAACCACTTGTCCGACGAATTGCGTTCCCTTCCGAAAATCCGCGCGCGTGGCCGCTCCTTCCTGGCGCTGGTGCTGTCACCCGAACCCGGCCTGTCCGACTGGATGGCCGGACTGGATGCGCAGATCGCCCGTTCCGCCGCCTTTTTCGCCAGCAAGCCGGTCATCCTCGACCTCTCCCTGCTCGGCCCGGACGAACCCGGCCTGGGCAAGCTGTATCCAGCGCTGCTCGAACGGGGCATCCGCATCATCGCGATCGAGGGCGCCGATCCCACCACGCCCGCCATCGCCCACTGGCAATGGCCGGCGGGGCTGGAGGGGGGACGTGCGTCGGGCGCCGTGGACATTCCCGACGACCACGTCCCCGTCCCGGAACGGATACAGGGATCATCGCTGATCTTCGAACAGCCGATCCGTTCGGGGCAGACGATCGTGAACCCCGATGGCGACATCATCATCATCGGGTCGGTCGGGTCGGGGGCGGAAGTCACCGCCGCAGGGTCGATCCATGTCTATGGCGCGCTGCGCGGGCGGGCGATCGCGGGCATGAACGGGCAGCCCGAAGCCCGCATCTTCGCCCATGACATGCGCGCGGAACTTCTGGCGATCGATGGATATTATATGACCGCCGAGGATATCGACCCCCGATTTTCCGGCAACCCGTCACAGGCCATGCTCAATAATGACACAATCGTGGTGCAGCCACTCAGCCTGCGGACGGCGGCACCCTCAAGAAGATGAATTCAAGATACATTTTTCATCGTCGCAGCGGTTGCATCCCCCCCTGCCGCGCCCTTACTCTTAACAACCATATTTCAACCGTTATGGCCTATACCTCCCCGGGCCGCGGACGGAAATGACAGGACAAGGAAGAACTAGAATGGCGAAAGTGCTGGTCGTCACCTCCGGAAAGGGCGGGGTCGGCAAGACAACGTCCACCGCGGCACTGGGCGCGGCGCTGGCACAGACGGGGCAGAACGTGGTCGTGGTCGATTTCGATGTCGGCCTGCGTAACCTCGACCTTGTCATGGGCGCGGAACGCCGGGTCGTGTACGACCTGATCAATGTCATCCAGGGCGAAGCGAAGCTGTCGCAGGCGCTGATCCGTGACAAGCGCGTCGAAACCCTGTCGATCCTGCCCGCGTCGCAGACCCGCGACAAGGACGCCCTGACGGCCGAAGGCGTCGCCAAAGTGATCGGCGAACTGCGTGAAAAGTTCGACTGGATCATCTGCGACAGCCCTGCGGGCATCGAACGCGGCGCGCAACTGGCGATGTACCATGCGGATTACGCCGTCGTCGTCGCCAATCCCGAGGTATCGTCCGTGCGCGACAGCGACCGCATCATCGGCATGCTCGACAGCACGACTGAAAAGGCCAAGGGCGGCGGCAAGATCGAGAAATACCTGCTGGTGACACGTTATGACCCCGGCCGTGCCTCACGCGGGGAAATGCTGCGTACCGAAGACGTGCTTGAAATCCTGTCGATTCCGCTGCTGGGGATCATCCCCGAAAGCGAAGAAGTCCTGCGCGCGTCGAACCTCGGTTCGCCCGTCACGATTTCCAGCCCGCAAAGCCCGCCCGCCCGCGCCTATTTCGAGGCGGCGCGCAGGCTGGAAGGCGAAAAGATCGACGTCACCATACCAACTGAACGTAGCGGCCTGTTCGGGTGGCTGTTCAAGGGAAGATCCTGATCATGGGCCTGCTTGATACACTTTTCGGTCGCAACCGCAGTTCCGCGCCCGTCGCGCGTGACCGGTTGCAGATCCTGCTGGCGCACGAACGCGCCGGCACGGACGGGCAGGAATCCGAACTGCTCAACACCCTCCATAGCGAGATCCTCGAGGTCATAAAGAAACATATCCCCGTCGATCAGGACAAGGTCCAGATCAAGGTGGATCGGGGGACATCGGTTTCGATGCTGGAAATCGACATCGAAGTGCCCGCCCTCGAAAAAAAGAAACTGCGCGAGGGCCGATAATGCAAAAACGGGGCGATCGCCGTGGCGATGCCCCGTTTTTCATTTTCTATGTGCGGGCCACACCCAAAAACAATTCTTCGATAAATAGATAAACGTTTCCGGGTGCCGCCTTTTTAAAAAAGGCGGCGTCTTTCGAAGCTTTTTGAAAAAAGCTTCACCAAAAACTTTTAAATGTTTTCCATCATTTTTGGGGAATGGCGAGGTCCGGCCTTACGCCAGCATCGGTTCGATCCAGATCCGCGCATTGTTGAAATCCCGCGTGATCGCCTCACGCGCCGCCTGCGGGTCACGCGCGCGCAGCGCATCAATCAGTGCGGCGTGAGGATGAACATCCCCCATGCTGCGCATGCTTGGCATCGGGCGCGACAGGGCATAAAGCGGGCCAATACGCACCCACAGGTTACGCAGGATATTGGCCGTCAGCGGCAGGTCCGCCAGTGCCGCGATCGTGGTGTGGAAATCCGCGTTCAGGGCGGCAACCGCCCCGTCATCACGAATGGCCAGCGCATCGACGAACTGGCGATGCAGCATGGCAAGCGTCTCGATCCCGTGCGCGCTGGCCTTCAGGGCCGCGGCCTCCGCCAGCCTTACCTCAAGGTCGGAACGCAGGGCATGGATTTCCGCGAAATTACGGCGTGTCATCGCCGGCACGACAGCCGTATTGCGGTCATTGAGTTCCAGCGCATGTTCGGACACCAGACGCAGCAGCGCCTCACGCACGGGGGTCGGGCTCAGGCCAAGTTCGGCAGCAAGGGGACGCAGGACAAGACGTTCGCCCGCGCGGTAGCGACTGCGGATCAGGCCACGCCGGACATGTTCATAGGCATCAACGCTGAGGACACGTCGGGGGGGCTTGCTGTTCTGGTCCGTGATATCCGCCACCATACTGCTATCTTATCCTTCGTACAAATATATCTTATTAATCCGTATAAATAATGATCTCCCCGCAGATGGCAACTTGTACTGTGTGTCAGTTGCATTTTTTATGCATATTTCATTTAAATGACACACGACTACAGCCTAGGGTTGATAATCCAGCCCGATATCCATCGCCCTGACACTGTGGGTCAACCATCCCATCGAAATCAGGTCGATCCCTGTCGCGGCGATCGTGGCGGCCGTTTCCGGCGTAACCCCGCCTGAGGCCTCGGCCACGGCGCGGTGGTCGATCATGCTGACCGCCTTGCGCAACTGCTCCGGCGTCATGTTGTCAAGCAGGAAGACATCCACCCCCCCGACCTCAAGCCCCTCGGCCAACTGTTCCAGTGTATCGACTTCCAGTTCGATACTGACCAGATGCCCTGCCGCCGCCCGCGCCCGCGTCAGGGCGGGACGGATGCCCCCCGCGATCGCAAGGTGGTTGTCCTTGATCAGGATCGCATCATCCAGCCCGAAACGGTGGTTGGCGCCACCGCCCGCGCGCACGGCGTATTTCTGGATCGCGCGCATGCCCGGCATGGTCTTGCGCGTACAACTGACCTTGACGCCAAAAGGTTCCACCGCCGCCGCCACCTGCGCCGTCGCGGTGGCGATGCCACACAGGTGCGACAGGAAATTCAGCGCAACCCGTTCTCCCGACAGGATGCCACGCGCCGGACCGCGCACACTTGCGATCACCTGTCCGGGGGTGACATGGGTGCCATCAGGGGCCGCGACCGTGAATTCGATGCTCGGGTCCATCAGGGTGAAGGCCAGGCGCGCCATGTCCAGTCCCGCAACAACCCCGGCCTGCCGGGCGGACAGCACCGCATGGGCGGACGGATTGCCCTCCCCCAGCGTCACATCGGTGGTCAGGTCGCCACCACGGCCCAGATCCTCCATCAGGCCCGCGCGTACCAGCGGTTCAAGCATCAGGTCAGGCAGGGGGCGGATCGATGGGGAACGGATCGTCATGCGATCACTCCGTTATCAGGGGATAATGTCATCTTGCCGGCCTGCGCCATGATCGGCGCGATCGCATCACGCACCGCGCCAAGCGTCAGGCGCGACGGCACGGCCTCATGGGCGGTCCCGGGAAAATCGGCGCGGAAATGACCGCCACGGCTTTCCCTGCGCTGCTGGGCCGCAAGCACCACCATGGCGGCGACAAGGGCCGCATCATCATGTTCCATCCGTGACGCAAACCGCCACAGTGTTTCATGCAGTTCGTCATGCGTGCGCACCACACCCGCGCCACGGGCCATGACGCGACGCAGGGCCTCGCTCGGGGCAGGCGTGAGGGGGGGCGCGACACCATCTTCCCCCGGCGGGGCGGTGCGGGCCAGCGACAGGCCCGACAGGTCACGGGCGACCCATGTGCCGAACGACACGGCCTCCAGCAGGGAATTGCTGGCAAGGCGGTTCGCCCCGTGCAGGCCGGTGCAGGACACCTCCCCGCAGGCCCACAGGCCGGGCACGCCGGTACGCCCGCGACCGTCCACCACGACCCCGCCCATATGGTAATGGGCGGCGGGCCGCACCGGGATCGGCTGCCGGGCGGGGTCGATCCCCTGCGCACGGCACAGCGCGTCGATGGCGGGAAAGCGGGTGGCGAAACGCGCACCAAGCACCTGCCGCGCATCAAGGAAGACATGGTGGCCTGCCCGCATGTGCCGCCACACCGCGCGCGAGACGATGTCGCGTGCAGCCAGTTCCTCGGTAAAGCGGTCACCATTCTCATCCACCAGCACGGCACCTTCGCCACGCACGGCCTCGCTGATGAGCGGCATCGGACCGGCCACATGACGGGCGGCAAGGGCCGTGGGATGGAACTGCACGAACTCAAGGTTGCCCAGGACCGCGCCTGCGCGCGCGGCCAGCGCCAGTCCCTGCCCGCAGGATCCCAGCGGGTTGGTCGTATCGCCAAACAGGCCGCCGATCCCCCCCGTGGCCAGCACCACGGCGGGCGCGGGCCATGTGATGTCACGTCCCATCACGCTGGCGCGCAGGCCGGTTACGGCCCCGTCATGGGTCAGGAGCGCCTGCACGCGGGCATTTTCAAGGACGGTGATGCGCGGGGTTGCGCACACACGCGCCACCAGTGCCTCCATAATCGCGGCCCCGGACGCATCACCCCGCGCATGCACGATGCGATGGCGGCAGTGCGCGGCCTCCAGCCCCAGTTTCAGCGTGCCGTCGGCTGCACGGTCGAAATGCACCCCGAACGCCGAAAGGCGCGCAATGGCGTCCGGCCCGTCGGCGGTCACACGGTCCACGATGGCGGGATCACACAGCCCCGCCCCGGCGGCCAGCGTATCGGCCGCATGCAGCGCGGGCGTGTCATCCGCCCCCACCGCGGCGGCAATCCCGCCCTGCGCCAGCATGCTCGACGCCATTGCGGGACGCGCGGCGGCCAGTGGCCCGGCCGAGAGCAGCACGCATGGCCCCTCAAGCATCAGCGCCGTCATCACCCCGGCCAGTCCGCCGCCGACAATGACGGGTTGCCCGGCAAGGGCGCGCAGGCTTTCGCCGGTCATATCGCCAGCATGCGTTCGACCGCACGCCGCCCGCGTGCCGCCAGCGCCGGGTCGATCGTCACCTCATGCGTCATGGTCTCCAGCGCGTGGCGCAGGCCCGACAGGGTGATGCGCTTCATGTGCGGGCACATGTTGCACGGGCGGACGAAATCGATCTTCGGATGCAAAAGGGCGAGGTTGTCGCTCATGGAGCATTCGGTCACCAGCAGCACCTTGCCGCCGTCATGGGCCTGCACGTAATCGCTCATCATCGCGGTGGAGCCGGAAAAATCCGACACCGCGACGACTTCGGGCGGGCATTCCGGATGCGCCAGCACCACCACGCCGGGATTGTCCTCGCGCATGCGGGTGATTTCCTGCGGGGTGAAGCGTTCATGCACCTCGCAATGGCCGGGCCACGTGATCATCTGGATGCCGGTCTCCGACTCGATATTGCGGGCGAGGAATTCGTCGGGGATCATGATGACCCGGTCCGTGCCAAGGCTTTCGACCACACGCTTCGCATTGCCCGAGGTGCAGCAGATGTCGCTTTCGGCCTTCACCTCCGCCGAGGTGTTGACGTAGGTCACGACGGGCACGCCGGGATGGCGTTCACGCAGAAGGCGCACATCGGCCGCCGTGATGGAATCCGCCAGCGAACATCCTGCCCGCATGTCGGGGATCAGCACGGTACTGTCGGGATTGAGCATCTTCGCCGTCTCGGCCATGAAATGCACGCCCGCCATGACGATGACATCGGCGCTGGCCTCCTGCGCTTCCCGCGCGAGGGCGAGGCTGTCGCCACGGATGTCGGCAACGCAGTGGAAGATTTCCGGCGTCTGGTAATTATGCGCCAGGATGATCGCGTTGCGCTGCTGCTTGAGTTCCTCGATGGCGCGGATGTCGTCAAGGAACGTCGCCCACTCCATCTCGGGGACCAGATGGCGCACGCGGTCATAAAGCCGGTCAGCCGCTTGCCGGGGACCCAGTTGATTCATGATTGCCCTCCTCGCCGGTGGCCCCAGATTTCTTTATACTCAATTTGAGTATAAGTGAGGCACGATCATCCGGCCGGACACTTCCAACGTGAAACCCCGCCTGTGTCAATCAGGATTTTCGTGATCCTGTCCCTGCATCCATCCCGAAGGCGGGGGCGTTCAGCCTGAATGTACGATCGGCAGCTTGCTTCCCGCGAACTGCCGCGCCCGCCGCACCTCGCCACAGAAACGGAACAGGCGGGCGGGCCTGCCGCCGGTCTTTTCGTCAATCCTGCCTGTTTCCTCAATAAGTTGCTGCTGTGTCACCAGCCTGCGGAAATTCTGCTTGTGCACATGGCATCCCGCCAGGCTTTCGACCGTGCGCTGCAACTGGAACAGGGTGAACTCCTCGGGCATCAGTTCGAACACGACTGGGCGGTAACGTATCCTTGCACGCAGGCGCGCCATGGCCGTTGCCAATATGCGACGGTGGTCACGGTGCATGTACCGGCCGGGAATCGCCTGCACGGGGGGGCATCCGGCTTCGGCCACCAGGGTCGCCTCATACAGCAGTTCATAGCGCTGCAGCACGAGTTCATCATCCCACGCGCCGCCATCACCGATGGCGAACAGCGCCATGCAGCGCTGCCACTGGCGCATCCGCGTCTCGATATCCGCCATGCCCGCCACCCACGCGCACAGGCGGCGTTCGATCAGGTCCGTGACCTCCTGCGTCGTGTTGCTGGTGCGGTCCTCCCACGGGAAATAGTCGTACCAGTCCCGCCACCCCGTCTCCCGCGCGTGGCTGCGGGTCAGGGCGAGGTAGGAGATGGAGATGCTGCGGCCCTGTTCGGGATGCAGGGCACGGTCATGGTCGGCAAAGGTATAAAGCTGTTCCACATGGCCGATGGGATGGCCGGTCTGCTGCTCCACCCATGAACGCACGCCCGCCTGCAGGGAACGGTGGCCGCTTTCCAGCGGGCCGGAGGGCAGCAGGCGGCCATCGTCGATCGTCATCACCTGCGGCACGCCGTCACGCACCGCCGTCAGCACCGCGATCAGTTCCGTCACCACATGCGACATCATGCCATCCGCGCCCATCATGCCCCCATCATGCCCCGGTGTAACGTCCGGCGTACTGCCCCTGCCGTACTGCCCTGCCGTGCAGGACGTGCCGTATCACATGCCCATGTATAATGTGCCGGTGTGTTTCGCATGCAACCGTCATGCCCCTCCCCCGTTATGACAGGCACAATCCGCCACGAACGCCACAGGCGCGGGTCTTTCCCGATGCGTGCCCGTTCATGATCCGAAAGGAGCACCGGAATGGCGAAAGCCGCTGAAAACACATTCCTGACCGACGTGCAGACCCTGCGCGCCCGTGCGAAGGCCTCCATCGAACAGGGGGCGCTGACCCCTGCCTATCAGGGGAACGTCAAGACGGCCATCGACCTGCTGCAGACGGTTGTCGCGACGGAACTTGTCTGTGTCCTGCGCTATACCATGCATTCGATTTCCGTCGAAGGCATCACCAGTGAAAGCGTGGCCGCCGAATTCGCGACCCACGCCAAGGAAGAGCGCGCGCATATGATGTGGGCCGCCGAACGCATCGACCAGTTGGGCGGCGTGCCCAACCTGTCACCAGAAGGGCTGGCCACCCGTTCAGCCAGCGAATATGGCGCGGGCGGCAACCTGGTGGAAATGGTGCGCCAGAACCTCGTGGCCGAACGCCTCGTGATCGAGCATTACCGCGAACTGATCCGCTATTTCGCGGACCATGACCCGACCACGCGCATCATGCTTGAAAAGATCCTCGCCGAAGAAGAGGAACACGCAACGGACATGCATGACCTGCTGGTCGCGCATGAAGGCACGCCGTTCCTGCCCTGATCCCTACGTTCGGCCATTTTTCCCTTTTTCGCGGCGCCTGCGTCCCCCGGCCATGTCCCGACATGGCCGGTTGCCCCTGCACGCCCGGTCCCTGCCCTTTTCCCGCACACCGGACGCATCAAGCGCCGCATGACAGCATCCGGCACGGTCGATGGCCCCCTGAACAGGGATGGCCTGACCGCCTGCCAAAACCGGACCAACCATTACGGAGACCCTGACATGACGGACGTCAGAACCTACGACCTGTTCATTGGTGGCGAATGGGTGCCCGCCACGACCGAGGAACGCGACACCATCCGCAACCCCGCAACGGGCGAGGCGCTGGCCAGCGTCGGCATCGCCAGCAAGGACGACGTCGATCGCGCCCTGCAGACCGCGCAGGACGCCTTTGGCACCTGGAGCCGCCTGATCGCCACCGACCGCGCGGACTACCTGTACAAGCTGATCGACCTGATCCGCCGGGACGAGGACAGGCTGGCGCGCATCATCACCAGCGAAAACGGCAAGCCCATCCGCGAGGCGAAAGTGGAGGTCAACTTCGCCATCCAGTTGATCCGCTTCGCTGCGGAAAATGCCCGCAGGCTGGAGGGTAACATCATCCCCGGCAGCCGCCCGGGCGAAAAGATCCTGATCGAGAAGATCCCCCATGGCGTCGTCGCCGGGATTTCGGCATGGAACTTCCCCCTTGCCCTGACGGCGCGCAAGCTTGGCCCGGCGCTGGCGGCGGGCAACACCTTCGTCATCAAGCCGCATGAACTGACGCCGTTGGCCACACTCGCGCTGGCGGAACTGTCGGTGGAAGCAGGCTTCCCCAAGGGCGTGTTCAACGTCGTCACCGGCGGCGGCCTGACGGTGGGCAACCAGCTTGTCACCAACCCGATCACCAAGCTGATCACCATGACCGGCAGCACGCCCGCAGGCCGCAAGATCATGGCGGCGGCGTCCGAAGGGCTGAAGGAAGTGCGGCTTGAACTGGGCGGCAAGGCCCCGTTCATCGTCATGGACGACGCGGATATCGAGGCCGCGGCGAACGCTGCCGTTGCTGCACGATTCATGAATTGCGGGCAGGTCTGCACCGCCAACGAACGCACCTATGTCCACCAGGCGGTCTATGACCAGTTCCTCGACCTGCTGCGCAGGAAGATCGCGGAAATCAAGGTCGGCAACCCGCTTGACGCGGATACAACCATGGGGCCGAAGATCAGCAAGGCGGAGATGGAAAAGGTCGATGACATGGTCCAGCGCGCCGTGGCGCAGGGTGCGAAGGTCGAGATCGGGGGCAAGGCCCTGACGGGTGGCATCTATGACACGGGCAATTTCTATGCGCCCACGCTGCTGACGAACGTGACGAACGAAATGGACATCACGCAGAACGAGGTGTTCGGCCCGGTCCTGTCGCTCATCAAGGTCGAGGACTTTGACGAGGCGCTGATGATGGCCAACAAGTCGCGCTATGGCCTGTCGGCCTATATGTTCACGCAGGACCTGAAAAAGATCATGCGCATGAGCAATGAACTGAATTTTGGCGAGATCTACGTCAACCGCGAAGGGGGCGAGGCCGCGCAGGGCTTCCACCATGGTTATGGCGACAGCGGCATCGGGGGCGAGGACGGTCAGTACGGCCTCGAAGCCTATGTCGATACCAAGACCATCTACCTCAATTACTGAGGCGGTTTTCGCATCGCGCGACCATGACAGGGGGCCTTCGGGCTCCCTGTTTTCGTATGAACCGACTGAAGTAAAAGAAGTTTTTGGTGAAGCTTCTTCCAAAAAGCTTCAAAGAACGCCGCCCTTTCAGATCAAAAGGCGGCACCCAAAAACTTTTAATATTTATCCAAAAACACGCACGCCCTCAGATCTGGCGCATCCAGACCGTGCTGACGCTGTGGCTTGGCCCCTTGCGCAGGATCAGGCGCGCGCGTTCGCGCGTGGGCAGGATGTTTTCCTCAAGGTTCGGCAGGTTGATGCGCCGCCAGATATCATGCGCCACCTTCTCCGCCTGTTCCGGGGTCAGGTCGCGGTAATGGTGGAAATATGACGTCGGCTTGCGAAAGGCGGTCTGCTGCAGCAACTGGAAACGCTGCACGTACCACCGTTCGATATCCTGCGTATCCGCGTCGAGATAGATGGAAAAGTCAAAGAAGTCCGACGCCATGAAGGGCTGTTCGGACGCGGTCTGCAGCACGTTCAGTCCCTCGAAGATCAGGATGTCCGGCTGGTCCACCACCTGATAGCGGTCGGGGATGATGTCATAGGCCTCGTGCGAATAGATGGGCACGTCGAGGTTACGCTCCCCCGCCTTGAGCGCGGCGAGGAAGGAGATCATCTGCCGCAGGTCATAGCTTTCGGGAAAGCCCTTGCGCGCCATCAGGTCACGCTCCTGCAGCACGCGCGTCGGCAGCAGGAAGCCGTCCGTCGTCACCAGCGACACGTTGGGATGGTCGGGCCAGCGCGACATCACCGCCTGCAGCAGGCGGGCGAACGTGCTCTTGCCCACGCCCACACTTCCGGCGATGCCGATGATGAAGGGCACCGTCCGGCGCGGCACGCCGAGGAAGGCGCTCTTGACCATGTTGTTGAGGCTGCGACTGGCAAGCACATGCAGGTTGAGCAGGCGCGACAGCGGCAGGTACACCTCCGCAATGTCTTCCAGAGAGACCGGTTCGTTATGGCCGCGCAGGGACGCGACCTCCGCCTCGTTCAGGGACTGGGGCACATTGGCGCGCAGGGCCGCCCATTCGGGGCGGGGGAAAATCATGTATGGCCGGGTCGCGCCATATGACGGGACCTGTGGCGTGTCGGGACTGTTACCCTTTCCACTCTCCAAGGGCCGCTCTCCTCCTGATGGTCGATCCGGGCACAGGTGCCCTTATCCACGCCGGGCGGCGTAACATCTTACCCTGCCCCGATCCAGAGCCACGGGCCCCAATTTCGCGTGTGCAGGCCCTGTATCGCATCCTACGGCCCCTACCTGATACAGTCGTGACAATTGTGACACGCCTACGCCCCCCTGTCTGGCGGCCCTGTTCGGGTGCGATACAGGGGCGTGCAAGACGGGTTTGCAGGACGGCCCGGGAGACACTGGCCCTGTTAAGTGCTGGTGATGAGCATCAGGGCCCTGCCCTGAAACCCGCCAAAGGGGATTGCCCTTTGGAAACCATGACTTATCAGTGAATTGAGGGGGTGAGAGGTCAGCGACCCCTTGAAAAATCGCCCTTCAACACGCAACGAGAACAGAGCCTGCCCCCTTCCGCATGATGGATCGTCCGATGTCCCCCACACTTTTCCCCTCCGCAGCACCAGATGCGTGGCACGACGAGACCGCACGCGCCGCATTGCGACGGATCTTCGACGCCGCCATCCACAGCGCGCAGCCAGCACGCGTGCTGGCGCGCCACCTGCCCCCGCCACCAGCGGGACGGTGCGTGGTGATCGGCGCGGGCAAGGCCGCCGCTGCCATGGCCGCGGCCCTGGAACAGGCATGGCCGGACGTGCCGCTGCGTGGGGTTGTGGTGACGCGCGACGGGCACATGGCCACGACATCGCGCATCCGGGTGATGGAAGCCGCCCATCCCGTCCCCGACAGCCGCAGCGAGGACGCGGCGCGCGCCATGCTTGACGAAGTGCGGGGCCTTGGGCCGGATGACCTTGTCATCGCCCTGATTTCCGGGGGTGGTTCGGCGCTGATGGAACTGCCCGCACCGGGCCTGACGCTGGAGGACATGCGCGCACTCAACCGCGCCCTGCTCCATTCGGGGGCGGATATCGGCGACATGAACCTGGTGCGCCGCCACCTGTCGCAGGTCAAGGGGGGACGCCTGGCCTGCGCCTGCGCGCCAGCGCCCGTGCTGACACTGGCCATCAGCGACGTGCCGGGGGATGACCCGCTGACCATCGCAAGCGGGCCGACCGTGCCGGACCCCACGACACCTGCCGATGCGCTCGCGGTGCTGCGCCGCCGCGACATCACCGTCCCGCCACAGGTCATCGACGCCCTGACACATCCTGCGCCCGCACGCATGCAGCCCAACCCGGACAATCGCTACATCCTGATTTCCACACCGCTGATGGCGCTGGAGGCCGCGGCAGACGAGGCACGCAGCCTTGGCCTGACGCCGCTGATCCTTGGCGATGCGCTGGAGGGAGAAAGCCGGGAAGCCGCGATCATCATGGCTGGCATCGCGCAGTCCGCGCGTCACCACGGCATGCCGGTGGCGGGGCCTGCCGTGCTGCTGTCGGGTGGGGAGACGACCGTCAGCATCCGCCCGGCCGATGGCCCACCCGGGCGCGGCGGCCGCAATACGGAATTCCTGCTCTCCCTCGCCCTTGCGTTGCGGGGACAGGACGGGATCTGGGCCATCGCGGGGGACAGCGACGGCATCGACGGGACCGAGGACGCGGCAGGTGCGCTCATCACGCCCGATACGCTGTCACGCGCCCGCGCGCTGGGACTGGACCCGCGGGAGTTCCTGCGCCGCCATGACAGCTACGGCCTGTTTGACGCCACGGGAGACCTGATCCGCACCGGCCCGACGCTGACGAACGTCAACGACATCCGTGCAATCATGGTGCTGTAGGGGATTCGAAAAATCATTGATAAAATAAAAAGTTTTTGGTGAAGCTTTTTTCAAAAAGCTTCAAGGAACGCCGCCTTTTTGAAAAAAGGCGGCACCCAAAAACTTTTAATCATTCTTCCCGGACAGACGGGTCAGTTCGCATTGCCCCCATGCGGCTTGCCGTAACTGACCTGCGTGTCAGGCACGACGAAGTGCTTGGGATCTTCCTGATTCTGGGAATCATCGTCATCCCCCGCCTGCGACGGGTCGTAGCCGGAGGAGATCATCTGCATCGCCGCCGCGTCGGGCATGGGGTGATAGGCCTCGGTCGCGGCGTCGGGGTCCGGGTCGATGCGCGGCAACTGCCGCACATGCCCGGCGGCGGAGGCATGGGCCGGGCCTGGCACCGTGGTCCCGTTGGCGCGATGCCCGCCAATGGGGGGCATCGCCTCATCAACATCCACGGGATCGGTGGGGTCGCCATGCATCGTATCGGCGCACGACGCCAGGCACAGCAAAAGCCCGATCATGACAAGACGCGGTTTCATGCGCGCACAGTATCATCCCGCGCCACGGCACAAAGCCCGATTATTGCATATCCTGCCGTCACGCCATGGTGACGGCAGAAGACGTCCATGCGGGCGGGTGCGTCATTCCGCCTCATCTTCGGGATCGACCAGCATGGCTTCGGCCACCACGCCCGCCTGCTCACGCACGCGGCGTTCGATGTCGGCGGCCATTTCGGGATGCTCACGCAGGAACTGCTTGGCGTTTTCACGCCCCTGCCCGATGCGCTGGCTGTCGCAGGAGAACCACGCCCCGGACTTTTCCACAATCCCGGCCTTTACGCCAAGGTCGATCAGTTCGCCCATCTTGCTGATGCCTTCGCCATACATGATGTCGAATTCCACCTGCCGGAAGGGCGGCGCCATCTTGTTCTTGACCACCTTGACGCGGGTCTGGTTGCCCACGACCTCGTCCTTGTCCTTGATGGAGCCGATGCGGCGGATGTCCATGCGCACCGAGGCATAGAATTTCAGCGCATTGCCGCCCGTCGTCGTCTCCGGGCTGCCGAACATGACGCCGATCTTCAGGCGGATCTGGTTGAGGAAGATCATCATGGTGTTCGAACGCGACACCGATCCCGTCAGCTTGCGCAGCGCCTGGCTCATCAGGCGGGCATGCAGGCCGACATGGCTGTCGCCCATGTCGCCCTCAAGTTCCGCGCGTGGGACAAGGGCGGCCACACTGTCGATCACCAGCACGTCGATCGCCCCCGAACGCACCAGCGTATCGGCAATCTCCAGCGCCTGTTCGCCGGCGTCAGGCTGGCTGATGAGGAGGTTGTCCACATCCACCCCAAGCTTGCGCGCATAGCCGGGATCAAGCGCGTGCTCCGCGTCGATGAAGGCGCAGGTGCCGCCCTTTTTCTGCGCCTCCGCAATGGCGTGGAGCGCCATGGTCGTCTTGCCCGAACTTTCGGGGCCATAGATTTCCACGATACGCCCGCGCGGCAGGCCACCGATGCCAAGGCCGATATCAAGGCCAAGCGAGCCGGTGGAGATCACATCGACCTCCGCCTTGGGCCGTTCGCCCATGCGCATGATCGATCCCTTGCCGAATGCGCGTTCGATCTGGCTCAGCGCACCTTCGAGAGCCTTGCCTTTGTCAATACCCGGAGCCTGTGCCATGGCCTGCTTACCTTTTCGACGAAGCTGTGTTTCGCGCATTCCATGTTCCTGTCTGTGGGTCAACACAGGATCCGCCGGACGGGATGGACGTGTCCGGGGGCTTTCCACATGGAAGCGGCCTTGCTGCTTCCTATATGGAACAAAACAAGATCATTTACAACCTTGCCCCTGTCATTTGCCGTATCATTTCTCCCGCCCCGACATGACGCGGGAGGTCACGCCTCACCGTGGCCCGACCGCAAGGCCGGTTTCACGCGGGTCCGAACCGGCGACGCATGCCGCGCCATCACCGGGCAGGCCACGGGGACAGACGATGGCGTTGACGCGCCCTTCGGCCGTGACCGCGCGCGATGCGGGCGCCTGCCCGGACAGGACAAGCTTCATCTCCTCCGCCACGGCGGCGGCGGCATCGTTCTGGCCCGACCCGGCCACGGCGGCGCGGAAGGCATGGCCGTCACTGGCGATCGCGGCAGACAGCAGCGCTGCGGGCATGCGCGCGGGTGACGCCGCAAGCACGATGCCTGTATTGCCCGCGATGCGTCCCGTGCCGAACAGGTTGTTCATCGTCAGGCTGCACGCCACGGCCATCCCGGCATGGTCCACCACGGCAAAGGAGGTCGAGGCCGGAAGCGGCGGCAGCATGCCACTGCCCGGCGTGCCGGAATCAAGGACGGCCTGCGCGCGGGCGGTCTGGTCATCATTGGTCAGTTTGCCCTGCGTATCCCCGCCACGCGCGCGCCATGCGGCGACGGCCCCCTGTGACAGGGCCTCGGGGTTGCCCTGCCCGGCCAGCAGCGCGCGGAAGGCAACGGCGCTGCCGAGGCCACCATCGGCGGGGGGCGGCAGGAACGCGACCGTCAGGCCGCCTGCGGCACTGACCCGCAGCGGCAGGCGTTCGGAGGGGATGGCCGCGCGCAGGTCGCTGGTCTGCAACCCGCCGCCCGCGGCCTGGCTGCCTGCGGTGAAGGACTGCGCCAGCGCGCCGTTATACATGTCGCCCACGCCCATGCTGCGGATCTGGTCCAGCACGCCGGACAGGTGCGTCTGCACCAGTGCGTCCCCTTCGACCAGGGCCGTGCCGTCGGTGCGACTGAAGATCGCGCGCATGCCCGGATCCGCCAGCAGAGGTCCCTGCACGGTGGCAAGATCACTTGCCAACTGGTGGCTGACATTGACGCCATTGACCGCAAGCGACATCGCATCAGGCAGGATTTCGGCGAAGGAGGTGGTGCCATATTGCAGGTGCATCAGGTACATCCCGCGCGCCAGCATCGGGACCGCCGCGGGACGATCCGCATGGGGCGCGCCGGGGATGCCATCGGTGGTGCCCCCGCGCGGGGTGAAGATGAAGGCGCGGCCCCCTTCATTATCGCCGGGGCGGTAGGCAAGGCACGCCCCGCCCGATCCCATCGACGCGCGGGACGGCAGCGTCACCGCCAGCGCCATGCCCATTGCCGCCGCCGCATCGGCCGCATTGCCACCACGCGAAAGGATATCGCGCCCGACCATGGCGGCCTGTGGTTCATCGGCGGCCACGGTCCCGATCAGCGCACCGGGCGACGGGCCGAACATGTGGGTGACAAGGTGCATGGGCGAGGAATGGCCACATCCGGCGACGGAAACCGCAAGCATTGCCGACAACGCGACCCGGACGGACCTGCGCGCAAAGGAATTCATGGAATGCTCTGGCACGCGTCTTCTTCTCCATTTGACCACAACAGCATATGCCCCGCCAGCCATGGCATCGACACACCGGCATTCCGCCATTAGCGGTCTTGCGCGCAGGGGGCAAGCGGCCTTTTGCACCACTGCCACCACGGGCGCGGCGACATGAGAGCGCCCCCCGGCAGGCTGTTGCATGGATTTTCCATACCCCGGTTCCATGGACAGAAAACTGATGGAAAAGGCTTTTTCCAGACCATGTCCCCTGCTGGTGCCCGGCCGGCAGGGGAACTGCGGATCATTGCGCAAATATAGTGAACATGGGTGCCGACCACGCGAAAGACGGGATAACGAGGATATGGTCAGGGCATGTACCATGGATACGCCATGGGTATGCATGATCTGGTCACATCATGGCCGGACACAGGCCAAAGCGTAGGACAGGAAGAAAAACAATTCCCTAGAATATCTCATATTCTTTTTCGTTTAAGTTCGGTGAAAATTCAATCAGGCATACAACACGCAATCATGCCGGGATTCATAAATGAAATCGTTTCAATTTATTCGGGATAAGTATATAAATTAAAATAACATAATTTTAAATGCAGTTTCAATAATATATGCGGACATAAAATCACATTGAATTATTTTATATGAAAAAACAATTTCTATTTTCAGATAATAACTTAAAAAGTCTACCTATTTATTGAGTAAATAATACACAATTATCCGCACCCACAAATGGGAAAATACATTTTATACATCAAAAAAAATTATGCCGTGTGCTTTCCCATATATGCCTCAGGATAACTCGCGCCCTGCCTTTACTGGCACTTTGTCTGAAATGTTTTTTGCCCTGATTGAAATAACCACATCACTCATGTGCCTTTTGACCTTGATATTCCTTCCTGTAACCAAAGCAGAACTTTCCGGGACAAGTAGGGCCCCAAGACCTGAAATACGCACATCGACCTTTCCCCCTGCGGGGCCAGTCCTGATCCTGCCGGTTGCCGTGGCATTTCATTTCGGCTTCCCGCCCGATCACGTGTGAAACCCGTCACGGCATTGCCATGCATGGCGGATCTTTAACATGCCATCTTCTTTCCTTACCTGCTGGCATCCTTTACATACCCCCATCCTGACCCGATTGACGGAGGCCGCCCGTGTCCATTTCCCACAATACCCGCCGATTGCGCCGCCTGTTGCCCGTCTCCATGGCCGCAGCCCTGCTGGCGGGCGGGCTTTACGCCCCGACCGGGGCCCTTGCCCAGAGCGCGAGCGACACCTTCACCCCCGCGCAGCGCAAGGCAATCGTGGAAATCGTGCGCGATGCGCTGAAGACCGATCCCTCCATCCTGACCGATGCGATCACCGCGCTGCGGCAGAATGCCGCCAACCAGGCGCAGGCCTCGGCACAGGGGGCGCTGGCCGCCCATCGGGCACAACTGCTCAACCCCGTGGCGTCGGACGCGATCCTTGGCAATGCGCAGGCCACGACCACCGTGGTCGAATTCTATGACCCGCGCTGCCCCTACTGCCGCAAGGTCCTGCCCGACCTTGACCGGATCGTGGCGGAGGACAAGAGCGTGCGCATCATCGAAAAGGTCGTCCCCGTACTGGGACAGGGCAGCCTGATTGCATCACAGGCGCTGGTCGCCGCGTTCCAGCAGGGCGGACAGGCGGCGTATTTCAAGATGCAGCACGCCATCATGACGGACTCGGAACATCCCACCGTCGATCGCATGCGTACGCTCGCCAAACAGTGCGGACTGGATGCGGACCAGATGGCCAAGGCGATGAACGGGGAGAAAGTTACCGCCGTGCTTCAGGCGAACATGGAACTTGCCCACGGCATCGGCCTTGACGGGACACCCACCTTTGTCTTCAACGCCCGCCAGATCATTCCCGGCGCGGTGGATTACGACGAACTCAAGAAGGCCATCGCCCATACCCGCTGATCCGGCGGCATCACGCAGCACCCCCGCCATACGGGCCGCCCGTCCGGGGGATGCCGCGTTCCTGCCGGCAATCGAACGCTCGGCCGCGCAACGCTTCGCCACCATTCCCGCACTGGCGGGACTGGCGACTGGTGATGTCATGACGGCACAGGCGCATCGGGCATGTATCGCGGAATGCACATGCTGGGTGGCGCAGGACGACACGGGCATGATTGTCGGCTTCCTCAGCGCCCGGACGCAGCATGACAGCCTGCATATCCTCGAACTTTCAGTCCGCCGGGAATCACAGGGGCAGGGCTTGGGACGCGCGCTTCTGCATGCGGCCATGCATCAGGTGCGGCAGTCGCGCAGGACGGGCGGCCTGACCCTGACCACATTTCGTGATGTCGCGTGGAATGCGCCGTTCTACCGCGCGATGGGGTTCGTGGACATGGATACCCCGCCCCCATGGCTGGGGGCACTGCTGGCGGAAGAAATCGCGGGGGGATTTCCGGCCGGCTCGCGCTGCGCAATGCGGTGGCGGCCGGGGGAAGAGATTATCCGGAAATAATCCGTTGATAAAAAGATAAGGTTTCTGGGTGTCGCCTTTTTCCAGAAAGGCGACGTTCCCTGAAGCTTTTTGAAAAAAGCTTTACCAAAAACTTCTTTGAATTTTCAGGGTTCTTCTGGATGCGTGCATCCATTGCAGGTGAAGGAAAAGGCACCATCGCGCCCTTTCCTTGCGTGGGGTCACTTCACCGCTTCGGCAACCTTCTGCCCGACATCCACCGGCGCATTGATGCGCATCAGCTTCGACAGCGCCGTGACCATCTGGTCCATCATCTCGTCCGTATGGAACGGCCCCGGCGTCAGGCGCAGACGCTCCGTCCCGCGCGGCACGGTGGGATAGTTGATCGGCGTGGCATACAGCCCGTATTCATTGAGCAGTCGGTCACTGAGGTCGCGGCAGCGCTGCGCATCGCCCACCGGGATGGGCACGATATGGCTGGGCGTCATGGTGAACGGGATCCCCGCCTTGCGCAGGCGCGCGCGGAAGGCATTGACGCGCTCGAACATCTTTTCACGACGCCACGCATCCTTGCGCACCTGCCGCACGCTCGTCAGGGCGGCGGCAACCACGGCAGGCGGCAGCGCGGTGGTGAAGATGAAGCCCGACGCGGCAAGGCGCAGATATTCCACGATCTCGCTCGACGCGGTGATGTATCCGCCATGGACGCCAAACCCCTTGGCCAGCGTGCCTTCGATGATGTCCACCTGGTCCGCCACGCCGTCGCGTTCGGAAATGCCACCGCCCTGCGCGCCGTACAGGCCCACCGCATGCACTTCGTCCAGATAGGTGATGGCGTTGTATTTCCGCGCCAGCGCGCATGTCCCGGCGATGTCGGAAATGTCGCCGTCCATGGAATACACGCTTTCGAACGCGATCAGCTTTGGCGCGTCAGGCGGGGCGGCCGCCAGCTTGGCTTCGAGGTCCTCGAGGTCGTTATGTTCGTAAATGACCGTGGTGGAACCACGCGCGCCCTTGATGCCCGCGATCATGGAGGCATGGTTCAGGCGGTCGGAAAAGCAGATCCAGCCCGGCATGCTGGTCAGGATGCTCTGCAGGCTCGCCTGGTTGGAGACATAGCCCGACACGAACAGAAGCCCCGCCTCCTTGCCATGCAGGTCCGCCAGTTCATGTTCGATCGCGGTGTGGTAGGGACTGGTGCCCGCGATGTTGCGCGTGCCGCCAGCACCCGCGCCATGTTCACGGATCGCGGTGATCGCCGCATCCATCACGACGGGTTCGACACCCATGCCCAGGTAATCGTTCGAGGACCATACCACGACCTCACGGTCATGGTCGCATGCGGGGGTCGCAGGCGTGGCGGGGGCCTTTTCCTGCTCGTATACGGGGTAACGGTCCGCCTCCCGCGCAAGGGGGGTGAACTGGCGGTACCGGCCCTGCGTACGGATATCCGCCAGCGCGGTGCGGCAGAACCGGTAAAACGGATGGCCGTCCGGATGATTACTGGACACTGATCTTCCTTTCCATGCGAACCTCGTTCCATACCCGCACCGAACCGTCATTCCAGCGCCGGACGCGGCCCCGTCGCGCCATGGGCGACGATGTGCGGGCCGGGCGTCCCATGGCGTGGAACGGCAATGTCACGCCCCACAGGCAGGATTATTTCCCTATCCGTCCAGTCTTATAAGCCTTCTGCCGTCAGGTCACCATGCCACGGCCGTCGTGAAATTTAAAAAATCTCCACTTTTCGGGGCGTCCTAGCGGACATAGATGCGGATCGTGGGGGCATCAACGCCCGGATCCGTCATGCCTGTCATCTCCATCTGTGCAGGGTCGGCACCGTCATGGACGATCTCCGTGGCGACCTCCTGCGCATCGGTCGCGACGATACGTGACAGCAATGTGGCCTGCGCATCCGGGGACAGGGCATCGGGAATGGCGGCGACAATGGTGAACAGCACGTTGGGCTTGCGCGCCAGCGCTTCCGCCACGGCCTTCTTCAGGTCGGGCTGCCATTGGGGCTGCGGCGTTCCGGCCCGGATTTCAAGCAGCGGCGTGACATGGCGGACCTCCACCGGCGGCGGGGGCGGGATGACCACCTGCGGCGGGTCGCCTGCATGGCGGTTGAACGTCTTTTGCCCGATCAGCGTACATCCCCCGAGCCAGAACATGCTGGAGGCAAGGACGACACAGACGGGCAGCGCAAGGCGGCATGATACGGGCATGACCGCCAAGCGATACAGCATCCACGTCGCGGGGCAAGGGCCAAAAACGTCAGCCACGGCATCAGCCCTCCCCCGCGCGCCCCGACAATCAAACGCCTGTGACCCTGCATCCCCTCAGGGGACTTGCGATCAGGAAGCATCATCCTGTAGTCGTGGGACATCACGTGATGCCCCGACACGGCAATATCCGGACATGGCAGACATGGCGCGATGCGGCATCCCGCCTGTGGCATATTCGCCCTGCCACCATGAACCAACAGGTGGATCAGGCCAGACGGCATGAAACAGCCCCCCATGACCGACGCTGGACACAGCGCCCCCCTGCCCCCGTCCCCGACGGCGGAGGATGGCGCGCCGCTGGACCAGACGGGACGGATCGCGGCCTCCATCCGGCAGATCATCCGCACCAAAGAACATGACAGCCATCATGTCATCCATGCCTGTGCGATGGCCGATGCCTGCGCGGTGCTGTGGAGCAGGTACCTGAGGTTCGACCCCGCCTGCCCCACATGGTTCGACCGTGACCGTTTCGTGGTGTCCTCCGTGCGGTACCGCACGCTGGTCGATGCGCTGGTCACGCTGTCGGGACAGGCGGCCATCCGCATGGACGACACCCCCCACCCCGCCACAACCATGGGCTTCGGACCCAGCGGGCAGGGGCTGGGGGCAGCCATCGGCATGGCCATGGCGGAACAGCACATGGCCGCGCGTTTTGGCCGCACGCTCGTCAACCACCGCATCTGGGCCGTCAGTTGCTGGTCCGAACTGTCCACCGGCGTCGCGCTGGAGGCCGCGGTGCTGGCGGGGCAGATGGGGCTGGACCGCATCACGGTGCTGGTGGGCCTGTCGGAACATGAACGCACGCAGGCCGAGGCCGCCCTCCCCCGCTATGCCGCGTCGGGCTGGTCCGTGCGCAAGGTCGCGGCCGATCAGCCCGAACAGATCGCCGCCGCCCTTGCATCGTCCATGCGCACGCACCGTCCCTGCCTGATTGCATGCCTGTCCCCCGCGCCCGACCCGGAAACGGCGGAACCCTTTGTCGATGATCCCGGCCTGTGGGCGTCGGCAGCACGGCGCGGGGCCACCGCGCGGCGGTCATGGCTGCGCAGGCTGGCCAAGGACCGGCAGCGCGTCGATTTCGAACGCCTCATCTCCGGCGAGCGCCCGGCCCTGTGGCGCACCGACTGGCGGCGGTCATGGCAGGGCGCGGGACGCCACCGCATGTCCCACCCCGCCCTGCCGACCACCAGCTATGCCCGGCGCGGGCTTGATATCCTGCGCGAACTCCTGCCCGAGGTGCTGTGCCTGCGCTCCCGCCTCGGGCTGGCGTCGGGGGCGACGACGGGACATGGCCCCGCCGCCCTGCCGACACGCTGCGACACGCAGGTGCACGGCATGGCGGCGCTGCTGAACGGGATCGCGCTGCATGGCGGGTTCCTGCCCTGCGGGGCCGCGACCTTCGTCGCCGTGGACCGCATGCGTCCCGCCCTGCGCTTTGCTGCCATGATGAAACGCCAGGTCATCTATTTCCTGACCGATGGCGGCCTGTCACCGGAGGAGGACGGCCCGGCATGGCTGCCGGTGGAACAGCTTGCCAGCCTGCGCGCCATGCCCAATGTCGCGGTCTTCCGCCCCGCCACCCGGCGCGAGACGATGGAGTGCATGGAACTGGCCCTTGAACGCACCGACGGGCCAAGCCTGCTGACGCTGTGCCCGTTCATCCCGGCGGCCGACGTGGCGGCGGACACCACTCTGCCCAACGTCAACCCGCTGACGAACCTGTGCGCGCGCGGTGGCTATGTCGTGGCCGAATCCCCCATCGCGCCCCGGCAGGTCACGCTGATCGCCACGGGGCAGGAGGTCGCGACCGCACGCATGGCGCAACTGCTGCTGTGTGAACAGGGGATCGGCGCGGCGCTGGTGTCGCTGCCATGCTGGGAACTGTTCGCGGCGCAAAAAATATCCTATCGTGAGCAGGTGCTGGGAACGGCACCCCGGATTGGCGTGGAGGCCGCATCCGGGTTCGGGTGGGAACGCTGGCTGGGACAGGAAGGGACATTCATCGGGATTGATGGTTTCGGCGAAAACGTCACCGCCGGCACGCGCCAGGGACGCAACGTGACCATACAGCCCGAACATATCGTCGCCCGCGCGCTGGAGGTGATCCGCGCCACGGGCAACGGCCCCGCCGGAAATACAGGCAACCGGCGGCATGATGACGGGGTTCTTCCTTTTTCGGACACGTCATCCCGAAGCGCTGCACTACAGAACTGACCTTGAACGGAGAATAAGAAATGGCTGTCAAAGTCGCGATCAACGGTTTCGGTCGCATAGGTCGCCTCGTCCTGCGCGGGATCATCGAAAGCGGACGCACCGACGTCGTCCCTGTCGCCATCAACGACCTCGGCAGTGTCGAGGCGAACGCCCACCTCCTGTCCTATGACAGCGTGCACGGCCGCTTCCCGGCCGAAGTCCGTGTCGAAGGCAACAGCATCATCATAAAGGCCAATGGCCGCACCTATGCCCCCATCCATGTCTCGGCCGAGGCGGACCCGACGAAGGTCCCGTTCGAAGGCGTGGACGTGGCCATGGAATGCACCGGCCGCTTCACCGACAAGGAAAGTGCGTCGCAGCTTATCAAGGCTGGCGCGCGCAAGGTCATCGTCTCCGCCCCGGCGTCGGGCGTCGATGCGACGATCGTCTATGGCGTGAACCAGGACGTGCTGACGTCAGACATGACGGTCATTTCCAATGCGTCATGCACGACCAACTGCCTCGCCCCGGTGGCGAAGGTGCTGGACGATGCGTTCGGCATCGAATGTGGCTACATGGTCACCATCCATTCCTATACCGGCGACCAGCGCACGGTGGATACGCTGCACAAGGATCCGCGCCGCGCGCGTGGCGCCGCCCTGAACATGATCCCGACCTCCACCGGGGCGGCGCGGGCCGTGGGCCTCGTCCTGCCGCACCTGAAGGGACGCCTTGACGGGACCGCCATCCGCGTGCCGACGCCCAACGTCTCGCTCGTCTCGCTCGACTTCGTGCCAAAGCGCGCGCCCTCGTCCGTCGAAGAAGTGAACGAGGCGATGCGCAAGGCCGCATCCGAAGGGCCGCTCAAGGGGATCCTCGACTACAACACCGCCCCGCTGGTGAGTTCGGATTTCAACCACTCGGTTGCCTCCTCCACCTTTGACGCGACGCAGACGGCGGTGATCGACGGCGGCAAGCTGGTGCGCATCTGTAGCTGGTACGACAACGAATGGGGCTTCTCCAACCGTATGTCCGATACCGCCGCCCTGTTTGGCAGCCTGTGATGACGACCGTCGCATTCAAGACGCTGGATCAGCTTCAGCCCGCGGGCAAGAAGGTTCTTCTGCGCGCGGACCTGAACGTTCCGGTCAAGGGGGGGCAGATTACCGACGCCACCCGCCTGCTGCGCCTGCTGCCGACGATCCAGGAACTGGCGCAGAAGGGTGCGCGCGTCATCGTGGTCAGCCATTTCGACCGCCCCAAGGGGCAGCGCGTGCCTGAAATGTCGCTGGCCCCGATTGCCGATGCGCTGGGCGATGCGCTGGGCCGTCCCGTGACCTTTGCCGATGACTGCATTGGCCCCGTGGCGCAGAAGGCCGTCGATGCGATGCAGGACGGCGATGTGGTGGTGCTGGAAAACACCCGTTTCCACCCCGGCGAGGAAGCGAACGACCCCGACCTTGCCAAATCGCTGGCGTCGCTGGCGGATTTCTACGTCAATGACGCGTTTTCCGCGGCCCACCGCGCCCATGCCTCCACCGAGGGCGTGGCCCGCCACCTGCCGTCCTTTGCCGGGCGCCTGATGGAGACGGAACTGAACGCGCTGAACATCGCGCTGGAAAACCCCGAACGTCCGGTCGGCGCAATCATTGGCGGGGCCAAGATCTCCACCAAGCTGGACCTGATCGGCAACCTGCTGGAGAAGGTACAGGTGCTGATCATCGGTGGTGCGATGGCCAACACGTTCCTTGCCGCGCAGGGCGTGAAGGTCGGCCGTTCCCTGCAGGAAGGCGAGATGCACGACACCGCGCGCGCCATCCTTGCAAAGGCCAGGGAAAAAGGGTGCGAGGTGGTGCTGCCGGTCGATGCGGTGACGGCGACCGAGTTCAAGGCCAACGTGCCCACGCAGGTTGTCGCCATCGACGCCATCCCCGATGACGCGATGATCCTTGATGTCGGCCCGCAGACCGTGCGCAACCTGTGCGCAAAGATCGCCACGTTCAAGACGCTGGTCTGGAACGGGCCGCTTGGCGCGTTCGAGATCCCGCCCTTTGACGCGGGCACGAACGCGGTGGCGCAGGAGGTCGGTCGCCTGACGCAGGAAGGCAGGCTGAAAAGCATTGCCGGCGGGGGGGACACCGTCTCCGCCCTGCGTCATGCCGGTGTGACGAAGGAGATTTCCTACATTTCCACCGCGGGCGGTGCGTTCCTTGAATGGCTGGAGGGCAAGACCCTGCCGGGCATCATGGCGCTGGAATCCGTGTTCGAGCGCGCATTGCCGATCTGAGCGGCCGTTTCGTAACCGCCCGGATGGGTCTGGGGGATCATCCTTTGTGGGATGGTCCCCTTTTTTGTAGACGGAAAAGACTTCAAAAAATAAAAGTTTTTGGGTGCCGCCTTTTTCCAAAAAGGCGGCGTCTTTCGAAGCTTTTTGAAAAAAGCTTCACCAAAAACTTCTTTTACTTTTCTTCTGGTGGTGGCGCTTCTTCCTTCTTTTCCCCGCCTTCGGCCGGGGTGTCGCGGTCGATCACCTTGATGTCGTCACCCACCAGTCCCTGCGCAAACGCCTGTGCGGAGAACGGACGCAGGTCCTCCGCCTGTTCGCCCACGCCGACCATATGGACCGGCAGGCCGAATGCATCCGCCAGCGCCACGACAATGCCGCCACGCGCCGAACCATCCAGCTTTGTCACCACCAGTCCCGTGACATTCACCAGTTCCTTGAACACGCGCACCTGCTCCATCGCGTTCTGGCCCGTGGTGGCGTCCAGCACGAGGAAGACGGAATGGGGGGCGGTTTCATCGAACTTGCGCATCACGCGGATGATCTTCGCCAGTTCCTCCATCAGCGCGCCCTTGTTATGCAGGCGCCCGGCGGTATCGACCAGCAGCAGGTCCGCACCCTCCGCCTTGCCCTTCTTCAGCGCTTCGAACGCAAGGCCTGCGGCATCGGCATTGGGGGGACCGGCAATGACCGGCGCGCCCACGCGTTCGCCCCAGACCTGCAACTGCTCCACCGCGGCGGCGCGGAACGTGTCGCCCGCGACCATCATCACTTTCTTGCCCTGCTCGCCATAATAGCGGGCCATCTTGCCGATCGTCGTGGTCTTGCCGGTGCCGTTGACGCCCACCACCAGCACGACATGCGGCTTGTGCGCGTGATCGGGTTCGAACGGGATGGCGACGGGTTCAAGGATCTTTGCGATTTCTTCCGCCAGCGCGCTGCGGACTTCCTCGTCCGTGACTTCCTTGCCGAATTTCGACGTGCGGAAGGAATCAATCACCTTCGCCGCCACATTCGGCCCGAGGTCAGCGGAAATCAGCAGGTCCTCCAGATCCTCCAGCGCCTGGTCATCAAGCTTGCGCCGGGTGAAGACCGCGCTCAACCCACCGCTGAGTTTCTGTGTGGAGCGCGACAGCCCCGCCTTGAGTCGTGAAAAGAAACCAAGAGCCATGTCAGGAAATTTCCGCCACCAGTCCGTTATCGTCAAAAGCCACGGGCCGCACCGTCTCGATCCGTCCCGCCTGCGACGGCGCAACACCATCCGCCAGCCGCACCGGGGCGAATTCCTCGGAATGCCCGGATGTCTGCGTCTCCATCAGCACCCGCAGCGGCCGCCCGAGCAGCCCCGCGTGATAGGTGCGCGCCGCCTGCGCCCCGGCCGCGCGCAGGCGTGCGGCACGTTCGCGTCGCTGCGCCATGGGGATGGCGGGCATCCTTGCTGCGGGCGTGCCGGGCCGTTCGCTGTAGGGGAAGACATGCAGGTAAGGCAGCGCCTGCCCCGCGATGAAGTCCAGCGTCTCGTTGAACAGCGCCTCGTCCTCGGTCGGGAAACCGGCGATCACGTCCGCGCCGATCCCGATATCGGGCCGCAATCCGCGCGCCCGCGCAATGACGGCGGCGACATCCGCCGTCAGGTGGCGACGCTTCATGCGCTTGAGGATCATGTCAGACCCCGCCTGCAGCGACAGGTGCAGATACGGCATGAAACGCGGTTCCTGCGCCAGCAGTTGCCACAGATCGTCATCAATCTCCACCGGATCGACCGACGACAGGCGCAGCCGTTCGAGTTCGGGCACCAGAGCCAGCAGCCTGCGGCACAACTGCCCCAGCGAGGGCTGCCCCGGCAGGTCACCCCCCCATGAGGTGATGTCCACGCCGGTCATCACCACCTCCCGGTAGCCTGAGGCGACGAGCGCACGCACCTGCTCCACCACCGCGCCGACGGGGACGGAGCGCGACGGCCCGCGCCCGAAGGGAATGATGCAGAAGGTGCAGCGATGGTCGCACCCCTGCTGCACCTCCACAAAGGCGCGGGTGCGGCCCGCGAATTCCGTCACCAGATGCGGCGCGCTTTCACGCGCGGCCATGATGTCGGACACGGCATTGCCCTGCGACAGCGCGGCCTCGCTCCAGCTTTCGGCGGACAGTTTTTCCCGGTTGCCCAGCACCCGCGTCACACCGGGCAGCGCGGCCCAGCGTTCGGGGTCGATCTGGGCCGCGCATCCCGTCACGACGATGCGCGCGTCGGGACGGTCGCGATGGGCGCGGCGCACCGCCTGACGCGCCTGGCGCTCGGCCTCCGCCGTCACCGCGCAGGTATTGACGATCACGACATTGTCCAGACCGGCCGCATGGGTGCGCATCACCTCGCTTTCATAGGTGTTGAGCCGGCAGCCGAATGTCAGGATTTCAGGCTTTTTCATCGGGGATAGGTATCCAGCACAACAGAGCCTTCGAAACTCAGCGTGGCGGGGCCACGCATCAGGACATGGCCGTCGGACTCGCGCCATGTCACCGACAGCACGCCGCCATCCATTTCCACGGCACAGGTGCGATCGACCAGTCCGCGCCGCACGCCATTGACCACGGCGGCACACGCCCCGGACCCGCATGCCAGCGTCAGGCCCGCACCACGTTCCCACACCCGCAGGCGCATGTCGTCGCGCGCGCGTACCTGCGCAAAGCCAATATTGGCGCGTTCGGGGAACAGCGGGTCATGTTCCATCACCGGCCCCTGCTGGCGCGGGTCGGTCGCATCATCGGCCTCAAGGAAGACGGTGGCATGCGGGTTGCCCATCGACGCCGCCGCCGGGTCCCCCCACAGCGGCAGGTGCAGGGTATCGACCTCCCGCGCCAGTGGAATGTCACGCCAGCCCAGTGCGGGCGGTCCCATATCGACCCTGACCGTACCATCCGGGGCGATTTCACTTTCCAGCAGTCCGGCGCGGGTCTGCAGCACGGGGGACGTGATGCCCCGTTCGCCCCCGACCAGCGACGCAACACAGCGCGAGGCATTGCCGCATGCCCCGGATTCGCTGCCATCGGCGTTGAAGAAGCGTACGAACACGTCCGCGCCCTCGCGGCAGGCGGGGCGCAGCACCACGAACTGGTCACAGCCGATCCCGCGCTGACGGTCCGACAGGGCGGCGATGCGCGCGGGCGTCAGGTCAAGGCGGGCGGCGCGTTCGTCCATGACGACGAAATCGTTCCCCAGGCCATGCATCTTGTAAAAGCTGGTCTTCATCCGAACCCTATATACGCCAACATCATCCCCGTCGCGACCATGCCCGCCACCTGCGGCGAGTCGCCCGCCGACGCGTTTTTACAGGAAACGCCCCGGCGCGCCACGCTGCAGCACCTCGATCCGGTAACCATCGGGGTCGGTGATGAAGAAAAACCGCCCCACGAACCGCTCCCCGCACGACATGTCCTTGACCGGCAGCGGCGACAGGCCGGCGGCGGACAGGCGCGCATGTTCGGCGTCCACATCCGCGACCGAGACGGCAAGGTGGCCATACCCGTCGCCAAGGTCATACGGGCGGTCGCGGTCGTGGTTGACCGTCAGTTCGAGTTCGAACGTCTGCTCCGCATTCGCAAGGTAGATCAGCGTGAACGTCTCGAACACAAGCCGGTCCACCGGCCTGAGGCCGAATGCGAGGTCATAGAACGCCATGGAGGCATCCGCGTCACGCACACGGATCATGGAATGGATCATTCTGGCCATGTCTGCGCTTTCTCCCTTGATGCAATCTGTCGTAAATGGCGGCAACCGGCGGCATTCTCAACATGCCGTGGCGTCTTTTCGCGCACGGCGAAACGTGCAGGCGACCGGCCGTTTCGTCCAACCCCGTCGCATCTGGCATATTCATGAACGATCTGCACGGCTTTCATCCCGGCGCCTTCCTCAGCGCATCGCACGACTCCGACACCGCCTTCTGGTCCACCCGTCCCTCCGGCCCGATGCTGGATGCCGGGGCCTGCACGGCGGTCACGGCGCTGTACCGCACCATGCTGCCCGAAGGCGGGCGTATCCTTGACCTGATGGCCGGAAGCGACAGCCACCTGCCTGACAACGTCGCATTTGACGCCGTGATCGGCATCGGGGTGGACGCCCCGGCGCTTGAATCCAACGACCGCCTGACGCAGCGCATCGTCCAGGACCTCAATGACACGCCCGAACTGCCGCTGGCCGATGAATCGCTTGACGCCGTATGCCTGTGCGATGTCGTGCCCTACCTGCGGCACCCTGTCGCGCTGTTTCGCGAAATCGCGCGCGTCCTGCAACCCGGCGGACTGGTCCTTGTTACATATGGAAACAGTTTTGTTCCACAAAAAGCCGTCGCATTATGGCAGGCACTCGAAAGCGATGAACGCCAGCGCCTTGTGCGTATCCTCATGCAGCGCGCGGGCTTCGCCCATACCGATACCGGCAGCGTGACGCCGCCCCCCAACGATGCCGTCTGGCATGACACGGTTTATGGCGTCACCGCGCGGCGTGATGGCAGCGTGACATGAAAAAAGCGCCCCGAACCGCGTATCCGATATTACAGAAGGTAAAAATATCCTTCTTAAAAGAAATTATCATTTACGCCGAAGCCGGGAAATGTTTTGACACACAGTAGTCTTGACCCGTAGTCCGAGGCCCACTGGTAATATATGCCGAATCTTTTCCCCCGCCGTGCCGTCTGGCTCAGCCTGTCGGCCGCCCTGCTGCTGTGTTCCTTCATGGTGCCTGCCTCGGCCGGCTTGGCCGATGATGATCCGGAATCGCTCGATATCATGGAGCGGCAGATGGAACATCTCCAGCAACAGCAGATGGAACTGCAGCGCAGCCTGCAGGCCATGCGCCAGCAGATCGCGCAGCACCGCGCCCACGCCGGAACCGGCACGGGTTCGGGCACGGGGGGACATTCCCTGCAGGTTTCAGGCAGCGCAGGCCATGTGCGTGGTGGCTGGACCCCGCAGGAAGGGCGCCTTACGGCCACGGGCGAACGCACGCCACCAGGCATGGGGAGCCCGCATATCGGGGGACATTCGGACAATCCGAACGGGTCGTTCATCGACACGCCGACATTCGAATCCGTCGTCGCCCATCGTGACGAGGACCTGATTTCGCACATGGCGAACAACAATGTCGGCCCGCACACGCGTGAAACCGTGGGCGCGCAGTCCGCCGGCGCACTGGGCAGCAAGGTGTTCCATGCCGGGTCCGTGTCGATCATCCTTGGTGGATTCTTCGACGCCGCCGCGGTGGAGGAAAACCGCCATGTCGCCTCGGGCATCTTCAATTCGTGGGCGAACATCCCCTTCCGCAACAGTTCGAACTTCCACACCGACAACTTTACCGGGGACGCGCGCTATACCCGCTTCTCCCTGATGGCGCGCGCGCCGCTGGGCACGCACATGACGGTGGCGGGATTTGTCGAAAGCGATTTCGGCGCAAGTGCGGAGACGACCAACCCGTATGAAAGCAATTCCTATGTCCCGCGCCTGCGCCAGGCGTACCTGACGCTCGATGATTCCAAGACCAACTGGCACTTCCTGATCGGGCAGGCCTGGACGATGCTGACCCCGGATCGCGTCGGCATCATCCCGCGCCAGGAAAGCTTGCCGGAAACCATCGAATCCTCCATCCTTGCCGGGCAGACATGGGCGCGGCAGTGGCAGGTGCGCCTCGTCAAGGACTTCCTGGAGCATCGCCTGTGGGCGGGCCTGTCGATCGAAAACCCGGCCACGATCTATGACACCACCGGCTTTTCCGCCTATAGCGACAATGGCGAATATGCCCTGCCCGGCAGCGGCAACTATGCCAAGGTGGGATCGAACGGCGTGGGCCTGACGGGATCGAGCACGAACTACTCCAACGAAATCGCGCCCGACATCATCGCAAAGGTCGCAGGCGACCCGTCATGGGGCCATTATGAAATGGAAGGCATCCTGCATTTCCCGCATGACCGTTCGGTCATCGGGGGTGAGGGCGTGAACCACACCGCCATCGCATGGGGCGGTGGCGGATCCATGATCGTGCCGATCCTCCAGCATCACCTCGAAGTGCGCCTTGCCGGACTGGCGGGCAAGGGGATCGGGCGCTATGGCTCGGTCCTGCTGCCTGACGCCACGCTGAAGGAGAATGGCGCGCCCGACCTGCTTAGCAGCGCGCAGGCCACGGCGGGCATCATCGCCCATCCCAACCGCCTGTTCGATGTCTATGGCTATTTCGGGATGCAGCGTTCGGGACGTGGATATTTCGATTCCGATGGCACTGCCTATGGCTATGGCAACCCGATGTCCGACAACAGCGGATGCTGGACCGAAGGGTCGTCGGCCTGCACCGCAAGCATCAAGTCGGTGGAGGAATTCACGATCGGCGCATGGTACCGCTTCATCAAGGGCAAGTACGGCACGGTGCAGGCCGGAACGCAGCTTGCCTACTCGCGCGTGCATGCGTGGGGGGGCACCGGTGGCGCGCCAAGCACGAGCATGAGCGAGATCTTCTTCGACTTCCGCTACCTGCCGTTCCAGTAATCCCCCATCCACGCCACAACAGCCATGACGCCAACGCCTTGCGCCCGCCGGAAAAAAGGGGGATGTTGCCCCAACCTGTCGGGACAAGGCGAAAGGGTGCCACGCAGATGCCGGTAAAGCAGCGATACTGGAAGATTGCCGGATGCGTGGCCGTGGGGCTTCTGCCGGTCCTCCTGTCCTCCATTCCCGCCATGGCGCAGGAGGACGAGGATGACGCGGAATTCAAGCGCCACCAGTCCATGCACCAGCTTTCGCGCCATCCGCCGCTGCCGCGCCTGCACATGGATTACAGCCAGTACCGCTTCATTCCCCCCGGCGACAAGGTGAAGGAACAGCCCGACGTCAACCGGCTGCTGTTCTGGACCCAGCACGGCACGCCCGATGGCTATGCCGAACGTCATGGTGTGGCCATCGTCTATTACGACAGCACGGGCAAGGCGATCCGCGTCGATAATGTCCCGGCCACGCCCAATCGCTGAGGGGCGATCTGAAATACCCCATTGATAAGTAATGAAAGTTTTTGGGTGTCGTCTTTCATCAAAAAGGCGGCGTCTTTCGGAGCCTTTTCGTAAAAAAGCTTCACCAGAAACTTTCACCAGTGCGTTTTTAAATACGCTCACCGGTCCCGCGCGCATACAGACGCGCAATCCCTTCGGCATCCAGCACCTGTACCGCAGGGCCGTCGCGCATCACCCGTCCATGGCGCAGCAGCACGGCATGGTCGTACGCCACCGCAGCACGCAGCGGATCGTGCGTTGTTGCAACAATGGCATACCCATCTTCGGCAAGTTCACGCAGCAACGCATACAGCCGCTTCTGCTGCCCGTAATCAAGGCCGGTTTCAGGCTCGTCCAGCACCAGGATCCGCCCCCCATGCGCCAGCGCGCGCGCAATCAGCACGGCCTGACGCTCCCCGCCCGACAGGTCGGTATAGGGACGCGCGGCAAGGTGGGAGATCGACAGCCGCGCCAGCGCATCATCCACGATGGCCGCCTCCGCCTCGTCGATCCCGCGGGCAAACGGCGTATAGGACACCAGCCCCAGCGCCACCACATCACGCACGGCATAGGGGAACAGCGACATGTGCCCCTGCGGGACATAGGCGATGCGGTGCGCGATCTCCCGCCGCCGCCAGTGCGACAGGTCCCGCCCGTCCAGCAGTACCTGCCCCGCCTCTGGCCGCAGCAGGCCCAGCAGCACGCGCAGGAGCGTGCTTTTCCCCGCCCCGTTCGGTCCCAGCAATCCGGTCATCCGCCCCGCCACCACCGACAGCGACACGTCATCAAGCACGCACCGCCCGTTGCGGCGCAGCCCGACCTGACGCACCTCCAGCACCGGATCGCTCACAACCGCCATCCCCGTTTCAGCAGACGCAGGACCGAGAGGAAGACCACAACGCCAAGCAGGTCCGTCAGCAGCCCGACTGGGATTTCCTCCACCGACAGGCAGCGCGCAAGGTCGTCACATACCAGCAGGAAGATCGCGCCCAGACCCGCGCTCAGCGGCACGACACGCGCATTGCATGGCCCCGCCAGCAGGCGCGCCACATGCGGGATGATCAGCCCGACCCAGCCGATCATCCCCACGGCGGAAACCGTCAGCGCCGAAAGCGCGGTGGCGATGCCGATCGTGCCGTAACGCAGCGCCGTGACCGGCACGCCAAGGGTCCGGGCCTCGTCATCGCCCATCGCCAGCGCATCGAGCATCCGCCCGCAGGCCGACAGCACCACGATGCCCAGCAGAACCGGGACTGCCATGATTTCCAGCCGCAGCACATCAACCTGCGTCAGGCTGCCCAGCAGCCAGAACACGATGTCGGGCAACTGCTGCTGCGGGTCGGCGACATATTTCAGCATGGACATCAGCGCGGTGAACAGCGCCGAACTGATCAGTCCACCGAACACCAGCATCAGGACGGAGGCCGCATCGAACATGCGCGCCACCCCCACCCCGAACGAGACGGCCAGTATCCCGCCCGCGAATGACAGCGCCTGCACCACCGTCGTCCCCATGCCGCCGACAATGCCCAGCGCCGCGCCAAACCCCGCCCCCGCCAGCACGCCCAGCAGGCCGGGGGACACGAGCGGATTGCGAAAGACCGCCTGATAGGTCGCGCCCGATACCGACAGTGCGGCGCCGACGCACACCGCCGCCCCGATCCGCGGCAGGCGTGCACCCGTCAGGATCGCGTGCACCATGTCATATTGCGCCGACGGCAGCGCATGTCCCCCCATGGCGGTCACGATGAAGCGTGCGATCACGCCCGGCGCAATGGCATACCGCCCGAGGCAGGCGGACATCAGGACACACAGCACCAACCCGCCGGAGACCACCCACCCGGCATGCCGCCCCATCGCACGCAGGATCAACGGGGGCTGTCCCCCCCACCCTTTGCGCCATCTGCGGGCGGCAGTCCGGCCAGTATCCGCCCTGCCTGCGCGGCATCGAGGTCGTAATGGAAGAAATCGCGATAGAATGCGCGCGTCTGTTCCACCATGTTGGTGGCCGCGAACAGGTCGGGATGCAGCACCTGCGCCGCCCATGCGACCTGCAGCGGGAATTCGCTGCCATAACGATCCCACGGGAACACGCCCGCCGGATTATGGACCACACGCCCCGCCTGCACGGCCCTGATATTACGCCACACCCCGCCATCCGCCGCCGGGTCGAACGTGCCGCTGTCGGGACCAAGGATGATGACATCGGGGTTCCACGCGGCCACCTGCTCGACCGAGACGGGTTTCATGTTCCCGTCCACCCCGTCCGCCGCGTTGCGCGCACCGGCAATCGCCAGCCATTCGTCAATGATCGTATGCGCCCCGTCCACGCGCAGCGGATGCAGCGACTGGATATGCACCACGCGCGGCCGCGCATCAGGGGCCAGCGCGTCGGTGCGTGCGCGGGTATCGTGGATCACCCCGTCGAGCATGGTTTCATAGGCCCGCGTCACATCACGCGCCTGCGGTGTGCCAATCACCTGCGCCGTCATTTACAGCGAACGGCGCAGGCTTGCGACATCGATAAACCCGGCCACCAGCACCGGAATCCCCACCGCGCGCAACGCCGCCGCCGTGGCCGACCCGTTGGGGACAAAGGCGACATCCACCCCGGCCTTCAGCAGGCTTTCGGCATTGACCGCAGGCCCGTTGACCCAGATGGCCTTGTACAGGACGGGGGCGACACGGAACATCCACGGGCGCGTATCCGGCCGGTCCACCGTCACCGCGATCCGGTCCGCGGCACCAAGCATGATCGTCAGTTCATTATGGGCGAACCACAGGTCCGCGATATGGCGGGGGGAGGCAGGCACCTGCTGCACCTGTCCCGTCATGTCGGTCACACCATGGGTTGCCGCATGGGCGGAAAACGCCGAAAGCACCATCGCGCCAATCAACCCGACGCCCCATTTCCGCGAATGCCGCATGCCCCTGATATCCCTTCTGCCTGATGGCCCCGATATATCCCATCGGATACATCTCCGGCCAGAGGCGATGTTGTGCCCGCAAAAGCACGTTTTAAAATAATGGATTGAAAAAATTAAAAGTTTTTGGGTGCCGGCTTTTTTCAAAAAGGCGGCGTCCTTCGAAGCTTTTTGAAAAAAAAGCTTCACCAAAAAACTTCTTAATGATGTTCCCGACGGACCATAAAAAAAGCCGCCCCGGTAAGGGCGGCTTTTCCAGATCCATCCAGCAGCCGTGGATCAGTCCTCGGCATAGGTGGAGATGTCAGGGCACGAACACACAAGGTTGCGGTCCCCATAGGCATTGTCCAGCCGGTTGACCGGCGACCAGTATTTGGTCCCCGCCTGCACTTCACCGGGCAGGCAGCCACGCGCACGGTCATACGCACGGTTCCATTCCGGGTCGGTCACGTCACGCACCGTATGCGGCGCATGGCGCAGGGGGCTGTCCTCCACCTTGATCCCACCATCCAGGATCTCGCTGATTTCCGCGTGGATGGCGATCATCGCATCGCAGAACCGGTCGAGTTCACGCAGGCCCTCGGACTCGGTCGGTTCGATCATGAAGGTACCGGCGACGGGGAAGCTGACGGTCGGGGCGTGGAAGCCATGATCGACCAGGCGCTTGGCGATGTCATCGACCGTCACCCCGGCCGTATCACGCACGGGACGCAGGTCGATGATGCATTCATGCGCCACCCGCCCGTTCGCCCCGCGATACAGCACAGGGTAGTAATCCGACAGCCGTGCCGCGATGTAGTTGGAGTTCAGGATCGCGGCCTCGGTCGCGCGGCGCAGGCCCGCATCCCCCATCATCTTCATGTAGGTCCACGAAATCGGCAGCACGTCGGCCGACCCGAACGGCGCGGCGCACACGGCATTGGCCTCGCCCAGTTCGGGCCGCCCCGGCAGGAACGGCGCAAGGTGCGCGCCCACCCCGATCGGCCCCATGCCCGGGCCACCGCCGCCATGTGGGATGCAGAACGTCTTGTGCAGGTTGAAGTGGCTGACGTCGGAGCCATAGGACCCCGGCCGCGACAGCCCGACCTGCGCGTTCATGTTCGCCCCATCAAGGTACACCTGCCCGCCCGCCGCATGGACCAGGTCGCACAGTTCACGCACGCTCTGCTCGAACACGCCATGGGTGGAGGGATAGGTGATCATGATCGCGGCAAGCTGCGGCGCGTACTGTGCGATGCGCGCCTTCAGGTCATCCATGTCCACGTTGCCATGTTCGTCGCACTTGACGACGACAACCTTCATCCCCGCCATCTGCGCCGATGCCGGGTTGGTCCCGTGCGCGGATGCCGGGATCAGGCACACGTCACGCCCGGCCTCGCCCCGCGCACGGTGATAGGCACGGATCGCCAGCAGCCCGGCATATTCGCCCTGCGCGCCCGAATTGGGCTGGAGCGAGACAGCGTCATACCCGCTGATGCGGCACAGCATCTGCTGCAGTTCCGCGAACAGTTCGGCATAGCCTTCCATCTGGTCCGCCGGGGCGAAGGGATGGATGTCGCAGAATTCCGGCCACGTGATCGGCATCATCTCCGCCGTGGCGTTCAGCTTCATCGTGCACGACCCCAGCGGGATCATCGAACGGTCCAGCGCAAGGTCCTTGTCCGCCAGACGACGCAGGTAGCGCAGCATGTCGGTTTCGGAGCGATAGGCGCTGAAGACCGGCTGCGTCAGCAGCGTGCCCTTACGCACCAGCGCCTGCGGGATCGCACTGCCCGAAGCGTCAAGGCTCGCTTCCATCGTCGCCACGCGGGCCGCGTCCCCGGCGAAGCACGTCCAGATCTTGCGCACGATTTCAGGCGTCGTCGTCTCGTCAAGGCTGAGGCCAAGGGTATGCGCATCAATACGGCGCAGGTTCATCCCTGCCGCCACCGCGCGCTCCGCAATGGCTGCCGTGCGGTCACCCGTGGCAATGCTCAGCGTGTCGAAGAAGGCGTCCGTGCGCACGTCCTCGCCTAGCGCGCGCAGGCCTGCGGCCGCGACAACACACAGGCGATGGATGCGCTGCGCAATCGCGCGCAGGCCATCCGGGCCATGATACAGCGCATACATCGACGACACGACGGCCGGCAGCACCTGCGCGGTGCAGATGTTCGACGTCGCCTTTTCGCGGCGGATATGCTGCTCACGCGTCTGCAGCGCAAGGCGATAGGCAGGCTCGCCGCGCGAATCGATCGACACGCCGACAAGGCGGCCGGGCATGTTGCGCTTGAACGCATCGCGCACCGCCATGTACGCCGCATGCGGGCCACCGGCCCCCATCGGCATGCCATAGCGCTGCATCGAACCGACCGCGATATCGGCACCCAGCGCGCCGGGGCTTTCGAGCAGCAGCAGCGCCATCGGGTCCGCCGTCATCGCGGCAATCGCGCCCGCCGCATGCAGGGCCTCGATCGCGGCGCGCGGGTCGCGCACCTGCCCCGATGAGCCGGGATACTGGAACAGCGCACCGAATACCGCATCCGCGCGCAGGTCGTGCGCGGGATCGCCCACCACCAGCGTCCAGCCCATCGGTTCCGCCCGTGTGCGCAGGACGGAGATCACCTGCGGGTGGCAGTCCGCATCGACGAAGAACGACGTCGCCTTGCTGCGTGCGACACGACGCGCCATGGCCATGGCTTCCGCCGCCGCCGTGGCTTCGTCCAGCAGCGAGGCATTGGCCACGTCCAGCCCGGTCAGTTCGATCACCAGCGTCTGGAAGTTCAGCAGCGCCTCCAGCCGGCCCTGGCTGATTTCGGGCTGGTACGGGGTATAGGCCGTGTACCAGGCCGGGCTTTCCAGCACGTTGCGCTGGATCACGCCCGGCAGGATCGTGTTGTAATATCCCTGCCCGATCAGGGACGTCATCACCTTGTTGCGGCGCGCGATCTGGCGCAGGCGATCAAGCGCCTGCGTTTCGGACACGCCGGCACCCAGACCCATTTCCCCCTTCAGGCGGATATCGCCGGGGACGGTCTGCGCCATCAGGTCCTCAAGGCTTTCCGCCCCGACGACACGCAGCATGTCGCGCACGTCATGGGCGTCGGGGCCGACATGACGCGCACAGAACGCGTCAGGATCGCTGCCCGCGCCCTGCCACAGGGGAGAGTTATCAGTGGAAGACGTCATGATCGGGAACTCCGTCAGGTCACAGGCAGCAGGAGGGATATCAGGCCAGCAGCGCGGCGTAGGCCGCAGCGTCGAGCAGGTCGTCAAGCTGCGCCTTGTCGGCCATCTTCATGCGCACGATCCAGCCATCGGCTTCCGGCGCGCGGTTGATGAGCGACGGATCTTCCGACAGCGCATCGTTGAACGCGGTGACCGTGCCGCCAACGGGGGCATAGATGTCGGACGCGGCCTTCACCGATTCCACGACCGCGACGCTGTCGCCCTGCGCAACCTCGGTGCCTGCGTCCTTGCCTTCGACGAACACGAGTTCGCCAAGCTCATCGGCCGCATGCTGCGTGATGCCGACGACAACCTCGTCGCCCTCGATGCGCAGCCACTCATGTTCCTTGGTGTAATAGGTGCTCATGATCCGCTCATTTCCTGATGATGGTGGATGTTGGAAAAACCGTGTGAAAATCTTGCCCTAGCGCCGGAAGGTCGGCGCCACGAACGGCAGTGCGACGACATGGACCGGCAGGAAGCGCCCGCGCACGCCCGCGAACAGCGGCGTGCCGACGGCGGCCGACGCCGCATCGACATAACCCATCGAAACCGGGCCGGGGACGCTGGGGCCAAACGCGCCGGACGTCACATGCCCGACGCGGTGCGTGCCCTCGGCATCGCTGAACAGCGGCGCGCCACCACGGATCGGGGCGCGCCCCTCCCCTTTCAGGCCGACGCGGCGGCGTGCCGGCCCTTCGGCAAGCTGCTTCGCCACGATGTCGGCACCGGGATAGCCACCGGCACGCGCGCCATCGGGACGGCGGCTTTTCTGGATCGACCATTCCAGCGCGCCCTCGACCGGCGAGGTCGTGGTGTCGATGTCCGAACCATACAGGCACAGCCCGGCCTCCAGACGCAGGCTGTCACGCGCGCCAAGGCCCGCCGCCGCCATGTCCGTGCAGGCCAGCAGCGCGCTGGCGACCTTTTCGGCCCGGGCTGCGGGCATGCCGATCTCGAACCCGTCCTCGCCGGTATAGCCGGAGCGCGAGACGATGCAGGACACACCCGCGACCTCGGTTTCGATCACATCCATGAAGCGCATCTCCGTCGTCGCAGGGGCCAGTTCGGCCATCGCCGCAACCGCCGCAGGCCCCTGGGCCGCGATCAGCGCACGATCCGACAGGAATTCCACCTCGCACACATCGGAAATCCCGGCCTCGATCAGCGCGAAATCCGCTTCCTTGCACGCGGCGTTGACCACCAGCAGGAACCACGTCCCCATGTTGGCGATCATCAGGTCGTCGCTGATGCCGCCATCCTCGCGCATCAGCAGCGCATAACGCTGCCGACCGGGACGCAGGGCGACGATGTCGGCGGGGACAAGGCGTTCCAGCGCCAGCGCCGCATCCGCCATCACGCCCGAACGCGGGCGCACGCGCACCTGCCCCATGTGCGAGACGTCAAAGATGCTGCCCGCCGTGCGGGTATGCAGGTGTTCGGCCATGACACCGGCGGCATACTGGACCGGCATTTCATACCCGGCGAAGGGCACCATGCGTCCCCCCAGTTCAAGATGCAGCGCGTGCAGCGGCGTGCGCAGAAGACCCTCGGTCATGCGAAGACTACCTCGTCATTGCGATATGTCCCCACGACGCGCGCGCCACGGCCCGCATCCCGCGACGCCAGCAGCGCATGCAGGAGGAAGATCGCGGCGTCGGGACACGCGCGGGGGGAACATGTGCGGGGGGATGCCAGAAATTGCGAAATCGTTACGATCTGTGCCGAAAGCATGGACATGAAAAGGGCTCCCGCGACTCCGTCATGGATATCACCTGCCCCTTCTGTCACCTGTGCCTGAGATCGCTATCCCGTCGGCGGGCGCCACGGAAGACCGCGCGCCTCTTTCCAGAAGTTATCACCGACCGGTCCTTTTGCCTGAGAGTTTCCGGGGCGGTTGCTCCTTCGGCGCCGGCATGGCCGGTCTCTCCCGTGTCGATATCCGACTGCTTGACATGACACGCGAACACAAGTCAATCCATGAAAACACCCGATGTCCCGCGTCCATGCGCCCGCGCCTGCACGCACCGGGGCGGGGCATCCATTCGCGCTGTCACAAAGGATGCCAGACATGACCGACACCCGCCTGATCATCATTGCGGAATTCGAAACCACGGCCGCCACGCGCAAGCCCTTCCTCGAGGCATGCCTCGAGGACAGCATCCGTTCGGTTGCGGACGAGGCGGGATGTTCGTGCTTTGACGTGCTGACCACGTCGGACGAACCCGACACCGTGATCCTGCACGAAGTCTATGACAGCCCGGCCGCGTTCGAGGCGCACCAGGCGACGCCGCATTTCAAGGCGTTCAGCGATGCGGTCAACACGCTGAAGGTGCGCACCGTGAGCGTGCGCAAGACGACGCGCAACGTGGCGGCATGATCCGTTACGGAACGATCTCTGAAAAGTCATGAAAGTTTCTGGGTGTCGCCTTTTGATCGAAAAAGGCGACGTTCTTTGAAGCTTTTTGAAAAAAGCTTCACCAAAAACTTTTATCATTTCAGGGCTGCGGGGCGGAGAATGACTTTCCCCGCCCACGACTGGTCAGGTTTCGGGGGTGTAGCCCGGCAGGTTGCGCGCGATGTAGGGCGGCAGGACGAAGGACGCGACCTGCATTTCGGGCGTCCAGTACTGGCATGCCCCGATTCCCGCCTTGCGCGCGCGCTCGCGGATGGTTGCGACATCCTGCCTGCCCGGCGCCTCGCCCTTGGCCGCGATGCCCAGCGTCATGAACCCGCCGACATAGGTCGGGACCGCCGCGACATAGGCCGAGACATGACGGAAGAACTGTGCCCGGCGCATGCTGGTGTCACGCAGTTCATCAGCCTGCATGAAGGGCACGCCGCACTGGTTCACGATCAGGCCGTTATCCGTCAGGACGCGCGCACAGTGGCGATAGAACGAATCGGTAAACAGCACTTCCCCCACACCGATCGGGTCGGTGCTGTCGACGATGATCACGTCAAAGGCGCCATCGGGTGCGTTGGTGACATATTCGATGCCATCGCCCACGATCACTTCCGCACGCGGGTCGTTCCACGCATCACCCGCGATGTCGGGCAGGAACTTCTTGGACAGGGAAATGACTTCGCCGTCGATTTCGACCATGACCGCGCGTTCGACCGTGCTGTGCTGCAGCACGCGGCGCAGCACGCCGCCATCACCCGCCCCGATGATCAGGACATTGCGCGCCGCCCCATGCGCCAGCAGCGGCACATGCGTCAGCATTTCCTGATACACGAACTCGTCACGCTCGGTAATCTGCACCACCCCGTCGAGCATCAGGACGCGGCCATAATCCTCGTTCTCGAATACCGCGATGTCCTGGAACGCGCTTTTGGTCTGGGCCAGCATCCTGTTGACGCGAAGCTGCTGGCGCCAGCCGCCATAAAGGGTTTCGCTGATCCAGACATCGGACATCATGGTACTCCTTGAAAATATCCATGCGAAAACGGGCCGTACATCTGGTCCGGCCTGTCATTCTTTCCCCTACGGGAGGTAATCGGGTGCGGGCGGGACGCCGAAAACCGGGACATGGGGCACATGACGCACCCCATGCCGGCACGTTACAGCGCGACGCGACCGCGACGCTGTTCGTCCACCTCGATCCGGCCGGCCTGGAACAGGCGCTGCATGACCGGGATCGCCAGGTGCGGGTCACATGCGCCGCACATGAAGATGTCCACGGCGGCAAAATTGCGTTCCGGCCACGTATGGATGGAAATGTGGCTTTCCGCCAGCACGACCACGCCGGACACGCCGCCATTGGGCGTGAAATGGTGGAAGTGGCTGTGCAGGATTGTCGCCCCGGCCGTCACTGCGGCTTCGCACAGGGTGCGGTCGATCTTGTCCGGATCGTCAAGATTGTGCGCATCCCAAAGATCGACAAGAAGATGCGTTCCCGCAAACTTCATCCCGTCTTTTTCGACGAAATAATCTTTCCGGTCGTCGTCGGACGAAAACGGCGCTGAAGAGATCTGGTTATCGCTCGGGAGTTCCGAGACCATCCCCAGTTGAGCAAGTGCGTTCATCACGTACCCCCAAACCAGTAGACAGCCTGTTGGGCAGACATTGCCCCCTTGGGCCAAGAGCGCCGCTGATAGGGCTTCTGACGGGCAGGACGCAAGCATTTTCCGCATGATGGGGACAATATTTTTCGTATTTCCCCATCACGCCCGCAACTTCGCCCCGCCCTGCCGGTTTTTATTTGCCCTTCATCGGCTTTTTTCCGCCTTTTTTCGCCTTTGGCGCGGCCTTGGTCCCGGCGGCGCGCGATTTCGGCGCGGCGGGCGGTTTTTTGTCCCCCCTGCGGGCAGGAGCCTTCTTCGCGGGCTTCGCCGCGTCGGTGTGAGGGACCGCAACCAGCGGACGCTGCGCCAGGAGCGGGCGAAGGAATCGGCCGGTATGGCTTTCGGGATTGGCCGCGACCTCCTCCGGCGTGTCCTCGGCCACGATGCGGCCACCGCCGTCACCGCCCTCCGGCCCCATGTCGATCACCCAGTCGGCGGTCTTGATGACCTCCAGGTTATGCTCGATCACCACCACCGTGTTGCCCTGCGCCACCAGCGCGTGCAGCACCTCGAGCAGCTTGCGCACGTCCTCGGTATGCAGCCCGGTGGTCGGCTCGTCGAGGATGTAGAGCGTCCGCCCCGTGGCGCGCCGGGCCAGTTCCTTCGACAGCTTCACGCGCTGCGCCTCGCCGCCTGAAAGGGTGGTCGCCTGCTGCCCCAGCGCGACATAGCCCAGCCCCACCTTCTGCAGGATCGCAAGCCGGTCACGGATGCGCGGCACGGCGGAGAAGAACGGCAGCGCCTCGTCCACCGACATCGCCAGCACGTCGGCAATCGACTTCCCCCGGAACTTCACCTCCAGCGTCTCGCGGTTGTAGCGCGCGCCCTTGCAGGTGTCGCAGGTGACGAACACATCGGGCAGGAAGTGCATCTCGATCTTCAGCACGCCATCGCCCTGGCACGCCTCGCACCGCCCGCCCTTCACGTTGAAGGAGAAGCGCCCCGCCTTGTAGCCACGCGCCTTGCTTTCGGGCAGTTCGGAGAACCAGTCCCGAATCGGGGTGAACAGGTCGGTATAGGTCGCGGGGTTGGAACGCGGGGTGCGCCCGATGGGCGACTGGTCGATGTCGATGATCTTGTCGAGCTGCTCGATCCCGTCGATCTCCCGGTACGGGGCCGGGTTCTGCCCCGATCCCATCAGGCGGCGCGACAGGGCCTTGTACAGCGTGTCGATCACCAGCGTGGACTTGCCGCCGCCCGACACCCCCGTGACGCAGGTGAACGTGCCCAGCGGGAAGCGCGCGGTCACGTCCTTGAGGTTGTTGCCGCTTGCCCCGCGCAGGACGAGTTCACGCGCCGGATCAACCGGACGGCGCCGGGCCGGGACCTCGATACGTTTGCGCCCCGACAGGTACGCGCCCGTCAGGCTGTCGGGATTTTGCGCGACCTGCTGCGGCGTGCCGTATGCCACGACATGCCCGCCATTGACGCCAGCCCCCGGCCCCATGTCGATCAGCCAGTCGGCCGCGCGGATCGCGTCCTCGTCATGTTCGACGACGATCAGCGTGTTGCCCAGCCGCTTGAGCCGTTCCAGCGTGCCGAGCAGGCGTTCATTGTCGCGCTGGTGCAGCCCGATGGAGGGTTCGTCGAGCACATAGAGCACCCCCGTCAGGCCCGACCCGATCTGGCTGGCAAGCCGGATGCGCTGGCTCTCCCCCCCCGACAGGGTGGCCGACCCGCGCGACAGCGTCAGGTAATCCAGCCCCACGTCATCGAGAAAGCGCAGCCGGTCAAGGATTTCACGCAGGATACGGCGCGCAATTTCCGCGCGCTGCGGGTTCAGCGTCTCCTCCACGGTGGCGAACCATTCCAGCGCACGGCGGATGGGCATGTCCGACGCCTGCGCGATGTTCAGGCCCGCCACCTTCACCGAAAGCGCCTCCGGCCGCAGGCGCGCGCCATGGCAGACATGGCACGGCTTTTCGGACTGGTAGCGTGACAGTTCCTCACGCACCCAGACGCTGTCGGTTTCCGCCATGCGGCGGCGCAGGTTGGTGATGACCCCCTCGAACGGCTTGGTCAGGGTGTAGCTGCGGCGGTCGTCGCTGTAGGTGAAGGCGATGGGGTCATGCCCGCCATCAAGGATGACGTCACGCACGCCTTCGGGCAGGTCGCGCCACGGCGTGTCCATGCTGACCCCGTAATGCGCGGCCACACCCGCCAGCGTCTGCTGGTAATACGGACTCTGGCTGTTGCGCCACGGCGCGATCGCCCCACCGGCAAGCGACAGCCCTTCGTCCGGCACCACGAGATGCGGGTCGAAGAACGTCTCCTGCCCGATGCCGTCACAGGCGGGACATGCCCCCTGCGGCGCGTTGAAGGAGAACAGCCGTGGCTCGATCTCCTCCAGCGTGAAGCCGCTGACGGGACAGGCGAAGCGCGACGAGAAGACCGTGCGTTCGGCAGGCGTGTCGTCGGATGCCTCCTTCCCGCGTGGCACTTCCTCGGCATAGACAAGGCCGTCGGACAGCGACAGCGCGGTCTCGAAACTGTCGGCAAGGCGGGATTCCAGCCCCTCGCGCACGACGATGCGGTCCACCACCGCCTCCACCGTATGGCGCAGGCGGCGGTTCAGGTCCGGCACGTCGGCGATTTCATACAGCGTGCCGTCCACCTTCACCCGGGTGAAGCCCTTGCGCTGCAGGTCGGCGAGTTCCTTGCGGCATTCGCCCTTGCGGTCGCGGATGACCGGGGCCAGCAGCATCAGGCGCGTGCCCTCCGGCATGGCCATCACGCGATCGACCATCTGGCTGATGGTCTGCGCCTCGATCGGCAGGCCGGTCTCGGGCGAATAGGGAACACCCGCACGCGCCCACAAAAGGCGCATGTAGTCATGGATCTCGGTCACGGTGCCCACGGTGGAACGCGGGTTCTTCGACGTGGTCTTCTGCTCGATGGAGATGGCGGGCGACAGTCCCTCGATCGAATCCACGTCCGGCTTGCCAATCAGTTCAAGGAACTGCCGCGCATAGGCCGACAGGCTCTCGACATAGCGGCGCTGTCCCTCGGCATAGATGGTGTCGAACGCCAGAGACGACTTGCCCGACCCCGACAGGCCCGTCATGACCGTCAGCGCGTCGCGCGGGATATCGACGTCGATGTCCTTGAGGTTGTGCGCACGCGCGCCCCGCACGCGAATCGCGGGGCCGGTCACCTGCTGCACACCGGCCCCCGCCCGTGCGGGAGAAGAATCGTCCATGTTATCCTCCTGCCCCACTGACGCCGCGTGGGGACCGAATGTGATGTTGCCATGTTGTTCTGTCCCCATCCCGGCCGGAGGGCAAGGGGCCATGGCAAGGCGACCTGTTTTTTCCCGGCTGCTTTTCCGATGGGAATCCGCACCAAAAAACCCCGGGCAGGGCTTTGCCGTGCGCCCCCATTATGGTCTAGGATATGCGGCCTCACGACCGGCCGGTCCGCACCATGGCGGACATGGCGGTTCCCGACGGACCGGCCCCTGCCCCTGACACCGGGACGCAGGCAGGCCGCCCGCGAACCCGAACAGCAAGCAGGACATCAAATGGCGGGTAGCGTCAACAAGGTCATCCTTATTGGTAATCTGGGCAAGGACCCCGAGATCCGCAACAGCCAGAGCGGTGCAAAGATCGTCTCCCTGACGGTCGCGACCAGCGAATCATGGAACGACCGCGCCTCTGGCGAACGGCGCGAGCGCACGGAATGGCACCGTGTGGTCATCTTCAACGAACGCATCGGCGACGTGGCCGAACGCTTCCTGCGCAAGGGGCGCAAGGTCTATCTCGAAGGGACGCTGCAGACCCGCAAGTGGACGGACCAGTCAGGGATGGAGCGTTATACCACCGAGGTGGTGATCGACCGTTTCCGCGGTGAACTCGTCCTGCTCGACAGCAACCGCGGCGGCGAAGGTGGCGAGGGCGGTGGTTACGGCGGCGGCAATGGTGGTGGCTATGGCGGCGGTGGTGGCGGCGGCGGTTCCTCCCGCCCGGCACAGCAGCCCCGCTCCGCCCCGCCCGCAGGCGGCGGTGGCGGATGGGATGCGCCGTCGGGTGGCAGCGACCTTGACGATGAAATCCCGTTCTGAGCACGGCGCCGACGCCGTCTGAAGGCATGTGACCGGCGAAGGGCGCAGGAAATGCGCCCTTTTCCACGGGCGGCGTCCGTGGGCGGGTCCAATGGCAGGCATCGCCCCGGCATGATGCCGCCATGGTGCCAGGTGATGGATGGACGACATGAATACGCACGCCCCCCGCACGCAACGCCCCCTGACCGACAGGGAAATCGGCAGATTCCTCAGCCTTGTCCTGCGCCACGACCCCGGCCGGATCGACATCAGGCTCGACCCGCAGGGATGGGTGGACACCACCATCCTGATCCGCCAGGCCCGCAGGCATGGCAGGACGTTCGACCTGCCGACGCTGCGCCGCGTGGTGCGTGACAATGACAAGCAGCGTTTCACCCTGTCGCCCGATGGCGCGCGCATCCGCGCGGCACAGGGCCATTCCGTCGCCGTGGACCTCGCACTTGCCACTGCCATCCCGCCCGCGACCCTGTGGCATGGCACCGCGCGCGCCAGCCTGGATTCGATCTTTCGCGACGGACTGGTGCCCGGGCGCCGTCAGCACGTCCACCTCTCCACCGACGAGGCCACGGCCATGAAGGTCGGGACGCGCCATGGCCGGGCCGTGGTCCTGCGGGTCGCGGCGGGGCGGATGCAGGACGATGGCCTGGTATTCTGGCGGGCGGATAACGGCGTATGGCTGAGCGGGCACGTGCCGCCACGCTATCTCTCCTTCGCCTGACATGGCCGTCCCGCGGGTCTGGCGCTGCGTCCTTTCCGTGACGGAAACAGGCGTATCCGCACCACGCCACGGGGCCGGACTTGCACGCCCGCGCACCCGCCCGTACGTTCCCATGCGCGACACGCTTCGCGCGTGGGCGCAATTCTGCTATTGAGAGGGCAACAAACCCGCACGCCATGCGCGATGCGAGTCCTGATGCCCGCCCCCGCCCGCTTCCCCCCGAATGCGTGCGAAAACCAGCCATGACGGAACTGCCTTGACCGAAATTCCCGAACAGACTCCGCCCTCCGACATGCTGCCGGTGACCATTGAGGAGGAGATGCGCTCCTCCTACCTGGCCTATGCAATGTCCGTCATCGTCAGCCGCGCGCTGCCTGATGTGCGCGACGGACTGAAACCGGTGCATCGCCGCATCCTGTATTCCATGCGCGAAAGCGGCTTCACCCATGACAAGCCGTACCGCAAGTCGGCCCGCGCGGTCGGTGACGTCATGGGTAAATACCATCCGCATGGCGACTCCTCCATCTATGACGCCATGGTGCGCATGGCGCAGTCATGGTCGATGCGGGTCAAGCTGATCGACGGGCAGGGCAATTTCGGGTCGGTCGATGGCGATTCCCCCGCCGCCATGCGCTATACCGAGGCAAGGCTGGCGCGGGCCGCCTCCTTCCTGCTTGATGACATCGACCGTGACACCGTCGATTTCCAGCCCAATTATGACGAGAGCGAGCAGGAACCCCAGATCCTGCCCGCCGCCTTCCCCAACCTGCTGGTCAACGGCGCGTCGGGTATCGCGGTCGGCATGGCCACCAACATCCCGCCGCACAACCCGGGCGAAATCATCGACGCCACGCTGGCGATGATCGAACGCCCGGACATGACGCTCGACGACCTGCTGCAGTACGTCCCCGGCCCCGACTTCCCCACCGGCGGGACGATCCTGGGCCGCGCGGGCATCCGCAGCGCGTTCGAGACGGGACGCGGGTCGGTCATCATCCGTGCGCGTGCGGAGGTCGAGGACATCCGCCGCGACCGCAAGGCCATCATCGTCACCGAAATCCCCTATCAGGTGAACAAGGCCACCCTGCAGGAACGCATCGCCGACCTGGTCCGCACCAAGCAGGTGGAGGGCATTTCCGACATCCGCGACGAAAGCGACCGTTCGGGCATGCGCATCGTCATCGAGATCAAGCGCGACGCCACGCCCGAGGTGGTGCTGAACCAGCTTTACCGCTTTACGCAGTTGCAGACCTCCTTCGGGGTCAACATGCTGGCCCTTGATGGCGGGCAGCCGCGCCTGATGGGCCTGAAGGACGTGCTGCAGGCCTTCATCCGCTTCCGCGAGGAAGTGATCCTGCGCCGCGCGCGCTTTGACCTGAACAAGGCGCGCGACCGCGGGCACCTGCTGGTCGGCCTGGTCATCGCGGTCGCCAACATCGATGCGGTTATCGCCCTGATCCGCGCCGCCCCCGACGCCGCCACTGCGCGCACCGCCCTGATGGAACGCGCATGGGACGCAGGCGACATCGCGCCGCTGCTCGCGCTGATCCATGACGAGGGCAATGTCGTGGTGGACGGGCGTGTCCACCTGACCGAGGCACAGGCGCGCGGCATCCTTGAACTGCGCCTGCAGCGCCTGACGGGGCTGGAGCGCGACAAGATCCAGCAGGAACTCTCCGAAGTCGCGACGCGCATCAACGAACTGCTGGAAATCATCGCCAGCCGCCCGCGCCGCATGGAGGTCATGCGCCACGAACTCGCCACCGTGCGCGCCGAAATCGCGACCCCGCGTGCAACCGACATCGCCGATTACGCGGGCGACCAGACGGATGAAAGCCTGATCGAACCGGGACAGATGGTCGTCACCATCACCCGCGACGGCTTCATCAAGCGCACGCCGCTTGATGTCTTCCGCGCGCAGAACCGTGGCGGGCGCGGCCGTACCGCCGCCGGCCGCCGGGGCGATGACATCATCATCCGTTCGTTCAACGCCCACACCCACCAGTGGGTGCTGTTCTTCTCCTCCGGCGGCAAGGCATACCGCGAAAAGGTCTGGCGCCTGCCCGAGGCCAGTCCCACGGCGAAGGGGCGTGCGCTTGTGAACCTGCTGCCTGACCTGGGCGAGGATTCGATCACCGCCGTCCTGCCGCTGCCGCAGGACGAGGACCTGTGGGAAAACCTCCACCTTGTCTTTGCCACGGCGTCGGGGAACGTGCGCCGCAACCGGATGAGCGATTTCCGCAACATCCGCTCATCCGGCCTGATCGCGATGAAGCTTGATGACGGCGACAGGCTGATCGGTGTCGCCACCTGCCGCGAGGGGCAGGACGTCTTCCTTGGCACCCGCAACGCGCGCTGCATCCGCTTCCAGATCACGGACGACACGCTGCGCGTGTTCGCCGGGCGTGGCAGTTCGGGCGTACGCGGCATCCGCCTTGCCGAAGGCGATGAGGTCAACAGCCTGTGCGTGCTGTGTCATGTCGATGCCACGGTGGAGGAACGCGCCGCCTACCTGCGGATCGCCAATGCCCGCCGCCGCGCCGAAAATGCTGCCCAGAATGGCGAGGACGCCGACACCACGCCCGAGGCCGCCACCAGCGAGGACGAGGAAACGGCCACCGACCTCGCCCTGTCGCCCGAACGCGTGGCGGAAATGGAGGCGGCGGAGGAAATCCTCCTGATCGTCAGCAATGCCGGCTTTGGCCGCCGCTCCTCCGCCTATGACTACCGCGTCAGCGGGCGCGGCGGGCAGGGCATCAACAACATGTCCTTCCCCACCGCGCGGCGCGGCAACGCGGTGGTCGCCACCCTGCCGGTTCTGGCGGGCACGGATGTCATGCTTGTCACCGATGCGGGCCGCCTGATCCGCCTGCCGGTGGACCAGATCCGCATCATGTCGCGCCAGGCCAGCGGCGTGACGCTGTTCCGCCTGAACGATACGGAAGAAGTGACCAGCGTCTTCCCGGTCATGGATGACGGATCGGAAGGCGACGACACCGACGATACGGATACGGGCGATACGGGCGCGGACGAAACCGGTGACGTGGCGGATGGCGACGCGACGCCGCCCGCCGCCGGGACGGACGCCGGCGATGACTGACACGGCCGTGCGCGCCGGCTTTTACCCCGGCACCTTCGATCCCGTCACCAACGGGCACCTCGACATCATCACGCGCGCCGCACGTCTGGTCGGCCGCCTGGTGATCGGGGTGGCGAAGGACACGACCAAGCAGCCCCTGCTGTCGCTGGATGAGCGGATCGCGTGCCTGCGCACCGATATCGCGGCCCTCGACATCCCCCCTGCCACCGTGATCGAGGTGGTGGGGTTCGAGGGCCTGCTGGTCAACGCGGCGCATGCGCATGGGGCACATGCAATATTTCGTGGCCTGCGGGCGGTTGCGGATTTCGATTACGAGAACCAGATGTCAGCTATGAACACGCATCTGGCCCCGGACATCGAGACCGTTTTCCTGATGGCGCGACAGGGGAACCAGTATATTTCCTCCCGCCTGGTCAAGGAGATCGCGCGGCTGGATGGTGACATCACGGATTTCGTCTCATCCTCCACCCGCCAGTGCGTTCTGGCGCGCCTGAAGAACCGCTGAAGGCGCCTTCCCCGACCCGGCAACGGATGCGCGCCGGTTTTTTTCACCCTACAGATAAACAGGAAACGGACAGCCATGTCAGATACGAACAAGGCCGACCTCATCAACATGGACCTCAAGACCGGGCGCGTGGTCATCCGCCTGCGTCCCGACCTCGCCCCGCTGGCGGCGGAGCGCATCCGCACGCTGGCGGCCGAAGGGTTCTATGACAACACGCCGTTCCACCGCGTCATCCATGGTTTCATGGCGCAGGGTGGCGACCCGACCGGCACCGGCACGTCAGGCAGCAAGCTGCCGGACCTGAAGGCCGAATTCACCAACAAGGCGAAGTTCGAGCGCGGCACCGTCGGCATGGCCCGCACCATGAACCCCGACAGCGCCAACAGCCAGTTCTTCATCATGTTCGAGCCCTCCCCCCATCTGGATGGCCAGTACACGATCGTCGGACAGGTGATCGAGGGCATGGACCATATCGACAAGGTCAAGCGCGGCGCGGGCCAGAGCGGCATGGTCAAGGATCCCGACCGCATCATCAAGATGCGTCCCGCCGACGCCGAGGCGTAAGGACATGCATGGGGACCGTGCACGCGCGGTCCCCATCCCCCTGCCGCCCCGTCACCATACGGCCAGCATGAAGACCGGGGCGGCAGGGCGGCAATCAGGGCGTATTTGCGGCCCACCGCCATGAATTCGTGGCGTAATCGCCAACAACTGCCCTTAATATCAGCGATTTAGTCCGCAGATATATTTTCATCTTCTTCTTGACAGTCCGCATCAGGCCGCCTACACCCCCGCTTGAGCAGTTACGGGACGTCAAGGCACGTCGGGTCCTCCATGACCTGACCCCTGTTACGACAGGCCAGATCCCCATTCGTGAGCCGGTAGCTCAGTCGGTAGAGCATTCGACTTTTAATCGAATGGTCGTGGGTTCGAATCCCACCCGGCTCACCACACACTTTCATGAAAATCCAGAAGTTTTTGGTGAAGCTTTTTTCAAAAAGCTTCGAAAGAACGCCGCGTTTTAAAATAAGGCGACACCCAAAACTTTTATCCGTTTCAAATCAGCGGAAATGGCAGGGCCGGTCCACCGTGGGCGCGATATCCATCTGCACCACCATCAGGTCCACCGCACCATCGCCGACATTCCAGCCAAGATGCCCCTTGCGCCCCTGCATCGGGCCGGATGGCAGCGGACGGGTATTCTGGTCCTCGCCCAGCAGCACATCGCCCGGCCCCATCTCGACGCGCGTGCCATCCATCGCCTGCACGAACCAGCGCCCATGCAGGGGGACGATCCACTGCACCTTCGGGTCTTCGTGCCAGTCCCCGTCCCAATGCGGAGGCTGCACGGTCATCAGCACCGTCGCGCGCCCGTCAGGCTGGCGGTCCTGCCATTGCGGGCCTGCGGGGGGCGACATGCTTTTCAGCACGAACTGCGTCAGCGGACAGGTCGCGATATGGCTGACGCCCTGCCCGTCGGTCCAGACATGGTGATAGGTCAGGCGCGGTGGCGTCTGTGGCGTCGCCTGCGCGGATGCGGCCAGCGCCCCGGCCGGCGGCAGCACCATCGCCGCAACAGCCATGGCCCATCGCCCGGCGCGCCAGCACCTGATTGCATGTCCAAGGATCATGTCATGACACCTCCCGATGATACGAAATATCACGCGCCCGCCACAGCCACCAAGGCACGCGGCCATGCGCGACCATTTGTGAACCTGCATCGCCACCCATGTCCCTGCTGAACGCGGAAATCCGCACAATCGGCGATGTATATTACGATTCAATAATTAAAATACCAAACGAGACCTTAATTATAATTTTATGTCTTGTTTTTGTTTATATCATGCCATATGTAACCGCAGGTATAATATGCCACCGTTCCTTCTGGCGGCATCCATCCGGCCGAAATACCGCGTCCCATCCCGGCACCGCCTGCGGACGCACCGGAAAACCCATCATCGGGATTGCAGCGGCAACCCCGCGGCCACATGACATTCTGTGAGAACTGATGAGCCTTAATCCTGTCCTGTCTGCCGTAACGGATCGCGTGATCGCACGTTCTGCGCGTTCGCGCGGCCATTATCTCGACCTGATCGCCCGTGAAAAGGACGCAGGCATTTCACGTCCGCACCTGGCCTGCGGCAACCTTGCCCATGCCTTCGCCGCGGCGGGAGAGGACAAGGACAGCATCCGCGCACAGCGCGCGATGAATATCGGTATCATCACATCCTATAACGACATGCTTTCCGCGCACCAGCCCTATGGCCGGTATCCGGACCAGATCAAGGTCTTCGCGCGTGAAGTCGGGGCCACGGCGCAGGTGGCCGGCGCCACACCGGCGATGTGCGACGGCGTGACGCAGGGCCAGCCTGGGATGGAGCTGTCGCTGTTCAGCCGCGACGTGATCGCGATGTCCACGGCGATCGGGCTGAGCCACGGGATGTACGAGGGCGTCGCGATGCTGGGCATCTGTGACAAGATCGTGCCCGGCCTGCTGATCGGCGCGCTGCGCTTCGGGCACCTGCCCGCCCTCCTGATCCCGTCGGGGCCGATGCCATCGGGCATTTCCAACAGCGAGAAGCAGCGCATCCGCCAGCTTTACGCCGAAGGGAAGGTGGACCGCGAACGCCTGATGGATTCAGAGGCCGCGTCCTACCACGCGCCGGGCACCTGCACCTTTTACGGCACGGCCAACACCAACCAGATGCTGATGGAGGTCATGGGCCTGCACCTGCCCGGTTCCTCCTTCGTGCCGCCCAACACGAAACTGCGCCAGGAACTGACGCGTGCGGCCATCCACCGGCTGGCGCAGATCGGGCCGAACGGCAATGACTACCGCCCGCTTGGCCACTGTGTTGACGAACGCGCCATCGTCAACGCCGCCGTCGGGCTGCTGGCGACGGGCGGGTCCACCAACCTTGCCATCCACATCCCGGCGATGGCGCGCGCGGCGGGCATCATCATCGACTGGGAGGATCTGGACCGCCTCTCCGCCGTGGTGCCGCAACTCACCCGCGTCTATCCCAATGGTTCCACCGACGTGAACGGTTTTCACCAGGTGGGCGGCATGCCCAGCCTGATCGGGTCGCTGCTCGATGCGGGGCTGCTGCATCCCGACATCCTGACCGTGGCCGAGGGCGGCTTCACCCGCTACCGCACCACCCCGCACATGCGCGACGACCGCCTGGTGTGGGAAGAAGCCGGGCCGTCACGTGACGACACGGTCCTGCGCACGCCCGCCGACCCGTTCCGCAAGGATGGGGGCATGCGCCTGATGCAGGGCAACCTCGGGCGCGGGATCTACAAGACCAGCGCCGTCGCCCCCGAACGCTGGACGATCGAGGCACCGGCCCGGATATTCGAGGACCAGCAGGACGTGATCGACGCGTTCAAGGCGGGGGAGCTTGATCGTGACGTGATCGTGGTCGTGCGCTTCCAGGGACCGGCGGCGAACGGCATGCCCGAACTGCACCGCCTGACGCCGACGCTCAGCGTCCTGCAGGACCGCGGGCACAAGGTCGCGCTCGTCACCGATGGCCGCATGTCGGGCGCAAGCGGCAAGGTGCCCGCCGCCATCCATATCGGCCCCGAAGCCCATGCGGGTGGCCCGCTGTCGCGCCTGCGTGACGGGGACATCGTGCGGGTCTGCGCGCAGTCGGGCCGTATCGAGGCGCTGGTTGACGCGGCGGAATGGGAACAGCGCCAGCCCGCGACAGGGCCAAGGGCCGCCTTTGGCACGGGGCGCGAACTGTTCGCGCTGATGCGCGGCGGGGTGGACAGCCCCGAACGCGGGGCGTCGGCCATCCTTGCCGGGATGGACCATATGGCCGAAGCCGAGGGGCTGTCGTAAAAACCGGGCACACGCTCCCTGCCCCATCTCCGCACGGACCAGAACCAAGGAAAACCCATCGTGGCTACCATCGAAGACATCATGACGCTGTCACCGGTCATTCCGGTGCTTGTCATCCATGACCCCGCCCACGCCCGTCCCGTGGCCGAAGCCCTTGTCGCGGGGGGCCTGCGCACGCTGGAGGTCACGCTGCGCACCGAAAGCGCCCTCGACGTCATTGCGGAAATGGCGAAGGTCGAGGGCGCGGTCGTCGGCGCGGGCACGGTGCTGAACAGGGCCGACCTCGACGCCAGCGTGCGTGCGGGCGCGCGTTTCATCGTCAGCCCCGGCCTGACCAAGCCGCTGGCCCATGCGGCGCGGGACGCGGATGTGCCGCTGCTGCCGGGCATCGCCAATGCGGGCGACATCATGCGCGGGCTTGACCTTGGCCTGACGCGCTTCAAATTCTTCCCTGCCGAGGCCTCGGGCGGGATCGCGGCGCTCAAGGCGCTGTCGGCCCCGTTCGGGCAGGTGCGTTTCTGCCCCACCGGCGGCATCCGCCAGGACACGGCGGCGAACTGGCTGGCGCTGCCGTCCGTGCTGTGCGTGGGCGGGTCGTGGCTGGTGCCGTCGGGCATACCGGACCCTGCCGACATCACGGCACGCGCCCGCGCGGCGGCGGCACTGGCGGCCTGATCCCACACCTGCCGATTACATGACGGGCGGGGACACGGCCCCCACCGTCATGCGGTCCGGCGGAATGTCAGGTTGTAGCGCACATCCCCGCACAGCGGATGCTGCGCCTGTGGCACGGGTGCGATCCCGTGCCATGCCAGACGCGACGGGCCGCCCCACACCACCACGTCGCCATTGCGCACCACGATGCGCCGCACGGGGTCCGATCGCGTCACACCACCCCACAGGAAGACCGCCGACACGCCCAGCGAGATGGAAACGATGGGCGCATCACACCGTTCATCCCGATCCTGATGCAGCCCCATCCGGTCCCCCGGCCCATAACGGTTGATCAGGCCCGAATCCGGCACAAACCCGTCATATCCCGCCTTTTGCGCACATTCGCCCGCGATGTCGCGCAGCAGCGCGGGCATGGGCGGCCATGGCCGTCCCGTGCGGGGATCGTGCGTTTCATACCGGTATCCCGCCGCGTCACTGACCCAGACACGCGCGCCACAGCCACTCATCCCCACCGACATGCGGCCGCCACCCGGCGTCGTCATGTGCCGCAGCGGGGCACGGCGCACGACCTCCCCGATGGCCGACAGCAGCGCAGGGGCACGCGCATGGACAAGGCCGGGGAACAGCCATGCACCGGGGGCCAGCGCCTGCGCGGGGGCATCCCTGCGGCCCGGCGGCTCCTCCGTATTGAACAGCATGCCCTGCATCATGGACCGCCTCGCCTGTTGATATGTGCGTCTGGGGGCTGTGATCTTTCAAAAGTTTTTTGGTGAAGCTTTTTTGCAAAAAAGCTTCGAAAGACGTCACCTTTTTGAAAAAAGGCAACACCCAAAAACTCTTGTGATTTATCAATGCCCTACCTTCAGGCGCTGTCATAAAAAAGGCCACCCCGAGGGATGGCCTTTCAAGTGTTACGACGGAACGGACGGGCAATCAGAAGCTGTTGTCGTCGCCCGCGTCGAACCCGCCGCCATCGTCAAAGCCGCCGCCGCCCGCGTCACCACCAGCGTCAAAGCCCTGGTCGGCGGTCGTGCCGCTGCCCGCGAACGGGTCGGCACCGGCACCCGCGCCGGAATCGCCATAGTTGTTGTTGATGATGGTCTCGCCCCCACCCGCAGGCATGCCCGCGCCGAAGCCTCCGCCCATGTCGTGATGGCCGCTGAACAGGCCCGTCAGGGCGTTGCCCATCATCATGCCACCGGCAACACCGGCCGCCGTCGTCAGGGCAGACCCGAGGAAGCCCGAACCGCGCTGCGGGAACATGCCCGGCTGCATCCCCGGCGGATAGACAGGCTGCGGCGGGGCGGACGGTGCCGCACCCGCACCCCAGCCCGGCGGCGGGGCGGCGGGGCGGGGTGCGGACTGCGCCGCGCCACCACCGAACATGCCGCTGAAGAACCCGCCCGAACGTGCGGGCTGCGGCGCGGCCTGCGGCTGTGCCTGCTGCGCCTGTGCCGCGGCAACCTGCTGCTGCGCCTGCTGCAGTTCCCACTGCAACTGGCGGATGCGGTTCTGCGCCTCCGCCAAGGCAGCTTCCTGCACCACGGCCATCTGCGTGATGCGGTAGCGTGCCTCGGGGTATTTCTGGAACATCTCCCCGATATACTGGTCGGCCTGGGGGTCGATCGGCGGCAGCGAGGATGCCGTCTGCGGCACGCTGCCCGTGCTCGCGCCGCCAACACGGGCGAAGAACTGTGCGATCAGATCGCGTTCCTGAGTATTCATCGTAATTCCATCCTGCTCCACACAAGGAAACTGACCCAGCCACCAATCATGTGGCGCGCGGTGCGCCAATGCGCAAGACCCCACGCCATGCAGGCAACGGACAGCCACACGGCACGCCCCGCCTTTCGGTCGGGGCGACATAACGGTATGCTGTTCGCAGCAATTGCGCCAGATGGCGCAGACCCGTCCCCGTTCAACGGAGCATCCTGTTCATGGACCCGGCCCCCGTGCCCCGATCATCCCGTACGCGCCCCCTGTCGTTCCAGGGGCTTATCCTGAAACTGCACCAGTTCTGGTCCGAACAGGGCTGCGCCATCCTCCAGCCCTATGATACCGAAGTCGGCGCTGGCACCCTGTCGCCGCATACCACGCTGCGCGCGCTGGGCCCGCGCCCGTGGAAGGCGGCGTATGTGCAGCCCTGCCGCCGCCCGTCGGACGGACGTTACGGGGAAAACCCGAACCGGCTTCAGCATTATTACCAGTATCAGGTCCTGCTCAAGCCCACGCCCGAAGACAGCCAGAAGCTGCTGCTTGACAGTTATCGCGCCATCGGGATCGACCCGATGGAACATGACATCCGCTTTGTGGAGGATGACTGGGAAAACCCGACCATCGGGGCATGGGGACTGGGCTGGGAGGTCTGGTGCGACGGGATGGAGGTGACGCAGTTCACCTATTTCCAGCAGGTCGGCGGCATCCCCACCGTCATGCCGTCCACGGAACTGACCTATGGCCTAGAACGCCTTGCGATGTACGTGCAGGGGATCGAGAACGTCTATGACCTCGATTTCAACGGCCACGGCCTGACCTATGGCGATGTGTTCCTGCGTGCCGAACGCGATTATTCGCGCCATAATTTCGAGGCCGCGGACGTGGAGATGCTGCATCGCCATTTCATCGACGCGGAACGCGAGTCCACGGCCCTTGCCGAACTTGGCCTGGCGCAGCCTGCCTATGACCAGTGCCTGAAGGCCAGCCACCTGTTCAACCTTCTTGATGCGCGCGGCGTCATCAGCGTCAGCGAACGCGCCTCCTATATCGGCCGCGTGCGCACGCTTGCAAAGCGATGCTGCGAAGCATGGCTGGCGGGCGAAGGATAACACGATCATGCCCGAACTCCTGCTTGAACTCTTTTCCGAGGAAATCCCCGCCCGCATGCAGCAGCGCGCGGCGGAAGACCTGCAGCGCCTGCTGACGGAGGCGCTGTCCCCGCTCAACCCGCGTGAGGCCCGTACCTTTGCCGGGCCACGCCGCATCGCCATCTCGCTACAGGTCGATGCGACCGTGCCGGGCAGCACCGTCAACGAACGCGGCCCGCGCGAAAGCGCGCCGGACAAGGCGCTGGCCGGTTTCATGCGCAAGCATGGGGTCGAACGCGACGCGCTGGTGCTGGAAAACGGGTTCTGGGTCCTGCGGCGCGAGGTTCCCGCCGTGCAGGCCGCAACCCACATCGCGGCCACCGTGCCCGCCCTGCTGCGCCGCTTCCCGTGGCCCAAGTCGATGCGCTGGGGCGTGGGCAGCAGCTTCACATGGGTGCGCCCGCTGCGCCGGATCGTCTGCCTGCTCGACGGGCAGGTCGTGCCGTTCTCCCTGGCCGAGGGCGAGGATAACGGCCACGGGCTTGTTGCCGCCAACCTGACCGAAGGCCACCGCTTTACCGCGCCGGGCGCGTTTGCCGTGACCGGCACGCAGGACTGGCTTTCGGGACTGCGCGCGCGCCAGGTCGAACCCTGCGCCGATGCCCGCCGCACCAGAATTACCGAAGGTGTCGCCCGCCTTGCCGCCGAAGAGGGGCTGAGCGTCGTATCCGACCCCGCCCTGATTGACGAGGTCGCGGGCCTGACGGAATGGCCGGTGCCATTCCTGGGGCAGATTGACGACGAATTCATGACCCTGCCGCCGGAGGTGATGCAGGTGTCGATGCGCGTCAACCAGCGTTATTTCGCGCTGCGCAACGCCGATGGCTCCGCCGCACCGCGCTTTGCCTTCGTCGCGAACATGGAACCGTCGGATGGCGGCGCACTGACGATCGCGGGCAACGAACGGGTGCTGCGCGCGCGCTTTGCCGATGCCCGGCATTTCTGGGACCTTGATCGCACCCACACGCTCGAAAGCCGCGTGGCGCAGCTCGACCGCATCGTCTTCCATGCCGCCCTCGGCAGCCAGGGGGAACGGGTGCGGCGCATCGTGCGCCTTGCCGGACTGATCGCGCCGATGGTGGGCGCGGACCCGAAGCAGGCCGAACGCGCCGCCCTGCTGTGCAAGGCGGACCTGACGACCGGCATGGTGGGTGAATTCCCCGAGCTGCAGGGCACGATGGGGGCCTATTACGCCCGCCATGATGGGGAGGACAGCGTGGTCGCCGACGCGATTGGCGAACATTACATGCCGCGCGGGCAGCATGACGGCGTGCCCCATGCCCCCGTCTCCATCGCCGTGGCGCTGGCGGACAAGATCGACAGCCTTGTCGCGTTCTTCGCGGCGGGGGAAAAGCCGGGCGGGTCGGGCGATCCGTACGCCCTGCGCCGCGCGGCCCTTGGCCTGATCCGCATCATCCGCGAAAACCACCTGCGCCTCGACCTTGCGGAACTTTTCGTCATGGCGGCCCATGGCCTGCCTGAAAACCTGCGGCTGGCCCCGGACCTCGACCTGCTGCCGCAGTTCGTGGCCGAACGCCTGCGCGTGCAGTTGCGTAACGAGGGCGCGCGCCACGACATCCTGGCCGCCGTGTCGGTGGGCAATACCGACACCGACATCACCCGCCTGCTGGCGCGCAGTGACGCGCTGGCGGAAATGCTGGCGACGGAGGACGGGCGCAACCTGCTGGCGGCGACCCGGCGCGCGGCCAACATCCTGCGTATCGAGGACCGCAAGGACGGCCCCCACGAAGGTGCCCCCGACCCCGCCCTGTATGCACAGGACGAGGAACGTGCCCTTGCCGATGCGCTGGCCCGCACGATCCCCGCCGTGGAAAGCGCCATCAGCGAGGAACGCTTCGCCGACGCCATGCGCGATGTCGCCCACCTGCGCCCCGTGCTGGACCGGTTTTTCGAGGACGTCACCGTGAACGCCGAAGACGCCGCCATACGTCGCAACCGCCTGCGCCTGCTGTCGGAACTGCGCCGCATGACCGTGCTGATCGCGGATTTCAGCCAGATCGAAGGCTGATCCCCCGCCCCCGTGGCTGCGTGCGCGGGGGCGGCTTTCCCAGGGGCGTTGCCCCTGAAACCCCACCAAAGGGTATTACCCTTTGGAAACCATGATTTTGGTAAACGGATCAGGGTGCAGGGAGCCGCGCTCCCTGCCGGGTCCGGGCAGAGCCCGGGTGTCCCATGCACGCGGCGACACCACGCGCCAGAAAACTGACGGCCCCTAAGCCAGATAGACAAGCCGTGCCGCCTGCCCCCGCCGCACGACCACCACCGCGTTCTGCCGATACCGCCGGGCAAGGCGCAGCGCCGGGGCAAGGTCCATTTCCACCGCATAAAGCGGTTCGGACCACCGGCCCAGCCGTCCTTCGCCCAGATGATGCGGCACATGGCGCAGGTCGCGGGCCAGATGCGCCATCATGCGCGCATTCCACCCATCCGGCCGGCGACGCCCGCCCGGATTGCACGCACTGAGCATCACGATTGTCCCCCGCCGGGGCAGGCCCGCATCATCGGGACGTTGCCCCACCCGGACAACCGGCAGGGTGGCGGCGTGATAGGTACTGAGGCGATAGGACCGGCGGATGGCGGCAGACGGGGGCAGGATGCCGCTCATGCATCCTTGTCCGTCGTTTCGCCAAAGGTGGAGTTGCGATGTACCCATGCGGACAGCAGCAGGCCAAAACCGAACATCACCATCAGCATGGCCGACCCGCCATACGAAATCAGCGGCAGCGGCACGCCGCCCACCGGGATCGCCCCCATGACCATCGACAGGTTGACCGCGCAGTAGAGGAAGAAATTCATGCTGATCCCCAGCCCCAGCAACCGCCCGAACTGGTTGCGGCTGCGTATCGCGATCAGCATGCCGCCCAGGATCATCACCAGCAGCAGCCCGATCACCGCCGCGCCCCCGACATACCCCCATTCCTCCGCGATCATGGTGAAGATGAAGTCGGTCTGCTTTTCGGGCAGGAAGTTAAGCTGCCCCTGCGTGCCGTGCAGGTAGCCCTGCCCCCACATCCCGCCAGATCCCAGTGCGATCTTGGACTGGATGATGTTGTAGCCCGCGCCCAGCGGGTCATTTTCAGTGTGCAGGAAGGTGATGACCCGCGCCTTCTGGTAATCATGGAGGTGGTTGTAGGCGATTTTGGTCAGGAACGGCAGCGGCGCCGCCAGCAGCGCGATCTGCCACAGGCGCATCCCGGCGGCAAAGAACAGGCTGGCCCCCACGGTCGCGATGATGACCGCAGTCCCCAGGTTCGGCTCCTTCAGCACCAGCCCCACCGGCATCAGCACCATCAGCGCGGGCGGGATCAGATAGAGCGGATTGCCCATGTCACGGTAACTGACCTTGTGAAACCAGCTTGCCAGCACCAGCACCAGCGCGATCTTCGCCAGTTCGGAGGGCTGGACCTGCAATCCGCCGATCATCAGCCATCGCTCCGCCCCCTTGCCGACATGCCCCATGCGCAGCACCGCCACAAGCAGCAGCAGCGACAGGCCATAAAGCGGCCATGCAAGGCGCACCAGCACCGTCGGACTCATCAGCGCGACGCCAAGCATCATCACAAGGCCGAAGCAGAAACGGATGGTCTGCGGTTCGGCGAACGGGCGTGACGTGCCGCCGCCAGCGGAATACAGCGCCCCATATCCCACCGCCGCCAGCAGGCAGATCAGCACGACATAGATCCAGTTGATCTGCCACAGCTTGGCAAGGATCTGGAAATTGGGTTCCGCCCGCAGCAGGCGTTTCTGGAAGTTCATGTCAGTCCCCCGGCAGCAGCAGACACAGCCATCTCGACAGCCTATGCGACAGGCCATCGCACGCCAATGGCGCGGCCGTTATCCCTGATCCACGTCCGCCTGCGCCACTTCCTGGCCCGGCGATTCCTTGTGATTGACCGGATCGCGCATCAGCGTGTCGGTCATGATGTCACGCGCCAGCGGGGCCGCGACCTCCGCCCCGGCATTGCCGTGCTCCACCACCACCGCCGCCGCATAGCGCGGCGCGTCATAGGGGGCAAAGCAGATGAACAGAGCGTGCGGGCGATATTCACACGGCAGGTTGGCGGAATTGAAATGCCCGCTTTCACGCATGGCGCGCGACACGCGCCGCACCTGCGCCGAACCGGTCTTGCCCGCCATCTGCACGCCCGGAATGGCCAGGCGCGCCTTGGGCGCGGTGCCGCTTTCCTCGTTCACGACGGCATACATGCCCTCGCGGATCGCGTTGAAGAAATGATCGGGCATGTTTTCCATCGGCCCGGCATGGTCCAGCGCCGCCATGTCCCCCAGTCGGCCGCCCACCGCACGCACAAGATGCGGCTGCACGTCGCGGCCGCTGGCAATGCGTGCGGCATAGGTCGCAAGCTGTAGCGGCGTGACCTGCATGAAGCCCTGCCCGATACCACTGACGATGGTGTCGCCCCCGTTCCAGTGATGCCCGTGCGCGCGCCGCCATTGCGGCGTGGGGATCAGGCCCTGACGCACATGCGGCAGTTCGATGTCCAGCGGCGCGCCAAGCCCGAACTGGTGCGAGGCCAGCGCGATCGGGTCCATGCCGGTACGCCGCGCGACCTCATAGAAAAACACGTCGCAGGAGAATTTCAGCCCCTGCCTGAGCGTCAGCGACCCATGGCCATAGCGTGACCAGCAGTGAAAGCGCGTGCCTCCGACATCGATATAGCCGGGGCAGTTGATGCGGTCGTTCGGCGACAGGGTGCCCGCGCGCAACGCCGCCATCGCCACGGCCGGCTTGAAGGTGGAGCCGGGCGGATACAGGCCAGACACCGCCTTGTTGATCAGGGGCGTCTGGCTGTTGTTCGTCCATTCGATCCACTGCGCCTGGCTGACGCCGCTGTCGAACAGCGACGGGTCGAAGGAAGGGTTGCTGACCATGGCCAGCACTTCGCCATTGCGGCAGTCCATGACCACCGCACTGGCGGACTGGTCCGCGATGCGGCCAAGCACCTGCTGCTGCAACCCGCTGTCGAGCGTCAGGGTGATCTCGTTCCCCGGCTGCCCCTCATCCCGGTCAAGCTCGGCCATGATGCGGCCAACGGCGTTGACCTCCATCTCCACCGACCCGACCTGCCCGCGCAGGCCCTGGTCCTGTGTCTGCTCGATCCCCGAACGCCCCACGCGCATCCCCGGCAGGGCCAGTTCCGCATCCCGCGCCACGTCCTTTTCCGAAGGGGGCGCCACATACCCCACCACATGCGCCAGCAGCGGGCCAAAGGGATAGACCCGCGTCGTGCCAACATCAATCAGCACACCCGGAAGCGACGGCATGTTGAGTTCCAGCCGCGCCATGTCGTCCCACGACAGGAAATCACGCAGCATGATGGGGATGAAACGCCGCTTGTGCCGCAGTTCACGCTCGACCCGCGCGGTGTCGCGTGGCTCCATCGGGACAAGCTGGGCGAAACGCTCCAGCGTGCCGGGCAGGTCGTTCGTCTCCTCCGCCAGCAGGAGCGCGCGCCAGTTCACCTTGTTCGCCGCGACCGCGATGCCGAACCGGTCGGTAATGCGCCCGCGCGGCGGCGCAAAAAAGCGTTTGCTTAACCGATTGTTTTCCGCAAGCCGTGCATAATGGCTGCCGTCACGAACCTGCAGGCCGTACAGGCGTTGCGCCAGCGTGCCGAGTACGGCCCCCTGCGCCGCCATCAGCAGCAATGCACGACGTGTAAAAACACCCCGGGAAGGATTCTTGCCTTCCTCCGGGCTGGTCATCAGCCGCGTACCTGTTTTCTTAGTGCGAAACTTCATTCACCCATCCGGGCAGATCGGAAGACGTCTGATCCATCAGCCCTGTTCAGGCGCGATTCGCGTCGTTGACGATAAAGCGGTAAGTCCAGACGAATATGACATAAAGCACCGGAAAGCTGCCGAATGCCAAGATGCTTTCGAACATGAATGGTATCGTTTCCACAAGATGCAGCGCCAGCGCCGAACACAGCACCCATTGCAGCGCCGTTGCGAACACCATGACAACCCCGAACACCAGCCACAGCACGAAGACATTCAGGCGCGCCAGCACGTAACGCCCCGAAAGCCCGATCCCATGCACCACCAGCATGATCAGCAGCAGGACGCCCGGTGGCTCGAAACTCAGCAGATCGACACACAGCCCCAGCCCGAACACCGCAACCGACGGCATCAGCGCCGGGCGGAACACCGACCACAGGAAGACCGACACCTGCACGACGGCCGGCATCAGTTCCGCCTGCGCGGGGATATTGAGCGGCGCGGACAGCACCAGCGTCACCACCAGCACGAACAGGCACGGCAGGCAGTGCCGTACGAACAGGTCCGTGCCGTGGGCCAGACCGGCACGCGGCTGGATCTCGGGCTTCAGCGATGGCGGGGGAAGCGGTTTCATCCATGCACCCCTTCATCCCCGCTTCGGCTGGAACTGGGGCGGAAGGGTCATGGTCCGCCCGACGGAAGGCAGCGGTATGCGCCCCGGCGCATCAGGCGGGACGACCGCATCGGCATAGTTGAATATCCGCAGGATATCGAGATGCTCCAGCGCGGCGGCCGGGATCACCACCGGCGTGCCGGGACGCAGGTAATGGACATGCCCGACCGGAAGGCCAGCCGGCAGGGATTCGATTTCGCCGTTGGTCACGACGCGCTCCCCCTCCACCGGCATGTTGTCCTGCGGGTAATAGATGATCTTCGGCGTGGCGGAATTGTCCCCCGCCATGATCGCCGCCGCATGGCTCGATTCCAGCGTCACGGGCAACCTGCTGGAGGAATCGGTAATCAGCAGCACGCGCGCCGACCGCTTGCCCACCTCGGTCACGCGCCCCGCAAGCCCCGCACCGTCAAGGGCGATGCCATCCTTGCGCACGTTGGTGTCGGGATTGATCGACAGCAGCACCGCGCGCGCATACAGGCCGCTGGTGTCGCGCACCACGCGCCCGGTGACATAGGAAGGCGCATCGTCGGGGATCCAGTGCAGGTTGGCCTTCAGCGTCGCATTTTCATCCGCCAGCGCCGCCGCCACGTCATACCAGTGCTGCAGGTTGGCATTTTCGGTGCGCAGGCGGATATTTTCCGCCTCCAGGTTGCGGATGTCCTGAAGATTCCCCGAAAGTTCACGCAACCGCGCCTGTGGCCATGCCACAAGGCCATAGGCCGGGGCGAGCATGTCGGCCACCTGCATGCGCATATGTTCGATCAGGGGACGGTCCGCCTTGCCCAGCAGGATGATGCCACACGCGACAAGGATCAGGAACGGCAGCACAAGCTTGCCCATCGCCTGACGGGACTGGATGGAAACCGGCATTACCATGCCCCTTTCCCGTACCTGTCCACGCGCCGGCCGGACCTATCGAACGTGCCTGAGCGCCGGCCCCCCATAGTCCTGCATTCCCCTTGTCTTGTCCTGCGCCACGCTGGCCAGTGGCATGGCGTCGATACCGTCAGTACATGCTTGTCAGCACATTGCGCAACCGCTTCATTTCCTCAAGCGCGCGCCCGGTGCCCATCGCAACGCACGACAGCGCGTCCTCCGCCACCGTCACCGGTAGGCCAGTCGCACGGCGCAGCACCTCGTCCAGGCGATACAGCAGCGCACCGCCACCCGTAAGCACGATGCCCTTGTCCACGATGTCGGCGGCCAGTTCAGGCGGCGTGTTCTCCAGCGCGGTGGTCACCGCATCAAGGATCTGGCTGACGGGTTCGGCAAGGCTTTCGGCAATCTGCGCCTGCGACACCACCACTTCACGCGGCACGCCGTTGATCAGGTCGCGGCCCTTGACCTCCCGCCACGGGCCGGCATCATCCGGGTCATCGGGCGGGATGGCGGAACCGAGGCCGATCTTGATCTGCTCGGCGGAGCTTTCACCGATCAGCAGGTTATGGTTGCGCCGGATGTAGGAGATGATGGCCTCGTCCATCTTGTCGCCACCCACCCGGACGGAACGGGCATAGACGATACCGCCGAGGGAGATGACCGCCACTTCGGTCGTGCCGCCGCCGATATCGACGATCATGCTGCCCGACGGTTCTGTCACCGGCAGGCCCGCGCCGATCGCGGCCGCCATCGGCTCCTCGATCAGGAAGACCTTGCGCGCGCCGGCACTCTCGGCGCTTTCCTGGATGGCGCGCCGTTCGACTGCGGTTGACCCGGACGGGACACATACGATAATCAACGGGCTGGCAAACATGCGCCGATTATGCACCTTGCGGATGAAGTGCTTGATCATCTCCTCCGCAACTTCAAAATCGGCGATCACGCCATCGCGCAGCGGGCGAATGGCCGTGATATTGCCAGGGGTACGGCCAACCATCAGCTTGGCTTCCTCCCCAACGGCCAGAACCTGTTTCTTGCCCCGCACCTCGGCCAGGGCAACGACCGAAGGTTCATTCAGGACGACGCCGCGTCCCTTGACATAGACCAGTGTATTGGCCGTGCCGAGGTCAATCGCCATATCAGCGGACAGCAGACCCAGCACACGAGCAAACATCCAAAACTCCCGACAACAAACCAGCCATGACCCATTCCGCAGCTTCGACCCGATGACACGGCCATGCCGCGCCTGTTCGCCTGCCGAAAAATCTGGATCAGGTCGAGTGCTTACCGGTGCTGACGGATGGGAGCAAGAGGAGACATGGTTTTAATTCGTTAATTTATGGCCGCCAAGGCGCTTTGTTACAAAATGCCCAAATTTTATCACGCAGGATATCCTTTCCTGTGCGGCGCACACTACAATATGACCCTTTGCCGGTCGCGGCAGTTCCGCCGCCCCCGCACCAGAGATTGATGAGAATGATCCTTCACGATTTACTGCGCCGACCGCTCGCGGTTGCGACCCTTGCCGCCGCTTCCATGACGATGGTCGCCTGCACCGACAATTATGATCCGGGTCAGCGTGCGATCGCCGGTGGCCTGATCGGGGCGGGCGGCGGTGCCGCGATCGGCGCCCTTGCCGGTGGGGGCGAAGGGGCGGCCATCGGTGCGCTCGCAGGGGCCGGCGGCGGCGCCGCCGTGGGGGCCGCGACCACCCCGCGCAGGCGTTCCGATGGTGGCCCGCCAAGCTACATCTGCCCCAACGGCACGGCGCTGCCACCCGGATACCCGCCGCAAAGCTGCCCCGGCGCACGTCCCGGCGGTTACGCCACGCCGTCCTACCCGCAGGGCTATCCGCAACAGGGATATTCCCAGCAGGGGTATCCGCAGGGGGCCTACCCGCAGCAGCAGGGCTATTCGCAGCAGTCCTACCCGCAGCAGGAAACCTATCCCCCCGGGGCCTACCCGCAGGGCGCGGCCTATCCCCAGAGTGGATATTCGCAGGACCAGGGCGGCTACTACCCGCAGTAACGCATCCCAACGAAAAAGGGCTTCACCACCATGGCGAAGCCCTTTCCCATTTAAAACAGCCTGACGTCATCAAAAGTTTTTGGTAAAGCTTTTTTCAAAAAGCTTTAAAGAACATCGCCTTTTTGAAAAAAAAGGCGACATCCATCAACTTTTACTGTCCCTTCCATCAACGCACTTCACGCCGTCAGTTCGGCGGGCTCCGCACGGTCACGCTTGACCAGCAGCTTGTTCAGGGCGTGGACATAGGCACGCACGGCGGACACCAGCGTATCGGCATCGGCCCCCTGCCCGTCCACCATCTTGCCGCCTTCCTCCAGACGCACGGTGGTACGTGCCTGCGCGTCGCTGCCTTCGGTCACAGCGCCAACGGAATAGAGTTGCAGCGTCGCATCATGGGCGACAATGGCGCGGATGGCGTTGAACGCCGCATCGACCGGCCCCTGCCCCGCGGCGGTGGCGTGCTCTTCCTTGCCATCGACCTCCAGCGTCAGTTCCGCCTGCGCCGGGCGGCGTGAACCCGCGGACACGTCCAGCGCAACGAAGCGGATGCGGGCATGATCGCGCACCTCGTCATCGACCAGCGCGACCAGATCCTCGTCATAGATGACCTTCTTGCGGTCGGCGAGGTCCTTGAAACGGTTGAACGCGTCGTTGAACTGCGCCTCGTCCAACGCGTCGTAGCCCATGGCCTTGAGCTTGTCGCGGAAGGCCGCGCGACCCGAATGCTTGCCCAGCACCAGCGAGGAGCGCGTCCAGCCGACACTTTCGGGCGTCATGATCTCATACGTCGCGGCGTTCTTGAGGATACCGTCCTGATGGATGCCGCTTTCATGGGCAAAGGCGTTGCGCCCGACGATCGCCTTGTTGGGCTGCACGTCAAAGCCGGTGATGGTCGAGAGCATGCGCGACATCTTCAGCAGCTTTTCGGTCTGGATGCCGGTGGTATAGGGCAGGACGTCATGGCGCGTGCGCAGGACCATGACGATTTCCTCCAGCGCGGCATTGCCCGCGCGCTCGCCAATGCCGTTGATCGTGCATTCGATCTGCCGCGCACCCGCGCGCAGGGCCGCAACCGTGTTCGCCACCGCCAGGCCGAGGTCATTGTGGTTGTGGGTGGAAAAAATCACCCCGTCCGCCCCCGGCACGCGCGCGCGCAGGTCGGCAAAGATGCGGGCCATGTCCTCCGGCGTGGAATAGCCGACCGTATCGGGGATGTTGATCGTCGTGGCCCCGGCCTTGATCGCCGCCTCAACGCAGCGGCACAGGAAATCGGGATCGGTGCGCGACCCGTCCTCCGCCGACCATTCGACGTCATCGGTGAACTGGCGCGCCGCCGTGTTGCCCGCCTTGATGACCTCCAGCACGGTCTCAGGCTCCATGCGCAGCTTGTATTTCATGTGCAGCGGCGAGGTGGAGATGAAGTTGTGGATGCGCCCGCGCTTCGCCTGGCGGATGGCCTCGCCCGCGCTGGCGATGTCGTTCTTGCCGCCGCTGCGCGCCAGCGCGCAGACCACGGCCGTCTTCACGGTCTGCGCGATCTGCGCCACGCTGTCGAAATCGCCCTTCGACGCGACGGGAAATCCCGCCTCGATCACATCGACGCCCAGGTCGCCCAGCGCCTCGGCCATGCGCAGCTTTTCGGCCATGTTCATGGAAAAGCCGGGGGACTGCTCCCCGTCACGCAGGGTCGTGTCGAAAATGATGACACGGTTTTCGTCGATGCGCCCGAAGGACGGATGATTGATGGTCATGGAAATACCTCGGACATATCCGGATGTGGGACCGGCATTCCACACCGGGCCATGCCGGGCGGGAATGCGTCATTCGTTTCATGGTGGCCGCACGACGCGGCCCGACTTTCCCCTGGGCGTACCGGAACAGGCCGGCCCTGACCGCTCAGGGGCGGATAAGTCGTAGAAGACGAAGGAGTCCGGTGCGGTCGCATGCATGCAGGGACACGGACGCCTGCGCGCCTGTCAAACCTGCCTGAATGTGCCTGTCCGTTGCCATGTCGGGCACAATACAGCGCAGACCACCGATTGCAACACATAATGCGCCCTTCCCCGCTTCCTATCCCGTCACCCGCGTCACCATCGAGGCGGAGGCGAAATACCTGTCGATCGCCTGCACCATGGCGCCCGCCACGACCATGCGGTGCGCGGACTGCCGCAGCGCGGCCTCGTCCAGGTGGTTGGACATGAACCCCATCTCCACCAGCACGGAGGGGATGTCCGCGGATTTCAGCACGACAAAGGAGGCATGCCGCGCCGGATGCGTCAGCAGGCTGATGCGCGGGCGGAAGGAGGTGACGATACTGCTGGCCATGTGCGCGGCCCCATGGCGCGTTTCCTCGGTCACGAGGCTGGCGAGGATTTCCTGCACCTCGGGCGAGGTCGCATGCACCTGCGGGCCGCCAAAGCGGTCCGCGCTGTTTTCCGAACGCGCGATGGCCGCCGCCTGCGCGTCGGATGCGTGCGATGACAGGGTATAGACACTCGCGCCGCGTACCATGCGGTCATGCAGGGCATCGGCATGCATGGAAATGAACAGCGACGCCTTGTGGGTATGCGCAAGGTCCACCCGCCCCTCCAACGGGATGAAACGGTCATCGGCGCGCGTCATCGCCACGCGGTAGCGCCCGCTGCCGATCAACTGGCGCTGCAGTTCGGCGGCCGCCGCTTCCGCCACATGCTTTTCATAGGTGCCGGAAACGCCGATCGCCCCCGGATCCTTTCCGCCATGGCCGGGGTCGAGCATGATGAGCGGGCGCGGCGGTTCCGCCCGCCCCACGATGGCCGGACGGTGCAGCGTCCCGTGCGTGGCGGCATGGGGGGCCGTGGCGTGGGTGGCGGCGGCATGGGCGGCGGCATGGTGCGTCACCGCGCCGGATGCGCGCACCGGCGCGATGGCGGCCATGGCGATCCCGGCAAGCAGCGTGCGCCGGTGCACCGCCACGCGCAGGTCCAGCGGGCCGCCGCCCCGCGCCATATGCGGTGGCGTCGGGCCTGCGGCGTCGGAGGGCGCGCCCGGCGTGGCGGCAGTGCCACGGGCGTGCTGCATATCGGCGGAAGATACGGTGCGCATGCTGCGATATGGCCTTCATGGGACAGGTCGGGTGTCGGGCTACGCCACGATACCATCACGCCGCGCCCGCGTCAGTGACATAAACATTCGCAAGGCTTGCAGGAAGCGCGCGGTTGCGCCATGGTGGCAGGCAGTGGTGGGCGTGCGACGTCCGAACGTCAGGCCGACGGGAGATTGCTCGTGCCCTGACACGCCGTTCGACGGCGCGAATCCATCCGGCAGCCAGCAGGCGCGCGCCCGCAAGCCTTTTCCGGACCGAATCCATGTCACGGGAATGCCGCTTTCGCGGACCATGCGCGCGACAAAGGCCACCGCACCGGCGCTCCCGATCGACAGGAGGCCGGGTGACACGGACCTGTCGATATTTTTTCACGAAGGCCCCTCCCGCCATGCGGGACCGGACCTTCCCACAGATGGCCGAGGATGGAGTGATGACCACGGTGGACATATCCGCCGACGCGACAGGGACATGCATGTCATGGCACGGCACGACGCCGGGCCACGATGCCACGCATGCCGTCGCCGTCGCGCGTGACGCCTGCCATGGGATCAGTGCCGGATCCGGTCACCCTTTTTCAATTGATGTTGCTGTCCGTTCCCATTCCCGTTCCCGCCGCCCCCGGAACATTCCGTGGGGCATTGCGCGGGACGGACGCACGAACCGGACATACCGGAGTTCCCGTTTTAATGACCAAACGCATGCTGATCGACACGACACACGCGGAAGAAACCCGCGTGGTCGTGATGGATGGTAACAGGCTTGAAGACTACGATGTCGAGGCCGCGGCGAAGAAGCAGCTCAAGGGCAATATCTACCTTGCCAAGGTAATCCGGGTCGAACCCAGCCTGCAGGCCGCCTTTGTCGATTATGGCGGCAACCGCCACGGCTTCCTCGCCTTCAGCGAAATCCACCCCGACTACTACCAGATCCCTGTCGCCGACCGCGAAAAGCTGCTGGCGCTGCAGGAAGAAGAGCGCCGCGCCGAAGAAGCCCGCAACGCGCGCGAGGATGACGAGAAGGCCGAAGGCGAAGACGACGCCACGGAGGAAACCGCCGCACGCGATGGCGAGGCGGAAGAAGCCGAGCCCGAGACCGTCGGTGGCGAGAACGACACCGGCGACGAGCCGGAGGCCCAGCGCCGCATCGCGCGTTTCCTGCGCAACTACAAGATCCAGGAAGTCATCCGCCGCCGCCAGATCCTGCTGGTGCAGGTGGTCAAGGAAGAGCGCGGCAACAAGGGTGCTGCGCTGACGACCTATGTCTCGCTCGCGGGGCGTTACTGCGTTCTGATGCCCAACTCGCTGCGCGGCGGGGGTGTTTCGCGCAAGATCACGTCCGTGGCCGACCGCCGCCGCCTGCGTGAAATCATCGCCGAACTGCAGATCCCGCACGGCATGGCCATGATCGTGCGCACCGCCGGCGCACAGCGCCCGCGTGCGGAGATCATGCGCGACTGCGAATACCTGCTGCGCCTGTGGGACGACATCCGCGAACATACCCTCAAATCCGTGGCCCCGGCCCTGATCTATGAGGAAGCGAGCCTGATCAAGCGCGCCATCCGCGACATCTATACCCGCGAGGTGGGCGAGATCCTGATCGATGGCGAGGCCGGGTGGAAATCCGCGCGCGAGTTCATGCGCATGCTCATGCCCCAGAACGCGCAGAAGGTGCGGCTGTGGCAGGACCACGGGCAGACGCTGTTCTCCCACTACCGGGTGGAGGGGCTGCTGGATTCCATGCTGTCGCCGTCGGTACAGCTTCGTTCGGGCGGCTATCTCGTCATCAACCAGACCGAGGCGCTGGTCGCGATCGACGTGAACTCCGGCCGCGCGACGAAGGAACGCAACATCGAGGAAACGGCCCTGCGCACGAACCTCGAGGCGGCGGACGAAGTGGCGCGCCAGCTGCGCCTGCGTGACCTTGCGGGCCTGATCGTGATCGATTTCATCGACATGGAAAGCCGCAAGCATAACGGCATGGTGGAGCGTCGCCTGAAGGAAGCTCTGCGCAATGACCGCGCGCGCATCCAGGTGGGCCACATCTCGCATTTCGGCCTGCTGGAGATGTCGCGCCAGCGGCTTCGTCCCTCCATCGCGGAATCGACGTTCACCCCCTGCCCGCACTGCGAGGGGACGGGCATCATCCGCGGGGTCGAAAGTTCCGCCCTGCACGTCCTGCGCGCCATCGAGGACGAAGGCATGCAGCGTCGCGCCGCCGCGGTCACGGTGCATGTCGCCCCCGAAATCGCGCTCTACATCCTCAACAACAAGCGCGCATGGCTGCATGAGATCGAGGAACGTCACAAGATGCATGTGACGTTCGCCGCCGACTCCACGCTGCATGCGGCGGAATCGCGCATCGAACGCACCCGTCCGCAGACGGCGCAGTTCGAGGCGTCCGCCCCGGCCATCACGGCCGAGCCAGAGGCCCCGCACACCGAAACGGCAGGCGTGCGTGAAATCCCGATCCACAGCGAACCGCCCGCCACCACGGCGGAAGGCGGGACTGCGGCCCCGGATGCCACCGCCCTGACGGACGAGGACGCGGCCTCGGGCACGGACCATCGCCGCCGCCGCCGTCGCCGTCGCCGTCGCAGCAGCGCGAACCGCGAGGTCGAGACGCAGGGCACCGAGACGGTGGAGCCGGAAGTTGTCGCCGTCCCCGAACCGGTGGTCGAGGTTGGCTACAAGGGCCCGACGCCTGCCGATCCGTTTGGCGATGCGATCATCGACATCTTCGACGTGATCGAACAGACGACGACGCCTGCGGCGACCCCGGTCATCGAACCGGAAGGCCCGGTCGTGGTGGTCGAGGAGGAAGCGCCCGCAAACCCCGCCGCCGAGGAGGAAAAGCCCCGTCGCGCACCGCGTCGGCGCACCCGCCGCACGAACCGTCCCATCACGACGACGGAAACGGTCGTGACCGCAGAACCCGCCACGCCTGAAGCCGAAGCGCCTGTGAAAACGCCCGTGGAAGCCCCTGTGGAGGTGGAGACGGTGGAGATCGAGACGCCGGAACCGGTGGCCGAAGTGCAGCCGGAAGTGGCGATCGAGGCAGAGGCCGAGGCAAAGGAAAAGCCGCGCCGCCGCCGCACGACCACGCGCAAGGCCACCACGACGACCACCCGTAGCCGTGCGAAGAAGGCCGAAGCCGAGGAACCGGCGGAAACCGTCGCCCCTGCCGCCGACACGGCAGCAGGGGAGAAGGCCGAAGAAACCGTGACGGAGGCAAAACCCCGCCGCCGGCGCGCCACCACGACGCGCACCACCGCCACGGCCGCCAAGACCCCGACCCGCCGTCGCACCAGCACGGCCAAGGCCGCCAAGGAAGCATCGGACACGGCTGCTGACGCCGCCCCCGAAGCTGCTGCCCCGGTCGCGGCGGAAAAGGCCGAGGAAAAGCCCAAGGCCCGTCGCGTGACGCGTCGCAAGAAGGTGGAGGCTGAACCTGCGGCCCCCCCGGCCCCCGAGGCCGAACCCGCAGCAGAAGAAAAGGCCCCGGCCCGCAAGGCGACCCGGACCCGCCGCAAGAAGGTGGAAACGACGGCTGTGTAAGAGACCGCACCGGCGGAACCGGCAACCGCCGAAGCCGCCCCTGCCCCGAAACGGCGCACGGGTTGGTGGAAACGCTGATCCAGCCCGCCTTTTACTGACAGGACAGGCCCTGCTCCCTCCCCGGGTGCAGGGCCTGTTTTTTTTTGGGAAGGCATTTCCGGATGCTGGATTTTTCAGAGATTTGTTTTCTTTCGAAGCTTTTTACAAAAAGCTTCGAAAGAACGCTGCCTTTTCAAAGACAGGACGGCACCAGAAACCTTTGTTCACAAGGTCTGCGCCACCAGCCGTCCGATACCGGAAAAGACTGCGGCGAACTGCTGTTCCGTGGGTGTCCCACCGCGCGTATAGACGCACATGACAATGGGCGTATCGGGCCGGGGCCATGCCACCGCGATATCACCTGCGGCGTCACGGGCATTGTTGCCGGTCTTGTCCCCCACCACCCAGTTCGCCGGCAATCCTGCACGCAACCGGTTCTTCCCCGTCTGGCATCCGACCAGCCAGCGGGTCAGGAGTGCGCGTGACGGCGCCGACAGGACCGTGCCCAGCACCAGTTTCTGGATGATCGCCGCCATGGACGCAGGCGTCGTGGTATCGCGCACCCCACCGGCAGGCGTGCGGTTCAGGTACGGTTCGGGATCATCCAGACGTGTCGTGGTATCCCCCATCGCGCGCCAGAACGCCGTCAGCGCGGATGGCCCGCCAATGCGCGACAGCAGCAACGTGGCGCAGCTATTGTCACTCTGCTCCACGGCGCCCTCGCACATGTCCCCCACCGACAGGCCAGCGCGTCCCTGCGCCAGTGCGGCCTTTGCCACGGGGGCGTACCAGTCCTGAATGTCGGCAGCGGTCAGGGGAATGATATGGTCCAGCCCGTCGCGCCCCTGATCGACATGCGACAGCACGCAGGCCGCCAGCGACGCCTTGAAGGTGGAACACATGACAAAGCGTTCGTTCGCGCGCCACAGCAGCCTGCGCCCGGTTGCGATATTGTGGGCATAGACGCCGACATGCCCGCCCGTGGCGTGTTCATAATCGGAAAGGATGGAAGGCACCGCCGCACGGGCAAAGGCCGGGAACAGCATGGCGGCAGATCCGCATGACATGAAATCGCGACGCCGCATATGTTCCCCGATTCATTTCGGTACAGGTTTCAGGATATGATCTGAAAATATCCGTGAACCCTGAAAAGTCAAAAAAAAGTTCTTGGGGTCCATCTTTTTCAAAAAGGCGGCGTCTTTCGAAGCTTTTTGGAAAAAGCTTCACCAAAAACTTCTGAATGTTTTCAGGACATTCCCTTACGCGGGTGCGTCGGGCAGGGCCGGTGCGGTTTCCCAGCCAAGGCCGACGATAACGGCACTGCGTCGGCCCATCCCGTCCATGCGCAGGACGATGACGTTCTGTTCCTCCAGATACGCCAGTTGCCGCCGCGCCCGGCCCAGCGAATGAGTGCCATAGGCACGCGCGATCGTCGCATCCGACGGGCACGGCAGCTTTTCCAGCGCACTGCGGGCAATCAGCAGGAAGATCCCCTGCACGTCTTCGGGCAGGGCGGAGGCCATCTGTTCGGCCTGCTGCCACACATCAGTCTGCGCCGTGCGGGCATCCACGCCGGCCCGCGCGGTCGCCAGCGCGCGACGGAAACGCGGCATGTCCAACGCCTGACGTCCCATTCCCTCGATCCGGCAGCGCACGAGGAAATCCTGATACAGCACATGGACCGGACGGAATCCTGCTTCCTCGTCTTGCAATATGTCGGCAAGGATCGCGGCGAAACGCTGCTTCTGTTCTGCGGGGTCGATCTCGGGCGTGGCCTGTGCCTCCACCTCGGCTTCCGCGCGGGCGACATCCGCATGGGCCGCCAGTTGCGCAAGGATGTCGGGCGGCGGGGCCACGGGACGCGGCGTACGCGCGGGCAGTTCACGCTCCGGCACGGGGGTAAGGATCAGTTCGCGGATTTCCTCGGTCGGGGCGGTGGGTTCGAACGGCATCAGGGCAGGCCCGGCCGAGCGGCTTTCGGTTTCCACCGGGCCGATCCGCACCGCCAGCGGACGGCGGCTGATGGCGGGGCCGAGGGCGACGAAACAGCCACGTTCAAGGTCGCGGAAGCTTTCGGCCTGCCTGCGCTCCATGCCCAGCAGGTCGGCGGCGCGCATCATGTCGATATCGAGGAAGGTGCGCCCCATCAGGAAATTGGAGGCCTCCGCCGCGACATTCTTCGCCAGTTTCGCCAGCCGCTGCGTCGCGATGATGCCCGCAAGCCCGCGCTTGCGCCCGCGGCACATCAGGTTGGTCATCGCGCCAAGGGAAGCGCGCCGGGCCTCGTCCGAGACCTCGCCCGCCGCCGCCGGGGCGAACATCTGCGCCTCATCGACCACGACGACCACGGGATACCAGTATTCGCGCGGCACCTCGAACATGCCGCCAAGGAAGGCGGCAGCCCGGCGCATCTGCACCTCCGCATCCACGCCTTCGAGGTTCAGCACGACGGAGGCGCGATGCACGCGCATGCGCTCGCCCGCCGCCTGCAGCGCGGCCTCGGTATGTTCGGCGGCGTCGATGACCAGATGGCCGTAACGGTCGGCAAGGCTGACGAAATCGCCTTCGGGGTCGATGATCGCCTGCTGCACCAGACGCGCGGACTGTTCCAGCAGGCGGCGCAGCAGGTGCGACTTGCCCGACCCGGAATTGCCCTGCACCAGCAGGCGGGTGGACAGCAGTTCCGCAAGGTCCATCGTGACGGGGCCATCGCCTGCGGTGGCCCCGCGTCTCTCCCCAATCGTGATCGCTACCGTCATGGCGCTGACGGATACAGCCCCTTGGGGGTGTCATGCAACCATTGCACCACGCCATCCGCCGCCCAGCGCCCCATCGCAATGCAGGCCTGCAGCAGGTAGCCGCCGGTGGGCGCTTCCCAATCCACCATTTCCCCCGCGACGAACACGCCGGGCAGCGCGCGCAGCATCAGGTGCGCGTCCACATCGTCCCAGCGCACGCCACCGGCCACCGAAATCGCCCGGTCAAGGTCATCCGTCCCCTCCACCACCAGCGGCACGTCCTTGATCAGGGCCGCCAGCGCCCCCGGTTCACGCGGCAGGCTGACGCCCGCCCCCTCGCGCAGGAGGGCGAGCATGACCGGCGACAGGCGCAGCGCCTTGCGCAGCAGATTCGACACGCTTTCGCGTCCTCGCACGCGCGCCAGACGCTGCGTCACCTGCGCGATGTCCATGTCGGGACGCAGGTCGATATGGATGCGCGCCTGTCCCTGTCGTGCAATCGCATCGCGGATGGGCGCGGACAGGGCATAGACCACGCCGCCCTCGATCCCGTTGCGGGTGACCACGGCCTCCCCGCGTGCGCAGAGATCGCCGATCCGCAGGGCGATCCCGTGCAGGGGCGCGCCCTCGAAGCGGGTACGCATCAGGTCGGACCAGAGAATGCGAAAGCCGCAATTGGCGGGCCGGAACGGGGCAACGCCCACGCCACGCGCCGCCACGATGTCGCGCCATGCGCCATCGGCCCCCAGCCGCGCCCAGCTTGCCCCACCCGTCGCCAGCACCAGCGCATCGGCGTGCAGGCTGGCCTCCGTCCCGTCCGGCCCCGCGACACGGACATGCCCCGCCGCGTCCCAGCCAAGCCAGCGATGCCGCGTCATGATCCGCACGCCCGCCCCCTCCAGCCGCGCAATCCATGCCCGCAGCAGGGGGGAGGCCTTCATCGCGACGGGAAAGACCCGGCCGCTGCTGCCGACATAGCAGGGCTGCCCCAGTCCCGCCGCCCATGCACGCATGTCATCGGGACCAAAGGCCGCAAGGGCGGCATCAAGGTGGGGCCGCGCCACGCCATAACGCGCCATGAAACGCGCCATCGGTTCGGAATGTGTCAGGTTCAGCCCGCCGCGCCCGGCCATCATGAACTTCCGCCCCACGGTGGGGCGCTGTTCCAGCACACACACGCGGCATCCGGCGGCGGACAGGACCTCCGCCGCCGACAGGCCCGCCGGGCCGCCACCCACGACGACGACATCCGCCCCGCCAGTATCGCGCGCGCCGGGCCCCGCCATCAGATGATGTAGTCGAGCGGCGGAAGCATCTGGTCCATGGTAAAGGCCGGAAGCGAGGAATGGCGCGTGCCCACCGCGCGCGCGGGATTGCCGACGACGGTGGTATAGGGTGCGACCGATTCAAGGACGATCGACCCCGCGCCGATCTTCGCCCCTTCCCCGATCTCGATATTGCCCATGATCTTGGCCCCCGCCCCGATCAGCACGCCGCGCCGCACCTTGGGATGGCGGTCGCCCACGTTCTTGCCCGTGCCGCCCAGCGTCACCCCCTGCAGGAGGTAGACATCGTCCTCCAGCACCGAGGTCTCGCCAATCACGATGCCCGTGCCATGGTCGAACAGGATGCGCCGCCCAAGGCGCGCGGCCGGGTGGATGTCCACCGCAAACAGTTCCGAAGACCGGCTTTGCAGGTGCAGCGCAAGATATTCGCGCCCGTTGTTCCATAGCCAGTGCGCGACGCGATAGCTCTGCACCGCGTGGTATCCCTTGAAGAACAGGAAGGGCGTCGCGTAATTGCCCGTCGCGGGATCGCGTTCGCGGATGGCGACAAGGTCGGCGGCGGCGGCGGCAACGATATCGGGATCGGCGGCGAACACCTCCGTCACCAGTTCGGACAGCGCATCGTCCGCGACGGCGCGATCGTCCAGCTTGCGCCCGATCAGCGCCGCAAGGGCCGCGCCAAAGGTCGCATGGTTGCGGATCCCGGTGGCCAGCAGGCCCTTGACCAGCGGGTCGCAGCACCCGCACGCCCCCTCGACGATCTCATGCCACAGGGCGTCGATATCGATGCCCGACAGCGTGGGCGGCAGGACCGGCGGGCGGCTGTGGTTGGTCATGGGAGGGGTGGATTGACGTTCAGACATGTCGGAGCGTCCGTTCAGGAAAGACGAAAGGATAACACGAAACGCGCAGGCGACCCGTTACAGCCCCATGGCGTGGCGCGCGAACGCCCGGCGCAGCGGCGTGATGCGGTTCACCCCCGCCAGCCCGATATCACGCGCCAGGCGCAGTACGGGATTGTCGTTGCCAAACAGCCGTTCGAGCGCATCCGTCGCCGCGAGCATCAGCATGTTGGCCGGGCGGCAGCGCGCCTGGTAATCGCGCAGGACATCGGGCGCGCCCACATCGCCACCACGCGCATGCACGCCCGCCAGGATGTCCGACAGCGCGATCACGTCGCGGAAGCCAAGGTTGAGCCCCTGTCCGGCAATGGGATGGATCCCGTGGGCCGAATCCCCCACCAGCACGAGGCGCGTGTCGATGTAGCGCTGCGCATACTGCGCCGACAGCGGATAGACCCAGCGCCGTCCCACCGGGGTTACGGCCCCCAGCCAGTCGCCCATGCGCCGGTGGATTTCGTGGGTAAAGGCCTCGTCCGGCAGTTCCGCAAGGCGGTGGGCCAGCTTTTCTTCGTCCGTCCAGACCAGCGCGGACAGGTTGGGATGTTCCGCCGTCCCCGCCATCGGCAGTTGCGCGAACGGGCCGGCGGGCAGGAAATGTTCCAGCGCGCGGCCTTCATGCGGGCGTTCATGGGCCACGGCGCACACGATCCCGCACTGGTGGTACGGCAGGCGCGTCACCACGATCCCGGCCTGCGTGCGCAGGGGGCTGCGCCGTCCCTCCGCCGCGACGACAAGGCGCGCGGAGATGGTGCGCCCGCTGCGTGTCGTCACCAGCGCGCCTTCGGCCCGGCGCACGACCGTGGCCTCGTCCGGGGCAAGGACGGTGACACCGGGCGTTGCGTGCAGCGTGGCGTTCAGCGCGACACGCAGGGCACGCGCCTCGATCATGGAACCGAATGGCTCGGTCGCATCCTCGCGCCCGAATTCGAGGAACAGCGGCGAAGGCGGCTGCCCCGGACGGCCATCGGTGACACGGATTTCGCGGATGTCGCATGACGGCATCGGCAGGTTCCGCCACACGCCCGCCGCCTCCAGCAGGCGGCGCGACCCGGCCGCGATGGCATAGGCGCGACCGTCAAAGGCAGGATGTTCCATCGGCGGCAGGGCGGCGCGGTCGATGATGACCACGCGCATCCCCTCCACCGCCAGGCGGCATGCAAGGGTCGCGCCCACCGGGCCTGCCCCCACGATGCAGACATCGACCTCCATCGCGTCCGCCTGGGTGGGCGGGGGGGGTGTCATGTGTTCGCTCATGGTCTTCGTCTCTGTCCTGATCAGTGGCCGCCGCGGGGGAACCGCAGGCCCCGCCGGGGTGTTCACGCGCAATGCAACGCAGATATGGCATGCAACGCATCCGCTGTCCAAACGCTGCGCACCGATGCCAACCGACGCACAGGCGATGCAAGACGGATGACATGTCTCTCACACTCGCGGTATAGGAGGAATGCGGATGCACAACGACACACTGGCCCCACCCGCAAAGACAGGAATGGAGACATGGTGAGATGAAGCTTGTCACAGCCATCATCAAGCCTTTCAAGCTCGACGACGTGCGCGAGGCGCTGACCCCGCTGGGAATCCAGGGCCTGACGGTGTCGGAGGTCAAGGGATTCGGCCGCCAGAAGGGACAGACCGAAATCTATCGCGGCGCGGAATACCATGTCAGCTTCCTGCCCAAGATCAAGATCGAGGTCGCCGTGCCCGACGACTTGGTCGAACAGACGGTCGAGACCATCGTGCAGGCCGCCAACACCGGCAAGATCGGTGATGGCAAGATTTTCATCACCCCCCTTGAAAGCGTGGTGCGCATCCGCACCCGTGAAACCGGCGACAGCGCGCTTTAGGCACATCCCGCCCCGCGCGGCGCCCAATCCTTTTCATCACAGCCTGCCCCATCATACCGGAGGACCATTTTTCATGATTTTTTCCCGCCGCGCCTGCCTGACCGCCGTCATGGCCCTTGTACTTCCGGCCGCACTGAGCCTGTCGCCCGTCACCGGACATGCCCGTGAAACGTCGAAATCCTGCCACCAGAAATTCGTGACCGCCCGCACCGCCGGCACCCTGAACGGACAGACCTACAAGGCGTTCAAGGCCGCGCAGTGCGATGACGCCGCCACCCCGGCCACGGCGGCGACACCGGCCACCGCCCCTGCGGCCGCACCCGCCGAAGCCCCCAAGCCCGCCGCCGCACCCGCCGCTGCGGCAAGCACCGCCGCACCGGCCGCGACGAACGCCACCCTGCCGAGCGCGGTTTCACCCAAATACGCCAAGGAAGCGACAGGCAAGGCCCGCCTGCACACCTGCCTTGACCAGTACAACGCGAACAAGGCGACCAACGCCAATGGCGGCCTGCGCTGGATCCAGCGTGGCGGCGGGTATTACAGCGTGTGCAACGCCCACCTGAAGGGCTGATTTCCCTTCATCCCGTCCTCCTCCCATGCGGGGACGGGATGAACTCCCGCAGCAAACCTGCGTGCAATCGTTCAAAAGTTTTTGGTGAAGCTTTTTTCAAAAAGCTTCAAAGAACGCTGCCCTTTTCAAAAAAAAGGCCGCACCCGAAAACTTTCATTCCGCCTTCACATACCCCTCATGGCTGCGGGTGGCTTACCACCGGCGCCGCCGCAGGATGCTTTACGGCAGGCGCTGCCGTGCTGGCCGCGGGCCTGACAAACGCCTGCCCGGTCGCATACGAAATCCAGACCCGGTGCGCCGCGAACCAGTCCGAACCCAGCAGCATCTCCAGCCCTTCACGCAGGGGGGCGACCGTCATGACGGGATTGCGTTCGAGTTCGTGTCCGATCTGCAGGCTGTCGAAACGGTGCCAGTGATAGACGTCCTCATGCCCGTCGATCCCGCTGGTGACGCCACCGGGATCGGTCTCGAGCTTCTGCGCGGGCACGCCAAGGCGCGCGGCCAGCCGGGGCGAGACAATGCGCGAGCGCGCGCCACTGTCGAGCAGCGCCATCACCTGCTGCCCGTTGATGCGCACGCTCAGCATGAAGCGGTTTTCCTGCCGTTGCAGCGGCAGCGTGTCATACCATCCCGTCCATGCCGGGGGCTGCGCGCAGGCGATGGAATCCGCATGCACCTCCCACAGGCCCAGTTGCCCGTTGGGCACATCCATGTCGAGGTCGAAGCGTGAGAGGATATCCCCGCCGATCAGCCCCCCGATCGGCGGCGTGATCATGGGCTGTCCCGGCAGCACGCCTACCGGCGCGGACATGACGCCGAAATCGATCCCGCCGATGCGCAGGTCGGGCACGATGGCGTTGGGCGTGGCATGCGCCGTGCCCCCCGTCCCATGGACCACCGTCTGCTGGTCCGGGTCGAGGCCAAGGCGCAGACGATGCACCATTTCGGGCGTCAGCAGGCCGCCATCCGATCCCGTATCCACCAGCAGGCTGAGGTCACGCCCGGCCACCTGCGCGACAATCGACAGGTATCCGCCATCATTGCGCAGCGGCACCTGCGCGACATGGCGGCGCGAACACAGCCGTGCCCCGTCGTCCTGCGCATGGGCAGGCCACGCCTGCAGGCAGCACGGCAGCACGAACATGCAGGCCACGACGCGCCATGAGGACAGGTGACGGCCGGGAGGAAGCACCGCCATTCCTACAGCCGGTCGGCAAACGAATCCGTTGCGTCCAGCAGGGCCGACATGATCCCCGGTTCCGACATGGCGTGCCCCGCCGCGTCGATCAGCTGGAACGTCGCCTCCGGCCAGGCACGGTGCAGGTCCCATGCCGTGCGCATGGGGGTGGCGGTGTCATAACGCCCCTGCACGATCACGGCCGGGATATCGCGGATCAGGCCGACATCGCGGATCAACTGCCCCTCCTCCAGCCAGCCGCCATGGACGAAATAATGGTTCTCGATCCGTGAAAATGCGGTGGCATAGCGGATGTCGGCATGCTGCGTCGCGATGTCGGGCATCGGCAGCAGCGTCAGCGTCTCCCCTTCCCACAGGCTCCACGCCAGTGCGGCGCGGTTGCGTTCCTCTTCATCCGGCCCCGTCAGGCGCCGGTGATAGTCCCCGATCAGGTCATTGCGCTCCTCCGGCGGGATCGGGGCGATGAAGCGTTCCCACTTGTCGGTGAACAGCCATGACGCGCCTTCCTGATAGTACCACAGCACCTCCGCCCGCCGCAGGGTGAAGATCCCGCGCAGCACCAGTGCCGTGACCCGGTCGGGGTGCGTCTGGGCATAGGCCAGCGCCAGCGTCGAACCCCATGACCCGCCGAACACCATCCATGCGCTCACGCCGGTCATCTCGCGCAGGCGCTCGATATCGCCGACAAGGTGCCATGTCGTGTTGTGCTCCAGCGAGGCATGCGGCTTGGAGCGCCCGCATCCGCGCTGGTCAAACAGCAGGATGCGGTAGCGTGTCGGGTCGAACATCCGCCGTTGCAGCGCGGAACACCCGCCCCCCGGCCCGCCATGAAGGAACACGACGGGAATCCCGTCGGGATTGCCACACAGTTCCCAATAGACCCGGTGCCCGTCCCCGGTATCGAGGTATCCGTGGTCATAGGGGTCGATGGGGGGATAGGGCTGGCGGGGGAACTGGTTCATGGCTGAGGGAAACTCCGGGTTCCTGCTGGGATACTTCTACACCTGCGCGCGGGGATGGGCACGGCTCCATACGTCAAGCAGCCGCGATTCGTCGGCAAGGGTATAACGCTGCGTCGTGGACAGGCTGGCATGGCCCAGCAGTTCCTGGATCACGCGCAGGTCCGCGCCGCCCTCCATCAGGTGCGTTGCAAATGAATGACGCAGCGCGTGCGGGGTTGCATGTTCCGGCAGGCCCGCCATGTGCCGCCATGCCCGCATCGCGCGCTGCGCCACGGCGGGTTGCAGGCGGCCACCGCGCACGCCGGGGAACAGCGGGGCCCCGGCAAGGGGAGCGGGATGGTGGCGTCGCCATTCGCGTAAGGTACGTCCCACCACCGGCAGGATGGGCACCATGCGTTCCTTGCCACCCTTGCCTTTGATGCGCAGCACGCCTTCATCCGCCCCACCGCCCAGCGCCATGGCACGGTCAAGGTCGGTAATGTCGAGCGACAGTGCCTCCGAAATGCGCAGGCCACAGCCATACAGCAGCAGGAACAGCGCCCCATCGCGCATGCGTGCCATGGGCGTATGCGCGATTTCCGCAACACCCTGCGGCACTTCGAGCGCGTCTTCATGGTTCAGCGGGCGCGGCAGGGTCTTCTTCACCCGTGGGGCCGCAAGCAGCGTCGGCGCGGGATTGTCCACCCCATGATGCCGCGCGAGGTAGCGGAAGAAGGAACGCAGCGCCGAAACCCGTCGTGCGCGCGTGCGCGCCGCGCGGTCGCGGGTGGTGACACGGTGGCCCGGACGCGGGCGCAGCGCCTGGTCATGTTCGAACGCAAGCCATGCCCGCAGGTCCGCAAGGCCGAGCGTATCGAGCGCCGCCACATCGACCTCGCCCCCGATATGGGTGCCAAGGAATTCGATGAAGCGGTGAAGGTCCCCGCGATAGGCCTCCACCGTGCGGGGAGAGGCACGGCGTTCATCCGCCATCCAGTCCAGAAAACATGCGCATGCCTGCATGGCCATCATGGCGTGTCGTCCCCCTTGCGCCGGATGCTGCAACATCCGTTCATGATCCCATGTGCCCCCCCATGCAACAGCAGGCAAGACATCCGCCCGCCACGACGCTAGAAAACCCGCATGCCGCGTCGCAACCACACGCCTGACCTGCTGGAGTCGCAACCGGGCGCGTCCCGTACTACGCCCCCCGATACACCACAACGGGTACGGGTCATGCTGCCCCTGCCCTTCGCGGGCGCGCTGGATTACCGCATGCCGCCCGCAGGTGACCTGCAACCCGGCGATATCGTCACCGTGCCACTGGGCCGGCGCACCGAAACCGGCGTGGTGTGGGACGCGCAACTGCGCCTGCCGCCCGAATTCATGACGCCCCCCATGCCCACTGTCGCGTCCGGCCGCCTGCGCGCGGTCAGCGCGCGTCTGGACCTGCCGCCCATCCCCGCTGCGCTGCGCCGGTTCATTGACTGGGTCGCGGCCTATACCCTGTCGCCACCGGGCATGGTGCTGGCCATGGCGCTGCGGGCCAATGCGATGGCCGCCGCCCCGCGTCCCGCCGCCGGGTGGCAGGTGACGGGCGATATCCCTGCCGACCTGCGCCTGACGCCCGCGCGGCAGAAGGTCCTGGATGTCGCGGGGACGGGCACGCCGCTTTCGACCACCGAACTGGCGAAGCAGGCGGGGGTCGGCGCCAGTGTCGTGCGCGGGCTGGCGCAGGCAGGCTGCCTGCGCGAGGTCGTGCTGCCGGCACCGCCCGCGTTTGGCACGCCCGACCCCACACACGCGCCCCACGTGCTGGAAGGCGAGCAGGCCGACGTGGCCCGCGCCCTGCGCGACACGGTGGCGGAGGACCAGTTCTCGATCACGCTGCTTGAGGGGGTGACGGGATCGGGCAAGACCGAAATCTATATGGAGGCCATCGCCGCGTGCCTTGAAAAGGGACAGCAGGTGCTGGTGCTGCTGCCCGAAATCGCGCTGTCCTCGCAATGGACCGGGCGTTTCGCGCGGCGTTTCGGCACGCAGCCCGCATTGTGGCATTCCGACCTTGGCGCGCGGTTGCGGCGCGTGACATGGCGGGCCGTGGCCGACGGCACGGCGCGCGTGGTGGTCGGTGCGCGCTCGGCGCTGTTCCTGCCGTTCGCGCGCCTTGGCCTCATCATCGTGGACGAGGAACACGAGACCTCCTTCAAGCAGGAGGAGGGCGTGACCTACAACGCGCGCGACATGGCCGTGGTGCGCGCACGCATGGATGCCGCCCCCATCATGCTGGTCTCCGCCACGCCAAGCCTGGAGACACTGGCCAATGTCGGCGCGGGGCGTTACCGCCACCTGCGGCTTGGCGCACGCCACGGCAATGCGTCCATGCCGCAGGTGCGGGCACTCGACATGCGCGCCGACCCGCCCGAACGCGGGCTGTTCCTCTCCCCCGTGCTGACTAGGGCGATCGAGGACGCGATCGGGCGGCAGGAACAGGCGATGCTGTTCCTCAACCGCCGGGGCTATGCGCCGCTGACGCTGTGCCGGACCTGCGGGCACCGGATGCAGTGCCCCAACTGCACCGCGTGGCTGGTGGAACACCGCGCGCGCCGCATCCTGACGTGCCACCATTGCGGGCATAACGAACCGATGCCCCCCGCCTGCCCCTCATGCAATGCCGAGGACAGCCTGACCCCCATAGGCCCCGGCGTCGAACGCATTACCGAGGAGGCACGCGCCACCTTCCCCGACGCGCGTATCCTTGTGATGGCGAGCGATACGCTCCACGGTCCCGCCGCCACGGCGGATGCGGTCGAACGCATCGCCCGGCGCGAGATCGACCTGGTGATCGGCACGCAGATCGTCGCCAAGGGATGGCATTTCCCGCACCTGACGGTGGTGGGCATCGTCGATGCGGACCTCGGCCTTGGCGGGGGGGACCTGCGGGCCGCCGAACGCACGGTGCAGCTTCTGCATCAGGTAGCGGGCCGCGCGGGCCGGGCGGAGGCCCAGGGCCATGTCCTGCTGCAGAGCTACGTCCCCGAACATCCGGTGATGGAGGCGCTCGTCTCCGGCGATTTCGCAAGCTTCATGGAGCAGGAGGCCGAACAGCGCCGTCCCGGCTTCTGGCCGCCCTTCGGCCGCCTCGTCGCCCTGATCGTCAGCGCGGACACACCCGAAGCCGCCGACGCGACCGCCCGCGCGCTGGGGCAGGAGGCACCGCGTCTGGAGGGCGTGCAGGTGCTGGGGCCGGCGCCAGCACCGCTTGCCATCCTGCGCGGCCGCCACCGGCAGCGCCTGCTGCTGCGCGCGCGGCGCAACATCCCGGTCCAGCCGATCATGCGCGAATGGCTGTCGCGCGTGAAACCCGAACGCGGGGCGCGGGTGGATGTGGATATTGATCCGATTTCGTTTCTGTAGAGTGGGGCAAAGGTCTTCTTTTTCTGAAGAAAAAGAAGCAAAAAGACTTTAATTCCTCAAAGGGCTTACGGGCTGGCAGGGACATTGTTCCCGGAACACCTGCCCGCACGATGCCGCGCGAAGCACTGATAAAAGTTTTTTGGTGAAGCTTTTTTCCAAAAAGCTTCGAAAACCCCTACCGCGCCTCCGACGCCTGCATCATCCCCTTGCGCACCAGTCCGTCCACCGGACGCCCCGCCAGCGACAGGGCCACGGCCTCCGCCACGCGGATGCCATCGATCCCCGCCGACAGGATGCCACCGGCGTAACCCGCCCCCTCGCCCGCGGGATAGAGACCGCGTGTATTGACGCTCTGCCAGTCCGCACCGCGCGGGATGCGCAGGGGGGAGGAGGTGCGCGTTTCCACCCCCGTCATGACCGCGTCATTCATGGAAAACCCGTCAAGCTTCCGGTCGAAGGACGGCAGCGCCTCACGCAATGCCGTGACCACGAAATCCGGCAGGCAGGTGGCGAGGTCGGTCGGCGTCACGCCGGGACGGTAGGAGGGCGTGACCGCCCCCAGCGAGGTCGAAGGACGACCGGCCAGAAAATCGCCCACCGTCTGCGCCGGGGCGAAATAGCGCCCGCCACCGGCAAGGAACGCCTGGCGTTCCCAGTGGCGCTGGAACGCGATTCCCGCCAGCGGCCCGCCGGGGTAGTCCACCTCCGGCGACACGCCCACCACGATGCCGGCATTGGCGTTGCGTTCGGCGCGGGAATACTGGCTCATGCCATTGGTGACGACCTGTCCCTCCTCCGACGTGGCGGCGACGACCGTGCCGCCGGGACACATGCAGAAGGAATAGACCGAACGGCCATTGGAAGCCTGATAGGACAGGGAATAATCCGCCGCCCCCAGCGCGGGGTCCGGCGTACGGGTGCCATAGCGCGCGACGTCGATGACCGATTGCGGATGTTCGATGCGCACGCCGATGGAAAAGGGCTTGGCCTGCATCTCCACCCCGCTGGCATGCAGGCTGGCGAAGGTGTCACGCGCGCTATGCCCGATGGCGAGGATGACATGCCTGGCCGCGATGACCTCCCCATCGCCCAGACGCACGCCCACGACCTGCCGCGCGCCGTCCGCCCCCTGCTCCACCAGCAGTTCGTCCACATGCGCGCCAAAACGGTATTCCCCGCCCAGCGCCTCGATCTCCGCACGGATATGCTCCACCATGGAGACAAGGCGGAACGTGCCGACATGCGGGTGGGAGAGGTAGAGGATTTCCTCCGGCGCGCCGGCACGCACGAACTCTTCCAGCACCTTGCGCCCGTAATGGCGCGGGTCGCTGACACGGCTATAGAGCTTCCCGTCGGAAAACGTGCCCGCGCCGCCTTCGCCGAACTGCACGTTGCTTTCGGGATCGAGGATGGACTTGCGCCACAGTGCGAACGTATCGACGGTGCGTTCGCGCACCACCTTGCCCCGTTCGAGGATGATCGGACGCAGGCCCATCTGCGCCAGCACCAGCGCCGCCATGAAGCCGCACGGCCCGGCCCCGATCACGACGGGACGGCTGTAGTCCGGCCGGGAGGCAATCTGCGGCCCGTCCTCGATACAGAAGCGATAGCGCGTATCGGGCGTGGGGGCGACATTGCGGTCACCCGCATGCGCCGCCAGCACCGCATCCGCGTCACGCACCCGGCAGTCAAGGGTATAGACCAGCATGATCCGCCCGCGCCGGCGCGCGTCATGGCCACGGCGGAAGACCCCGAACCCCTCCAGTGCGTCCGGGGCGATGCCAAGGCGTTCGACGATGGCCTTCTCCAGCGTCTCGCGGTCATGGCCAAGGGGCAGGCGCAGTTCGGTAAGTCTGATCATCGGGAAAGGGTCCATCGACACGATGACGCTCCGGCAGGGGACATGACATGAATGGGCAGGTGACGTGCAATCACCCATTGCCCGTGTGCGGCGCGCCTGCCATATCATGCCGACCCGGATGGGGCGAGGGCACCGTGGCGCATTCCGTGGCATGGCATGCGCGACCCACGCGTGCCACACGTCCCCCTGTTGCGAGTTCCCGTTCCGTGGCGTACCGCCACCGGGGCAGAAACTGAGGAAAGAGCGCGCCAATGGGCGACGAGCATCACGACGATTCCTGCCACGGGCACGACCATGACCACGCCGGGCATGACGGGCATGGGGACCATGGACATGATGGCCATGACCATGACGACCATGGCCATGACGGGCACGACCACGCCCATCACGGCGGGTTCGGCCATCACCACGTCCATGCCCCGGCGTCCTATGGCCGGGCCTTTGCCTTCGGGATCGCGCTGAACCTGTTTTATGTCATCGCCGAAGCCATATGGGGCGTCGCCTCGCACGCGCTCGCGCTGCTGGCGGATGCGGGGCACAACCTGTCGGACGTGCTCGCCCTTGGGGCGGCGTGGCTTGCGGAAATCCTGTCGCGGCGTTCGCCCACCGCCAATTTCACCTACGGCCTGCGCCGTTCCTCCATCCTCGCGGCACTTGGCAACGCGGTGGCGCTGCTGCTGGTCACGGGGGGGATCATCTGGGAATCGGTGCTGCGCCTTGCCCATCCACATCCGGTCGCGGGCATGACGGTCATGGTCGTCGCCGCCATCGGCATTGTCGTCAACGGGGTGACGGCCATGCTGTTCGCAAGCGGCGGCAAGGGGGACCTGAACCTGCGCGGCGCATTCGTGCACATGGCGTCGGATGCGCTGATGGCGCTGGCGGTGGTGATATCGGGCGGCATCATCCTGATGACGGGATGGCTGTGGGTGGACCCGGTGGTCAGCCTGCTGGTCTCCGTCTCCATCGTGATCGGCACATGGTCGCTGCTGCGCGATTCGCTGGACATGGCGCTGGACCGGGTGCCGCGTTCGGTCGATCGCATGAAGGTGGAGGACTACCTGCGTGCCCTGCCCGATATCGTGGACCTGCATGACCTGCATATCTGGCCCATCAGCACGACGGAAACCGCGCTGACGGTCCACCTTGTCCGCGACGAGCATGCCCCCGCAATGGACAGCAGGACGCTGCATGACATCGCGCGCGAACTGAAGGCGCGTTTCCAGATCGTCCACCCCACCCTGCAGATGGAAACGCGCCACGACGCCACCCTGTGCGTCCTTGCCGCGGCACACAGCGTATGAACAGCGTCTCCCCCGACATGGGCACATCGGCCGCCGCCCCGGCTTCGGGCGCGTCGCGCAACCTGATCGCCTGGGTGACGCTTGGCGTCAGCATCCTCGCACTGGCGATGAAATACGCGGCGTGGCGCGCAACCGGCAGTGTCGCGCTGTATTCCGACACGCTGGAGACGATCATCAACGTCGTCGCCGCCATCGCCGGCCTGTGGGCGCTGCATGTCGCAAGCCTGCCACCGGACGAGAACCATACCTATGGCCATTACAAGGCCGAATACCTGTCCGCCGTGGCCGAAGGGGTGCTGGTGGTCATGACCGCCATCACCATCGGGCATGAAGCGTGGAAGGGATGGTTTTCGCCGCACCTGCCGACCAATTCGATGATGGGCGTGATCCTCAATGGCGGGGCGGGTGTCCTCAACCTTGTCTGGGGATCGGTCATGATGGCGGCGGGGCGGCGTCACCAGTCGCCCACCCTGATCGCGGGGGGGCAGCATGTGCTGTCGGACGTGTGGGCGTCGGCGGCACTGGTGGCGGGATTCGTGCTGATCCCACTGACGGGGTGGGAACAGCTTGACAGCATCCTTGCCGGCCTGATCGCGCTCAATGTCCTGCGCACCGGGTGGGACATGATGCGCACGTCGATTTCCGGCCTGATGGATGCCGCCCCCGACCCGGCCACGCTGGCGCAGATCCGCAGGATCATTTCCGCCAACGCCACGGGCGCGATCGAGGCGCATGACATCCGCGCGCGCATTGTCGGTGCGATGACCTTCATCGAATTCCACCTTGTCGTCGCGGGCGACATGAGCGTGGAGACCGCGCACCAGATCTGCGACCATATCGAAGAAGCACTGCGCCAGGACCTGGGCAGCGCGCTGATCAACATTCATGTTGAACCCGAACGCAAGGCCAAGCATAACGGCGTCATCGTCCTGCCCTGATGCTTCGTCCCCGTGGGGATGGCAGCCATGCGGCGGCATGACGGCATGAGACCGCAACCCTGCGCCTACGCGTGGGTTTGGGGTCATGGTGGGGGTCCGCACATGTGGCCGCCCCACCGGATCGATCCATTGGACCCGCAGGGGACGCCCCCGGCCGGAACCTGCATGCCGGGACGGGATGTTGACGGCCCGTCGTGCATGGCACAGGCCGGTCCCGGTTCCACGCATTACTGAAAGCCACGTCCGGCGATGAAACCTGACCTTACCCCGGCCCGCAGGCGTCACCTGCGGCGTTCCGCCCGGATCACCACGGAACAGTGGCGGCGCAAGCTTGCCTGCTGGACGGCGGCCGTCGCCGTGGGAATCGTGGCTGTCGGCTTCGCCCTTGCCGCAGACAGGGCGGCGGCCATCCGCACGCACCTGATTACATGGAACCCGTGGATCATGCTGGTGGTGACGCCCGGTGGCCTCGCCCTGTCGTCATGGCTGACGCGGACATGGTTCCGTGGCGCGCAGGGCAGCGGCATCCCGCAGACCATCGCCACGCTGAACCTGACCAATTTCGCGGTGGTGGACCGCCTGCTGACGCTGCGGGTGGCGTTTGGCAAGATCGCGCTGACGACGCTGGGCCTGCTGGCGGGGGCGTCGATCGGGCGCGAGGGACCGACGGTGCAGGTGGGCGCCGCCATCATGCATACCTGCGGGCGGTGGCTGAACCTGTCCACCGTCAGCATGCGTCGCGGCCTGATCTTGGCGGGCGGTGCCTCCGGGGTGGCGGCGGCCTTCAACACGCCACTGGCCGGGATCGTCTTCGCCATCGAGGAACTCAGCCATTCGTTCGAGCAGCGCACCAGTGGCACCATGCTGACGGGGGTGATCCTGTCGGGTGTGACCGCCATCGCGCTGGTGGGTAACTACACCTATTTCGGCCACACCGATGTCAGCGTGCCCATCGGCATAAGCTGGATCGCGGTGCTGACGTGCGGCATCCTTGGCGGTGTGGGCGGCGGCGTGTTTTCCGCCATCCTGATCCGTGCGACGGCGGGCCTGCCCGGTGCGCTCGGCCGTTTTGCCAAGGGACACCCCGTCGCCTTCGCCGCCGCGTGCGGGCTGGTGCTGGCGCTGCTTGGCATTGCGTCGGACGGCATCACCTATGGCACGGGGTATTACCAGGCGCGCTCCGTCATTGACGGGCAGGCGCATTATCCCGCGTCGTTCTTCATCCTGAAATTCATCGCCACCATCATCTCTTACTGCTCCGGCATTCCCGGCGGGCTGTTTGCGCCGTCGCTTGCGATCGTGGCGGGGTTTGGCGGATGGGTGGCGCAGTTCCTGCCCCACACCACGCCGGGGGCGGTCGTCCTGCTGGGGATGGTGGGATATTTTTCCGCCGTGGTGCAGTCGCCGCTGACGGCATCGGTGATCGTCATGGAAATGTGCGACAATCAGGAGGTCACGCTGGCGCTGCTTGCCACCGCGTTCCTTGCCTATGGCGTCTCACGCATGATCTGCCACCATTCGCTATACAGCGCGCTGGCGGAATCGTTCCTCGGCGGGGTGGCGAAACAGCAGCCTCCCCCCCCCATGGCACCGATCGCGCCAAAGCAGGCCGCCCCCACACGGTAAAGGATTATTCTTAAACGTTTTTGGTGAAGCTTTTTTCAAAAAGCTTCGAAAGACACCGCCTTTTTGAAAAAAGGCGGCACCCAAAAACTTTTATTACTTTATCAATCCTGTCCCGGCGCGCAGATGCGGCGGTAATAATCCAGCCACTGTTGCGTCACCGCTTCACGCGTATAGCGCGCACGGTACTGCGCATATCCCCCCGCCACGATCCGCGCGCGCAGGGCCGGGTCGTCCAGCACGGCACGCAGGGCATGCGTCAGGGCGGGCACATCGTCAATCGGCACCAGCATGCCGTTTTCCCCATCGCGCACATGCGCGCGCGGCCCGGCACTGGCGCAGGCAACAAGTGGCGCGCGCGCCGACCATGCATCGAGGATGACGGTCCCGAACGGTTCGTAACGTGACGGCAGCACGCAGATATCCGCCGCCGCCAGCAGCGCGCCACGGTCCGTCCGCCAGCCAAGGAACCTCACGCGCGACGCCACCCCCAGCGTCGTCGCCAGATTCCCCAGAGCATCGCGCAACGGCCCGTCACCCGCCATCCACAGGTAACAGTCCGGCAGGTCACGCAACGCGCGCAGCAGTGTTTCCAGCCCCTTGGCCTCATGCAGGCGCGACAGCGTCAGCAGCACGCGCGCATTGTCGGGCGTGTGCAGGGACTGGCGTGATACGGGTGGCGCATCCTCCACGGACGGGAAGGTCGGGATATAGGCGACATGGTCGGCGGCAACCCCGCGCGCGCGCATCGAGTCCGCCATGTCGGGCGTGCAGCCAACGAACCAGCGGCAGTGCGCGAATGCACGCAGGTCCTTGTAATTGCCGAACCAGCCAATGACCTGCGCCGCACGCCCCGCATCACGCGGCGTCAGTTCGGCGGCGCGCCGCAGCCAGCAATGCACGATATCGGGTCGGTAGCGCGCGATCTCGCGCCCCATGCGCCAGCGCTGCATCGTGGCAAAGGGGGCATGCAGGGGGGCGGTCACGACATCCACCCCCGCCGCACGCAGTTCGGCCGTGCGCGGCGCATCGGGGCGCATCACCGCGCGCTGCGCCAGGCCTGCGCGCTGGAGGCTGAGGATCACATCGGTGGAGTAGAGTTCCGCCCCGCCATTGCCCCGCCCCGCCATGATGTGCAGCACGCGCACGGGGGGCACGTCCGGCATGGACATGCCCGCGTGCGATGGCGCGCTCAACGCGCGGACAGGTCCACGACCGCGATGCGCCCTTCCTCCGTCCCGAAGGCAAGGGCGCACCCGTCCTCGCTGAACGCCAGGGCGGAGACCGGGCCACCCCCCGCCGTACACACCGGCAGGAGTTTCTGCGCCGCCGTATCGGCCAGCAGAACCGTGCCATCGGCAAAGCCCGCGGCCACGATGTCATGCAGCGGATGGACCGCAACACGGGTGCAGACCACGCCTGGAATACCGCCCAGTTCCGCCGGCGCCTTGCCCATCGGCCCGCCGCCAAAGAACGGCCACATCACCACGACATCCGCGCCACTGGTCACCAGCCATTTGCCGTTGCGGGTAAAGGCCATCGACTGCACCTTGGAGGGATAGCCGCTCATGCGCATGTTGTGCCCGTCCGACAGCCGCCAGCCATGCAGTTCGGATTCCTGCATCGACGTCACCAGCGCCTCGCCCTCGGGGTGGATGGCGATGCCGATATGACTGCCCTTCCATTCCAGCAGGCGCGGCGTGTCCACCTTGGCCTGCACGAACCACATCGTCGCCCCGTTGTAATGCGAGGCTGCGACGCGCTTGCCCTTGGCGTCAAAGGTGATGCCGCTGACGGTGGAGGGATGCTCCAGCGTCTTGAGCGTATTCGCCCCGGACGCATCGCGCAGTTCCACGTTCTTGCCCGCGACAAAGGCGATCACGCCGCCCTTTGTCGCATCCTTCGGGTTGGTCCAGGTCGTGACATGCTCGATCCAGCGGCGGCCCTTCACCAGGTCGCTGACGGTGCCATCGGCGGCCACGCGGCGCAGGGCGTTGTCGTCCCCACCCGTCAGGAAGCCACCGGGTGCCGCATCGGGTGCGACCGACAGGATCGCGCCGTCATGGATGGTCATCACCTGCCACGCATCGGCCTGCCCCCAGTCGGTGCGCGGGGCGATGACGATATCGCCCTCCCCCGTCGTGAAGGCGACCTGCTGGCTGTCGCGCGAAATGGCGCAACCGGTCACGTGGGCCTCCAGCGTGCGGGTGGCGCCCCGGCGTTCCAGAAGGGTTTCGGGCATGGGTGCGTTCATCTGATCGCTCATTTCGCACGGCAGCTTTCAAAGCCGCGACGCAGTTGCGGGCGGTTGAGGTTGCGCCCGATGAACACAAGGCGGGATTCCGGCGTCTCGTCCTTCTTCCACGGGCCGATGAAGCCGCCATCGGCCATCATGTGCACCGCCTGAAACGCGAAACGCTGTGGCTCCCCCTTGTAATTCAGGATGCCCTTGGCGCGCAGGATGTCCGCGCCCTTTTCCTGCAGCAGCGCGCCGATCCATGCCTGGAACTTCGCCGCGTCCAGCGGTTCCTCCACCACGAAGGACATCGAGGTCACGTCCTCCTCATGATGGTGTTCGGTTTCCTCAAGGAAACGCGGCGCCTGCTGGAGCGCGCGCTGCAGGTCGAAACCGCCCTGGTCGAGCACATCGCTCAGCGGCACATCGCCGCGCTGCGCACGGTGCAGGCGGGCTACCGCGTTGATCGCACGGATGCGCGATTCGATGGTCGCCAGCGCCACTTCGTCCACAAGGTCGGTCTTGTTGAGGATGATGACATCGGCAAAGGCGATCTGGTTCACCGCCTCCGTGCTTTCATCAAGCGTCTGCAGCACGTTGTAGGCGTCCACCACGGTCACGACCGCATCCAGCCGTGTCTTGCCACGCACGTCCTCGTCCACGAAGAAGGTCTGCGCGACGGGGGCGGGATCGGCAAGGCCGGTCGTCTCCACGATGATGCCGTCGAATTTGCCGCGCCGCTTCATCAGGTTGCCAAGGATGCGGATCAGGTCGCCGCGCACGGTGCAGCAGATGCACCCGTTGTTCATTTCGAACACTTCCTCGTCCGCGTCCACGACGAGGTCGTTATCCACGCCCAGTTCGCCGAATTCGTTGACCACGACCGCGTATTTGCGGCCATGTTCGGCGGTCAGGATGTGGTTGAGCAGCGTCGTCTTTCCCGCGCCCAGAAATCCGGTCAGGACCGTGACCGGGACAAGCCGGTCGGTATCCGGCGATGCCTGCGTGGCGTCCGACATGGTGTTACTCCATCACTCTGCGAATTACGTTTCCTGCATATAGGCATACAGGTGCGCCTGTCACATACCCCTGCTCCATGCCGTCGGCATGCACCACGGTCATGCGCCGATGCATGCGGCACGGACCCGGTGACGGATGGCGCGGGCCTGTGGCAGGTCGAAACGCAGCGCCTGCGCACGCCCGCGCGCCGACAGGGCGGCACGTTCTTCGGGTGCCGCCATCAGGCCCGACAGGGCGGCGGCCAGTCCCTCCACCGGCATCGGCGGCACCAGCAGGCCGCCATCGCCCACCACCCGCGACAGCGCGCCATAGGGCGCGGACACCAGCGCGGCCCCCGCCGCCATGGCCTCCAGCGCGCTGAGGCCAAAGGGTTCGGGCCAGCGGCCGGGCATGACCACGATCGCCGCCCGTCCCATCGCCGCCAGCACGTCCGCATGGGGGCGGTATCCCACCATCTTCACCCCCGCTGCCTTCGCCTGCGGGCGCAGGGCGGCGATGAAGGGCGTTTCCGGGGCCTCGGCAAAGAAACGGTCCGCGCCATACATCACCGCGCGCCACCCGGGATGGGCGGCGCGAATGGCTGCCCATGCCTGCACGAACAGGTCCGCGCCCTTGTCGGCCACCACCCGCCCGGCGAACATCACCATCTGCTCACGCGCGGCGGGGGGCGTGCAGGTCGCAGGCACGGCGGTCCCGTTGGGGGAAAAGGTGACGCGCGCGCCACAGGCGTCAGGCAGCCCGTCAAGGAAACGGTCACGCAGCCAGTGCGAGACAGCGGCGACATGCACACGACCCAGCAGCGCCTGCCGTTCGGCGGGCGTGCGGGCGAAACGCATGCCCTGCGGGTCGTTATGCAGCACCAGCAGGACGGGAACCCGGCGGAACCTGCGCGCAAGGAACAGGGCCATGTCGGGACGGTTATGCACCTCGATCAGGTCGGGCGCGGGCGTGTCGCGGCGGATGGCCCGCCCGACCGCCAGGGCATAGCGCCACAGCATCGTCCCCGGCGGCCACCATCCCATCACCGCAGGCACGAACCGCCCGCCGGGCAGGGGCGCGCCGGTGATGGGCATGCCGACGACAACATCGTCCGGCCCGGCCATGGCCGTGACCTGCAACCCGATGGCGCCCACCGCATCGGGGCTGTACCCCTCCCGCCGGGGCAGTACTGTTACAACGCGCATGGTGTGACCGCTGCCGGGCCGGTGCCTCAGGGAATGTCCTCAAAACGGGCGTTGCGCCATTCCTTGGGCTCCGCCAGGGCGGTCTGGTACCACTGGTCCACCAGAGGATGCGCGCGCACCGCGTTCATGTAGGCCACCGATTCCGGCGAAGGCGTCACGCCATAGGACAGGAAGCGCGAGACGATGGGCGCATACATCGCATCGGCCAGCGTGAAGTCCGCGCCGAACAGGAACGTGCCGCCCTGCCCGAAATCCAGCCGTGCTTCGGTCCAGATGGCGTCGATGCGCGCGATGTCCGCGTCGATGTCATCTGTCGTCCCGCTGGCCAGCGGACGGCCATTGCGCCCCACATTCATCGGCATCGCCGCGCGCACCGCGCGGAAGCCGGCATGCATTTCGGCCGCGATGGACCGGGCGAAGGCGCGCGCACGCGGGGCGGACGGCCACAGGGCGGGCACCTGATCGGCGCAGTATTCGCAGATCGCGATGCTTTCCCACACCGCAACCCCGCGATGTTCGAGGTAGGGCACCTTGCCATTGGGGGAGATGGTCTTGATGGCCGACGTGTTGCCATCGTTGGAAAGCGGGATCACCACTTCCTCCACATCCAGTCCCGCCAGCCTGACCGCAAGCCAGCCACGCAGCGACCACGAGGAGTAGCGCCGCGTCCCGATGACCAGTGTTCCCTCAGCCATGTCTTCGTCCTTTCGTGGTCTTCAGACGACGCTGTCCTGCCGGCGGATGAACCCGCCACCCAGAACCCGCGTCCCGTCATACATCACACAGGCCTGCCCCGGCGCGGGGACCGCCGCCTCGTCCAGCAGGACCGACGCGCCATCCTCCGTGCGCCAGACCGTCGCGGGGCGCACCGCCTCGCGCGCGCGGATCTGCACGCCGCAACGCAGGCCATCGGCAGGCGGTTCGACCAGCCAGTTCATGTCACGCAGGCTCAGTTCACGCGCAACGCCGCGCGTGCGCGGGCCGATCACCACGCGGCGTCGGCCGGGTTCGATGCCCACGACCATCTGGCGTTCGCCGCCATGCATGGTCGCATCGCCGAGGCGGCGGCTCTGCCCCACGGTATAGCGCGCGACCCCTTCGTGCGCGCCCACGACATTGCCGGCAAGGTCCACGATCTCGCCCGCGCCACTGGTCTGCGGGCGCAGTTTTTCAACAAGGGTGGCGTAGGAGCCATCGGGGATGAAACACAGGTCCTGGCTGTCGGGCTTGCCCGCGACCGCAAGGCCGAAACGTTCGGCCTCGGCGCGGACGGCATCCTTGTCGGGCATGTCGCCAAGCGGGAAGCGCAGGAAGCCAAGCTGCTGCAACGTGGTGGCGAACAGGAACCATGACTGGTCGCGCGTGCTGTCCACCGGGCGGTGCAGTTCGACGCCCTGCGGCCCCTCGATACGGCGGACATAATGGCCGGTGGCCATCGCATCGACGCCAAGGTCGCGCGCCATGCCGAGGAGGTCGGTGAATTTCACGCCCTGATTGCACGCGACGCAGGGAACGGGGGTTTCCCCTTCGGCATAGGCGTCGGCGAACGTCTCGATCACGCTGTCGCGGAAACGGCGTTCGGCGTCGATGACGTAATGCGCGATGCCAAGCCGGTCGGCCACGCGGCGCGCGTCATGGATGTCACGCCCGGCGCAGCACGCGCCCTTGCGCGCGCTTTCACGCGAATCATACAGTTGCAGGGTCGCGCCCACCACCTCGTGCCCTTGTGCGACGAGGCGGGCGGCGACAACCGAACTGTCCACCCCACCGGACATGGCGACCAGGATACGCATGGGTCCGCTATACTTTCAGAAGAATTGAGGACAACCGGGCCTTCCTGCCTATCGAAGGCGCAGGCCCGGCGTCAAAGGAATTATCGGCCCGCCCGTTCAGGACGTGCGCGGCAGGCGCACCACGAGGCCGTCGAGCGCCTCGGTCATCACGATCTGGCAGCCAAGGCGGGAGGTCTTCTCCAGCCCGAAGGCGAGGTCGAGCATGTCTTCCTCATCCTCGGTCGGGGGCGTCAGCCTGTCGGCCCATTGCGGGTCCACGACCACGTGGCATGTCGCGCACGCCAGCGATCCCTCGCATGCGCCTTCGAGGTCGATTCCGTTCTTGTGCGCGATTTCCAGCACCGACAGCCCGATCGGGGCCGCGACCTCGCGCCGGGTGCCATCACGTTCGACAAAAACAATATGCGCCATCATTCCATCCTGAACACAGTTCCACGCCCGGACATCCCTGCCGGGCCATTCCTATCCCCGCGCTACGCGCTCCCGGCCGCGGCACGGCACAGGATCGCCGCCGCACGATCCACATCGGCGCGTGAGGTATAGCGTCCGACCGCCAGACGCAAGCTTCGCGCCGCCTGCGCCGCGTCCAGTCCCATCGCCGTCAGCACATAGGACGCCACCACCTCGGCCGAGGAACAGGCCGACCCGGTGGACACACACAGTTCGGGCGCGCGCGCCATGATATCAAGGGCGGTGGCATTGGGGAAACGCAGGTTCAGGTTGGTCGGCAGGCGATGTTCCATGCTGCCATTGACCTCGATCCCCGGACACCCGGCACGCAGCAGGTGCAGCATGTGGTCGCGCAGCATGCGCCCGCGCGCGGCGTCCGCCGCCATTTCACGCATCGCGATGTCGCACGCCGCGCCAAATCCGACCAGCAGCGGCGCGGGCAGCGTGCCCGAGCGCAGGCCACGTTCCTGCCCCCCGCCCGAAAACAGCGGGGCCAGCCGCACGCGCGGCCTGCGCCGCACGAACAGCGCGCCCACCCCCTTCGGCCCGTACATCTTGTGCGCGGAGACCGAGGCAAGGTCGAGGTCGAGTGCCCGCACATCCACCGCAACCTTGCCCGCCGCCTGCGCAAGGTCGCTGTGCAGCAGGGCGCCGGCCCCGCGCACCAGCGGCGCAAGGGCGGCCATGTCGTGCATCACGCCGGTTTCGTTGTTCGCCATCATGATGCTGGCCAGCAGCGTCGGCACCTCCAGCGCGCGGCGCAGCACGTCGGGGTCCAGCCGTCCGTCCGCCCCGACCGGCAGGATGACGGGTTCGCACCCATCGGCCGCAAGGTCGCGGACGGATTCCAGCACGCATTTATGTTCGGTCGCCACCGTGATGACGCGCCGCCGCGCCGTGCCGGTGGACAGCAGGTGACGCACCGCCCCCTTGATGGCGAGGTTGTTGGCCTCCGTCGCGCCGGAGGTGAACACGACCTCCCGCGCCTCCGCGCCGATCAGGGCCGCGACGCGCGCACGGGCGATGTCCACGGCGTCATGCACATATCGCCCCGCCGCGTGGTCCGCGCTGTGGGGATTGGCGAAATGCGTCGTGAACCATGGCAGCATCTCCTCGACCACGCGCGGGTCGCACGGCGTCGTCGCCTGGTAATCGAGGTAGATCTGCCCATCGGGCACATCATCGCCCGGGCGTGCCGTCTCCAGCATTGTCATCATAACTCCGCCACGTGTGGATGGAGCCCTACCATGTCAAGGTAGTACTCATGCGCGGCACCATATGCGCTTGCCATAAGGAAGTTTTTGGTGAAGCTTTTTGCAAAAAGCTTCGAAGAACGCCGCCTTTTTGAAAAAAGCCGTCACCCGAAAACTTTTATTCACATCCCATTGTAAGGCGTGCCTGCGCGTTGTCCACGTCAAACCGCTTCGCGCATGGGCAGGCGGGCGGCCATGTCGGCGTATGCGGCCGTGAATGCCTCCACCTCTGCATCCGTCACGGACCATGGCAGGGAGACGCGGATCGCGCATCCCGCCTGCCCTTCCATTCCCATCGCGACCAGCACATGCGAACGCGCGACCTTCCCCGACGAACAGGCCGACCCGGCAGAGACGCAGAATCCCGCCATGTCGAGTGCAATCAACTGCGTCTGCGCCCGCCGGTGCGGCAGGACCAGGCAGGTGGTGTTCGCAAGCCGTGGCGCATCCGCCGAGCAGACCACCGCGCCACAGTCGCGCGCCACGCGATCAATGCCATCGCGCAGTCGTGCAAGGCGCGCCCGGTGCGCGGGATCGGCAAGGTCGCGTGTCGCCGCCGACAGGGCCGCCGCCATGCCCGCGATGGCCGGAAGTGCGGGCGTGCCGCCACGCCGTCCCTGTTCCTGCCCCCCACCGGCCAGCATGGGCGGCAGGGCAACAAACCGCTCCCCCGCCAGCAGGAGCGCGCCCGCCCCCTTGGGGCCGCCGAATTTATGGCCCGACACCGCCATGCTGTCCGCGCCCAGTGCGCGCAGGTCCACCTCCATGCGTCCCGCCGCCTGCACCGCATCGACATGCAGGCGCGCGCCATGTTCGCGGCACAGGCGCGCGACCTCGGCAACCGGCTGGATCACCCCGGTCTCGTTATTGGCCAGCATCACGCAGACCAGCGCCTCCCCCGGTTGCGCCAGCAGGGCCGCCAGCGCGTCGAGGCGGACCACGCCCTGCGCATCGACGGGAATGGCCTGTCCGCCGCGCGCCTGCGCCGCCATGCGCACGGCGTCATGTTCGCCCGCGCCATACAGGATGCGCCGCCCCTGCCCCAGCGCGTCGATGGCCAGGACGTTGGCCTCCGTCCCGCCGGATGTCATGACACAGTTTTCCGCCGTGACACCGAACGTCGCGGCAATCTCCTCCCGCGCGGCCTCCATGATGGCGCGCGCCGCACGGCCCGCCCGATGGACGGATGACGGGTTGCCGCGCACTGCCGCCGCCGCCGCCATGGCCGCCGCCGCCTCCGGGCGGAGTGGCTCCGACGCGTTGGCGTCCAGATAGAAAAAATCCCCCGCGCCGCCGTTCATTTCAATCCCTGATCCATCTGTGAGCGCCAATACCACGGCGTTACTTTGCCCCCATGTTTACGATTTATGTGGCAATTTGTGAATTGGCCTCGCTATAAGCTGCGCATCCAACTGCATGGCGACACCCGGCGGGAGCGTATCGCGGCAGACGCAGCCCCCGCCCCGTGACGCACCAACAAATGGCGGAGCGCAGAGCATGAGGCAGCATCAGGACAGGCCGGCACACACGACGCCCCACACCGCCATGCCTGCCACAGACGCAACGCTTACCCGACAAACTAACATTTTTAATCCCTAGGCCACGTCAGCATTATAAGGCCCAATCGGTATATGTCCGGTCCGCACACATTCAATCACGGCAACCGGGGCCGTGGGTTGCAGACATATGTTCTGGGTTTACTGGCGCCCCTCCAATGGCTGACATCCGGCCGTGACGGCGCCGCCGGGGATGGCCTTGGCCATTGCCGGGTTACTTGAATCAGTCGCCTGTCCGGTGCGGGGCATCGCCACCGGACAGACCAAAATGCCAACCGCCCCGCCGCCATGCCATCAGGCAGCCGGGCAACCATATGCGGGATATATATGCCTGAGGTCATGTTCGCCGGCCCTGATGGCCGTCTGGAAGGACGCTACCACCACTCGAGCGAGCCGAACGCGCCGCTTGCACTGGTCCTTCATCCGCACCCGCTGCATGGCGGCACCATGAACAACCGCATCACCTATGCGATGTATCGCGAATTCGAAAAGATGGGCTTTTCGGTCATGCGCTACAACTCGCGCGGGGTCGGGCGTTCGCAGGGACGTTATGACGGCGGCATCGGCGAAATTTCCGACGCTGCGGCCGCGCTGGACTGGATGCAGATGGTCAACCCGAACGCGCGGGGCCTGTGGATCGCGGGCTATTCCTTTGGCGCGTTCGTGGGCATGCAACTGCTGATGCGCCGGCCGGAAATCACCGGCTGGATCAGTGTCGCCCCCCCGGCCAACCATTATGATTTCGGCTTCCTCGCGCCGTGTCCGTGTGGCGGCCTGATGATCGCGGGCGACGCCGACGAACTGGTGCCCGAACCCGCCGTGCACAAGCTGGTGGACAAGCTCAATACCCAGAAGGGAGTCGAGGTGGATTACCGTGTCTTCAAGGGGGCGGACCATATCTTCGCCTCCCACGCGGATGAAGTCGCCGCGGCGCTGGAAGACCATGTCAGTACCGTGATGAACCGCCGCGCGCTGGCACTGGCCGCGGACTGACCTGCTGCCCTGCTGACAGGGGGCTGGCGCATAGGGGACTGGCGCGGAAGAAACCGGCGCGAAGGCGATGCTGCGCGACATGATGCCGGACATCCGGCCCACGCCCGTCGCGCGTGCCGTGTCATCGCATGGACGCTCGGCCTGCCATCGCGCCATGTCTCCTCCTGTGCCTGCCCTGTCCCGACATCGCCAACGCGGCAGCGGGCGGATGGTTTCTTCGCATGGCGCGATCATGCTAGACCCTGTCGCATTCCGCCCGCGTGCGGAGCCGTGACAACCCGCAGACACAGTAGAGACCATGCCCAAAAGCGAATTCCTCCGCGAGGCCGAGGCACGTGGCTTCATCTTCCAGTGCACCGACATGGAGGCGCTCGACGCCGCCATGCAGGCGGGGCCGGTCTCGGGCTATATCGGCTTTGATCCCACGGCGGACAGCCTGCATGTCGGCAGCCTGATCCAGATCATGATGCTGCGCCTGATGCAGAAACACGGCCATCGCCCGGTGGCCCTGATGGGTGGCGGCACGGCGAAGATCGGCGATCCCTCCTTCCGCGAGGAAGCGCGCAAGCTGATGACGGCGGAGACGATCGCGCAGAACCTGCGCGGGATCGAGGGATGCCTGCGGCAGTTCCTGTCCTTTGATGACAAGGCGGAAAACAGGTCCGGCGCGATGCTGGCAAACAACGCCGACTGGCTCGACCGGCTGTCCTATATCGACCTGCTGCGCGATGTGGGGATCCATTTCTCGGTCAACCGGATGCTGTCGTTCGATTCGGTGCGCAGCCGGCTGGAGCGTGAGCAGGGACTGACCTTCCTGGAGTTCAATTACTCCATCCTGCAATCCTATGATTTCCGCGAACTCAACGCCCGCCATGGCGTAACCCTGCAGATGGGCGGGTCGGACCAGTGGGGGAACATCGTCTCGGGCATCGACCTGGTGCGGCGCATGAACCAGCAGCAGGTGTTCGGCCTGACCACGCCGCTGCTGACCACCAGTTCGGGGGCCAAGATGGGCAAGTCCGCGCGCGGCGCGGTCTGGCTGTCGGCGGCGCGGCTTCCGGTCTTTGAATACTGGCAGTTCTGGCGCAATACCGAGGATGCCGATGTCGGGCGTTTCCTGCGCCTGTTCACCGACCTGCCGATCGAGGAATGCGACCGCCTTGCCGCCCTGCCCGGCGCGGGCATCAACGAAGCGAAAAAGGTCCTCGCGACCGAGGCCACCGCCCTGTGCCACGGCCGCGCCGCCGCCGAGCAGGCCGCCGAGGCCGCCCGACGCACGTTCGAGGAAGGTGCGCTGAGCGCGGATGCCCTGCCCTCCATCAGCATCGCGGCCGCCACCCTGCATGAAGGGATCCCGGCATTCCGCCTGTTCGCCGACAGCGGCCTTGTCGCCAGCAACGGGGAGGCGCGACGCCTGATCCGTGGCGGTGGCGCGCGCCTCAATGATGAGGTGGTCACGGACGAGGGGCGGATGATTGGCGAAGGCGACCTGCGTGACGGGGTCATCAAGCTGTCATCGGGCAAGAAGAAGCACATCCTGGTGCGCCCGGCCTGAGCCACGGCCAGACCATGACGGCGCGCGCCCCTTCCCGTCGCAGGACGCCTGCCGCACCGTCGGGGCAGGCGGACCTGTTCGCGCCGTCGCCGCCAGCGCAGGAACCTCCGCCCGCCCCGGCCGCAGTACCGCTTCCCGCCACGCTGCCCGCCGTTGCGGATGATCTGTGGGAACGGCTGTCGCGTTCGCGCTTTCGCGCACGCTTCCACCTTGATGCAAAAGACCGGGCCTACCTGCACCGGCAGGGGCTGCAAAGCGTGTCCGGACATGCGGCGGAGTTCATTGCGACCCGCCTTGCCCCCGCCCACCCGCACAAGGACGGGCGGCAGACCCCATGGCGCGGACATCCGGTTTTCGTCGCACAGCACGCAACGGGCACCTGCTGTCGCGGCTGTATCGAGAAGTGGCACGGGTTTGCGAAGGGGCAGGAACTGCAACAGGCACAGCGCGACTATATCCTCGCGGTGATCCGGGGATGGCTGCTGCGTGAAGACCCGGATTGTAGCGAATAGAAATTTTTGGGTGCCGCCTTTTTTTAAAAAGGCGGCGTCTCTGAAGCTTTTTGGAAAAAGCTTCACCAAAAACTTTTATTACTTATCAATATGCTACCTTGCCGACTTTCCCATGGCGGGAGGTACGCTGGCCCAGACCCCGTCCCCTTCCACCCATGTGTCATAGGGGCGCGGCATCGGGTTCGCCGCCTCGATCCGGCCACCGGGCGCATCCACGTCGCCCCGTATGCCAAAGGTCCACATATGCAGCGGGCAGACAAGCCGGTCATACTGGACATAGCCGGTGGACAGGCGCGCATTGCCATGCGGGCAGCGGTCGTCGAACACGCACACCCGTCCGTCCTGCGTGGCCCAGACGACCAGGGCGCGGCCCTGCGTGACGACACGCTGCGGGCGTTCGCGCACGGCGGCGACATCACACAGCCTGACGGCATTTTCACGACCGCCCGGTATTCCCGCCATTTCCATCACCTTCGCTTTTCCCCAACAGGTTACGGTATGATTTTACGCAACCGTGGACTATCGTCTATCGTATCGTGACAGACACCTTGTGACAGGGCGGGCGCCTCTGGTCCGTCCCGCCATCCCTACCGCCTTCAACAGGATGAATGCACGCATGGCCCCAGCTTCCAACCACGCAGAACTCCTTGACCGACTGGGCGAGGTTGCGGTCCGGGTCGGGCTGAACATCGCCCATGGCCAGCAGTTGCTGATTACCGCGCCACTCGACGCGGTGCCGCTGGTACGACGCATTACCGAACATGCCTATCGCGCCGGGGCGTCACTGGTCAGCACGTTCTACAGCGACGATGAAACCACGCTGGCACGTTTCCGCCACGCACCGGACGACACGTTCAACACGGCGGCAAAGTGGCTGCAGGATGGCATGGCCGACGCCTATCGCGCCGGTGCGGCGCGCATGGCGATCACGGGGGGCAACCCCACGCTGCTGTCGGGGGAAAACCACGACCGCGTCGCCCGCGCGTCCCGTGCGGCATCGCTTGCCGGGCGGCCGGCGATGGAACTGATCACCAATTTCGCCATCAACTGGAGCATCGTCGCCTGCGCCACCCCGGCATGGGCGCAGCAGGTCTTCCCCGACCTTGAACCCGACCAGGCGCTGGCCCGCCTGTGGGACGCCATCTTCACCGCATCGCGCGTGACAAACGCCGACCCGGTGGCCGAATGGACGCGGCATAACGAAATCCTGCACCGGCGCTCCGCATGGCTGAACGAACGCCGGTTCGCGGCCCTGCATTTCCGGGGGCCGGATACGGACCTGACGGTGGGGCTGGCCGATGGCCACGCCTGGGCCGGCGGGTCGGAACCTGCACGCAACGGCATCACCTGCAACCCCAACATCCCGACCGAGGAAGTCTTCACCACGCCGCACGCCCGCCGCGTCGATGGCACGGTGCGCGCGACCAAGCCGCTGTTCCATCAGGGGACGCTGATTGATGACATCGCCGTGCGCTTCGAAGGCGGCCGCATTGTCGAGGCCAGCGCCCGCGTGGGGCAGGAGGTGCTGACGCGCATCCTCGACACCGACGAAGGCGCGCGCCGCCTGGGAGAGGTCGCGCTGGTGCCTGCGTCATCGCCGATTTCAAGCAGCGGCATCCTGTTCCGCAACACGCTGTTTGACGAAAACGCCGCCAGCCATATCGCGCTGGGGCAGTCCTATACCAAATGCATGCTCGACAGCGACAGCCTGACCGAGGCGCAACTGACCGAGCGTGGCGCGAACACCAGCTTCATCCACATCGACTGGATGATCGGGTCAAACCTGATCGACGTGGACGCCATCACCCATGACGGCACACGCGAATCCTTGATGAAACAGGGCGAATGGACCAGCCAGCCATGACTTTTCGCACATATCTCCTTGCCGCCGCCCTGTCGGTGGCGCTGCCGGTGCTGCCCGCGATGGCGCAGCAGGCCCCCGCGGGACAGCAGCAGCCCACGGACGAACAGAAGGCGATGATGATGCATGACATCACCGCCGCCGCGCAGTACCGCCTGCCCAACAACTTCTTTACGGTCATGATCCACACCATCCGCGAGATCAAGGCCCGCAACGTCACCCCGCCCGAAAGCGGCAACCTGTCGCTGTCGCAGACGATCGAACGCACGGCGCAGATGGACCGCCTGATGCCGATCCTGCGTGAACATGGGCTGAGCGCGTCGGATTTCGTCATGGGCATCACGACGTTCGGCATGACGACCGCCCTGATGCACCAGCAGGCGCCCAAAGGCGCGCCGGCGCTTAACCCTGCGAACATCAAGCTGATCAATGCTCATCCGCAGGAAACCGAAACCCTGATTCAGGAAATGGGCGGCCAGCTTTCACAACCCTGACGTCGCCGCGCGCCCTGCACCAGCAGGGCGCAGGTCCGCGCCAGCACCGCATCCTGTGAAAACATCGCCAGCGCGCGCGCCCGTCCTGCCGCCCCCATCGCGTGCCGCAGGTCCGCCGAACGCACCAGTCGCCCCAGCGCCGCCGCCAGCGCGGTGGCGTTGCCGGCCGGCACAAGGTATCCGGTCCGTCCCGTGACGATCTGTTCACGGATGCCGCGAATATCGCTGCCGACAACCGGCAGGCCACACAGCATCGCCTCGATCACGGTCATGGGCAGCCCCTCGAAATGGCTGGGCAGGACAAAGATGTCGGCGGCCGTCATCAGGTCCGCCACATCGGCGCGATAGCCAAGGCACCGCAGCCGTGGGCCAAGTTCCGCCTGCGCCTGCGTCATCAGCACCGCCATGTCCGGCCCGTGGTCGGTCGGCAGGCGTTCCCCCGCGACCCACAGCACGGCATCGGGAACATCACGCATCGCCGCCAGCAGTTCGGGATATCCCTTGTGCCGCACCAGTCGCGACACGGCGAAGATGACGACATCCCCCTGCCCCACGCCAAGTTCCGCGCGCACCCTGTCCCGCGTCGCCGGGTCCGGGCGGAACAGCGTCCCGTCGCGTCCGTTGCCGATCGCCGTGGCGCGGCGATGGATACCCAGTCGCCGCGCATCACGCGCTTCCTCGTGCGAGACGGTCAGGTAGGTATCGGTCACGCGCCCCGCCAGCCATTCCAGCACCAGCGCCAGCATGCGCCGCCACACGGGGCCGGGCTGGTTGAACAGGAACCCGTGGCAGGTATAGGCCACGCACGGCACGCCACACAGCCACGCCGCAAGGCGGGCCAGAAGGCCGCTGATGGGCATGTGGGCATGGACGATATCGGGACGTTCGCGCCGGATCAGGCGCACCAGCGCCCACAGCGCGCGCGCCTGCGCCACGGGGGAGAAGGAGCGCGCCATCGCCACCGCCTCCACCCGGAAGCCATCGGCACGCACCGGCGCAAGCAGGGGGCCTGCGGCACAGGCCCCGACGACATCGTGGCCATCGGCGCGCAGCCGGCGCATCAGGGGATGGAGGAAGTGATACAATGCAAAATCAACATTCGTGATTTCGAGTATCTTCATTCCCCGCTGCCGTCCCTTTCGCGTTCCAGACCCCAGCGGATCACGCGGCGCCTGCGCCCGGGCGCCACGTCTTCCGTTGGGCCGGGGGGAATCCCCTCGCCCGATCCGGCGGGGGCCTGGGGAATTTCCTCGCCCACGGCGGCAGGCTGGGCTGCATTGGGGAGCACACGCACGACAATCTGCGTCGAGGGCACGGGACGCATCCCCCCGGAATAGACGCTCTCCTCCACCGCGACCTCGCCCCCCGTGGCGCGGAAGGTCCATGTCTGTTCCCCGGCCTCCAGCACCACGGAACCCTCCTGCGTGCCCGGCTGTACACAGACCGACGGATGCAGGTGCAGGCGCAGGACAAAGGCCAGTTCGCGCTCGCCCTCGATCGTTTCCTCGCCACGCAGGCGGTGGCCATTGTTGCCCAGATACAGACGCCGCGTATAGGTCGCGCCCGCCGTGGGGTAATATCCATCGTGCGACAGGCTCAGCCAGTGCGCGCCCTCCCGCGTGGCGTGGTCCACCTCCACATGGGCGGGACGGCGGGCGACCGTGCCGTCCTCGTGGAAGTCGGAGGAGGACAGCCCCTCCACCTCCACCGTGGAATGGGCCGCCGTCTGGCGCAGCGCCTTTTTCCATTCCGGCAGGAAGCCCGCGCCACAATTGACGATCAGGCGCTGGCGCATGCACGAAAATTCCAGCGACAGCGTGCCTGCATGGGCGTTGTGGTCATACCCCGCCGGCGCGGGCGCGCCCGCATCCACCAGCAGCAGCGAACGCCCCGACTGCGCGCGCACGAAACCGCCATCGGGCATCGTGCTGGCCACGACCCGCGTGCGCGTGGCCTGCGACAGCACCATCTCCACCAGGGTGGAACTGCGTTCATGGCTGCCATTGAACAAAGCGAGGCAGCCGTCCCCATGGCGCATCGCGCGCAGCACGGGGCTCATCTTGTCGAGCGCAAGCGCCACCGAATGCGGCAGCGCGTGCTGTGCGGCCTGCATCATCGCGCGCATTTCCGCCAGTTCACGCAGGGCGCGCAACTGCACCTCCGGACTGCGCTGGATGTGCCAGCCATCGGGCAGGATCTGGCGTTCCACCTCCGCATCGATATAACGGCGGTAACGGCTGAGGAAGCCGGTATATTCCGGCATGGCCACCGCCACGGCAAGCAGGCCCTTCAGCGCCGTAAGCGACTGCCAGTCATGGCATTCGGGCGGCAGGAGGGCCGCGATCGTCCGTCCCTCCACCAGCAGGCGCGCCATCAGGCGCTGGCGGAACATGTCACTGGCGGAGGCGGCGAAGAAATCGTAATGCCCCAGCCATGCCGCCACGCGCGCACCCGCCACGGTGCAGTCGCGCACCATCTGGTGGTTCGGCGGGTTGAGCAGCCAGTCATCCACCAGCGCGCGCGCCCGCAGGCGCGCGGCGTCCGTGCCCATTGCGCGCAGGTCCCGCAGCCAGCGGAAACTGTGCAGCCCTTCGCGGAAGGCGGGTTCGAAATCGGGATTGTCCCACATTCCCGGTCCGATGGGATGGGTATATCCCTCCTGCGTCATCATGCCCTTGATGAGCATCGCCCCCGTCGCGGCGTCGCCGGGCCACAGGTCACGGATATTGTGCACGGGGGCCACGGGCACCCGCCCCTTGCCCACCAGAAGCGGCAGGCGGGCCATGGACAGGCGCGCGCCCTGTGCCAGCCGTTTTACGACCATGTCCGTCCCGTCCCCCGACCGGTGCGCCGGACGATGATGAAAGTCCCCCTCACGCCGGGCGGGGTGCCCCGCCTGTGCGCAGGGCGTCGATGGCATGTGCGTAATCGGCCTGCCCATAGACCGAGGTCCCGGCGATCAGCACATCCGCGCCCGCCTGTGTCGCAAGGACGGCGGTTTCGGGATTGATCCCGCCATCAACGCCAATGCGGATGTCACGGCCCGTCGCGTCGGCCATCTTCCGCAGGGTGCGGATCTTGGGCAACTGGCTGGACAGGAACTTCTGCCCGCCGAAACCGGGATTGACCGTCATGACAAGGATCACGTCCACAAGGTCGAGCACCTCGCCCAGGGCCTCCGGCGGCGTGGCGGGGCAGATCGCGACACCCGCCTTCACCCCATGGTCGCGCACATGCTGCAAGGAGCGGTGGGTATGCGGCCCGGCTTCCACATGGATGTGGATATGGTCCGCGCCCGCCTTGGCAAAGGCCTCGATATACGAATCGACGGGGGCGACCATCAGGTGCACGTCGAACGGAAGCTTCGAGCGCGGGCGCAGCGCCTTGACCAGTTGCGGCCCCATCGACAGGTTCGGGACGAAATGGCCATCCATTACATCAAGATGGAGCCAGTCGGCCCCTGCCTTCTCGACAGCGGCGACTTCGTCCGCCATGCGGGAAAAATCAGCCGAAAGCACGCTCGGCGCGATAAGGGGAGAAGATAGGGCTGCCATACGCCTTTAGTATCAGGAATATCGCAGGCAGGCCATAGTTTTACGACATCCCCCCGGCACTCAGGCCCTGCGGAAGCGCGCGGCGAAGAATCCGTCCATGCCGCCCTGCTCCGCCCACAGGCCCGGATGGGTGCGCAGCCAGCCCTCGCTTGTGCGGGCCTGCGGCAGGAAGGACAGTTCCTCCGGCGTGAAGGGATCGGCGATCAGGCCCATCTCCTCAGCAGCACGGGCGCAGGCGGGGCCTTCCTCCGGCTGGAGCGAGCAGACCGCGTAGACCAGACGCCCGCCCGGGCGCAGCATGTCGCGCGCCGCCTTGAGCAGCGCCTGCTGCCCCGCCGCAAGCGCCGCCAGATCGCGCGGACGCTTGATCCACAGGGCGTCCGGGTGGCGCCGCACCGTGCCCGTGGCCGAACATGGCGCATCAAGCAGCACGGCATCAAGCGGCGCCTCGGGCCGCCACTGCGTCGCGTCCGCCTGCACCACGCGCACCGTCTCCGACAGTTTCAGGCGCGCAAGGTTGGCCTGCAGCCGTTCCACCCGGCGGGCGTCGCGTTCGACCGCCGTGACCTGCGCCCCGGCAAAGGCAAGCTGCGCGGTCTTGCCGCCGGGTGCGGCGCACAGGTCGGCCACGCGCTCGCCCGCCTTCACATCCAGCAGACGCGCGGGCAGGGTCGCCGCCGCGTCCTGCACCCAGAACGCGCCTTCGGCGAAACCGGGCAGTTCGGTCACGCGCGTGCCGGCGGGGAAACGCACGGTGCCGTTGGGCAGCACCTCGCCCCCCGGCGGGGGCAGGCACCCCGGGCGCATCGACAGGTCGAGCGGCGGTTCCATCCCCAGCGCCGCGGCGATGGGACGCGCCATGCGCCCCCACGACGTCCACAGCCAGGGCGGCACGTCGAGGCGTTCCTGGTCCAGCCCGTCAAGGCAGGCATCCCCCTTCTGCGCGATGCGGCGCAGGACGGCATTCACCAGCCCCGCAAACGGGGCGAGGCCGCGCCTGCGCGCCAGTGCGACCGACGTCGCCACCGCCGCATGCACCGGCGTGCCAAGGAACAGGAGTTGCGCCACGCCAATCAGCAGCACGGCGCGCACGGGTTCGGGCGGTTCCTTTTTCAGGAAGGGCGAGAGCACCTCCGTCGCGGTGCCCATGTGCCGCAGGACCGAGGCGCCGAGGCGATGGGCGGCGGCCCGGTCGCGTGGTTCCGCATCCCGCGCGGCGGCCGAGTTTTCCATGGAGGTTTCAAGCATGCGCCGGTGCTCGATCACGCCGGTGACGATGTCGAAGGCGATATCGCGCGTCGGGTCGGCTGCCGCCTGCGCGCCACGGCCTGCGGCGCGGCGTCCGGACGAACGGGGTGCGGACGTCTGTTTCATTGTCTATCCTGCTTCGGAACTCATCAAACCATCGAAAACTGCATGCCGCCTGCGCTGCGGCACCCGCGTGCCCCGCACATGACACGCCCGCGCCCGCGCCGCCACCCCCGGCGCATGGATTTTTACCATCCCGCCGCCCAATGACAGCAGCCCCCCGCCATGATATCGCAGTCAGGATACCGCAACACGGACCCGCGAGCGCCGCCACGCGCAACCTTGGGACGGCCACGGACCACGGCAGTCGGATTTCCGAAAAAGGGGACAGCAGCGTGCACGACACATCCATGCCAGCGACCACGCCGCAGGACACGGCCACGGGCCACGACATCGCCACGGCGCTTGCGGCGGTGCGGGCGCGTATCGCGGCGGCGGCACACAGGGCGGGGCGCGATCCCGCGGACATCACGCTGGTCGCAGTGTCGAAGTTCCACCCCCGCGAAAGCGTGGTCGCGGCGCTGCGGGCGGGGCAGATGACGTTCGGCGAAAACCGCGTGCAGGAGGCGGCGGCAAAATTCCCGCCCCTGCGCACGCAGTGGCCGGACCTGCGGCTGAACATCATCGGCGGCCTGCAGACCAACAAGGCGCTGGAGGCCGTGCGCATCGCCGACATGATCGAAAGCCTCGACCGGCCTGCCCTGTGCGACGCCATCGCGCGCGCGGCCGACCGGGCGGGGCGGATGCCGCAACTGCTGGTGCAGGTCAATACGGTGGACGAGACGCAGAAATCCGGCGTCGCGGTGGAGGATGCGGATGCGTTCATCACCGCAGCCATGGCGCGCTTTGGCGATGCCGTGGCCGGCCTGATGTGCATTCCCCCCGTCGATCAGGACCCCATGCCGCATTTCCGCACGCTGGCGGCCATGGCGCGACGGCACGGGCTGGGCGTGGTTTCCATGGGAATGTCGGCGGATTTCGAGCAGGCCATCGCCGCCGGTGCGACGCATGTGCGCGTCGGCAGCGCCATTTTCGGCCCCCGCCCGGCCCACCCGTCCTGAAGCCCGGCATGGCACCTGTACGGAGACGGGCCTTGATGCCCCACCCGCTTGTGGGTATGCAAAAGTACCGGGCATGATACAGCCTGTATTTCTTGACATTCACTGCCGCGGAGCTGTCACGACATGACGCAAGCCACGGGGCCTGACGCCCCCGGACCCTCGACGACGCCATCCGCCCCCGCTCCGGATGGCAGGGCCGCCTCCCCGACGGGGCCGTCGAAGGTTACCGAATACGGCGCGGACCAGCACGAACATGCCGCCAACCCCGTAGGCTTCGCCGCCCTGCTTGGCGTGCTGGGCGTGGTGTTCGGCGATATCGGCACCAGCCCGATCTACGCCCTGCGTTCGACCATCATGGTCGTCTCGCAGCATCACAGGATCGAGCCGTGGGAAATCCTCGGCGTGCTCAGCCTCATCATCTGGTCGCTGCTGCTGATCGTGACGGTGAAATACGTCATCCTGATCATGCGCGCCGACCATAATGGCGAAGGCGGCATCATCTCGCTGATGTCGATGGCCCAGCGCGTCGCCACCACCAACCGCCTGCGCGTGGCGCTGGGCATGGTGGGGATCGGCGGCGCATGCCTGTTCGTCGGCGATGGCATGATCACGCCCGCGATTTCCGTCCTGTCGGCGGTGGAGGGGCTGGAGGTCAGCTTCACCGCCGCGCGCGAACTGGTCATTCCCATCGCGCTGGTGGTGCTGGTGGGGCTGTTTTCGGTGCAGTCCTATGGCACGGGCAAGGTGGGGACCATCTTCGGCCCGATCATGCTGGTGTGGTTCAGCCTTCTGGGCATCCTCGGCCTGACGCAGATCGTGCAGCATCCGGCCATCCTGCTTGCCGTGTCGCCCACCTATGCGGTGCAGTTCATCATCTATCACGGCTGGCTGTCGTTCATCGCCCTTGGCTCCGTCGTGCTGTCGGTCACGGGGGCGGAGGCGCTGTATGCCGACATGGGCCATTTCGGCCGCCAGCCCATCCGCTATGCCTGGCTGTTCTGCGTGCTGCCGTGCCTTGCGCTCAACTATCTCGGGCAGGGGGCGCTAATCATCGCGCACCCGGCCACACTGGCGAACCCGTTCTTCCTGCTTGGCCCGCACTGGCTGCAGGTGCCGATGATCATCCTGTCCACCTGCGCGACCGTCATCGCCAGCCAGGCGGGGATTTCGGGCGGGTTTTCGCTGTGCCGGCAGCTCATCCAGCTTGGCTACCTGCCGCGCATGCGCATCACCCACACCAATGCGGAGGAAGAGGGCCAGATCTACCTGCCGGAATTCAACCGCTTCCTGATGACCGGCGCGCTCCTGCTGGTGCTCAGCTTCCGCAGTTCCGACGCCCTGGCCTCCGCCTATGGCATCGCGGTGACGGGCACGTTCATGTGCACCTGCGTGCTGGCGATGGTCGTGTTCCGCCGCCTGTACCACTGGTCGCGCCTGGCCGCGATCACGACGTTCGGCGGCTTCTTCATCATCGACACCACCTTCTTCGCCTCCAACGCGATGAAGATCCCGCAGGGCGGCTGGGTGCCGGTGCTGCTGGGCATCGTGCTGACGCTGATGATGACGACGTGGAAGAAGGGCCGCCTGCTGATCATGAACCGGCAGAAGCAGGACAGCATGCCGATGAACTCGTTCCTTGCGCGCCTGCCGCAATCGCGCATCATCCGCGTGCCGGGAACGGCGGTGTACATGACCGCGACGCCGGATTTCGTGCCCGCGTGCCTGCTGCACAACCTCAAGCACAACAAGGTGCTGCATGACCATGTCCTGTTCGTCACGGTCCAGACCCTTGACCAGCCGGAGGCCGATCGCGGCCACCGTGTCGCGTTGCAGGAACTGGCCCCGGACATGTACCGCATCATCCTGCGTTACGGCTTCATGGAAACGCCCAACCTGCCCCGCGCGCTGGAGGACCTGAAGGCCAGCGGGCTGGAATTCGACGCGCTGCAGGCGTCGTACTTCACCAGCCGCGAACTGCTGGTCCGTTCCTCCGTGCCGAAGATGTCGCGCTGGCGGATGTCGCTGTTCCTGCTGATGGCGCGCAACGCGACACCGGCGACCGAATTCTTCCGCATCCCGCCCGACCGCGTGGTTGAACTTGGCGTCAGCCTTGCCATCTGACGCGCCTTTCCCCCGCCCCGCGCCGGATGCGGGGGAGACGCTGGCGCTGTACGTGCACTGGCCGTTCTGCCTGTCGAAGTGCCCGTACTGCGATTTCAACAGCCATGTGCGCGACGTCATCCCGCAGGCGCGCTTTGGCAATGCCCTGCGCCGCGAACTGGCGCACGAGGCCGCGCGCATCGGGGCCACGCCGGACCGCCGCCCGGTGCTGGGCTCCATCTTCCTTGGCGGGGGCACGCCCTCGCTGATGGACCCCGCAACCGTCGCCGGCCTGCTGGAGGATGCGGGCCGCCTGTTCCGCCTGTCCCCGGAGATCGAGATCACGCTGGAGGCCAACCCCACCAGTGTGGAGACCGGACGCCTGCGCGCCTTTCGCGACAGCGGGGTGAACCGGATTTCGGTGGGATTGCAGAGCCTCGACCCCGAAGCCCTGCGCTTTCTGGGGCGCGAACACAGCGTGCCACAGGCGATCGCGGCACTGGAGCAGGCGCGTGCACTGTTCGGGCGCATCTCGTTCGACCTGATCTATGCCCGGCCGGGGCAGTCGCTGGCGTCGTGGCGGACAGAACTCAATCAGGCGCTCGGTCTCGTCTCCGACCATCTCTCGCTCTACCAGTTGACGATCGAGCCGGGCACGCGCTTCGAAAGCCTCTACCGGCAGGACCGCTTCCGCCTGCCCGACGACGAACTCGCCGCCCGCCTGTATGAGGAAACGGCCAGCGTGGCGGCGCGGCACGGACTGCTGGGGTATGAGGTCTCGAACTATGCCCGGCCGGGGGCGGAAAGCCGCCATAACCTGACCTACTGGCGCTATGGCGACTATCTGGGCATCGGGCCGGGGGCGCATGGGCGCATGACGTTCGACGGCGTCACCCATGCCACGCGCCGCCACCGCGCGCCCGAACCCTGGGCCGAACGGGTGGAGCAGGCAGGCACCGGCACGACACATGAGGAGGCACTTTCCCCGCGTGAGAAAGCGCGCGAGATGCTGCTGATGGGATTGCGCCTTGATGAAGGGATCGCGGCCGACCGTTTCGCACGACGCACGGGCATGGACCTGATCGAGGCGACGGAACCTGACATCCTGCTCGCCGCGCTGGAGGAAGGCTATCTGCAATGGGGTGAAGGCGGGGCACGGCTGCGCGCCACGGCGGAAGGGCGGTTGCGGCTGGAGAGCCTGCTGGCCGCGCTGGTGGCCTAGGCAGGGGGCGATGCAACGGCTCAGGGCGCTGCCCTGAAACCCGCCAAAGGGCATTGCCCTTTGGAAACCATGACGTATCAACACAGTGAGCGCGGATGGTATGGCACCGGGCCACAAACTGGCTAGACTGCGCCCCCAAGGTCAGGGAAGGAACCAAGCTGTGTCCCGTGCATCCATGTCGCGCCCATCATTTCCCGCCATGCTGAAGGCCCTGGCGCTTGTGGCGGGAACGGCCCTGTGCGCCGCCCTGCCGGTGCTGGCCCATGCAGCAACACCCGGGCCCGAACTGGTGATCGAGGATAACGATTTCCTCGGCCCCGGCGGGTCGGACCAGCAATCGATCATCCCGCTTTTGTTCAATCCGCATGTGCGCGTGCTCGGCTTTAGCGTCGTCAGTGGCGATGACTGGGAAAACGCCGAATCCGCCCACCTGCGCCGGTTCCTGGAGATCATCGGCCGCACCGACATCCCGGTGGCCGATGGCGCGGTCTACCCTCTGGTCAACACGGTCGCGGCACTGCGCGAACATGAACACCAGTTCGGCACGATGCCGTGGAAGGGCGCGTGGGGCGGCCTGGGCAGTATCGAGCACATCCCCGACGAACAGCCCGCCGTGCCCCCGCTGAAGGAGGGCATGCCCCACATGCGGCCCATCGCGCAGAACGCGGCGCAGTTCCTGATCGAACAGGTCCATGCCCACCCGCACCAGGTCACCATTGTCGCGGCGGGGCCGCTGACGAACCTTGCGCTGGCCATCCGGCTGGACCCGACCTTTGCCGCGACGGCGAAGCAGTTGATCTTCATGGGCGGCATGCTCGACACCAGCATGATGTCGGTGACGGGCAATGCGGACTTCGCCTCCGACTTCAACATGATCTTCGACCCGGAGGCCGCCCACATCGCCCTGACCGCGCCATGGGCGTCGGTCACGGTGGTCGGCAGCGTGTCGAACGACCTGATGATGACGCGCGACTACCTTGCGCAGATCACGCGCAAGGTGACGCCGATGACGCAGTATCTGGGAAAATATTACGAACCGCTGCCGATGTGGGACGAACTGACGACCGCCATCGCCGCCGACCCGTCGCTGGTGACGTCATCGGTTGACGCCTTCATGGATATCGACCTGACACACGGACCGAATTACGGCCATGCCTATGTCTGGCCCGAACAGCTTGCCCCAAAAAAGCAGGGGGTGCGCCGCGTCCATGTCGTGCGCAGCGTCGATGCCGCGCGTTTCCGCGCCACCTTCGCGCAGGAGGCGCAGACCGACCTGCCCGCTGCCGCCCCGGCACGCCACTGAACGGCGGGGAGCGCGCGATGCTGCATATGGTCAAGCTGGCGGTGGGGGTGAACAGCCTGCCCGAACTCGCCCTGCGCCAGCAGGTGGAACCGCCGGTGCCACGCGACGGGCTGGACGGGACGACGCCCGCGGGGCAGCCATGGCTGCGCACGCGCATGTTCCCCCGCCGCGCGGCGGAAATCCTGGAGGGCGGGTCGCTGTACCGCGTCATCGCGGGGATGATCATGTGCCGCCAGCGCATCACCGGCATCCGCCCCGACACCCGCGATGACGGCGTGGCCTGCGCGCTGATCACGCTCGATCCGCAGATCGTGCCGGTCGTCCCGCGCAGCATGCGCCCCTTTCAGGGGTGGCGCTACCTGCGTGCGGCCGACGCGCCGGCCGACCTTGGCCATTTCGACCCCAATGGAGATACCCTGCCCGATGACATGCGTCGCGAACTGGCTGCGTTGTGCCTGATCTGAAATCCGCCTCCCTCCGCCTTCCCGCACTGTCCCCTTCCCTGCGCGCGGCCACCCTTCTGGGGTGTGCGGCGCTGGTTCTGGCGGGCTGTGCCTCCACCCCGCAGACCGGCACGTCACGCTACTCGCGCTATTACCCCGCCAGCGGGGCCTACCGCGCGCCCGGCCCGGCCGATGACCCGTGGAAACCCTATATCGAGGAGGCCTCGAACCGCTTTTCCGTGCCGCAGCCATGGATCCGCGCCGTCATCCAGAAGGAATCGGGCGGACACGAATACATGGACGGCCATCCCATCACCTCCGCCAGTGGCGCGATGGGCCTGATGCAGTTGATGCCGCAGACCTATGGCGACATGCAGAAGCGCAACCATCTCGGTTCGGACCCGTACGAGCCACGCAACAACATCCTGGCGGGCACGGCCTATATCCGCACGCTGTATGGCCTGTATGGCGCGCCGGGATTCCTTGCGGCGTACAATGCGGGGATCGAACGGCTGAACGACTATCTGGAGGATGGCCGCCCGCTGCCCAGCCAGACCGTGCGCTACCTGAAGATCATCACGCCCAACCTCGGCAATGCCGTGGCGCTGAGCGGCCCTCTTGCGATCTATGCCGGGCCGGGACAGCCCGTGACCCGTACCCCCGTGGCGCTGGGCGGGCGCAACCAGCATGCCGTGCTGCAATATGCGACCCTCAATCCGCCCGCCCCCACGACACACGCCCCCGCACCGTCCACTGGCTGCGCACAGGACCCGAATGCGGCCTATGACCCTTCGGCACGCTGCACGGGCATGACAGTGACGGCGACATCGGGCGCGGGCGTCAATTATGGCGCATGGAGCGTGCAGGTCGGCGCCTTCTCCACCGAGGGGCAGGCCCGTTTCGCCACCACCATGGCGCGGCAGGGCGACTTCACCCTCCTGCAGGGCGCACGCAGCATGGTGATCCCCATCACCAGCGCACGCGGCACGCAGGTCTATCGCGCGCGACTGGCGGGCCTGTCGCAGACGGCGGCGGAACGGGCATGCGCCAGCCTGAAAGGCCAGGGACTGCTGTGCCTCGTCATTCGCCCGGGGATGTAGGCGCGGGCAGGTTTTCCAGCGTGGCGGCCACGTGCAGCGCGGGCAGGTGCACGCTGGCCTGATGCACCAGCATGACCGAAGATCCCCCCACCGCGAACGTATAGGTCCACGCCGGCACCATCCATGCCCCCGCACCCGCATCCCACTGTCCCAGCAGGTGCGGGTCCACGGGAATGGTGACATGGGTGACATGCCCGGGCGTCAACGTGACGCTGCGCCATCCCACCAGGCGCTTGACGCCGCCGGCCTCCGCCGGGGGGGTCATGTAAAGCTGCGCCACCGCGCGGACGGGATGGTCGGCCGTATCGGTCAGGGTGAAGGTCACGTTCAGGTGCGTCGCATCCTCGCGGCTGACGTGCACATCGCCATAGGACACGCCACCTGCAACCGACAGGCCATAGCCGAAGGGGAACAGCGGTGCCACATGGGCGCGTTCGAACGCATGGTAATCGGCATACGCCATGCCGGGGGGATAGAGGCCGCCGGTAAACGTCATTGGCAGGTGGCCGGTGAAATCGCGCGTTCCCGTCAGCATCGCCGCCAGCGGGGCGGCATATTCATCATGCCATGACCAGGCCTGTATCACGCTGTCCACCACGTCGAGCCACGGCATCGCGCGATCGGGGCTGTCGGACATCATGATGGTGACGACATGCCCGCCAAGGTCGGCCAGCGCCGTGATGAACGCATTGTCCGCGTCACGGTCCGTCAGCATCACGGCACGCGCCACCTGCGCGGCCTGTGGCGGTGGCGTCCCGTCGGGCCGGACGATGGCCGTGCTGACCCTGATCCCGTCATGCCCCAGCGCCGCCGCAAGTGCCGCAAGCGGCCGCTGCAACGCCTGCGTCGCCAGCAGCAGCACCGGCCCGCTGCGGTCATCAAGCGGCAGGACCTGATTTTCATTCTGCAAAAGGACCATGCCCTCCGCCCCGATATCGGCCATCAGCCCCGCCACCGACAGGGTATCGGACGCTGGCGGGGGCTTCGTGTCACGGTTGAAGGACGGGGGATGGTCAAGGATGCCGGTACCATACAGCGACGTCAGGACATGCTGCGCCATCTGGTCGATCCGGGCGGCCGGCACCGCCCCCGTCGCCACCGCGCGACGCAGGGGCGTAGCATAGATCCCGTCCTCCAGCCCGAGTGACTGTTCCAGGTCCACGCCATCGGCCACGGCGGCGGGCGCATTGGCATCCGTCCCCGACAGCGCGCCGGGCATCGCCATCAGCATGCCGCCAAAGCGCCAGTGGTCGCGCACGATGGTGGACAGTCCCGACAGCGCGCCACACGCATGCATGCCCCCGCATGCGATCGCCCCCCCATGCGCGGTAGCCAGCGCGATGGACAGGCCCATCAGGCTGCCGTCCATATACCGCCCCGCCGGGACGGGCAGCGTGGCGGGCAGGGCGACCACCCCGTCACCGCGTCCCTGCTCCTCCGCGCGGAGGGAGGCGAAGACCGGAACCACATGCCCCCCCATCAGGCCCGAGGCGACCATCCCCGCCATCGTCCCCGCCAGCATCGGGTCCTCCCCCGCGAGCAGCCGGCCCGATGGCAGCAGGTCCACGCCCCCCACCCGCACCATCGCCCGCCCGCGCGCCCATTCGTCCCGCGCCCGCAGCGCGCCCGCACGATGGGCCAGCACCGGGTCCCAGCCTGCGGCAAGGGCAAGAAAGGGCAGTTGCGGCATGGCGGGATCGGTGGGGTCCGGGCTGGCGAAACTGCCCATCCGCAGGGCGGGCAGGCCAAGGCGCGCAACACCCGGCCATGTCAGCAGTCCCGCGCCCTCGCCCGCAGACGCACCGCCAAGCGGGGCGGGGGCGGCGCGCAGGACCGACAGTTTCTCCTCCGGCCGCATGCGTGCGACCATGTCGGCGGCGCGCGTCGCGGCGGCGTTCGCGGGCACGGCGGCCCATGCGGACGCCCCGGGCAACAGGACCGGCCAGGGGGGACGCACCGGCGGGAACATCATCGCAATCGCCGCGACAGCCCCGGTCAGGGTCGTCCCCGCCCGTCCCCCGGCCCATGTCGCCACCCGCGCCATGAACCGGGTGACCCGCGATATGATGAATGTCTGTCGCACTGCTTTCTCCCGCACCCTGCCTGTCCCTGCCCGCAGGCCCTCCCCCGGCGCGCCCATGTCACGCATTGCATGGCGCACGCATGTTCCGATGCCCCGCATCCGGGGCGTTTACGATCCGATAGGTACTACCATCGGCGCCCCGGTGCCATGACCCGTGCCCATGCGGGGCATGCCGCGCCGTCACGATGGTGACACAGAAAGGTCGCCGCGTGACTTGGCGGGACCGGCGCGGCGGGATATGAAGGACGCATATCGATAGCAGGCAGGACCGTGGCCGTTCGTCCGGACACATCGTGGCGGGATGCGCGACACACGGGGCCGAAATACCACATGCGGGGCCCATCCCCGGCGTCCATAGAGGCATCATGACCCTTCGTCCGCCAACTTCCGCCCTTCGCCCGACCTCCCGCCGCATCCTGCGCACGGGACTGCCGGTCCTGATGCTTGGCACGCTGCTTGGCGCGTGTTCGACAGGCCCGCATGACAGCACCGGCCTCGCCCGGCCGCAGAACAAGCTGCTGAAGGAAGACCGTGGGGCCACCGGCGGCAACGACCAACTGGCGAAAAGCGGCGTCAACGCCTATCTGTGGCGCGGGGCGATCGATACGCTGTCGTTCATGCCGTTCGCCTCTGCCGATGCGCTTGGCGGTGTCATCCTGACGGACTGGTACACGCCCCCCGCCACGCAGAACGAACGCTTCAAGATCACCTGCTTCATCCTGTCGAGCAACCTGCGTTCCGACGCGGTGCGCGTGTCCGTCTTCCGCCAGGTGCTGCAGGACAACCAGTGGGTCGATACCCCCGTCGCCGCCAATACGGTGTCCGACATCACCTCCAAGATCCTGACCCGTGCGCGCCAGTTGCGTGCCGATAGCGGCCACAAGAACTAACACCTCGCGCCCGGACCCGATGACCAAGATGACCGATCCCAAGACTCCCGCCGATCCCGCCACCCCCGCCTATGACTTCGCCACGGCCGAACCGCTGTGGCAGGAGCGGTGGGAACGCAGCGGCGTCTTCGACGTGCCCGACGTCCCCCCCGCCGACCGGCCCAAATATTATGTGCTGGAGATGTTCCCCTATCCTTCGGGGCAGCTTCACATGGGACATGTCCGCAACTACACGCTGGGCGATGTGGTTGCGCGCTACAAGCGGGCGCAGGGGTTCAGCGTCCTGCACCCGATGGGCTGGGACGCGTTCGGCCTGCCTGCGGAAAATGCGGCGCGGGAACGTGGCGTGCATCCGGGCAAGTGGACGATGGACAACATCGCGGCCATGTGCACGACACTCAAGCAGCTTGGCTTCTCCTTCAACTGGGACCGCGAGATCGCGACCTGCCTGCCGGATTACTATGGCAAGCAGCAGAAGCTGTTCCTTGACATGCTGGCGGCAGGCCTGGTGGAACGGCGCGAAAGCTGGGTCAACTGGGACCCGGTGGACAATACCGTGCTGGCGAACGAACAGGTCGTGGACGGTCGCGGCTGGCGCTCCGGCGCGCTGATCGAGCAGAAGCAGCTTTCGCAGTGGTTCCTGAAGATCACGAAATTCGCGCCGCAGCTTCTCGATGGGCTGTCGCACCTGCCGCGCTGGCCCGAACGGGTGCGCACGATGCAGGAACGCTGGATCGGCCGGTCGGAGGGCGCACGCGTGCGCTTCGGCCTGCATGAACCGCCCGCAGGGTTCGACGTGGACCTTGATTCGGTGGAGGTGTTCACCACCCGTCCCGACACGCTGTTCGGGATGTCGTTCCTTGCCATCGCGGCCGACCACCCGCTGGCGGCGAAGGTCGCGGCAAAGAATGCGAAGGCCGCCGAATTCATCGCGGAATGCCATCGCCTCGGCACCTCGGAAGAGGCGATCGAGACGGCGGAAAAGCGCGGGTTCGATACCGGCCTGCGTGTGTCGCACCCGTTCATGCCGGACAGATCGTTCCCGGTCTGGATCGCGAATTTCGTGCTGATGGATTACGGCACGGGTGCGGTGTTCGGCTGTCCCTGCGGGGATCAGCGCGACCTTGATTTTGCCAACAAGTACCGCCTGCCCTTCATCCCCGTCATCCTGCCCCCCGATGCGGACCCGCAGACCTTCACCGTCACCGACAGGGCGACCGACGGGCAGGGCACGCTGTTCAATTCCGCCTTCCTCGACGGTCTCGACATCGCCACGGCGAAGAAGGAAGCGATCGCACGGCTTGAAGGCCTGGGCGTCGGGCGCGGCGTGGTCAACTGGCGCCTGCGTGACTGGGGCATCTCGCGCCAGCGCTACTGGGGCTGCCCCATCCCCATCATCCATTGCGACTCCTGCGGGGCGGTGCCGGTACCCGATGACCAGCTTCCGGTCGTCCTGCCCGAGGACGTGACGTTCGACCGTCCGGGCAACCCCCTGGAGCACCACCCGACATGGAAGCATGTCGCCTGCCCCAAATGCCAAAAGCCCGCCACGCGGGAGACGGATACCTGCGACACGTTCGTGGACAGTTCGTGGTATTTCGCCCGCTTCACCGCGCCGCATGCGCCACAGCCCACCGTGGTCGCGGCCGCGGACGGGTGGCTGCCGGTGGACCAGTATATCGGCGGGATCGAACATGCGATCCTGCACCTGCTCTATGCCCGCTTCTTCACCCGCGCCATGCATGAAACCGGGCACCTGAACGTGGATGAACCGTTCGCGGGCCTGTTCACGCAGGGCATGGTCAACCACGAAAGCTACCGCGATGCGGATGGCAACTGGCTGTATCCCGACGAGGTCGAGCGTACGGCCACGGGTGCGACCCGCCGCGACACGGGTGCGCCGGTCACGGTCGGCCGCGTGGAAAAGATGTCCAAGTCCAAGCGCAACACCGTCGCCCCCGTGACGATCATCGAGCGTTTTGGTGCGGATACGGCGCGCTGGTTCGTCCTGTCGGACAGCCCGCCGGAACGCGACATGGAATGGACGGAATCCGGCGTCGCCGGGGCCGCGCGCTTCCTGCAGCGCCTGTTCCGCGTCGTGCGCGGCGTGGCGGCACAGGTCCCCGCCGACGTCTCCTGCCCCGCGCAGGTTGCAAAGGCCGCCGATACGCTGCGCCGTGCCACCCACCGCACCATCGCCGCCGTGACCGAGGCGCTGGAGGGTTTCAGCCCCAATGTCGCGGTTGCGCGCCTGCATGAACTGACCAGCGCGCTGGCCGATGCGGAAAAGCACGCGGAAGAGGACGGCATCGCCTTTGCCCGGCGCGAGGCGGCGACGACGCTGGCGCTGCTGTGCGCGCCGATGGTGCCGCACCAGGCCGAAGCGATGATGGCGCTGCTGGATCCCGCGGGCAGGCCGGTGGTCGAACGCGCCTGGCCAAAGGCGGAGGCCGACCTGCTGGCCGCAAGCGAGGTCACGATCGCGGTGCAGATCATGGGCAAGCTGCGCGGCACGATCGCGGTGGCCCCCGACCTGCCCAAGGACGATGTCATCGCCCGGGCAGAGGCCGAACCCAACGTCGCACGCCTGCTGGAGGGTACGCGGATCGTCAAGCGCATTTACGTGCCGGGGCGCATCGTCAATTTCGTGGTTGCGAAATAACCGATGAAACGCTTTTCGTGTCGTCGCGCCGCACCCACGCTTTTCGCGGCCGCCCTTGTGGCCGCGATGGGCGGGTGTGGCTTCTCGCCCATGTACCAGACGACCGGAAAGCATATCGGCCCGGACGGCAAGGCCACCGTGACGGACGTGGCCGCCGAACTGCAGCAGGTCTATGTCCCGCGCATCACGGAGCGTTACGGGCAGCAGTTGCGCCAGTTCCTGCAACAGGACCTTGGGGGGGCCGGGCCTGAAAACCCGACCCGCTACAGCCTGCGCATCCGCACCTACATGATGAACGAGGCGGTGGACATCCACTCCGACAATACCAGCGGGCGCACGCGCACCACCGCCTTTGCCCACTGGCAGCTTTATACCATCAGCGCCAGCCCGCGCCTGCTGGCCGAAGGGGATGCGAACATCATCGACGGCGTCAACAATACGTATGAACAGTATTTCGCCCTGTCGCTGAACCTGGAAACCGTGCGCACCCGCGTGGCCAAGAACATGGCCGAGCAGATCACCCAGCAGGTTGGCGTGTGGTTCCGCACCCATGCCAAGCCCGCGACCGACGGGACCGATGCGGAGCAGAACCAGCCACGCTACATCGATCCCGATTCGACCCCCAACGCCACCAGCAGCAACCAGATGCCATCGCAGCGTCCCGGCGCGGATGGCCTGCCGGCGCTTGCCACCGGGCGGTCGAATTCACAACTGAACGATGATGACGTGGGCACCTCCGTCAGCGTCGGGAGCGACAGCCCCGACAGTGTCAGCATTGGCGGCAACGGCACCAGCCAGTGAACGTCAGCCAGTGAAACCCCGACCGTGAAGATCAGTGCGCGTTCAGTCGCCGCCACCCTGCGCGATCCCGGCGCGTGGCGCATCGTGCTGCTGCATGGGGAGGATGCGGGCCTGATCCGCGAACGCGCGACCCAGGCGGCGCAGGTCATTACGCCCGACCTTGATGACCCGTTCCGTGTCGCCATCCTTGGCCGCGACGCGCACGACCGCATGGTGGAGGAATGTACCGCCCTGTCACTGGTGGGCGGGCGCCGCGTCGTCTGGGTGCGCGAAGGGCGCGATGGCCTGACGGGACTGGTCAAGGAGTGCCTTGCAACCCGGACCGATACGCTGCTGATCATCGAGGCGCCGGGGCTTGAATCCCGCTCCAAGTTACGTGCGCTGCTGGAAAAGGCGAAGGACTGCGCCGTCATTGCCTGCTACCCCGAGGAAGGGCGCGCGCTGGAGGCCAGCATCCGCCAGATGCTTTCCGAACAGGGGGTGCAGATCGACCCCGATGCGCTGTCATGGTTCGCCGAACGCGCAAGCCCCGATCGCGCCGCCACCCGTGCGGAGGTGGAAAAGCTGTTCCTGTTCGCGGGACAGGGCGGGCGACTGACGCATGAGGACGTGCAGGCCTGCATTGGCGATGCGGCGAGTGTGTCGCTGGAGGATGCGGCCTTTGCCGCGATGGTGGGCGACCGGGCGGGGGCGGACCTTGCGATCGAACGCGCCATGAATACCGATCGCATGAACCCGATTGGCGCCGCGCGCGCGCTGCTGTCGCACATCCACAGGCTGCGGCGGGTGCGTCTGGCGATGGATGCGGGACAGGGCCGGGCGGAGGCAATGTCCGCGCTGTGGCCCCAGGTCTTTTTCAAGCGCACCGAAGCCTTTGGCCGCGCCGTCGCGATCTGGAGCGCGGATGCCCTGATGCAGGCGGCGGTGTGGACGCAGCAGCTTGAACTGGAGTGCAAGCAGACCGGCAGCCCTGATATCGTGCTGTGCAAGCGCCATGTCGCACGCCTTGCGGCACAGGCGCGGATCATGGCGCGACAGCGCTAGGGGCGGCCATATTGCCGCTTGCCCCTGCCCCGTCCCTCCGCTACATAAGGTCGGGTGTATGTCCGCGTAGCTCAGCAGGATAGAGCACAGGATTCCTGGTAGCAATTGGGCGTCACGACGGGAAACCACGTGACGGATCTGCTCAAATTCGGGGAACGCTCTGGCAGAATGCCGTGCCAATCCCGAGCCAAGCCCGGCCCCGTGCCGGGAAGGTGTAGAGACTGGATGGGCAGCGCCTACCGACCCGCTGGCGGGTCCATGGCGAAGGGACAGTCCAGACCACGAACGTCATCATCCGGTGGCGGCGGCGAAAGCCGAAGTGGGATGAATCCTGGGGCCGTGGGTTCGAATCCCGCCGCGGACACCACCATACATTCCCATGTCATTCCAACCGGTCCAGAAGCCGGCTTCCCGCCGGGGGGAGTGCATCATGCCCATCCCGACACAATGGCGCATCCCGTTACAGCGGTGACCCGGTTTCGCCGTCTGCACACAACGTCCGCAGGTTGCGCAATAGGGCTGCATTGTCCGATATGTCTATCGTTGCGACCTCCAGCACATCAGGCCCGGACGGCGTTGCGATATAATGCGTATTGCACACCGGATCCACGCCAAGTCCCGCATGGTGCGGATAAAGCAGCATCAGGCGTGGACAGTCATAAATCCTGGCATATGCCATCATCTGATAGATATCAGCCTGGCTGACCCCCTGCCTGGGATCATCATCCTGCCGGGCAAGGCATTTCCATTTGGTATCCACGATCTGCACGATGGCATTGCCACGTTTGATCAGAATGTCGGGAATGGTCTGGAATACGCCCTTTTCCTCCGGCGTATACAGGGCATATCGCCTGCCCTTCTGGGCGGCGGCATGCAGGCCCGTTCCCGCCAGGGCCGTACGTAACCGGCAGGCGATATATTTTTCAAACAGCACGTTCATTTCAAACAGCAGCGAAAACCCCTGCGTCACCCCGCCTGATGTCGTCTGGAACCGCTGTCCCAGCAGCAGGCGCGCCAGTTTCAATGGCGTTTTCCACCGTGTCGTGGTGCGGTCCAGCACTACCCGGTCCCAGCGCAGGGCCGACACAGCCACCGGACTGACATCGGCATAGACAAAGGCCAGTTCCCGCAACCGCCGCTGGTTATCCGCCGCGCGCGACAGGCGCAAAAGCCGCTCCACCGCTGCTTTCATGATCTGGTTGAGTGGCGTGTCACATGCCATTTCATCATAACGGCAGGCCAGTTTCTGCGGGCTGACCGCAAGTACGCTGAACTGTCGCGTCACATCCAGCCTGCCCCGCAGGGCCGGCAGGTCATCGGCCTGCTCCACATAACGTCGGGGCAGGCCGGGCTTCACGGCCTCGGATAACCTTCTGGAAAACAGCCGGATCAATACTTCCAGCAGGGTTTCTTCCTGTGTGCCCAGATGCGCGATATCACCATCGGCCACGTTTATGTCCAGCACCACGGCCAGCATATGCACCAGTCGCCTGCGGATGCTGCTGACCGCCTGTGCGCCATGCTGCTGCGGCGTGTCGATCTTGGGCAGGATTTCCAGTTCGGCGCCGGGGGCGACAATCATCCCCACCATGCCACAGGCCCGCAGGCCATGGCGCTGGTCTTGCAGCGCGCCGGGCATGGCGGAGTTTTCCGCCACGGTCACAAGGCGTTCGGCAATGTCACGGGGGATTTCCGCCTGGCCTGACCCATAAGGTAGCGTGTTCCATTCCAGAACCGTACGGTGGATCATACGTCCAGAAGTCCCCTGTTATAATCAAATCCTTCCTGTTGGGTACGCACGCGCCAGCGGTAACGCGCACTGCCCTCACCTTCCAGTCCCAGCCCGCGTGGGACCGGGAGTTTTTCCCGATTAAGGAAACCACCTTCATAGTCCCCTTCCGCTTCTGTCGCATCGCCAAGCACGGCGGCGACCTTGTCCCAGTCCTCGTAGAAATATTCAGCCAGAAGCGGGATGATCCGGTCACGCATGACCTGATCGATGCCGTTGGAACCCTGACGCGCCGTGCATTTAATGAAATAGGCATGCCCGATCTGGTGTTCGCGATCGAACAGGTATTCGATCCGTTCATTAAGCGCGCGCAGCACGGCAGGCAGGTCGATCCCATCCACGGTTTCAAGCTGCGTCGGGTCGGGCATCAGTTCGCGGAAGTCGAACCGGCGGCGCAGCGCCGTATCCAGCAGGGCAATGGAACGGTCCGCCGTGTTCATCGTGCCAATGATATGCAGGTTGGACGGCACGCCAAACAGGTCACCTGAATAAGGCAGGCGTACCTGCAGTTCATTCGGCTGGCCCAGCCGTTTGTCCGGTTCGAGCAATGTAATGAGTTCGCCAAATACCTTGGAAATATTGGCGCGGTTGATCTCGTCTATAATCAGGACATAGGGCTGTGGCGTGACAGGGGATGTATCATGCTGCCTGCCGATATACTGCGCCAGTGCCGGGACATTGATCAGGTCACGATTCAACTGGTAGACGGTCGCCATGGAAAAATCCTTGGCATAGATACGATCGACCGGTTCGCCCTCCGGACTGACCCACAGCCACCTTACCTTGCGGCGGTGCGCATAATCGGGCCGCTCCTCAAGCGGTTCGAAATAATAATCGCCCGTTATCTGACCGATTGCGCGGAACAGGCCGTTCCCGCGCGAAACCACGATGATATCGCCAATACGCATCTGGTTACGAAAGATGTTGGGCATCTTGACCCATCCGGATGCGGACGTGAGTACCTTGTCCCACACCACCCCTGAATCCTGCACGGCCTTAAGGATAGCATCCGGACTGGCAAAACGTGGATCGGTAAAATCCAGTTCGCCATACCCGATGATGGCATACCCGTCCCTTATGGCATTTTCAAAGATATGGGCATCATCATGATCGCCCGCGACCCCCATGGAGAGTTTGAAAACACGTTTGCCCGCCAGCGAGAACGTATCCTCCGTTTCTTCGGTCTCCCCAAGCGCCTCGCGCACGATCCGGCGGAAAATGCCGTCCCTTGGCACAAGCGTGAAGCCTGCGGCAGGCTGTTCGCCGTCCGGGCCACCGCCCGCCATACCCTGCTGGGGACGCAGTCCCTCGACAAAATCTTCATAGGCCAGTGACTGGTGAAAGGTCACGAATTCGATCCGCCCCGCGCGTATCAGGCGATGATAGGCGGCCATCAGTTCCTTGCGGTCCTCCGGCACGGTTTCGCCACACAGCCTCACGGCCTCGGCAGCAGTGGCATAGGTCTTGCCCGTGCCGGGCGGCCCATACAGGATCAGGTTGACGGTTTCGGCACTGGAGTCAGCGGGCATGATGTCTTTGTTCTCTGGCATGGTATCTTGCAGCACGGTCCTGTTTTTCTTTTTAGGCAGGGGAGGATAGTCATCTGGCCACAGGCCATTACGATCCGTCTTCAGCCTGCCTGCAATATCGTCCTGGTTCATCTCAAGGACACGTTTTGCGATATTTACGGTTGTACTGTTGAGTGAAAATTTCTTGTCTTTTACATTATCGTCCATATTCCGGACAATATTGGAATTAAAACAGAAACATATACGATCATCTTTTTTTTCAAAAAAACCTAGGGTGCCTTTACGTACCGCAGTATCGTTGCCATTGTTCTTGCGCCCGAAACGGAAGTATTCATTCTTTATATCGGTAAAATACCAGTCCAGCCCCTCATCATGGACAAGGCGCGCGATCTCGCAGAAACTGTGTCTTTCTTCGGCGGTCAGTTCCGGCAGGAATGCTTGGAAAGCCGGGGCGTTTTTTGCAAAACGCGCAAGTAATTCGTCATCTGTCATTATGGTCCATTTCCGGCATAAGGCTGCAATATCCATTCAGGGAATGCTTCAGGCTACCCGGCGGCTTTCCTGCCATGCAGGGAATGGGCGTGCGTATCCCCCCATGTCTTGAGCGCCTTGATGACAGGCTCAAGCGTCTTCCCAAGATCGGTCAGCGCGTATTCGACGTGCGGCGGAACCTCGGGGAAGACGGTGCGTGACACCAGTCCATCGGCTTCGAGTTCGCGCAACTGGTTGGTCAGCATCCGCTGCGTGACGTTGGGCAGGCGGCGGCGCAGTTCGCCAAACCGCAGCACCCCGTCCTCGAACAGGTGATACAGGATCAGCGCCTTCCACTTGCCCCCGAACAGTTCGAGCGTGGCCTCCACCGTGCAGCCGGGGCTGCAGGCCAGCGTGGTGTGACGGATGCGGGGCATGGTATCATTCCTGACACTAGTGGCGGTTTATGTGCGTTCTTGCGCACACCGCAGGCTGGGTCAATGTTTACATGCGGGCCGGACGGATGGCCTGCATTTGTAAACAGGGTTGATCATGTCTCCATCTTCTTTATTCGGTCCCGTGCGGCTGGCCGACCTGTCGCTGGAAAACCGGATCTTCCTGCCACCGCTGACACGCTGCCGCAGCACCCAGCCCGGCGATATTCCCAACGCCATGATGGCCGAATATTACGCGCAGCGCACGCAGGCTGGCTTCCTGATTACCGAAGGCACGCAGATCGAACCCCGCGGGCAGGGCTATGCCTGGACGCCGGGCATCTACTCCCCTGAACAGGTCGCGGGCTGGAAACTGGTCGTCGATGCAGTGCACGCAAAGCGGCGGCCCATCTTCGCGCAGTTGTGGCATGTCGGCCGCGTGTCCCACCGCGCATTGCAGCCTGGCCACGAGGCGCCGATCGCCCCGTCCGCCGTGGCTGCAACAGGTGTCAACGTGTTCATCCCCACGGGGCCGGGCACGGGAAAGCTGGTGCCGCCCGACATGCCGCGCGCACTTACCATCCCCGAAATCCACGAACTGGTGGAGATGTATGCACAGGCGGCGCGTAACGCGCTGTCCGCTGGCTTCGATGGGGTGGAGATCCACGCGGCCAATGGCTACCTGATCAACCAGTTCATCTCCGAACGGGCCAATTTCCGCACCGATGCCTATGGCGGCAGCCTGTCCAACCGCCTGCGCTTCCTGCGCGAGGTGGTCGAGGCCGTCTCCGCCGTGGTCACGCCTGACAGGATGGGCGTGCGGTTTTCCCCGCTGTTCGGCACGACCGCAGAAGAACGCGTGTATCTCGGCCTGCTGGAGGACAATCCGGCAGAGACCTACACCGCAGCCGTGCGCGTGCTGGCAGATGCGGGCATCGCCTATGTCTCGCTGGCCGAGGCAGACTGGGACAATGCGCCCGAAATGCCGGATGCCTTCCGCGCCAGCGTGCGCGACATCTTTGGCGGCCGCATCCTGTGCGCGGGCCGCTACGACCTGCACAAGGCGCAGCATGTGCTGGGCCATGGATGGGCGGACATGATCGGCTTTGGCCGGAAGTTCATCGCCAACCCGGACCTGCCTGCGCGGCTGGAACATAACTGGCCGCTCAATCCGCTGGATCCGGCGACGATGTATGGCGGCGGTGCGCATGGCTACACCGACTACCCTTTCCATAATCAATAAACAGGGAAATGTACCAATGAGTTTTTACCAGACCCTCAACCCGACCACGGAAACCGTGGAACGCACGTTCGAACTTCACACATCCGAACAGATGAAGGCGATTGTCGATCGCGCGGAGCATGTGTGGAAGACCGACTGGAAAAAGCGCGACATCGCAGCCCGCAAGGTCATCATGTCAAAGGCCGCCGACCTGCTGCGTCGCGATCGCGTGGCGCATGCGCGCCTGATCGCGACCGAAATGGGCAAGGCGCTGCCAGATGCGCTGGAAGAAATCGACATCACAGCCGATATCCTGTCCTTCTATGCCGATGGCGCGGCAGAATTCCTTGCCCCCACGCATCTGAAGGTCAAGGAAGGCCACGCAAAGATCATCAACCAGCCGCTTGGCCTGATCTACTGCATCGAGCCATGGAATTTCCCCTATTACCAGCTTGCCCGCGTGGCGGGGCCGAACCTGATGGCGGGCAACGTGGTCATCGCGAAACACGCGCCCAACGTGCCGCAATGTGCGCTGGCGTTTGAAAAGCTGTTCCACGATGCGGGCGCGCCTGCTGGCGTCTATACCAACATCTTCCTCGATAACGACCAGTCCGCTGAACTGATCAAGGATTTCCGCATCCGTGGCGTCGCCCTGACCGGCAGCGAACGCGCGGGCCAGACGGTCGCGGCCGAAGCGGGGGCGGCGCTGAAGAAGGACACGATGGAACTGGGCGGCAGCGATGCCTTCATCGTGCTGGATGACGCGGACCTTGAACTGGCGGTCAAATGGGCGACGTGGGGACGGTTCGCCAATAACGGGCAGGTCTGCACGGCGGCCAAGCGGATGATCGTGCATGAGAAGGTCTATGACGCCTTCCTCGCGGGTCTGAAAAAAGCGATCACACAGTTCCGCATTGGCGATCCGCTGACTGAGGGCACCACCCATGGCCCGATGAGCAGCAGGAAGGCACTCGACACCGCACTGGCGCAGACCGACGAAGCCGTCAGGGCAGGGGCAACGCTGGTGGCAGGCGGCAAGCGGATGGAGCGGACGGGCTTCTTCATGGAACCGACCATCCTGACCAATGTGTCAAAGGACAACCCGGTCTTCTATCAGGAGATTTTCGGCCCCGTTGCCGTCGTGCACAAAGTAGCAAGCGAGCATGAGGCCATCGAACTGGCCAATGACTCACCCTATGGCCTTGGCGGTTCCGTGTTCTCCCGCGACCTTGGCCGGGCGGAACGGGTGGCCGAAGCGGTCGAGACCGGCATGATGTTCATCAACACGGCCACGGCCGCAGCCCCCGAACTGCCCTTTGGCGGGATCAAGAATTCGGGCTTTGGCCGCGAACTGTCCTTCCTGGGTATTGAGGAGTTCATCAACCGTAATCTGATCCGCGTCGCCTGAGGCGGATCAGCGCCCAAAATCATTCACAGGTTTTTGGTGAAGCTTTTCGCAGAAAGCTTCGAAAGGACGTCGCCTGCTTAACCCAAAGGCGGCGTCCAGAACCTTTCTGTCGATGCATTGTCCTGAAACACCCATTCCCGCGGCCCGCGCATGACAGGCAACGCCCGCCTGAATATCCATGCAATCGGGGGAAAAATCCCCTAACATGAAATGGATGGGGCCCTGTCACGCCCCTGCCTTTATCCGATCAAGCCGCGAGAGAATGCACCTCATGAAAATAGCCCAGTGGATGAAACAGTCAGGTGTGGCGTTCGGGACCAGCGGTGCGCGCGGCCTTGTGACCGCGATGACGGATGCCGTCTGTTTCGCCTATACCGTGGGTTACCTGAAACATCTGGCGACACTTGGGGAATTCGCACCCGGCACGCATGTCGCGGTGGCGGGCGACCTGCGCCCCAGCACGCCCCGAATCCTGCGTGCCTGTGTCGCGGCGATCGAGTCCATGCAGGGCGTGCCGGTTTTTTGCGGCTTCGTGCCGACCCCCGCCCTGTGCCTGCATGCTTTCGCGCGCGGCATCCCTTCCCTGATGGTCACGGGCAGCCATATCCCCGCCGACCGCAATGGCATCAAGTTCAACCGTGCACGCGGCGAGTTCCTCAAGACCGACGAAGCCGCCATGCGCGAACAGGATGTCGCACTGCCCGATGGCTGGTTCGGCGCAGACGGTGCGCTCACAAAACAGGTTGAACTGCCCGCGATCACGGACGTGGTGCCGGATTATGTCGCACGCTACCGCGACTTCTTCGGTCCCGATGCCCTGTCGGGCCTGACGCTTGGGATCTACCAGCATTCCGCCGTGGGGCGCGACGTTCTGATGCTGGTGGTCGAGGCATTGGGCGCAAAGGCCGTGCCGCTGGGGCGTTCGGACACGTTCATGCCCGTCGATACCGAGGCCGTGCGCCCCGAGGACGCAAAGCTGGCGCGGGACTGGGCGGCAGGCGGCACGCTGGACGCCATCCTGACGACGGATGGGGATTCCGACCGGCCGCTCCTTGCCGACCGGCATGGCAACTGGCTGCGCGGCGATGTGCTGGGCATCCTTGCCGCACGCTTCCTCAACGCCGTGGCCGTCACCACCCCCGTCAGCAGCAACACTGCGCTGGAACAGGCAGGCTTTGCGCGTGACATCCGCCGCACGCGCATCGGATCGCCCTTTGTCGTCGCCGCGATGACCGAGGCGGCGGACGCCGGCCTTGTCCCCTCCGTCGGGTATGAGGCCAATGGCGGCTTCCTGCTGGCGAGTGACGTGCGGCACGAAGACCGCACGCTGGCGGCGCTGCCGACGCGCGATTCCGTGCTGCCGATGCTGTGCGCGCTGGTTGCGGCACGCCGGGCGGGCACGGATCTGGCCGGGCTTGTCGCGACACTGCCGCCACGTTTCACGCTGAGCGACCGTCTGGTGGAAATGCCTACGGAGCAGAGCAGGGCGAAGATCGCGGCACTGGCCGACAACCCGGCGGCGGGTGCCGCGGCACTTGGCCTTGTCGCGGCCTGTGGCGACCTGTCGGATGTGGATACGACGGATGGGCTGCGGATGACCTTCTCCAATGGGGAGATCGTCCATCTGCGCCCGTCTGGCAACGCGCCGGAACTGCGTGTCTATGTAGAGGCCGACAGTCCGGAACGCGCTGCCGGCCTGCTGAAAACCGGTATTGAAGCCGTCAGCCCATGGCGCAAAACGGCATCCTGAAATTGAAAAGTTTTTGGTAAAGCTTTTTTCAAAAAGCTTCGAAAGAGGCCGCCTTTAAAAAAAAGACGGCACCCAAAAACTTTTATTCCTTTACCTGTTTCCCCTTACGCACCCTTGTTCAGGGATTCGTCGATTTCCAGTGCAAGGCGCGCCATCTTCAGCGCCCCTTCTTTGCTGCCCGCGCCACAGATGAAACGCGCGGGATGGGCGAAGACCGCATCCTCCACACCCGACACCTTCGCCAGCGCCTCACCATCCAGTCCGCGCCATGCTTCGGGCAGGGAGACACGCTGCCCGAAATCACCGCGCACGGGGGGCACGGCCTTGACGTTCCAGCGTCCGGGGGCGGCGGGCGAGACGACATAGACGACCGGCAGGTCATGCTCGAAAATCACCTTTTCGGTCGGCATGCCCGTATCCATGACCAGGATACGCTTGTCCTGCGCCGCCTCGTATGCCGCCAGCACACGGTCCGTCGCCTTAAGGCTGGCGCGGACGCGATCGACGGTGTTGACCAGAAAGGCCGCAACCGTGGTGGCCGCATCGGCAAACCCGATGCTTTCCTGCATCTTCGCCTCGTCCGGGCCATAGAGTTCCGCCGTGTCCCATGCCGGACGGCAGGAGGAGACGATGTCCGCCAGCGACAGCTTTTCCAGTTTGACGACGCCATTGTCATCCTGGTCGATCGGCAGGACCAGCGACCGGTCGATCGACTGCCAGATGAGGGGAAGTGCGGCCTCGTCCACCGGGGCCTTGAGGATGTTGCGGATCGCGGCAATGCCGTAATCCTTCCACAACAGGCCCGCCGCACTGTAGGGAACGCCGTCCTCACGCAGGGGCTTGTCCTTCATGTGATGGTCGTAACGCCCCTTCTGCGGGTCATAGATCCCGCCGACGTCGAACACGATATCCGCCGCGCGGATACGTTCGGGCGAACGCGTCCGGCCGAAATCCAGCCTGTCGGCAGGCGCGGTCCCCAGCACGCGGCCCCGCAGGTCGCCATGGGGGGCCAGCGCGTAATGCAGGATGACATATCCCAGCGTCTCATCGACGTGGAAATTCCCCGAATGCGTCAGGGCTTTGACGGTTGCGGCCTCATCGCCAAGGCCAACGGGGGTGTAGTTTGACATATCAGGACCTACCAACGAACGGGAATGAATGGGCGTCTGCGCCCCTCATGCCGCAAAGAGTAGGGCAAGACAACCGGCACGCCCGCATCCCGCCATGCCCGATGCCTTGCTCGGTTACCCCATGGCCTGCCCGTTCATGCCGGTTCCGCAACCCTTTCCGTGATGGCGGCCTCACGCGCGATCAGCGCCCGCTTGCGCGCCACACCCCAGCGATAGCCCGACAGCGTGCCGTCGCTGCGCACGACCCGGTGGCACGGAATGACGACCGCCAGCGCATTTGCCCCGCACGCCCCGGCCACCGCCCGCACCGCCGCAGGTGCGCCGATCCGGCGTGCAAGTTCGGCATAGGTCACGGTCGTACCCGGCGCGATGACCCGCAGCGCCGTCCACACCCTCTGCTGGAACGCGGTCCCCCTGATATCGAGGGGCAGGTCCACCTGCGTCGATGTCCCGTCAATGAACGCCGTCACGCGGCGCAGGTATTCCCGCGCCTGCGGATCATCATCGACCAGTTCCGCCCTGGGGAGGCGCGCCTGCAGGTCATGTCGCAATGCCTGCGCACTGTCGCCCATCACGATGGCCACCACGCCACGCGCGCCTGCGGCCAGCATGACCGTGCCCAACGTGCACGGCCCCGACGCCATGCCAAGGCGCTCGCCCCCGGTGCCAGCCTTGTGGAACGAAACTGTTGTCATCGCCTGCCTCCCTTCCCTGCGGCATGGAAGGTACACCACCCCGGACGGCGGGGCCACGAAAAGGCATGTGGGCCATCAAAGTTTCCGGGTGCCGCCCTTGGTCTAAAAAGGCGGCGCTTTCTGAAGCTTTTTGAAAAAAGCTTCACCAAAAACTTCTTTTTGATCTTGTGGTTTTTTGCACCGGATCAGGTGTTGCTGCCGAAGGCCGGGCGCGTGGCCTCGAACAGGAACCATGTCCGGCGTTCGGTCTCGTCAATCCAGACTTCGAGCAGGCTTGCGGTCGCCACGTCATTGCCTTCATCACACAGGGCATGCACCGCGCGCAGGCGCGCCGTCAGCGCAAGGTTGTCCTCCCGCAGTTCCGACAGCATGTCCTCGGGCGTGACATATTCGGCGTCATTGTCGGCCACTTTCGTCAGGCGCGCGATCTCGCCCACGGAATGCAGCGTCGTGCCGCCGATCTTGCGCGCGCGCTCGGCCATCGGGTCGGTCATGGCGAAGATCTGCGTGCCCTGTTCATCAAGCAGCAGGTGATAATCGCGGAAATGACGGCCGCTCATGTGCCAGTGGAAGTTCTTTGTCTTGATATACAGGGCAAAGACATCCGCCAGCGTCGCCTTCAGTCCGGCGGCGATGTCATGCACCGCGGCCTGCTTCAGGTCCGTGGGGGTGCCGAGATAGGTCCGAACATGTGCCGCACCCGCCTTTGTCGCGGCGGCCTTCGTCTGTGTCATCGCACTCTCCATTGGGTCTATCGTTCCCGAACGAGCCTAGACGACACAGGGTTGCATGCGCATGCAACCCGCCCGCACGCCATGCGTCCCCTATAAAGGAATATGTTTCAAAAGTTTTTGGTGAAGCTTTTTCCAAAAAGCTTCGAAAGACGCTACCCTTCTGGAAAAAGGCAGTCCCCGGAAACTTCTGTTGTTTTGTAAAATCCCATACGGACACAACGGATCAGGAGCATCCCCATGACCTTGTCCCGCGCGAAAATGGAACGCCGCCAGTTCCAGGCGATCCTTGGCATGCTGGGACTGGTGCTGTGCGGCGGGCATGTCCGCGTGGCGCGCGGGGCCGCACGCAATGGTCCCGACGCCTTCATGCTGCCGCCCAATGGCTGGGTTCCAAACAACGCGCACCTGCCGGTGCTGCATTACCGCAATGCGCTTCCCACCGACACCCGCGATCCGGCGGCGGGGATGGAGGCGCTGTTTACCGCCAACGGATGGCCGCCGCGCTGGCGCTGGGGCGTGTATGACTTCCACCATTACCACAGCACCGCGCATGAGGTACTGGGCATCGCGGCCGGGTCCGAGCAACTGCGCCTTGGGGGGCCGGGCGGCCGTCCCGTTACGGTCCGGGCGGGCGATGTCGTCGTCCTGCCTGCGGGCACGGGACACAGGAACGAGGGATCGGATGACGGTTTCCTTGTCGTGGGTGCCTATCCCCCCGATCAGGATTTCGACCTGCAACGCGGTCCCATCACGCCTGCGGCCATCACGGTGATGAACCGCCTGCCCTTTCCCCCGACGGACCCGGTGCAGGGACGCAACGGGGCCCTGTCGCAGTTATGGCACGCCGCGTAACATCGCCGGTCGGGGACGGGGCATCCGCCACAGGACCGGCCAGTGGCTGCCAGGGGATATGCAGCGCTTCCTCCAGCCAGTCGGCAAAGACCTGTATCCGCCGCGACAGGTGCTTGCGATGCGGATAGAGCAGCGCCATGGGCAACGGGGCCGCACGCCAGCGGGGCAGCACCTCCACCAATGCGCCAGAATGCAGGAGGTCGGCCACGTCATAGGCCGGGATCTGGATCAGCCCCAACCCCGCAAGGCAGCAGGCGATGAAGGCCTCCGCACTGTTGACCGTGACACGACCGGACATGGCGAGGCTGCGGGTGGCGCCGCCTTCCTCCCACTCCCACTCCTCGATCCGCCCGGTGGAGGGCGAGGCGTAGCGCACGGCCTGATGATGTGCCAGGTCGGCGGGCACCTGCGGCACGCCATATCGCGCCAGATAGGCGGGCGAGGCGACATTGACCAGCGCAAGGTCGCCCATCCGCCGCGCGATCAGGCCGGAATCGTGCAGCGGCCCGACCCGCAGGACACAGTCGATCCCGTCCTCCACCAGGTTGACGGCCCTGTCGGTCACACCCAGCGCGATGTCGATCCCCGGATAGCGCCCGAGGAATTCCGGCAGGCGCGGCGCCACCAGCAACCGCCCGATCCGCCCCGGCAGGTTGACCCGCAGCAGGCCACGGGGACTGCTCCCCTCGTGCCGGAACAGGTTTTCGGCCTCCTCCACATCGGCAATCAGGCGCAGGCAATGGTCATAGAACGCCCGGCCATCCGTTGTCGGGGTCACGGAACGGGTCGTGCGCGCCAGAAGCCGCGCGCCAAGGCGCCCCTCCAGTTCCTGTATCGCGGTGGAAACGGTCGAACGCGGCAGGTTCAGCGTTTCTGCCGCACGGGTAAAGCTTGTCGTCTCCACCACGCGGGCAAAGACGCGAAACAGGTCGATCCGGTCCATCTGTCCCCCACAGGCTGCAGGTGCGACACTTTGTTCGCGATTTACGACATATGTTGTCGGGAAAGGCAACTTTATCGCGATATTCCAAATGATACCTTCATCCGGCATCGCTCCGCTCCGGGGGAGCGCACATCGCATCACAACGAAGGAACACCCAGACCATGGTCGATCACAGCATCAAAGGGAAAACCGTCCTGATCGCGGGCGGCGCAAAGAACCTTGGCGGGCTGATTGCCCGTGACCTCGCCGCCCATGGCGCGCGTGCCATCGCCATCCATTACAACAGCGACGCCAGCAGGGCCGAGGCCGACAGGACGATCGCGGACCTGAAGGCGGCGGGCGTGCAGGCCGTGGCGTTCCAGGCGGACCTGAGCACCGCGGCAGCAACAGCGAAGCTGTTTTCCAACACGGTCGCGGCCATTGGCCGTCCCGACATCGCCATCAACACGGTTGGCAAGGTCCTGAAAAAACCCATCGCCGAGACGAGCGAGGAAGAATTCGACGAAATGTTCGCCGTCAACACCAAGGCGGCATTCTTCTTCATCAAGGAAGCGGGCCTGCACCTGAACGACCATGGCAAGCTGCTGACACTGGTGACGTCGCTGCTTGGGGCCTATACGCCGTTCTACTCCACCTATGCCGGGTCGAAGGCGGCGGTGGAGCATTTCACGCGCGCAGCGTCGAAGGAATATGGCGCGCGCGGCATCTCGGTCAATGCGATCGGCCCCGGCCCGATGGATACGCCTTTCTTCTACGGGCAGGAATCAAAGGAAGCCGTGGCCTATCACAAGACCGCCGCCGCCCTGTCCCCCTTCAGCAAGACCGGCCTGACGGATATCGAGGATATTGCCCCGCATGTCCGCTTCCTCGTCTCCGAAGGATGGTGGATGACCGGGCAGACCATCCTCGTCAACGGTGGCTACACCACGAAGTAAGCCGCCTCCACCGCCTGCATGACCGCGTCCGGCAACACCTGCCGGGCGCGTTTTCTTTTTCCGTTACACGACCATACGCGGGCACGTCGCCATGCCCGCCCGTGCCAGCGCCATATCCCGGCCACCGGCTTTCCCCCCCCCCGATATCTGCTGACATCCCTGCCAGATGGCGCGCCCCCGGCGCGCGCATCATGTGCCGCCAACGCGCCATCGCACGCATGTTTTTCTTTATATATTAAGTTCGATAACATCACATGAAATCGAAATGAAATGCACCCCCAAAAACCTGCCACCAATCATTCAGAAGTTTTTGGTGAAGCTTTTTTCAAAAAGCTTCGAAAGACGCCGCCCCCTGAAAAAAGGCAGTCGGACTTTGATGTCATCCCTAAGTTCCACCATCCGGCATTAGACCTGCCTCTGTCCCGCAGGCCAGAGCACGGCATTACCGGGATGCACAAACAGAAATGGCGCCGGTTGCAAGGCAACCGACGCCATAACCCTGACAGGATGGGGAACGCCCCACCCTTTGACCGCAGAACTTACTTCTGCGGGGGTGCGGGGGGCGCCATCAGGGCATGAAGCTGTTCATGCAGGGCATCGATCTTGTCCTGCCGGTCCTTGATCTGCGCCAACTGATCGGGGGTCAGGATGTCGTGGATCTTGACCTCGAACTGCAGTCGCTGCGCCGCGCGCTTCTGGTGCAGGGCGTCAAGCTGCTGCTCGACAGAGGTCAGGCTGGCCTGATCCACCGCGCCGGGCGTGGTCAGCAGGGTCCGCAACTGCGTGCGCATGGCGTGTTCCTGCTGCATGTCCGCGCGGAAGTCGGGATGGTCGCCATGCATCAGGGCCGCAAGTTTCTTGTGCTGCGCCGATGTCAGGGTGATCCCCTGGAGGGAAAGGAGATGTCCATGATGGGGGCCATGCCCGCCGCAACCTTCACCCGGCGGCGGGGGAGGCGGAGCATCGTGCGCCAGCGCCGCATGTCCAGCCGTTCCGGCCAGTCCGGTCATGACGGCAGCAGCGAGAAGCATTTTCTTCATCATTTTCTGACTATGTCCTGAAAATATTAAAATGATGTAATCAGCGTCAAGTCATGCGCCTTACAGATATGGTTATACAGAAGGCCATATGTCAGAATGCGGCATCTGTTCTACGAATTGTAACAGCGATTATTCCTGACAGACCGCACCGTCTCCATAGCACGCCCACAGGCCTGCCGGCCACCAGTACAGGCAACATCACGCAACCGTTCGGAAATGTTTTGAAAAAAACCTGAAATATTCATCCATGTCCCCAAAAAAAATAGCCCCAGAACCCTTTGCCCTATCAATGGGTTGGTTTCAGCCAATCTCCTGCTGGCGCGGGAACATGGAAATATCCTACCGTAACGCCTCCATGAGACAGGCGGCACGAGGCAGGCGGGCAACATGACAGCACACAGGATCATCATCGACACCGATCCCGGCGTGGATGACGCGCTGGCCATCATGCTGGCGCTGGCGTCCGAACAGGTGGAGGTACAGGCCCTGATCAGCGTGGCGGGCAATGTCACGGTGGAACAGACCGCACGGAATGCCTGCCGCATCCTTGAACTGGCGGGACGGACGGAGATCCCGGTCCATGCCGGATGCGCCCGCCCGATCGGCCATACCAGCGTCAGTGCCAGCCATATCCACGGCGTCACGGGCATGGACGGCCCGGACCTGCCGCCGCCGACCATGCCGATCCAGACCCAGCACGGGGTCGATTACCTGGTGGATGCCCTCCGCACGGCCCCGCATGGCAGCCTCAGCCTCGTCATGCTGGGGCCGATGACGAATCTGGCGATGGCGCTGGTCAAGGCACCAGATATCGCCGCGCGCCTGCGTCAGGTCGTCGCGATGGGGGGCGCATGGTCCGAAGGCGGCAACATCACCCCCACCGCCGAATTCAATTTTTATGCCGATCCGGAAGCCGCCGATATCGTCCTGCGCAGCGACATTCCCCTTACCCTGCTGCCACTGGATGTCACCCACCAGTGCCTGACGACACCGCAGCGTCTGGCGCGCCTGCGCGCGCTGCCCGGTCGCTGTGCCGCTGCTGCCGTGGCGATGCTGGAGCGGGCGGGACAGTTCGACCTGGCCAAATATGGCTGGGCGGGCGCGCCGTTGCATGATCCGTGCACCATCGCCAGCCTGATTGCCCCCGACCTGTTTGCCGGGCGGCGGGTCAATGTCACGATCTCGCTGCATGATGCGCTGACACGGGGCATGTCGGTCGTGGACTGGTGGGGCACCACGCAGCGCCCCGCCAACGCCATGTTCATGCGACAGGTCGATGCGGACGGGTTTTACGACCTGCTGACACACCACCTCGCCCGCCTGCCCTGACTGGGACGGGCACGGACCGGAAAACATGAAGCTTCAGGAAACGCCGCCTTCCCGGATCAAAAGGCGGCACCCGGAAACTTCTACTCCCGGCGCCCCCGGACTTCCCCGCCACAGGCCTGCACATACAACGCCGCGACCTGTTCGATCAGGGCGGCATGCGCCTGCGTGAAACGCGCGAGGGAGGGACTGTCGATGTCGATCACCCCCAGCAGGCGGTCCCCATCGACAATGGGCACCACGATTTCCGAGCGTGAGGCCGCATCGCAGGCGATATGCCCCGCGAACGCATGGACATCGGGCACCACGACCGTCGTGCGCTGCTGCGCCGCCGTGCCACACACCCCCTTGCCCATCGCGATGCGGGTGCAGGCCACACGCCCCTGGAACGGCCCCAGCACAAGCTGCCCGTCGCGCAGGAAGTAGAACCCCGCCCAGTTGATGTCCGCCAGTCCTTCGAACAGGATGGCCGCGATATTCGCCGCGTTGGCGATCGGGTCGCCTTCCCCTTCGGTAATGGCGGCGACGGTGGCGACGATCTCGTCCTCGCCAAGGGTGGCCGATGTCCCCGTGTGAACTGTCATGACGCGGTTCCTGTGATGGTCATTGCACGGCCCCGAACATAGCGGCGTTCCCCCATGCGGACCAGCGCCCCCCCCACACGATACGGTGGAGGATACGCCCGCCGTTTCCCCCCCGTCATGATGGCTCTATGCTGCATCGGCCCGCGCCGCCACGACCGGCGGGCAGGCAAGGCAGGAGGCCCCGGTTGCGCAAGGTTATCGTTACGGGATGTGACAGTGGTTATTTCCCGCTGGTCATGGAACTGATCCAGTCGATCGGCGGCAGGACGGATGCGGCATTATGCGTCCTTGACGCGGGCCTGTCGCCCCAGCAGGTGCAGGTACTCTCGGACCTTGGGGTTCTGGTCCGCACGCCCCATGTCCCGCCCTGCGCACCCGCGCGGCAGATACGCCAGCGCCCGACCCTTGCCATCAACCTGTCCAAGCTGTGGCTGGACCATGTGCTGCCACAGTTTGACCTGATCCTGTGGATCGACGCGGATGCGTGGGTGCAGGACATCACCGCCATCGAACACATGTTCGACGCCGCGCGTGACGGGTCACTGGCCATCGTTCCTGAAATCGGGGCCAAGATCGCAGACATGTTCGCAATCCGCTGGATCTGTCCCGGCTGGATGCAGGTGCGTTCGTTCCTGTACAAGAACGCGCGCAAGGCCCGCCTGCCCTTTTCCATCCGGCGACGGATCGGTGCGAAACCCCTGCTCAATTCAGGGGTGATGTGCCTTCACCGCGATGCGGACATATGGCCCGTGCTGCGCAAATGGCAGGACACCATCGTCCGCCGTGGGGGCGCCCTGTTCACGCAGGATCAACTCAGCATCGCGCTGGCGGTCTATATCGACAATGCCCGCGTGACGTTCCTTGATAACGCCCACAACTATATCGGGCCATGGCTGCTTGACGTGGAACGTGGCAGGCTGGTCAACCTGTTTTACCCGCATGACCCGGTGGGGATCGTCCATCTGGTCTCTCAGGCGCGGTTGCGGCAGTCGCTGTCGAATACCCTTTCCGTCCCCACCCTGTCGGGGGAGGAGGTCGCGCTCAACCTGCGTTTCGGGGGGCTTCAGGCCTTCCGCCGCGCGCACCCTGCATCCGGGGGGGATGTTTCGGAATAACGGGACAAAAATTCCCGGGTGCCGTCCTTTTCAAACAGGCGGCACCCGGGAATTTTTAAATATTCACGATGCCACGCGGTCCTTGCGCGCCTTCAGCACAGCTTCCGCCGCGTCATGCAATTGCTTTGCCAGGTGGCGGGCCTGTTCGGGATGCAGGGCCGTGACCACGCGACGGTCCCCCGATTTCAGATGGTCAGGGGATGTGGCCATGAACAGGTCGAGGATGACCACGGAATCCTGCACGGCTTCTGCCCCGCAGCTTACGGTGGGATAGACGACAACATTGCCGCTGTTGTCTTTTGCGTGTTCGTCAGACATGGGTTCCTGCCATGATTGAGGGAAAGGAAGCGCCCTTAACGCGTGCGTTTCTTCTGCGCCTGTTCCTGGCGCAACTGCGCGCTCTGCGCCTGGATGGTTTTCTGCGCATTGGCCAGCGCATCCCTCAGACGGGCCAGTTCGGTCTTCAGGGCTGCGATCTCGGCACGCAGGGCGGGGGGATGATCATCCATTCGTCACAACCTTTGCATACAAAGAAGGGGCACTACTGGGTCGCAAATCGCGAACGTACCTGGTCGAACAGGGCGCGCGCAGCCATGTCCTTGCTGTCGGTATGTTCCATCAGGTGACGCATGTGCGCGGCAATGTCCTCGGCGCGCAATGTGCCGCTATCGGTCAGCATCTGCATCAATTCCATGATGACAAGCTGCTGTGCCGCGATCATCTTGACCACCGGCATCACCTTTTTCTGCGCCGCCTGGTCCGCCGCCTGCGCCAGCAGGTCGCGCAACTGTTCGCTTTCGCGATCCGTAACCTCGGTCATGTGTTCCTCCCGCCATGTTTCCTTGTTGGGTGCATGGTGGTCGTATCCACGTCCGCAGGCAATGCCCGCCATGCGGGGAAGGTATCCGCAAAGCGAACATCTGCCCACACAATGGCGGGAATATGCTATACGCAGGCATGGCGTACCATGTTCTTCCCGATCTTGTTATCTCCGACGACGATCTTGTCGTCACCTATATCCACGCGTCCGGGCCGGGGGGACAGAATGTCAACAAGGTCGCGACCGCCGTGCAACTCCGCTTTGACGCGGCGCGCTGTGCCGCGCTGACGTCACGCATACGCGCGCGCCTGCGCCTGCTGGCCGGCAGTCGCATGACGCGGGAGGGCGCCGTCATCCTGACCGCGCAGAGGTTCCGCAGCCAGACCCGCAACCGCGAGGACGCGATCGAACGCCTGTGCGACCTGCTGCGGCAGGCGGCGCACGTCCCCACGCGTCGCATCGCCACCCGCCCGTCCCGCACGCAGCGCCGCCGCAGGATGGATGACAAGGCGCGACGTGGACAGGTCAAGCAGGGACGCGGCCGCCCCGCCATCGACTGACCTGCTGCCTCATGTCGGTTGAAGGGCGTTGCACCGGAAAAGTTTCCGGGCGCCGGATTTTTCAAAAATATGGTGTTGCCTGAAGCTTTCTGAAAAAATCTTCACCAAAAACTTTCATCCGTCTTACAGGATGCACCACTGCCGCATCAGGTTGTGATAGATGTTCGTCAACCCCAGCACGGCAGGGTCATGATCGCCAAGACGCTCGCGCAGCGTGATGGTCTGCAGGTCAAGGTCGAACAGGATACGCCGGCGCGTTTCATCGGCCACCATCGACTGTGACCAGAAAAATGCCGCCAGTCGCGACCCGCGCGTCACCGGGGTCACCCGATGCAGGACGGTTGTGGAATACAGGACCAGATCACCCGCCGGCAGCTTGATCGCCTGTTCCCCACCGGGATCGGACATGACCAGTTCGCCACCGTCATAGTCATCCGGATCGGACAGGAACAGTGTGGAGGACACATCCGTGCGGATGCGCGTATGGATCCCCGCCGCATAAATCCCCCGGATGGCGTTATCGACATGCGCGCCAAAGGACATCCCCACGTCATAGCGGTTGAACAGCGGGGGACTGACGCGATACGGCAGCACCGCACTGTTGAATGTCGCATTGCGGCCCAGCGCACGCAGCACGATATCACCCAGTTCCCGGCAGGCGGGGGAATCCTGCGGCAGTTGCCGGTTATTCTTGCTCTTGGCGGATTGCTGCCCGGCTGTCTCCCGCCCGTCCGTCCATTGTGCCGCGCGCAGCGTCGCCTGACAGTGGGCCAGTTCCTCGGCATCAAGCAGTCCGGGCACATGTAACAGCATTCGACCTTATCCCCGTATCCGTGCGTCCCGGCCTCAATGGCCGATCATCCAGCACCACGCCACAGGAAGGTGCTTACGAAATCTGGCAAAAATCATGAAGCAGTTTCTGGTAAAGATTTTTTTTCAGAATGTCATGCCCAAAGATATCGGAGGACTGTGGCCTGCACGCAGGAATTTCGTGAAATCATAAAAAGTTTTTGGGTGTCGACTTTTTTCAAAAAGGCGACGTCTCCTGATGCTTCCTGAAAAAATCCTCACCCGAAACTTTTATTTTCCATAACGCCTTTCCCCTTAATACTGGGCCGAAACATTGAACAGAAAAGACCTGCCGATGGAAGGCGTCACGCGGTTCGAAAACAGGCTGCCGTAATTCAGTCGGTTATCAAGGTTGTAGGCATTCATCGCCACGCGCCAGTGGTTGTCGAACCGGTGCGACACCATGGCGTCGAATTCCACCGTGGCGGGTGCGCGCGCCGTGTTTGCCTGATCCAGCCATACGCCCTGCCGCCATGTCAGGCCACCGCCAACCGTCATGTTCCACGGCCTGCGCGGCGCGATTTCATACGACGTCCACGCCGTCGCCTGGTTGTGGGGAACATACTGGATCTGCCCGCCCTGCTTTGATGTTGAGGAACCGGCCTTGGTAATCGTCGGGTCATACAGCGCATACGTGCCATAGAACATCCAGTTGGGCAGCAGCGTGCCGGAAATGCTCAGTTCCAGTCACTGGTTGCGCTCCTGGTCACTTGTCGCACTGATGTCGCCGGTGGTGGGATCGGTCTGGATCGAATTGCTCTTGTCCAGACGGAAAAGTGCTGCTGTCATGCCGATCAGGTCATGAAAAGCACTGTATTTCGCACCAATTTCATAAAGGGAGCTGCGTTCTGGCGCGGCGCTCTGGCTCTTGGCGGTCATCGGTTCGGAACTGTTGGTGACATACATGCTCAACGGGGTCGTGGACTGCGACCAGTTGAAATACACCATCAGGTTGCTGCGCGGCGTATACATGATGCTGACACTGGGATTGATGGTCGTCTCGTCCTGCCCGTAATGCACGTCGGGATATTTGGCGGTATCGCCGCCCGTCGCACTGTAATGGCTGTTCCAGTTGTCCCAGCGGAACCCCGCCTTGACCGACAGGTAATCGGTAAACCAGACCTGATCGGACAGGAAGAACCCGACATCGAGCGCGTCACTGTCCTTGTAACATTTCTTGCCCACACCGCTGATGTTCACAAGGCGGTCCGGATACTGGTTGCAATCCCCCAGCACAAGGCCCGGCACATACATCGACGGGTTGAGGAGGCTGGTGCTGGCGCGGTTGCTGCCATAGGCATAGTTCTGCCGGTGATCGGTCACATATTCGATGTCGAACCCGCCGATGACCTCATGCCGGATGCGCCCGGTCTTGAAACGCGCAACACCGGAGAAGACATCCTGTATGGACCAGTCGCTCTGCCGATAGGGTTCCGGCCCCCCCACGCCACCATTGCGCGCGACCTGCGCACTGGCGGGATTGGCGGAGAAGAAATCACTATTACATGTCGCGGACGGCACGCTGCCATTGATCAGGTTGTTGTTATAGGCCGTAGTGCCTGCCGCCATGCTCGAACAGGCCTCCTGCGAGGCGGAGAAGTAGCGATGGAAGATCCCGCCACGCATGTCGTTATACAGCGTCAGGATGGGACTGACATGCGCCGTCAGGCGTCCCGTGATCATGTCGTCGCTGCTGTTGTCCTGATCGTAGGTCGTGCCATACCAGTTGGTACTCCGCACGCCATATTCGGTGACCGGACGCCCGATCGCCTGCCCGGGCTTATAGACGACCGGCACACCGTAATCGGGGATGCGGTTGTCATTCTGGTGGAAATATTCAAGGACGAACGAGACCTTCTTGCCCAGGCCAAAGGCGATCGACGGCGCGATGCCCCAGCGGTGGGAGTAGATATAATCACGCCCGACCACATTATTTTCGTTCCCCATGCCCGTCAGGCGGAATGCGATGCTGTTGGTCAACTGCTGGTTGATGTCCAGCGTGCCGCGATAGTACGATCCGCTCCCGCCCGAGAAATTGGCCTGGTACGCATTGCCAAGGTGCGGGGCCTTGGTGACGATGTTGATCGCACCGCCCGTCGTGCCGTTGCCGAAGACTTCCGATGACGGTCCCTTGATGACGGAGACATGGTCGTAATCGAAACTGTCGCGGGTATAGACGCCAAAGTCACGCAGTCCGTTTTCATAAATGTCGTTCTGCGACTGGAACCCGCGGATCAGGAACTGATCCCCCGCCATACCGCCTTCACCCTCACCCACCGACGCCGTGATGCCGGGCACGTTCTTCAGCGCTTCGTCGAGGGATTTGACGTTCTGCTGCTGCATCAGCACCTGCGGCACGACATTGATGTTCTGCGGCGTATGCATCGCGTCATGCGGCATGCGGCTAAGGCCCACGGACTGCCGCAGCGCATTCATTGGCGAGGCCGTCACCGTCGTATGGTCGTAACGATGATCCGAAAGCACCCCGTCCGCATCTGGCTGCGCATCACCTGCTGGCGTGGTGTTCGACGTCGCGGCGGTCGTACTGGTGGTCGCACGCCCCCCCTGCCCTGACGTAGATGCCACGGTGGACGGTGCCCCCGTCAGCACGGTGGCGGAGGCATTGCCCGTCGCTCTGGTCGTGGCGGCATGTGCCGCGGACGAACAGGCAAGCGCCAATGTTGCGGTTGCTGCGGAAAATGGTCGGAGACGTCGGGGTGGGAGCATGGGGGCCATCTCTGTTTTTGCAACTCATTATCAATTGCCACCCTATTACTCGTAGTGATTCTGATTCGCAATATCAAACCGATACATAGGGACACGAATTGCAACAGTACGATCCGCGCATGACGCCTGCGGCAACATGACGGGACATGGCGCATCAGTCACCGGGTGCCTGTCCCCACAAAAAACGCCATGGCCGCACAAGCCGGCCATGGCGTCATGAATACCGTCCCGCATGCTGCGGACCGTCAGGAAGGATTCCGTTTCATGCCGGTTATTTCAAAAGAAATTCCGTCCCCCTTACAGATCTGCGGTAAAGGAAAACTTGAACGTACGCGGCAGGCCTTCAAGCAGGTAGCCATTGAAGGACGACGACCAGTACCGGGTATTGGCCAGTTTATCGACGCCAAAGCGCAGGGTCAGCGGCTTGTGATCTGCCACGAATGTGTACCGCGCGGCCAAATCAAAACGTGTCCAGACCGGCAGGTGCAGCGTATTGGACGTATTGACCATCTGCTTGCCTGTATTGACGACACGTCCGACAACCGTCGCCCCCTTCAGGAACGGCAGGTCATATTCCAGATTTCCATTGATGGTGTAATTGGGAATGCCAATTGCAGTATGCCCGTCCTGCAGGCCACCGGCCGTACGCCGCAGGTCCGCATCGATGACCGTGCCGCCCCCATTGAACCGCAGGCCCGGCAGGATCTGGCCATTGACGCTGAGTTCAATGCCGCGATTGCGCTGCAATCCATCCTCGACATAGATCGACTGCCCGCTATTGCCGACGGCCTGCGAATACGCGTTGGGCTGCGAAATCTGGTACACCGCAAGCGAGGTGCTGAAACGCCGGGTTTCATATTTCACGCCCACCTCGTACTGCGTGGACTTATAGGGCGCGAAGACCTGCCCCTGGTTGAGGGTATCGGCAGGCGCGGTCGGCCACTGCGACAGCCCCTCGATCCGGTTGAAATACAGCGCCGTCTGCCGTGTCGGATGGATGACCAGCCCCACGACGGGGGTAATCGCGTCCTGATCGTAATGCGAGTTCACGGCCCCACGCCCCGACGCGGCATAGTCATATCCGTTGATCAGCATGTTCTGGTAACGAAAGCCGCCAGTCAGGGCCACACGATCGTGGAAGAACGACATCGTATCGGAAAAGAACAGGCTGTACAGACGCGTACGGCTGATGGGTTGCGGGTTGCCGACGTCGCCACCGCTGAAGGTATTGGCAAGCGGCGCGATCGTGGGGGTGCGGTAGATGTTCGTCGCCGCCGATGTCAGCGCCATGGAATAGGCGGTATCCGCTTCCTCCCACAATGACGATCCACCGGCATTGACCTCATGCCGGACGGGCCCGGTATTGAAATGCGCCCGCACGCCGCCACGCGCGCTTTCGTTCGTCTGGACATAGGGCACATACATGCTGCCGATCGTTGCGGCCCCGGTGGCGGCATCGGTGACGGTGGGGTTGGCATATTCCCCCTTCTCATTCCCGCCAAGGCCGCCAAACGCGCCATAGACCGTGATGTGTTTTGAAAAATCATGTTCGACATTGAACTTGCCGAAAATGTAGTTCAGGTCGTTATAGGCCCAGCGCTGTCCGAAATTATGCGAAGGTGCCGCGGCGCGGGGCACCGCGGTCACGCCGGAACCAAGGAAGATGGCCGGCCGCCCGCCATTCACACCCTGATTCTGGTAATTCATGTCCAGCGAGATGCGGGTACGGTCATCATGCCAGTCGAAATCCGCGCCCACGGCGGCGGAATGGCGGTATTCATGGTCGATGGAATCCTCGCCATCCTGTCCCGCGACATTCAGGCGGAAGCCAAAGGCCTTGTCCCGCCCGAACCGCCGCCCGAAATCCACGCTGCCACCACCAAGGGCGTTGCTGGTGTAATCACCCGTCACCCGCGTGATGGGGGTTGTGGTCGCGTGCTTGAATTCCAGGTTGATGTTGCCGCCAATGGCCGATCCGCTGGGCGCCGCGCCATTGAGGAAGGCGCTGGCGCCGTTGAGCACCTGCACCTGGTCATAAAGCTGCGGCGAGACAAGCTGCCGGGGGGTGATGCCATACAGGCCGTCGATGGCCACGTCATCGCCATTGACCGGGAAACCACGGATCACGAACATTTCGGAAAAGTTGCCATATCCATAGGTCGTGCGGACCGATGGATCATTCTCCAGCACCTGCCCGAGTGTCTGCGACTGCTGGTTGAGGATCATGCTGGCGTTATAGCTGCGCACGTTGAAGGGCACATCAAGCCCCTTCTTGTTCCCCAGCGCGCCGAGGTTCCCGCCGGTCGTGACCTCCATTTCATTGTGACGCTTGGCGGTCACGATGATCTTTTCATCCTTTGTCGCGGCATCCGACGTGTCCTCATCGGCCGCAAGGGCCGGCAGGCATGGCACAAGACTGCCCATGAAAATCACGGCCGCCAGTCTTGCGACGTTTTTGCGGCGGTCGGAAAGCAGGCAGACACATAACATCACAGGGAGCCTCGGATAAAAACGGTTGCGTCGAGGCGTGATATACGCAAGTGCGAGTAAGTCGCAACAGCAGGATGGACATTCCCATACGGTTTTCGCAAAAGATGCGGGTTTGTGGCATGAATACCACATGAGAATGCGTCGCATCCGTTTAACATTATGTAACAGAAGGATTTTCGTGACCCGCGACAAGGCAAAACAGAAATCCGCGCTGTCCGCCGACAGGGTCTGCTGCGCCGTTGCGGCATGCGTACTGTCGTATCTGGCGGCGCGCCTGATCGTGTCGGACTTCAGCCACTGGCATGTCCCCCTGCCGACCGAGGCCACGGCGCTGGGCCAGGTCATCGCCGTGGCATGCCTCCCGGTCATGGTGCTGGCCGGTTTCGGGATGCGGACACGCCATCGGGGGCTGGTTCTGATCGGCATGCTTGGCGGTCTGGCCGCGCTATGGCCGCAGGTCCTGTCGTAATGCGCGAGACGCTGCGCACGCGCATGGGATGGCTGCATGCATGGGTCGGGTTCCTGTGCGGGCTTGTGCTGGTATGCATCTGCGCCACCGGCACGCTTGCGGTTTTCGATACGGAAATCACACGATGGATGCAGCCGGAAATCGATATTCCCGCCAATGCCTCCCTTACCGATACGGCACTTGACGCGGCGGCGGCACGCGTGCGCGAACAGCAGGCGCGGGGCATCTTCGCATTTCTCAACCTGCCTTCCGCCCGCGCGCCGATGCTGGAGGTCCTGCATTACAACGGCCATGAATTCACCGGCGATGTGCTGGACCCGCGCACGGGTGCGCCCATTGCGGCACGCGCCACGGCGGGGGGCAAGTTTTTCTATGACTTCCACTATACGCTGCGTGGCGGCGGCACGGTTGGCGTGGGGATTGTCAATGCCCTTGCATTCGGGCTTCTGATTTCGGTGGGGGCGGGTATCGTCATCCATCTGCGCGCCCTGCTGCCCGATATCGTCATGCTGCGCCTGTCGGGATCGCGTCTCCGCTCATGGCTGGATGCGCACCTGCTGGGCGGTGTCCTGTTCCTGCCCTTCATCGTCATGATGGCCTATACCGGCATCCTTATACATGCCGACACGATCCTGCCCGCACGCCTGCCCGCGCTGGTGGAAGCCCCGAAGGCACCCGCCGCGCCACCCGCGCGACCGCCCGTCCCGCCCCTGCCCATGGTGGCGCATCTGCGACCGTTGCTGGAGACGGCGCGCAAAAACCTTGGTGGGCGGGAGTGCGGCTTCATCCTGTTTTCGCCCGACCGGCTGAGCATTTCCGCAAGCGACTCCTCCGGCCCGTTCCTGACGCGTGACCATGTCGATTTCGCCCTGCCTGACGGCCACGTGCTGGGCACCACACTGACGCGCCGTCCCATCGCGACGACCCTGCAACTGATGCACGGACTGCATTACGCGCGCTTCGCACCGCCCGCGCTGCGGTGGCTGTATTTCATATCCGGCCTTGGGGCGACAGCAACCATTGCAAGTGGCCTGATCCTGTTCCTGATGAAACGGCGCCGGCAGTCGGGGCACCTTCGGGTCTTTCGCATCGCGGAAGGGCTGAACATCGCCACCATCACGGGTTTACCGGTCGGTATCCTGTCGTTCCTGTGGGCCAACCGGATGCTGCCTGCGGGCATGGCCGGGCGGTACATGCTGGAAATCACCGTGTTCCTTGCCATATGGGCCGCCTGCGCGGTGCATGGCATTTCGCGGTCATGCCGGACCTTTCCCATGCGGGGATGGCGCGAACAGCTTGCGGTCATCATGGTGCTTGGCTGTGGACTGCCCCTGCTGGATCTTGTGTCCGGCATGGCGGCGTGGCTTCATGCGCCCGGCCTGCATGCGGGCATTGGTGGCATGGCGTTCCTGTGCGGCCTTGCGGCATTCCATGCCTCGGCACGGATCGGCGGAGAACCCCGATGATGATCCCCTGCCTTGTGCTGTTATGGACATGCTGCCTGTCATGCCATGCAGGACTGCACCCCACCCGCTATCGCCTGCCGGGCGTGCCGGCGCGGTATCGTGCGGTGCTGCGGACATTGCGGTCGGGTACGCCGGTCCTTGCCCTTGGCGCCGCACTGACGGATGGCGTGGTGAACGGGATCCTGCTGTGGTGTGGCGCATTTTCCATCGCCGGACTGCTGGTCGCAGGTGGCATCGCGGCATGGTCCGCAAGGCACGGACCATGAAAAAGTTTTTAGTAAAGCGCCCCAAAAGCCCTCGCAGGACAGTACATTCCTGAAAAATCCCAGAACCCGAAAACTTTTATTTCATTCCCTGCCCATGACTGCCCGGTCCCAGTAACTTTTGAGAATGGAACATAAGAAAATATCAATTCGACGCCTGTCATGTCCGGGTCCATAATACGCCATTATTCATTTCGCCATACCGGAGCACGACATGGGGTCACTGATCTACCTGAACGGGGAATTCCAGCCTGCGGAGAGCGCACGGATTTCTTCTGTGGTTGCCGTCCGTTATGCAAGAGTTTTCTGACCCATATTGACGTGTGATCGTGTGCGGTCTTCTGTAAGGCCTGTTGATGTGGCCTTTCAGAAGCCACTGGCCAGTATGGTGATCAGCGG
>NZ_NKUF01000029.1 GCF_003206495.1 Gluconacetobacter entanii | reverse complement strand
ACAGTATCAGTGCATTTCGCTGGAGCGAAAATACGCAGAAGAAAGATACGACAATGCAATCAATGTGACCTCTTGCATCGTAAAGGCCGTCCACATAAGGGGGAATATGGCCTGACAAACATTCAGCTTGGCTGGCTTTTCAGCGGGTTTTTCTGGGTCTATGCCTTCGCCCAGATCCCCAGCGGGCTGCTGGCCGATCGCTTTGGGGCACGCGCGACAATGCGGCTCAGTACGATCCTGTGGACGATGTCATCGGGGTTGATGGCGCTGGCACAGGGTTTTCCGGGGTTCTTTGCCGCGCGCATGCTGCTGGGACTGGCGGAGGCACCGGCTTATCCGGCCGGTACGAAAGCCACCGGATACTGGTTCCCGCGCAGTGAACGCGGAACGGCGACGGCCGTGTTTGACGCGTCCGCGCGGTTTGCCAATGTGGTGGGCGTCCCGCTTGTCGCACTTGTCGCGGTCCATCTTGGCTGGCGCTGGTCCTTTGTCATGACCGCATGTTTCAGCCTGTGTTACGCGGTTGCCTTTTTCCTTGGCTATCGCGATCCGTCACGGCATCCGCGTCTGACGGCACAGGAACATCGTTACATACTGGCGGGCGGGGCCTGTGCCGAAGGGACGGCGACGGCCGGAAGTGGCTGGGCCACCATTCCCCACCTGCTGCGGCAGCGCAAGATCTGGGGCATCATCCTGGGCTTTGCCGCATATGGGTATTTTTTCACGCTGTTCCTGACATGGATGCCCAATTACCTTGTCCGTGAACTGCATGTCAGCATGATGCAGTCCGCCATCTACGTCATGATACCGTGGGGTGTCGCGACCATTGGCGAACTGTTTGTCGGGGGCTGGCTGATTGATGCGCTGTGCCGCCGTGGATATGACGACACATGGACACGCAAGGCCATGCTCATGCTGGGTTTCATGCTTGGCATGGCGATGATCGGGTCCATTTTTACGCATCGTCCCGGATGGGCGGTGTTCTGGATATCCATCTCCCTTGGGGGCCTGTCCAGCGCCGCCCCGATCATCTGGAGCCTGCCGTCACTGGTTGCGCCACGCGGGGTCGGGGGCACGGTGACCGGGATTGCGAATTTCGTCAATAACGGCGCGGGGATCATCGCAACCGTCCTGACGGGATATCTGGTGAGCCTGACCGGGTCGTTTGGTGCGGCGTTCCTCTGCGCATCGGTCATGTTGCTGGCGGGATTTGTCGCTATTGCCATACTGGTGGAATCCTTTACACCCGTTGGCGAACCGCCAGCATGCGGGATTGCCGTGCCCCTTTCGGGACTGGCGGAGGACGGGCCGGTGAAATCCTGATGGCGGTGGGATCATGATTTTCCATGCAGGGTAACGTATGACCGACAATGCAGCCTCCCAGCCACTTGCACCTACGGCCCGCCGGATTGCCGATGCGTTGCGGCACGATATCCTGTCGGGCGTACTTGCACCGGGAACACGCATTCGCCAGGAAGATTACTCCGCACATTTCGGCGCCAGCCGTATTCCCGTCAGGGAAGCGCTCAAGGCCCTGCAAAGCGAAGGCCTGCTGACGCTTCAGGCGAACCGGGGCGCATGGGTTGCCCACATGAACCAGGCGCAATGCCTGGAGATCTACAAGATCCGTGAACGTATAGAACCCCTTGCCCTGAGCGAAAGCACGCAGCGCATGCCGGCAGAGGCCATGGACGGGCTTGAGGCGCTTGTGGAACGGATGGAACAGGTCACAACCGTCGAGGCGTTCATTCCGCTGGACCGGGAATTCCATCTGCGCAGTTATGAATATTCATCATTGCCTGAACTGAACGCCATGATCGTGCGCTACTGGAACACGACACAGCAATATCGCCGGGCCTATATGAATGAGGTCGGGTTCAGCCTGCGGACGATCGTTGATTCCGAACACAGGCTGTTGATGGACGCGATCCGGCGGCGCGACAGTTACAATGCGGAGCGCCTTTTGCAGGTGCATATCCGCAGGACACGCCTTGAATTCGAAAAGAACGAAGCTGCAGTGGCGGGTCAGATGTAACGCCAGGGCACCTCAGACGGAAGGAATGCGGTTATGGTCGGATTGCCGGGATTGCGCGGTGTGGAACATGTCGGTTTTACCGTGCCGGATATTGAAGAGGCCACCAGTTTTTTCGTCGATGTCATCGGGTGCGAACAGGTCTATTCCCTTGGGCCGTTCCGGTCCGCTGATGACTGGATGACGGAACACCTGAATGTTCCTGCCGACGCCATCATGCGTGAGTTGAGGTTTTTCCGGTGCCGGAATGGACCGAACTTTGAAATCTTCCAGTACGAGGTCTCGGGGCAACGCCTCTCTCCCCCGCTTAACAGTGATGTCGGGGGCCATCACCTGGCGTTTTATGTCGATGATTTTGAGGCGGCCCTTGCGTATCTGAAAAGACATGGCATACGGCTGCTGGGGAAGCCGACCTATCGCGATAGCGGACCGAGCGCGGGCCAGACATGGATATATTTTCTGGCCCCGTGGGGGATGCAACTGGAACTGGTCAGCTTTCCGCAAGGGAAGCTGTATGAAAAAACGGCCACGACCCTGTTGTGGCAGCCGTCCGCGATTTTGTGACGGTAATATTCCCCCACGGCAAAGCAACCCGTGCGGGGCCGGCCCCGTTATAACGGGCAACGAAATTCCTGCAGGACACAATCAGACATTCGTACCGGTACACGCTTTGAAGATGTTTTCAGGGTGGTTGCATTGATGGCGCAATGATTCTGGTGAGATGGGATCATAAAAGTGTTTTGTAGGAATATCCGTTATATTCGTGGCTAACAATAAATAAAAATAATTCACGAACCCGGCAAAAGCCAGACTGATACATAACCTGAACATGACCACACGCATCAGGCCCGCGAACAGGTGCGCGACCGTTCCGGATTGATGCTGATGGTTCATGGATCCCCGAAAAAATGAACGGGCAGCATTTGATGTCATCAGGTCTGGTTTGATTCAGGTTCATGATCTTCATCAGGATGAGGTTCAGGGCATGCGCGTCCTTCATGAATCATTTTTCCCGTCCGTTTTGAATTGCCTGCTTCCGGTCATATGGCGTTCATGTCACCGGAAAGTCATGAAACTACCGTTCTGGATTGCCGCCTGTCTGGGCTGTATCCTTATGTACCAGTCCGTGGCCGTAGCGGAGGAGGACCAGAATACAACGGTACAGTCCGTGCAGGACACCCAGGAACAGCAGACCCAGCCCGCGACGCAGAATTCGCAGGATGTCAAACTTCCACGCTGGATCCAGAAAATCCTGGGCGAGAAGACCAAGGCCAAAGGGCCGCCGGAAGTCTCCAACCCCACGCCCTATGGCGAAACCCAGCCGACGACGCCGTTGTACCAGACCATTCCGGGCTTCCTGCAGGCGCCATATGGCCCACCGGCCTTTGGTCCACCATTCGGCACGACCCATCTGCTGGGCGATTGGGGCGGTGTGCAGCCATGGCTTCAGAAACGCGGGCTGTATCTTGCTTTTGACGTTTATGAAGACCTTGCGGGTAATGTTTCCGGCGGCAAAAAGCGCGATGAAACTGTTGCAGGACAGGTTGGTGTCACGCTGGATGTCGATTGGGAAAAACTGCTGAATGCAGGATCATGGTCCAAGGACCTGTGGCTCCACCTGCTTGTGGTGAACGGGCATGGCCGGAACCTGAGCCGACTTTTTGGCGACAACGACAACCAGGTGCAGAAGATCTATGGCAGCCGTGGCAACGTGATTGCCCATATGGTCTGGGCCTATTTTGAAAAAGCCTGGCTTGATCGCAAGATCGACATGTCTGTCGGCTGGATTCCGACCGGGGTGTTTTTCCAGAACTCGCCATGGGTCTGCAACTTCATGAACGTCTGGCTGTGCGGTGGGGAGGCGCCGACAAAATTCATGACGGGTGGTCGTGGCTGGCCCTCGGGAAATATCGGCACGGTCCTGCGCCTGATGCCGATAAGGCAATTCTATATCATGGGGGGGCTGTTTGCGGTTTCTCCGCATGCCTATAACGGCGGTATCTCCGGGTGGTCATGGGGACAGGACGGACTGGGGAAACTTTCCACGCAGGTTGAAATCGGCTGGATTCCGGAATTCGGTCGTAACCACCTTATCGGGCATTACAAGGTGGGCGTGATGTATGACAATTCCCGCTACAATCATTTGTATGAAGATATCAATGGCGAACCCTGGGTGCTGAGCGGACTCCCCGCGCGCAAGGAAAGCGGGCAGACATCGCTGTGGGTCATTGCGGATCAGATGCTGCTCCGGCATGGGCCGGGTGAACTGAACGGTCTGATCCTTGGCGGGTATTATGCCTATGGTTCGGGACAGACATCGCAGATCAATCATACCCTTGTCGGTGTCCTGATGGATACCGGGGCAGCATGGAAGCGCCCGCTGGACAGCGTGGGGATTGCGGTCCTGTGGGCGAATTTCAGCCGTTCCGCCATTCTGGCGGAGGAAGCCGCCGCAGCGCATGGCCTGCCCCTTCCGGGGGCGAACTTTGGCGTGCCATATGGTATTCAGGGGCACGAAACGATCTATGAAGCCTATTACGGTTTCCACATCATGGATGGCCTGTCGATCAAGCCTGATTTCCAGTATGTCAACCATGTTGGCGGAACAAGGACGTTCAAGGACGCCGTGGTATTGAGCACGGCCGTCAACATTGCCTTCTGATGCATTGATGTCACATCGGGAAGATTGCTGTCGTGGTCTTCCCGATACTGGCGTGTCACGCAGTCGCGCGCTGGCGGCGCTGGAGTTCATAAACCTGCAGGTTGAGGTTGGTCAGGTCAAGAAGCGGTGTTTCGAGACCATGTTTCCGGGCCCGTGCGACCAGGTCACCGATGATCTGGTGGGCTTCTACCGGTGCGCCTTGGGACAGGTCACGGAACATGGAAGAGGTGAGCGGCGAACCATTTTTGCAAAGTAGCCGGGTCGTGTCGTCGATGGTTTTTGCATCCGGGCAATGGCCTTCTGCTGTGGCGATCGCGGCACATTCCCTGATGACCGCGCATGTAAAGTCTGTTCCATGTGGCTGTTCGGCGATTTCCCCCACGGTGCCCCGCATCAGGCAGCATATGCTGCCCAGTGACGCCAGCAGGATCCATTTATTCCACATATCCTGCACGATATGTTGCGAGCAGATGGTTTCAAATCCGGGGCTGGAAAAGGCTTTTTCAATCTGTCGTGCCTGCGCTGTTTCCTGTCCTGACATTTCCCCGAACGACAGTCGTGGCAGGGGGCCGCTCTGGATGATCCGGCCTTCCTTGTCCAGTTTGCTGACAATGAAACAGGTTCCACCCATGACAGCATTCTGGCCAAAACGCTTCGTCAGCAGATCAAGATGCAGCATGCCATTGAGAAGCGGTATGATACGGGTCGCAGGCCCCACGGCAGGAGAGAAATCGTCCATGGCCGCGTCAAGGGAATACGCCTTTACACTGAGCAGGACGATATCGTACGGGGCCGTAATGTCCTGGGCCGTCACCATTTTGGGACTGATGGTTGTATCCCCGATGGTGCTGCGCAGGGACAGGCCCTCGGCAAGCAGTTGGGCATGCCGCCGGGGACGCACCAGGAATGTAACGTCATGTCCGGCCGACGCCATGCGGGCTCCGAAATATCCACCCACAGCGCCAGCACCGACAACAAGGATTCTGGAGTTCATCAACCTGTTTCCTGTCTTTGTTCTTTTATGGAACTGGTATTCATGAAGTCGAAAGAGAGGGAGGGAGTCTGCACCTGTTCTATCGCCGGATCATCCACATGATCAGCGAAACCGCGCCACCGAGCAGCAGGCATGTCGTAATGGGGGCATAGAATGTGAAATTCTGCCGCTGGATCAAAATGTCACCGGGAAGCCTGCCAATCGGCAGGCGTGAAAGAAAGGGCCATAATATTCCCGCCAGGACAAGAAGCAGGCCGGCAGCAATCAGGAGGCGAGGCATGATGGGATATCCATGAGGTGTCCGACAGGTTGCTCCGGGACGTGGAAGTGAGCCTGCATATTCGGACAGTTTCAGGAAATGAACAAGCCATACCCTGTTGACGTTATGCCTCCACGGGGCATCGTGAAGATGCCTGCCCCAAACGTGATGCCATGACACGTGCGACGGCCGACCCCGGTGCTGCCTGGGCAAAAGCAGTATCTATGTGTGCCCAGGCAGCCCGGATCAATCAGAAATCAGCGGTCAGTGACACCATCGCCGTAAAGGCGGACCCCACGACGTAGGTCGGTGTGGAGGCGCTGACCGTATTGCCCTGAATTCCCTTGCGGGTCACGGCGGTCATGCCAAACCCATTGATGGAAGACAGGTAGTTGACACCGCCCATGTTGACCAGGTTAAGCATTATTTTCGGATGGACATGGGTATGGAACGATGGAAGCGTGCGGCCGATATTCAGGTCCGCCGTAATATATCCGGGGATTTTCTGGTCATTCATCAGGGTGGAATACTGCCGCCCCTGATAACGCAGGTTGAAATTGCTGAAATAGGTTCCGTCGTCATAGGTCAGGCCGATCGCGCCGCTCCATTTGGGGGAACCGGGTTCCTCCTTCCCTTTGGTAGGCAGGTAATCCGTGCCTGCGTTCACATTATTCCAAATCGCAGTATGGAGATACTGGCCCGAAGCATAGGCACTGATATGGTGCCAGGGACGTGTGCCGATTTCGCCCTGAAATCCCCATGCCTCCTCACCGCCGGCGGAAATTGGAGTACTGATCAGTACGCTTGTTCCAGGAAGGTAGGATGAACTTGAAATCTGATGATTCGTCAGGTTGTAATGAAACCATGATGCGGAAAAGTTGATCGGACCATTATGCCGGTAACCGACTTCTTCGCCGATAAAATATTCCGCATTCAGGTTGGCGGTCGGCTCACTCGAAGGTTTGGGGGACGTCATGGAGAACTGCTGCACATACGGACTCCATCCGGCAGGCAGTCGGTAGGATGTCGTGGCATTCATGTAGACCTGATCTGCCCGGGTGATGTTATAGCTGGCCAGAAACTGTGGCGTAGGCTCGAAATAATTCTTCCCGGCCTTGTAGGGCGTCGCCCCCGGCAGATCTTCCGTTGCGGTAACCGATGCCATGGAGGCCTTGAAGCCAGCATCAAGGACAAGCCGGCCGCCAAGCAGGGTGACCTTGTCATCAATGCCGATGGCGTTGACCTGCTGGCGTGTATTTTCCTGATATCCGGTAACACGCATACCGTTGGCCGTCAGGTATTTTTCTCCATAATTCCACGAACCGGTGGAGGAGAGGGGATACTGGTCCTGATATTCGGTGTGACCGCCATAGGAATACCAGTAAAATACGGAAAGCGAATTGTGTTTCGTCTTCCAGTTCAGGTTGGTCGTAAAGCCGCTGGTGTTCTGTCGCCACGGATGTACGCTCTCAACCGTAACCTTGCCGGACTGCCCTGCGTAGCCGTCAAGGTAGCTGTATTGCTGCGTTCCGATATACCCCCCGGCGATGGGGATCGTGGAGCCATAATTGTTCGGACCACTCTGGAAGGTGGTGTAGGGTTCAACATGTAACGTCAGTCCCTTGGCAACGGCGAAGTCGTTATGTATCGCGCCGAACACGACATTTGTGAAACGTTCGTTAATGGCGTAATAGTTCGAATCCCCGGCCTGATACTTGCCATCATAATTGAAGCTGGTCCCATACTGGTTCCACTGTGCCAGGGATGGATTGCGATAGATGTTCTGGTGGGACGTGGTATATCCAAATACGATATCGGATGTACTGTTGCGTGACCATCGTTTTTCGAGATTGGCATCAATATGATAACGCTCGATATTGCCCATCCCGCGCCACAGGTTGCCTGCGGAGTGGGAGAACGAAGCGAAGGCCCTGACATCGCTATGGCCGATTTCACCGGAATTGAGGCGAATGAACTGCTTTTGCAGGCTGTGGGTGCCGCCGGCGAAATCAACGCTGCCGCCGAATTTGTCCGAAGGACGGATTTCCTGCATCGAAACAATGGCCACGTCCGCATTGTAAAGCGGCGCAGACAGATCAACGGACCCCTGCGTGACCTTGACCGAGGCGATGTTTTCATTATCGACCATTGACGACGCCCAGGGCGCATAACTGAAGGCGTCCGAGACCGGGACACCTTCAAACAGGAAACCGATCTGTGTCTGGTCCAGTCCACGGATATGCATGGTTTCCGTTTCGGTGTTCAATGGACCTTCGTTACCTGCCTGAACGCCCGGAAGGCTGGCGATCAATTGTGTTGGCGAAACAGTCGGAACCTGTTTGGAAATATAGGCACGCGAAACTTCACTGACGGCAACAGGCGCTGTCTGGCGGACCAGAAGGCCGCCCCCAGAATTGCGATGTTGCGCAACGACACTCAGTTCTTCGCTCTCCTGACGCGGTCTGGTCTCCTTGCGCGTCGTTGTCGAAGGCACATGCGAACTGGGGGAGCCAGATGTTATGTTCCCGACTTTTCCTGACGGAGATGTCCTGTCGGATTGTGCGGCAAAGGACTGCTCCGTGTTCATCAGAATACCGCAGGTCATCATGATGCACGACGAAAAAAGATGGCAACGCAGGCGGCCATATGATGTGCCGTATTTTCTGATGGTCAGAATTTTCATTGAAAACACCCGGATCTGGAAAGGTAAGGTTCAGAAAAGGAAGCTTATGGAAAGAAATGCGGACAGACATGACGGCAGCCACCACGATGCAGTCATGGCAATGTCCGGATCTGTCCTGCCCCCGTTCATTTCGTGTCCAGCATGGTAAACGGTCCCGTAGATGTGTTCCTTTTGAGGATGGGACACTTCTACGGAATGCATGAAAGAAGACGTGTGATTGTTTCGTGATGTTTTTATTTCTGTTTCATGAAAATCATCTGTCGGCAGTCGTGGAACTGGTTTCGTTCGCTTTTCTTCTGTAGGAACCATATCGTTTGCGATATCCTGCATGCAGTCCATGGCGCTGCCCCGTGGATATTCTTCACGTCTGTCAAGGAAGTGAAATTTGAGAAAAATAATGTTCAGGACAGGTCTTGTTATTATATGTGCCGGGTTGTTCGGCGCCGTGTCACCAGTGGCGGCACAAACTATCCCGCAGGGGCGGGATCATGTCACCGAAAGCCTGCAGCGTCGGATATTTCCGCAGTTTTCGGACATCATGTCGAATGCAGGATTGAAAAAAACCATTTTTTCCGAAGGTGATATACAGAAAATCCTGCAGGACCGCCGTATGCGCGTCGCTGATGCACTGAAATGCATGCCCGCACCACGATGTGAGGTGGAGGCATGGAAAATTACACCGGATGAGCAGCGCATTATCGGGGAAGTCTTTGCACGTCTTGCTGCGCGCCTGCCTGTATTCAGGACCTATGGCGCTGCGCAATGGCAACGTGATGCGGATGCGGTCAATTATATCCTGTCCGTATATGGCGAAGGCGCATCACCACATTACCCTCGTATCGACGCGATGACGCAGGATGCAACAGCAAAGGATTACGGTCAGTTGGTCTCCGGCCTGCAACTGCACGCCCTTCAGGTGGCACCGCAGCCAGATGAGGACGTTTTTTCTGCGCCGATACATTATGCCATGCTCATGCTGGACATGAACGATCGTGATGATGCCATACATTTTCCGATGCTGTGGCAGGAATGGAACGCGCAGGCCCTTCATGCCGCGCGAAACCTGAACTGGCGGCACTATCCCTATAGCGCAATAATCGTACCCGGTGCAGGACCGGAACAGGCGGGTGTGGCGTTGTCGGCGATGGGGAAATTCCGCCTGATGCTGGCGGTAGAGGCATTCTGCAAAGGGTTGGCGCCTTTCATCCTTGTTTCGGGTGGGGCTGTCCATCCCGCGCAGACCCGTTATGTTGAAGCAGAAGAAATGCGTCGTGCACTGGTCACGCGTTTTGGTATTCCGGAACGCAATATCATCATGGAACCATATGCCCGGCATACGACGACCAATCTGCGCAATGCATCGCGTCAACTGGCCACCCTCAATGCGCCGCAGCAGCAGCCTGCCCTGATTATTACGGATCAGGACCAGAGTGCCTATATCGAAAGCCAGACCTTTGCACAGCGGAACCAGAAGGAACTGGGATGTGAACCGGGGACTTTGGGTAAGCGTATCTCACCTTTTGCCATTCCGTTTCATCCTGATGCACGCTGCAATGCAACGGATCCCCAGGATCCGCTGGACCCATGAATATCAAGAATGCAATCAGGTCCTGTCTGTCATGGCAACCACTCAACAGGTATGACGGCCAATGGCCGGATCGGTTGTGCTGTCACGTCCTGTTTCGACATGTCCGGCAATACGCCATGTAAGATGATGATGCCTGTCGCGCAGGATCAGGTCATACCATCCGGATGTCTCCCCGGTCTGTATGTCCAATTGGACCGGGGAGGCAGAAGCTGGGCAGTCCGTCACATGGCCTGTATAGGCATCTTCGACCCGAAAGTGGGTCAATGGGGCATGCAGCATGAGGATACATTTCCCGGTAACAGGATCATTTTCAGATGCGACCGATATCTCTCCGTATTTTCGGTGCATCCGTCCGGCAAAGCCACGAAAGAAACCATTGGGACCGTGGATATCGAGATCATAATGACCATGGGCATCTGTCATCCATCGGTCCGAAAGTGTCCCGCCCGGTGCGACGCCATAGGAGCGTGGCGGGGCAGCCCCGGCAATGTCGCGCACATGGAATATTGCTGCTGCCTTGCCGGAGTTGACGAACGTGACCTGTATATCCGTGCCGGCATGATCGATACGTGCAGTGACATGCAGGTCATAGGGAAGGGGCCGCGCACGCCGGATGCCCTGTTCCTGGACCGGCATGGTATGGTGCGTGGGAAGGGTGACGACGGAACTGGGATGAACATTTTGGTCCCGGGGGGCATAGGATGTGGTGGCGGGAAGCGGGGGGAGTGCCGTGTTCGGGTCTGCAAAATCAAATGCGGACGTCAGGTCGCCGCAGATGGCGCGCCGCCACGGGGTGATCTGTGTTTCCACCAGTCCGGGATGATCCCCTGCAAAACGCCGTTCGATAAAACGGATGAGGGAGGTATGGTCAAAGACCTCGGAATTGACCCATCCGCCCCTGCTCCATGGGGAGATGACCAGCATCGGAACACGCGGTCCCAGTCCGTAAGGGCCTGCATCATGCATGGCGCTGCCGGAAAAGATTTCATGTTCTGTTGAAATGCTGGACTGCCCCTGTGCCGGATCGGCCGGGGGGACAGGGGGCATGATGTGGTCAAAAAAACCATCATTCTCGTCATAGGTGATGAAAAGGGCGGTCCGGCCCCAGACGTCCGGATTGGACGTCAATGTCTCGATGATCCGCGATATGAACCATGCGCCATAATTTGCGGGCCAGTTGGGATGTTCGTCATAGGCATTGGGACATATCAGCCATGAAACCTGCGGCAGCGTGGCGTTTGCCACATCCCGCCGAAGGTCATCGAACAGTGTGCCTGACACGGCGATGTTCGTGCCGCTTCGGGCCTTGCGTGCCAGTGGGCTGCGTGCTTTTGCGGTCTGGTAATTGACGAAGCGCAGAAGGGTATTGTTGGCCGAATTGCCGATATAGTGGTTCTGATCGTCACCCCATCTGTTCCGGGCCGTCAGGCCGGAGCCAACGTCCTGATAGATCTTCCATGACACGCCTGCGGCTTCCAGTCGTTCAGGATAGGTCGGCCAGTCACAGACCATGTCGTTCGTGTCGAGTTGCGGACCATGTCCCCTGCCGTCATTACCCGTCCATCCGGTGAACATGTAGTTGCGATTGGGATAGGTCGGCCCCATGACCGAACAGTGATAGCTGTCGCAGATGGTGAACGCATCGGCCAGCGCGTAATGGAAGGGAATATCCGCCCGGTTGAAGTGGATCATGGTGGAAGGCGTCTTGTGCGCGACCCAGCCATCCCATCGGCCATGGTTCCATGCGCGATGCGTGCTGTTCCAGTCATGAGGGGTGTCACCGATGAAACTCAGGCCGAGGTTATCCACCGCCGGGCGAAACGGCAGCAGCACGCCCTTCCCATGTGGCTGTTCCCAGACCGGCCGCCCGTTGGGCAGGCGCATGGCCCGGGGGTCACCAAACCCGCGCACCCCGGAAAGTGTACCGTAATAATGGTCAAAGGACCGGTTTTCCTGCATCAGGATGACGATGTGCTCGACATCCCTGATGGAGCGTGTACGGGTATTGGCCGGAAGCGCAAGGGCGCTGCGGATGCTGTCGTGCAATGCTGTGGCGGTTACGCCTGCTCCCAGGAATTTCAGAAAGGAACGGCGATCCGACCGCTTCATGGCATGCTCCGCAGGTGACATCAGGAATAAAGATGTTACCCTACGGCAGCACAGGAATGGCGAGTGTGGATTTTACATGAAGGTTTCATGACGGATTACTGACGGCTGCCATCATCCCTTCAGTGTAGCGATGCTTTTCCTGATGTCAGGGAGCCTGCCGATAAGGTTTTCCTTGTGAAAGGCGGCCGCGATTTCTTCCTGCTGTGCAATGCTGTCGTCATCCATGGCATTGAACCTGAAGGGCAGTTTTTCGACGGAATTGCGCACGATATCGGGCGCCAGTCCGGTGCTGCTGGCCAGGATCCGCGTGACATCTTCCCTGTGTGCCTGCGCCCAGTTATCGCATTCGATGATGGCGTTCCTGACGGCCACAAGAAGGTCGGGACTGTTCTGATAGAAAGAAACGCTGGAGAGGTAGAAAGACATGGCGCCCTTTATGTCCGCGCCAGTGGCAAGGGCGCGTGTCTTCTGCCCCACGGCGGAGAGGTAGGGATCCCATATTGCCCAGGCGTCGATGGTTCCGGCCTCGAACGCTGGCCTTGCGGCGGCAGGCAGGAGATAGGAAAGGTGAATGTCATGAAACGAGAGCCCTTTTTGCAAAAGGCTCGACAGCAGCAGCCAGTTGGCGTCTGATCCGCGTGTCACCGCGACCCTTCGGCCTTTCAGGTCCTCAATGCTCCGGATCGGGCTGTCATCATGGACAATGATGGCCTCGCTTGACCCGGATTTGGGTTCATGACCGAAATAGACGATGGAATCCGGAATATTGGCCTGGGCAAAGACAGGGGGCAGGTCGCCGGTCTGCCCCACATCTATCGCCCCTGCGGCCATGGCCTGCAGCAGGGGAGGGCCGGCAGGAAACTGCGACCATTCGACCGTAATGCCCGTATTGGCCAGCGCGGTCTCCAGAAAGCCCTTTTCCTTGATGAGGACAAGTGTCCCGTATTTCTGATACCCGATCCTTATCCTTTTTTCGGCTGCAAACGCTTTCTTTTCAAGCAGCATGCCCGTGGCGCCTGAAAGCATCAATGTCATCAGGGTGCGTCGGTCCAGCATCATCTGGTTTTCCTTCCTGCCATGTTTTCAGAGGTGATAGGTGAATTCGCCGCCAAACATGGCAGGATCGCCCAGTTGTCCATAAAACAGCCCCCCGTTGGCCTGCGGGGTCATGGTAATGAAATAGCGTTTGTCCAGCATGTTATGTCCCCAGAAACTGACGTCCCATTTTCCTGAACGCGGGCGTGCGCCGATATGGGCATCGAACAGGCCATATGGCGCGATCCGGGTGTAGGCGGATTCGGACGGATCCGCGTAATAACTGCTGCGATAGGTATAATCCCCGCCAATATAGAGCAGGAGGTTGGATCCCCAGTGCGCGGAGGCAGGGAGGAATGACTGGAACGCAATGGTGTATTCCAGCCCCGCCGAAAGGTTCCATTTGGAATTGAGCGGGATCTGGTTTCCTGAAAGGTCTTTCATGGTCTTGACGTTGGAGGATTCAAGCGGCTGTGTCGCATTGCGAAACGATGCATAGAACGCATCCGTATAGGCAGCGGACAGCCGCCCCTCCAGCCCCGGTGCCAGCGTGCCGCGCGCATCGAGTTCGAACCCGCGCGAAATGACGTGATTCGCATTGGTAAGATAGGAAATGATCGTTCCCGTTGGCGTATAGTAGCTGGCGCTGGTGATGTAGTTGTGGATGTTGTTCCAGTATGCCGATGCGTTCAGCAGGAGCCTTTTGTTGAAAAAGGCGTTCTTGATGCCAAATTCGAACATGTCATTCAGTTCCGGCTTCACGTCGGGATTGGCGCCCTGCGACACATTCAGGTTCGCCACGTTGATGCCACCGTTCCTGACGCCACGGCTGTATGTCGCATAAAGCAACTGCGCGCCATTGGGTCTGTAAACAAGGCTGAGGCTGCCGCTGGGTTCCGTTTCACGATGAAAGGCACGATAGGACATCGGCGCCCCGAACATGGAATTGCGTAATGTCGTCGCAAGGCTGGAATCCGCTGCCGACAGGCCGGAAAATGACTGACCGGAACTTGTAAATGACTCATATCCACCGGATTTGGTGACGAAGGAGTAGCGGAATCCGCCTTCCACGCTCAGTTTCCGGCTGATCTGGTATTTCGCCCTGACATACCCGGCAAGGGAGTTCGTGACCGGGTCGTCCGATGCGCTGTAGCCATAACCATTCAGGGCGGCGTTATAGACCGCAGGGCTGTAGCCATAGCCATAATATTTCGCCCCCTGCGGGGTAATGGCGTCATAGATGGAATCGGGCACGGCCTCGTACATGTAAAACACGCCGCCGCTGACCTGCCATGGCCGGTTTTCCGGGGAGGAGATGCGCAGTTCCTCTGTCGCATGCTGTTCATAGACCTGGTTGTTGCCAGCGGTCTGTGCCCAGATGCCCGGAATGATGCCTGTCCCGCCGGTATAGGCATTGTGCGGATACCAGTACCATGTCCGCCACGCGGCGATGTTTTCCAGTTTCCAGCCGTGGGGAAGGCGATAGTTGAGGTCCAGAGACACGCCGTAGGATTCCTGGTCATAGGCCTGGCTGCCCGGACCGCTGATCAGCATGTCCCTGAAACTGTGCGCCGGAATTGCCGTCGCCCCGGCATAGGCCGCGCGCTGTGCATAGGTGCCAGAAATTGCCGCGCCATTGGCGTAATTTGACAGCATCGTGGAGGGAACGGACACGCAGCAACTGCCCCGCAGATGCGTGTAATCGGCAATCAGGCGCAGGCTCAGCCTGTCCGTCGGGTTGGCAAGGATCTGCCCCTTTACGCCGATATCATGGTAATCCTGATACATGCGCCCGGTTGTCACGTTTCTGACGTAACCGTCGCGGTTATTGGAAAAACCGGAGATACTGTAGGCAACCTTGTCACTGTTGCCGACGGCCCCGGTCGCACGCAATCGGATGTTTCCCGTATTGTAACTGCCGTAATCGCCCGTGACGCTGTACTGCCGTTTGAAGGACGGGGCGGCCGTGGTGATGTTGATGATCCCGGCATCATTATCGACGCCGCCACGTGTCGCCTGCGGTCCCTTGAGCACCTCGAACCCGCTCAGATCCGTGATATCGTAAAGGACGGCCCCTGGCCGGGTCTGGTAAACGCCGTCGATATAGACCGCCGTTCCATTTTCCAGACCATCCTGAGCGGTGGAACTGAAATTCCCCAGGCCACGTATGTTGATTGCCGTATTGCGCGGATTCGTGACCTGAAGTGTCACCGACGGCAGAAGTTTCTGCGCCTGCTGCAGGTTGGTGATCTGGTGTGACTGCAGGTCCTTTTCCGTCACGGTCGTGACGGAGACGGGATCATTCTGATGTGCAAGCACCTGGCGGCGGGACGTCGATGCCGCCCCACGCACATGTATGGTTTCCATGCCGTGGCTGACGACTGGAGCACTGGCGGCGGGCTTGCCCCTGACAAGATGCGGCGTGGGCCGGGCCGTATCCTGCGATGCTGTCCGGGTGGCCGCATGGGCGTCAGGGGTACTGAACAGGCAGCAGGCAAAAAAGGTCGACGTCATGGCAAGCCGTTCCGGGACGCCGGGGCCCGGTCGGTTCGCCTTCCGCATGGATATTGGCGGCTGCATGTTCGTGAAAGCCATAAAACAACACTTCCGAATCGGTCGAAGGTGAAACAACATCAACCAAACGTGGAAAATTGGCAATAGTTTTATAAATATGCATTGACAACAGTTATATGATGGATTTGCATGCTGGCAGAAGTGAAAAGTGCGATGGAAAAAGGCGCGTGCGTTGCCGCAGGCCATCACATGTCGGGAGGATCAATCAGGCGTCATGAAGGAACTGACAGATATCGGCGCAGACCGCCGGCAGGAGGGGGCAGTCCGCATTCCTCATCCCCCATGGCGTGCCCGCCTGGGCGCATGGGGTGGGGGATGGCAGCGTTATGCATCGTCCATGATCATGCTTGGCGGCTGGAAGGCGGCGTCATCGGCAGGCCTCATCCCGCCGCGCATCCTCTCGTCCCCGCTTCAGATCCTGCAGACCGGATGGGCGCTGGCATGTGACGGGACGTTGTCCGCCAACCTCGAAATCTCGCTCCTGCGGGCGTCGGCGGGGCTGATTCTGGCCGTGGTGGTGGGGGTGGCCCTTGCGCTTGTGGCGGGACTGTCGCGCACGGGGGAAGACATCGTGGACGCCCCATTGCAGGTGATCCGCACGCTGCCGGCGCTGGCGCTGGTGCCGCTGTTCATCCTGTGGTTCGGGATCGGGGAACTGCCCAAGATCCTGCTGGTGGCCCTGGGGGCGATGTTTCCCGTCTATCTCAACCTGCACAAGGGCATCCGCGCGGTGGACCCCAAACTGATGGAGATGGCGTCGCTGCTTGGCCTGTCGCGCCGGGCGACCATCCGTCACGTGGTCATTCCTGGCGCGCTGCCCGATTTCCTGGTCGGACTGCGGTTTGCCGTCGGGATTTCATGGCTGATGCTTGTGGTGGCGGAGCAGGTGAATGCGGAAAGCGGCATCGGCCACATGATGATGGATGCACAGGATTTCCTGCGGACCGACATCATTCTGGTCGGACTGGTCATCTATGGCGTGCTGGGACTGCTTTCGGATCAGGTCGTGCGTTTCCTGGAGGCACGCCTGCTGGTCTGGCGTCCCCTGCGCGAGAGGAAGGTGTAACATGACGCATGCTCCTTTGGCCGTGCGGCAGCGTGGTGACGTGCAGGTGCGTGGCCTCATGCACCGGTTCGGGGAAGGGCGACCTGTCCTGAACGACCTTGACCTGACGATCGGGGCGGGGGAATTCGTCGCCCTGCTGGGGCGGAGTGGTTCGGGCAAGTCAACGCTTCTGCGGATGCTGGCCGGACTGGACCATCCCACACGCGGGGAGGTCGTGGTGCCCGCCAACAAGGCGGTCGTGTTTCAGGAAAGCCGCCTGCTGCCATGGATGCGCGTCTGGCAGAATGTCGCGCTGGCGACCCTGCCGGAAGGGAAAGCCGATCGCGGTAGCGCCGAGCGACTGCTGGGTGAGGTCGGCCTGTCGCATCGCACGGAGGCATGGCCCCTGACGCTTTCCGGTGGGGAGGCGCAGCGTGTCGCCCTGTCGCGTGCGCTGGTGTGTGATCCGGATTTCATCATGCTTGACGAACCTTTCGGCGCGCTCGACGCGCTGACGCGGTTGCAGATGCAGCGCCTGGTGCTGCGGCTGTGGTCCCGGCATGCCTGTTCGATCCTGCTGGTGACGCATGACGTGGACGAGGCGCTTTTGCTGGCGGACCGGGTTCTGGTGCTGCAGGAAGGACGGATCCATATGGATGTGCCAATCGACATTCCCCGCCCGCGCCATCATGCGGACCCGGATTTCGAGGCATTGCGGACAACATTGCTGAATGCTCTGGGCGTTTTTGGGGACTGATCTGTTATTTCAGAAAACTTTTTCATGGAAATGAAAGTTTCCGGGCGTGGTCTTTGGCCTGAAAAGGCGGAAAATGCCGGGATTTCATGAAAATGTCATGGCGGTCCAAACGGTTTGTATGGGGGATTTTTTTGTGACACAATCGTATCGAAACCCATGTGACCGAGACCCAGATGACCCTTGCACACCGTGCCCCGGCCTTCAGAACCCTCCTCCTGCTTTCCGTCCTGACGCTTCCGGCGGTCATGCCACCTGCCAGTGCCCATGCTGACGATGTGGGGCAGGTGACCCCGAAAAGCGGCTATGTCGCGAAAGAGGTGATGATCGCCATGCGTGATGGCGCGCACCTGCAGACCGTGATCGTCACCCCCGCGCACCAGAGCAGGCCGCTGCCGATCCTGATCATCCGCACGCCCTATGGCGTACCGGATCAGGCAACCGTCGATCGGGAATCCGTCAAGCCCGTCTCAAGGGAACTGCCAAGCTGGCAGGCATTCCAGAAGGACGGGTACATCATGGTGTACCAGAACCTTCGCGGACGGTTCAAATCGGAAGGCGAGTTTCTCAAGACCTCGCGTTATGACAGGAATGATCCCAAGCAGGCCAACGAGGTCAATGATGCATGGGACACCATCGACTGGCTGGTGAAAAACGTCCCGCAGAATAATGGCCGTGTCGGCATCTACGGCGTGTCGTATGCCGGCCTGACGGCGGGCCTTACGCTTCTGAACCCGCATCCCGCGCTCAAGGCGATCAGTGAGCAGGCATCGCCTGCCGATCAGTGGATGAATGATGACGATCATCATTATGGTGCGCTCAGGGAAAGCTATACCTTCGAATATACCGTGCTGGAGGAGGCGGACCGCAATGCGAACACCAACTTCGATTTCAGTAAACATGACGTTTATGACTGGTATCTTTCGCTTGGTCCGCTGACCAATATCAACGCGAAATACCTGCATGGGAAGCTGGATTACTGGAACAGCGTCATGGCCCATCCCGATTATGACGCATTCTGGAAAGAGGAGGCCTGGGTCAACAAGGTTCATGCCTCCACCGTCCCGAACCTGAATGTCGCGGGATTCTGGGACCAGGAAGATCCGTGGGGGCCGTGGAAGATCTTCCGCGGGGCAGAGCAGCATGACCCGGACAACACGAATTTCATTGTCGGTGGCCCATGGTATCATGGAGGCTGGCAGCGGACGGACGGGGAAAATATCGGCCTGCTGCCCATGGGAGGCCACAGGACGGCGGAGGAATTCCGCGAACAGATCGAAGCCCCCTTCTTCCGCTATTACCTGCATGAAAAAGGGGAAAAGCCGAACTGGAAGGCCAAGATGTTCGAAACCGGGTCGAACCGGTGGCGCCAGTACGCCACATGGCCGCCTGCCGACGTCACGCCGAAGGAGCTGTATTTCCATTCCGACGGCACGCTGTCCTTCACGCCGCCGAAATCGGGCGAGGCCCCGTTCCGGCAGTATGTTTCGGACCCGGCCAATCCCGTTCCCTATCGCGCGCGACCGATTTCACCGACCTATCCGACGCCGGAATGGCGGACATGGGAAACCAATGACCAGCGCTTTGTCGATCATCGTCCCGATGTGCTGACCTTCACCAGTGCGCCGCTGGAGGAGGACCTGCGGGTTGCCGGCCCGCTGGAGGCGCACCTGTTTGCCTCCACGTCGGGTCGGGATTCCGATTTCGTCGTGAAACTCATTGATGTGTTCCCGGAAAAGGACCAGAAGGCCTTTGTCGCGCATCCGGACGCCGCGACATGGGCGGATTCCCTTGACGGGTATGAACTTCCCATCGCCATGGAGGTCCGGCGCGGACGTTACCTGCACGATTTCTCCCATCCCGCACCGCTTGTACCGGGCAAGGTGCAGGACTGGGACGTGCCACTGCGTGACCATGACCATGTGTTCCTCAAGGGGCATCGCGTGATGGTGCAGGTGCAGTCCACATGGTTCCCGCTGATTGACCGTAATCCGCAGACATGGGTCGAGAGCATCTACCAGGCAAAGGAAACGGACTTCAAACCAGCCACACAACGTATCTTTGCAACGGCGGCAAGCCCGTCGCACATCATGTTGCCGGTGCTTCCTGCCGGGCAGTAAGGCTGGATCTTCTGCTCCGTAATGTCGCCTTTTTTAAAAAGGCGACATTATTGAGGGATTTTTTGGAAAAATACTCACCATTTATCCCAAACGGTCCTGGCCTGACGCAGGGGCATGTCGGGCACGATCATGGGATGGGCATGTTTCGCGATCCCGACCCGCTGTGACAGGTAGATGCCCGAATGGCCCGAACATATGTAGGCCACAAAGCAGCCTGTCGCGATATAGACGATATTGGTCGCCCCAAACAGTTCGATCCCCATGAAGGTGCAGGCCAATGGCGTATTGGCGGCACCCGCAAAAACCGCGACAAACCCGACACTGGCCAGCAGGTCCACAGGCACGCCCAGAAGCCCGGACAGCGTATTGCCCAGTCCCGCGCCGATAAAGAACAGGGGGTGACCTCCCCGCCCTTGTATCCCGTCGCCAGTACGACGACCGTGAACAGCAGTTTGTACAGCCAACTCCACGTATAATTGCCGGTGTGAAAGAAATTCACGATCGAGGCCCCGTCCTGCGTCGCCGCGACGACGCCAAGGCCCAGATAGTCACGCGATCCCACAAGACAGACCAGCGCGATGGTTGCGACGCCCCCGATGGCCGGACGCAGCCACGCAACAGGGCAGGCGCGGCGGATCACGTGGGCCAAGCGATGAACGGATTCGGCAAACAGCAGGCTGGCAAGTCCAAAGCAGACCGCCGCAAGCCCGACCTTGGCCAGCAGGACAGGGGCCATATGGAAAACGCTGCCGCCCCAGTCGGGAGCACCGGCGAACGATACGCGATAGGATGTGTGGTGGATGCCCCAACCATGGCAGGCCCAGTCGGCAAAAATGGAGGAAAACGCGGCAGGCAGCAGTGGCCTGTAATTGATCCGCCCGATGCTCAGGACCTCAAGCGCGAAGATCGCGCCAGCAATAGGGGTGCCGAACACGGCCCCGAAACCCGCGGCTATGCCCGATGTCAGGATAATCCGCACGGCATGCGGATCAAGCCGGAACAGGTGGCCAAAGCCAGATGCAATACTGCCGCCGATCTGTACCGCCGTGCCTTCGCGGCCGACGGAGGCCCCGAACAGGTGGCTGATGACGGTTGATACCAGGACAAGGGGCGCCATGCGCAGGGGAACACCGCCCCCGGGTTCATGGATCTGGTCGATGATCAGGTTGTTGCCGCCTTCGGCACACCGTCCAAACGCGTGATAGGCCAACCCGACCGCGACACCGGCCAGTGGCAGCAGCCATAACAGGCCGGGATGGGCGATCCGGCAGGCTGTAACCTGATCCAGAAGCCAAAGAAATATCGCACATAATGTACCAATGCAGGCCGACATCGGCACGAGGATGCAGCCCCATTTCAGAATGACGCGCATGTTCGCGACCGATGTCGCGATAAGCCGGGAAAGGGTCATGGATGGAAATGCCTGTACGGAATTGGAAATGGTGCCCTGGCTGCGGGGACAATGCCCCGGCAGGCATGTGGTGACGGATGGGTGTGGGGTATGGCGCATGACGTCTGTACGGATTCCTCCCTCTGCTGCCATGATGGCGAGGTAGGAATCATCAGCCCGGCGGGCGGTTTGGCATCTTGCGAGCAGGAAAGCCGGGCAGAGTCCATTGCCGGGCGGCAGGATGCGTTTCCCCCCGTGGGGAAGTCAAGCCGTGCCGGCGTGGCCTGCGGGCCGGAACGGATGTCGATCATCCGACTGGCACGCAGGGTATGGAATGTATAATGTCGCGTCTTCTGGCCCGGTCTGCCGATGTGTGTCGTGGTGACCTTGGGATCAGGACGCGGATTTCACGATGGTTCTTCCGGCGGGGTGGGAACTCCATGGCCTGCCGTATGGCCCGTTGTCGGGCGTCGATATGTGATGCCGGCGTGGAATGCATATGAAACCAGCCGTGTGCGGTGGGAGGGAAGAACATGAAAAATGCCGATGAAATCTGGGTCGGTGTGGATGCCCTTGGCGCGGCGTTCTGCGATTTTGCCGACCGCATATGGGATACGCCCGAACTGGCCTATGACGAGTACCGCTCTGTCGAGACGCAGCGTGAGATGCTTGAACGCAATGGCTTTCGCATCACGCGCAACCTTGCGGGAATTCCCACCTCCGTCATGGGGGAAGCGGGTGCAGGCGGTCCGGTCATCGCCTTCCTTGGCGAATTCGATGCGCTGCCTGGACTGAGCCAGCAGGCCGGGGTGGCGTGTTCCAGCCCCCTTGAGGAGACGCAGAACGGCCATGCCTGCGGGCACAACCTGCTGGGTGGTGGCGCGATGCTGGCGGCTGCGGCGCTGAAGAACTGGATGGCGGAGAAGGGAATTCCCGGGACGGTGCGCTATTATGGCTGCCCGGCGGAGGAAGGGGGCGCGGCCAAGACCTTCATGGTGCGTGACGGCGTATTCGATGATGTCGATATCGCGCTGTCATGGCATCCCGGGTCGATCGTGGGGCCGTTCTATCCGGCGTCACTGGCCAATACCCGGATCGACTTCACGTTCCATGGCCGGGCGTCGCATGCGGCCGCAGCGCCGCATCTGGGCCGTTCCGCCCTTGATGCGGCGGAACTGATGAATATTGGCGCCAATTACCTGCGCGAACACATGCCATCGACCGCACGGCTGCATTATGCCTATATCGATGCGGGGGGACAGGCGCCCAACGTGGTGCAGTCACGGGTGACGATCCGCTATCTCGTGCGTGCCGATGACCTGCGGCAGTTGCGTGAACTGGTCGAACGGGTGCGTGCGATTGCGCAGGGCGCGACACTGATGACCGAAACGACGGTGGAGGAAGCGGTCGTCAGCGCGGTTTCCAACCTGATGGGCAATACGCCGCTGGAAGATACGCTGTGTGCCAACCTGACCCGGCTTGGGCCGCCGTCCTATGCACAGGCGGATTATGACTTCGCGCGGGAGATCCAGAAAACCCTCAGCCCGCAGGACATCCGTGCGGCCTATCTGGCGGCCGGGGTGCCCCCGCGCGATGATACGCCGCCGCTGTGCCAGATGATCGCGCCACGTGAATTCGTGCCGCCGCCCTTTGGCTCCACCGATGTGGGGGATGTAAGCTGGGCGGTGCCTACGGTGCAGGCATGGGGGGCGACATGCGCCATCGGCACGCAGCTTCATTCATGGCAGATGACGGCGCAGGGCAAGAGCGGCATTGCGCATAAAGGCATGATCCATATGGCCAAGGTGCTGGCCGCGACGGCGCGTGATGTCCTGCAGAGCCCGACGCTGCTGGAACGTGTGAAGGCGGACCATGCCCAGCGTCTGGCGCAGGATCCCTATATCTGCCCCCTGCCGGCGGATGTCATGCCGCCGGTGGCGGAGCGATGAGGCCGGGGTCTCCCCGGTTCCCGCCTTATTCCGGCACGGCCCATTCAACGTGGAAATCCGCCTCCCCATCGCCAAGGTAGCGGCACAGCGACGCCAGGATCCCGCGCGCTTCCTCCTCGAACCGGAAGGGCGGGTTGGCGATGATGATCCCGCTGCCATTGAGGCGTGAGGGGTCAAGCGGTGGCCGCAGCGTCAGTTCAAGCGTCAGGAGCTTGCGCTGCCCCGCGTCCTTCAGCCCATTGATGAAGGCACGGACCGGGGCGCGGTGCTTGATGGGATACCAGCCTGCGACGATACCCGCGGGAAAACGCTGGCGTGCGGTCATGATGGCCGTGCCGAGGCGCTGGAATTCATCAGGCTGCTCGAATGGCGGGTCCATGAAGACCAGTCCGCGCCTGGCCTGTTTTGGCGGCAGCAGCGCCGTGATGGCCTGGTAGCCGTCGCGCCCATGCACGCTGACATTGCGGTCATGGCGGAACAGATGCCGCAGGGCCTGCTGGTCCTCGGGGTGGAGTTCGCAGCAGATCAGGCTGTCGCCGGGCCGCAGCAGGCGCGCGACAAGGGCGGGGGAGCCGGGATAGGACAGCCGCCCGGCCTGTTCGTCGCGCATGACCGCACGGATGACCTCCAGCCAGTTTTCCACGTCCGGCGCGTGGTGGCTCCCCTCTGGGGCATCCAGCAGGCGGCCGATGCCCTCGCGCCATTCCCCGGTGGATTGTGCCTGCGCGCCGGACAGGTCATACAGGCCGATCCCCGCATGCGTGTCGAGGACGCAGAAGGGCGATGGCTTGCGCCGCAGCGCCCCGATCAGCGCCATCAGCACGACATGTTTCATGACATCAGCAAAATTGCCAGCATGGTAGCTGTGTCTGTAATTCACTCTCTGTCGGTCCCGCAGGTTGATCCGCCCCGTATGTGGGGTGAGGGAGTGTTAGTGCATGGCCGCGCCCTTTTCCATCACCGCCTGCCGTTTGTGGCGTCGCGCCAGCACGAACAGCCCCACGCCCGTCGCCATGATGGCGGCATAGAGGGCAAAGGCCGCCGGATTGCTGGCCGCCATGCCCAGAAGTGACAGTATTGCCGCGACAAGGGCGAAGCCGGGCACGACGGGATATCCCGGCACGCGCCATGGGCGGTGCAGGTCCGGCCGCATGCGCCGCAGGCGAAACATGCTGCCCATGGCAAGCACATACATCGTCAGCGCCCCGAAGACGGACATGGTCACGATACCGGCCGTCAGTGGCTGCCCCCCGACAGTGATGTGGCGGTCTCCGTAGATCGCCACGAACCCGACCATCCCACCTGCGAGTATCGCGGCCCATGGCGTTCCGAACCGTGGATGCAGCCGCCCCAGCAGGGCGGGGAGGTAGCCTTCGCGCGCCATGGCATAGATCTGGCGCGAATATACCATGATGGTCCCGTGAAACGACGCGACAAGACCGAACAGCCCCAGCCAGACCAGCATGTGGACATACCCGCTGCGTGGTCCGACGACGCTGAGCATCGCCTGGGGCAACGGGTCGTTGATGTTCGCCAGCGCCTTCCAGTCACCCACGCCTGCGGCCATGACCATGACGCCAAAGGCCAGCAGCATCAGCGTCACGATGCCCGCGACATAGGCCATCGGGATGGTGCGTTGCGGATCGCGCGCTTCCTCCGCCGTCATGGCCACCCCTTCGATCGCCAGAAAGAACCAGATCGCGAACGGCGCTGCCGCCAGGATGCCGGGGATGGCATGCAGGGTGAACGTGTCGGACCCCGCCCATCCGTCATGGACGAAGTTCGCCCACGAAAATCCCGGCGCGACCACGGCCATGAAGACGAGGAGTTCGGCGATCGCGGCGATGGTGACAACCAGTTCGAACGCGGCGGCGATGCTGACCCCCGCGATGTTGAGCGCCATGAACACGACATAGGCCCCGCCAGCCGCCGCGCGTGCGCTGACATGCGGATACTGCACATGCAGGTACGCACCGATCGCCAGCGCGATGGCGGGCGGGGCGAAGACGAGTTCCACGATGGAGGCCAGCCCCGCGATGAAGGCAGGTACCGGCCCGTATGCCGCCAGCACATAGGCGAACGGACCGCCTGCATGCGGGATCGAGGTTGTCAGTTCGGTATAGGAGAAGATCAGCGCCGAATACATCAGCGCGACCATGACCGTCGTCACCACAAACCCCAGCGTGCCCGCCGCCGCCCAGCCGTAGCTCCAGCCGAAATACTCACCCGAGATGACAAGGCCGACCGCAATCCCCCACAGGTGAAAGGCGCCCAGCCGCCGCTGCAGGTGCACCGGCCCCGCATGCGCTGGGGAAGGCGGTGAAGGCCGGACGGGAGAAGGGGGGGATGCAGGCATTGTCCGTGGTCTGAAGAGGAAGGGTGGGGCGGGCTTGCTGCGGGCGTGCGCGTACCGCCATGATGACAGTGGCATGATAACGGGGACCGATTCCAGATTATGTTACCATTATGTAATGAGAGGGGCATCGCGGCGATGCAGGCGATCATGCAGCGCCGCGGCCTGCGCCGTCACCGGCCATCACTGGCAGGACGGGCAGGGACACAGGCAGGACGGGGGCAGCCACGGTGACAGGACTTTTCCAGACGGACGGGAATGAACCTTGGCGCTGGCCGGAGGCGCGCTGGCGCGGGATCGTCAACCGTGTCCGGGCCGGGCGCAGCCTGCAACCGACCCGCTGGCCCGATGGCGCCCGCTGCGCCTTTGCGATCTCGTTCGATGCGGACCATGAGACGATACCCCTGCGTGATGGGGACGAAAGCCCCATGCGCATCAGCCAGGGCCAGTATGGCAGCAGGCGTGGCATCCCGCGCATCCGCAGGCTGCTGCAGGAGGCGGGGATCCCGGCAACGTTCTTCTACCCCGCCGTGTCGGCCATGCTGTATCCGGACGAGGTCCGGGCGCTGGTGGGCGATGGCCATGAAATCGGCATCCATTCATGGATACATGAGCGCAACACGCAACTGCCGCCCGAGGATGAACTGCGCCTGTCCCTGCGCGCGCGGGAGGTCCTGGCGGATATCAGTGGTGTGGAACCTGTCGGTATCCGCACCGCAAGCTGGGATTTTTCCGTCCATACCATGTCCATCATCGAACAGATGGGCCTGCTGTATGACAGCAGCCTGATGGCGGATGACGATCCGTATGAACTGCTGGCCGACGGACGGCCCACGGGCATTGTCGAACTGCCGCCCGAATGGATACGCGACGATGCGATCTACTTCAATTTCGAACGGTTTTCCGCCCTGCGCCCGTACACGCCCCCTTCGGGTGTGGCGGAGGTCTTCCGGGCGGAATTCGAGGGCGCGTATGCCGAAGGCGGCCTGTTCCTGCTGACGCTGCATCCGCATGTCAGCGGCCATCGCAGCCGTATCGGCATCATCGCCGACCTGCTGGCGCATGCACGGGCGCGTGGCGATGTCTGGTTTGCAACGCATGCCGATGTCGCGCGCTGGTGCCTGCATCATGCAGCCACGCCCGCACCGGCGGAGGCGAAGGGCCCCTGACCCGCAGCGAAGCTCAGCCTGTCGGGGCGTGGGATGTATCGCTGCTGGCGGAGGATGGAGCATGGGCAAGCGTGCTGCAGACAACGCTCAGCACAAGGAACAGGACGGCCGCCCCTTCCATGGCGGTGGGCCATCGCCCCGTCCACAGGCAGCCATAGAACAGGGCGAACAGGGTTTCGCCCACCGCCATCTGCCCACACAGCGTCATGGGCAGGAGGCGGCAGGTGCGGTTCCAGAAAATCCCGCCCAGCAGGGAGGAAACCAGCGCGATGAACGCGCCCAGCACAATGAACGCGACCCAGCGTGAGGGCGGGTGGGACATCGCGCCATGGCAGGCGAACGGGATGACGAACAGGGCCTCCACCCCCGTGGCGACACCGGTCAGCAGCCCCCAGTCCCCCGCGCTGGTATCCGACAGCCGCCTGAGCCAGCGGGCATTGGCGAGGGCGAAGATGCTCCACGATGCCAATCCCCCGATCGCGCACAGGAAACCAAGGAGGTGGGCCATATCGACGCGTGGGTCGTCGGTGCCCGCGCCGGGGGCGTGCAGGGCCTGCAGGGCGGTGAGGCTGATTCCTGCGACCATCAGCAGCATGGAGGGCACAAGCCTGCGCAGGCCAGGGCTGTCCCCCTCCCGCGTGCCAAGTATTCCCACGATCACGGGCAGGAAGCCGGTTATGATGGAGGTGATGTTGATGCCACACAGCCGTACGGCCATGGCAATCAGGATGTAATATCCAAGATTACCCGTCAGCCCCAGCCCCAGCAGTGCCGCGCGTCCTCCCTGCGGGATGCAGGCAGCCAGTCGCCGCCAGCGTGGAAGCACCAGCGCCACGGAGAAAAAACCGTACATCAGGTAGCGTACCGTCGCCAACTGGAGCGCCGTGAAATCCGGCATCATGGCCGGGGCGATGAAAACCAGCCCCCAGCACGCCCCTGCCGCCAGGCCATTGCCCAGGCCTGCCAGCAGGGAAGAATGGGACCGGGCCCGAGAACTGTTCATGTTCGTCCTGATGCAGGTATCGGTGGTAATTATGGAATATTGCGCACGATATGGGAATGGGGGCGGCAGTATCTGTTGCGTGCTGCTGGTGCAGGGGCGGTATGCCGGATGCGGAACGATTCCCGCCATGGAGATGCCAGATGTGACGGTTCGTGCATGTGCCCGCATGCGAAGGGGATGTTTCGGCCTTGCCAGCGCAGGGAGGGCAGGCGATGAAAAGGCGCGCCCTTGATGCTGTCGTGCAGGAACATGATGCCACCCCGACCGGAGCCGATATCCACCCCTTTCCCCGCATGGCGGCAGGGGAATGCAGCCTGTGCGGAGGGACAGGAACCGACGCAGGCGCATCTGCGTGCCGGGATGAGGGCTGCGCTGCTTGCGTTGGGGCAGGGGGTGCTGGACGCCAATGCGGACCTTCGTGACGCGGTCGGGGCGGATGGGCATGTGCTGTCATGCCTGTTTGACGAACTGCTGCGCCTGGTCTGCCGCCTTGCCTTTCTGGCTGAACTTGAGGCGCGGGGCCTCCTGCATGCATCACGGGCGCAGGGGCCATCAGGACATTCCTTCTTTTACTGGCTTGCGCAGGCCGATGCTTCCGAAGGGGCGGCGGGATGTTTCGCAGCGTGGGACGGCATGCGGCATGTCCTTGGTGCGATGGATGCGGGCGATCCCGGGCGCGGCCTGCCGGCGCTGGGGGCATTGGCGCATCCGGGGGGACTGCCGCTGATGATGGCGGCGCGGATGGCGGACCGTGATTTCCTGTCCGCCATCCGCAGCCTTGGCTGCCGCATCGGGGAAGGAGGGAAGCCCAGGCCGGTCGATTGGTGTTCGATTGGCAGCGGCGATCTGGCGAGCGTGTATGAAGGCCTGCTGGAAATCCGGCCCTGCCTTGCGCCTGACGGTCTCTTCATGCTCGATGATGGGGGGCGGGGGAACGACCGGCGGATTTCGGGCAGTTATTATACGCCCGACAGTCTGGTTCAGGCGCTGCTCGACAGCACGCTTGATCCCGTCATGGACCGGGCCGTGGCTGCGGGCGGGGCAGGGGGCCTGCTTGCATTGCGCATCATTGATCCGGCCTGTGGCGGCGGGCATTTCCTGCTGGGTGCCGCGCGGCGGATGGCGGCACGCCTTGTCGCCCTTCGCCCGCCGGGACAGCAGGGGTACCAGGCCGCGCTTCGTGATGTCGTGGCGCGGTGCATCCATGGGGTGGACTGCAATCCCATGGCGGTGGAACTGACGCGCATGGCGTTGTGGATCGAAACCGCCATGCCCGGACGGCCCCTGTGCTTTCTGGGGGCGAATATCCGCTGCGGGAATGCGCTGCTTGGCGTGGCGGATGTCGCGGTCCTTGAAACAGGTGTGCCGGACGGGGCTTACCGGGTCTTGGGCAATGACGACCCGGCCGTCGTGCGCCGCTGCCTGCGCCGTAACCAGCGTGCGAAGGCCGAATGGCGTGCGCCCGACTGCCGCACCCTGCTGGCCCCCCTTGCCGCCGAACTGTCCGCGTTGCGGGGCATGGCGGAAGATACCGCGCAGGAGGTTGCACAAAAGCAGCAGCGTTTCGAGGCATGGTGGACCGGCGTGTCGCGCTCCCCCCTCGGCCGGGCCTGTGACCTTTACGTTGCGGCGTTCATGTTGCCGCGCCCTGCCGGCAGTCAGGCCGATATGGTGCCCACGACGGACCGGTTATGGCAGGAACTTGCGGGGACCGGTGACGGCGGGTGCATGGACGCCGCCATCCATACGGCCATCGGGGCGCGGACGCTGCACTGGCCGCTGGTTTTCGCCGACATCATGGTGGAACGTGGAGGATTTGATGTCGTGATCGGCAATCCACCATGGGACGTCATGCAACTGGAGGAAGAGGAATATTTCGGGACGCGCCTGTCCGCGATCTCCGCGTTGAAGGGCGCGGCGCGCAAGGCCGCGATCACGGCGCTGGGCACCGCGCGGCCGGAACTGTTCGCACGTTTTACGCGCGCACGCCGCCAGAGCGAGGCGATGGGCGTGTTTGTCCGCACCAGCGGGCGTTTCCCCCTTGCCGGTCGTGGCAGGGGCAACACCTATGCGCTGTTTACCGAACTTTCCCTGGCCCTGGTGCGGGATGATGGGCGGGCGGGACTGATCGTTCCGACAGGCATTGCGACCGATGCAATGACCGCGCCGCTGCTTGGCTTTCTGGTGGATGAAAGGCGACTGGCGCAGCTTGTGGATTTTGAAAACAGCGCGCCCCTGTTCCCGGGTGTCCATCGCAGTTTCAAATTCTGCCTGCTGACGATTGCCAATGCGGTGGCGGCGACACGGTTCGCCTGTTTCCTGACACGCACGCAACAGTGCGGGGACACGCGGCGCAGCTTTTCGCTTTCGGCCGGGGACATCGCGCGCATCAATCCCAATACGCGCACCATGCCGGTGTTCCGTTCCCGCATGGATGCCGCGCTGACCCGCGCGATCTATGCCCGCGTGCAGGTCTTCGTGGATGAGGCGCGCGGCCCTGCGGGCAATCCATGGGAGGTGGAGTTCCGGCAGGGCCTGTTCAACATGACAAGTGACAGCAGCCTGTTCCGTACCGCCGCCCAACTGGCTGGTGGCGGGTGGCGGCGGGACGGCACGGACTGGCTGCATCCTGCCCGCATGGCGCGGGAGGCCCCGGATAATGGGGACGGATCACGTTATGTTCCGCTTTATGAAGCCAAGATGGGATATTTTTACGATCACCGGCATGCGGGTTATGCGCAGCGCAAGGGAGAGCGCGGCCATCGGGTCCTGCCGCAGACCGGTCTGCGCGAACATTGCGATCCTGCGTTCGAAATCATGCCCCATTACTGGGTTCCCCGTAACGAGGTGATGCGCAAGATCGGGAACATGTCTTCGCCATCGGCATTTTTCGGGTTTCGCAACATCATGTCCCCGACGAATGAACGCACCTTCATCTGCAACCTGCTGCCACCATGGGGGGTGGGAAACAGCATGACCCTGCTGTCACCCGGGATGGGGTGGGATGACCCACGGGCGGCCTGCCTGATTGCCAACCTGTCGTCCCTGCCGTTCGATTTCGTCTGTCGGCAGAAAGCGGGTGGGGTCAACCTCAATTTCTTTATTGTAAAACAGCTTCCCGTACTGCCCCCGTCATTCTACAGCACCGATGATGTGGACTTCATCCTGCCACGGGTGCTGGAACTGACCTTTACCAGCAACACCATGGCCCCGTTCGCGCGCGGCATGGGCCATGTGGGGGCGCCGTTTGCGTGGGACGTGGCACGGCGGGCACTGCTGCGCGCGGAACTCGACGCGTGGTACGCCCGCGCCTATGGCCTGGATCGCAGGCAACTGGAATATGTGCTTGATCCCCATGATGTCATGGGGGCCGATTACCCGTCCCAGACCTTCAGGGTGCTGCGCAAGAACGAAATGGCCACCTTTGGCGAATACCGCACCCGCCGGCTTGTACTGGCGGCCTATGACCGGCAGGAAATGGCGGCATTGCGTCCCGTCTCATGACACGGACCGCCATTCAGACGATCTGGTTTGTCAGTGGCCCCCCGGTTTCGAGGGCGGCAAGGTTCTTCATCAGGATATCGACGACATTGCGTTCATAGAGCTGGGTTTCCCCCGCCGTGTGCCCGGTCATGACCAGATTGGGACGCGACCAGAGCGGGGATGAGGACGGCAGCGGTTCCTCGTCATAGGTGTCGAGCGCCGCCCCGGCGATCCGGCCTGTATCGAGGGCTTCGATCAGGGCGGCTTCCTCCACCACCGGGCCGCGCGCCACATTCACCAGGCAGGCATCGGGCTTCATGACGCCGAACGCCGCAGCATTGATGAGGTGACGCGTCTGTTCGGTCAGGGGGCAGGTCAGGATGACATAATCCGCGTCCTTCAGGCCGACATGTAGGTCGTCCATCGCGACCTGCTCCACCCCCGCGACATCGAGGGGGCGTGCGCTGTGGCGTGCGCCACTGACCTTCATGCCCAGCGCAAGGCACAGGCGCGCCACCCGGTCGCCGATCGTGCCCATGCCGATGATCAGCGCATGCTTTTCCGACAGTTCCTGAAGGCGCGGGCGCGGGTCGGTGCCTGTCGTGGACCAGTGGCGGATCTTCTGGTTGTCGCGTGCCTCATACAGGCGCCGTGCGAGGCTGAGCATCAGGGCAAGCGCATGTTCCGCAACCGCGTTGGCATTGACGCCACGGGCATTGCACAGATGGACGCCTCGTTCCTTCAGGCGGTTCAGGTCGAACTGGTCCACGCCCGAACTGATCGACTGGATCAGGCGCAGGCGGGGGGCAATGTCCAGAAGATCATTGTCCCACAGCATGGAAACGACCAGAACCTCGACCTCCGGCATGATCGCCCTGAGGTCATCAGGTGTGGAAACCTGCGTGCAGGCCGGCGCCCCCGGACGTTTTTCGAGTTCCCGGCGGATATCGTAATAGGTATGCGCCGCATAGATGTGCTGTATCTTGTCTTGGGGCATGGCTGGCTGACAGGTTCCGCGATTGGGACGGGTGTCAGCGCATGCGCGATAAGGTTCAGGCCGCCAGCACCCCTCCGGGGAAGGGACATATACGTTCTGATGTTAGAATGAAGGGGGACCCGGTTCAATACGCAAACCGGCCCGGCAGTCCCGTCGGGGGAACAGGCTGCAAAAAAAGAATGCCGCCTTCTGGGGAAAAGGCGGCAATCCTGGAATTGTTATTTATCAGGAGGGCCCTTAGCGCCGGCTGTCCTGATAAAACTTCCCGAAGCGGTTTTCGAGGAACTGCGACAGGGCGATGTCTTCCTGCAGCACCAGCCCGGATGTGGGGATCCTGCCTTCGGCCAGCAGGTCGAGCACCGCGCAGATCGCCCCCGCCGTCGTGATCTGGATGCCGGTGCGCGGACGCCCGTTGACGGTCGCACCATGGATGGCGCGCACGAACGTCTCCTGCGTCAGGCGTCCGTCACGCTGCCCGGAAACCGTGACAAGGATGATGATGACATCCTGCATCGTCACCGGCAGGGCATGTTCAAAGATCGACTTGATGACGTCGCGGCGTTCCGACAGGCGCAGGTCATTGAGCAGCACCTTCATGATCGCGGAATGCCCCGGATAGCGGATGGTGCGGTAGTTCAGTTCTCGCACGCGCCCGTCATACGTATCGCACAGCGATCCAAGCCCGCCGGAGGTGTTGAACGCCTCATACTTCACACCGTCGATCGTCAGGCTTTCCAGCCCGTCGAGGGCCGGCACCAGGCGGCGCTTGCCGCTGACGATGGCTTCGCACGGTTCGATATATTCGTTGATGACGCCGTCCGTGCTCCATGTCAGGTTGTAGCCCAGCGCGTTGGTCGAATATTCCGGCAGCGCGCCGACACGCAACTGGATCGTGTCCACGCTGTCGAAGCGGCGCGCGATGTCGTGGGCCACGATGGAGACGAATCCGGGCGCCAGACCGCATTGCGGGATAAAGGCCACCGACGGCGCCTTCGTCGAAAGTTCGCGCACGATCTTGGTGCTGGCCACGTCTTCGGTCAGGTCGAGGTAGTTGACCCCGGCCGCCGCAGCGGCGCTGGCGATGCGGGTCGTCAGGTGGAAGGGAGCGGCCGAAAGAACCGCGAAACAGCCCTGCAGCAGGGCGGGCAGCACGCCTTCCTCCGCCAGGTCCGCGACCGTGCGCTGCACGGAATCGGGAACGCTGGCGGCCTTGAGCGTATTGTGGTCACGGTCGGTCAGGGTGACGGTATAATCGCCCGTGCTGGCAAGGAAATCGGCAATGGTGGACCCGATGTTACCGGCCCCGATGACAAGTATTTTCCGCATGACCATACTCCGCGTGTTCCATGGGATGAGACCAGTCGATGAAACCGCGTGCCAATGTCGGCAACAAGCCGAGGATAGACGGCAGATGGCACTTTTATTTCGGCATTATGTATAGCATGGTCGGCATTATGCAGATTGACGCTACTGACCGCCTTATCCTCGCCCTGCTGGAGGAAAACGCCCGCATGCCGACGGCCGAACTGGCCCGTCGCGCGGGACTGTCGCGCACGACTGTGCAGAGCAGGATCGAAAGGCTGGAACGTGGTGGCGCGATTGCCGGATATGCCGTGGTGATGGGGGCCGCGGCGCGCGACGCCATCCGGGCGCATGTGATGATTACGCTGGCGCCAAGGCATGTTTCCTCGGTTGAGGAGGCATTGCGCAGGTTTCCCGAAATCCGGGAACTGCATGCCGTCAGTGGACAGATCGACATGATTGCCGTCGTGGGCGCCCAGACGACGGAGGCGATCAATGACGCGATTGACCGGATCGGCATGCTCGAAGGGGTGGATCGCACGACGTCCGCCATCGTGCTGTCCACCCGCGTCATGCGTCAGGGGCCAACTGCCGCTGCCCCGTCGCGCCACAAGACACGGTAAAAACAAAAGTTTTTGGTGAAGCTTTTTTCAAAAAGCTTCAGAAAACGCTTCATTCTTGAAAAAAATATTGCCCAAGGTCCGAGGTACAGACCTTCCCACGGCCGAAACCGTCGCCAGAGCCATGACGGACCCTGTAGGCGGGAACTTCACGGTGGAAAATTCATCGCCCGGACTCATTTTACCCGTCTGCAAAAGCGCGCGACACCGGAGTGCCGGGACATCAGGGCAGGGGCGTAATCCTGGCGACCTTCATGGCAGGCGAGGCAGGTGCAAGCCATCCGCCCTGAAATCCCGCACGTTCCAGTCCCGTGCGGATATAGGGATTGCGTTTCATGACATTCCACACCAGTCCGGAGCGCCAGTTTTCGATCATGAGCAGGATCGGCCCCTGATCGATGCCAAGATATTCGTTATCGGACCAGAAAGAGCCACCATTGCGGAAACTGGGATTGAACGCATCAACGAATCCATATTTCCCATAAATCCTGCTGCCATAACGTGATTTCATGTCACGCATGGTCGGCAGCACGATTTCGGGCGCGAACGCGATTGAACCCACGGCGGCCGTGGGGGCAATGGTCCCATCATCCTGTGTATAGTCACGCCCGGCCCCACGGGCGGAGTAGGACAGGAAATGCCGGTCCTGCCCGTCGATCTTCTGCGTGACCTCGCCCGGGCCGTCGCAGGCCGTCAGGCCCCATGTGGTGGCGCTGTAATCGCGCCATTTCCCGGGATTGGCGATGGCATAGGCACGTTGCGCATAGACGGCGCGACGGCTGTTTTCGAAATAGTCGATCTGCTTTTCATGCGCCCATGCGTCCTGGATCCCGCGGAAGTCGATCCATGCGTGGCTGTACTGATGGCCGAACAGGGGCGCGAAATTCAGGAAGGTCTGCCCGTAATAATCCCCCCACCGGCGGTTGTTCGTCGCAAGCCATGCCTGCCACGACGCAGGTTCCAGCGCATGGGTGGGCGACCCGAGGCCAAGGATGTAGGCCATCATCCCTTCGCTGTAGCCCTCCCAGTAACTGGGGATGAACTGATGTTCGGGACTCCACCCCATGCTGAGGCGACTGTCGGGACGGCGTATCCATTGCCAGTTGACGCGCCTGTACAGGCGGTCGGCCATGTCCCGTATGTCGCGTTCGCGGGGTGTATCCCGGTCGTAGAAGGATTGCGTGAACAGCACCCCCTGCATCAGCAGGGCCGTATCGATGCTGGACAGTTCGATATCACGGTTCAGGCGCAGGCCGTTTTTCTTCTGGAGGAAGTGATAATAGAAGCCCTGATATCCTGTGGCGTTGTCCTCGCTGTCATTCTGCGCGCTGTGCAGCAGGTAACGCAACGTGGCAAGGGTTCGCTCCACCGCCTGCTCGCGTGTGATGTATCCGCGTGTGGCCCCGATGCCATAGGCGGTCAGGCCAAACCCGATGGAGGCGACACTGGCCTGTGTCTGTGCGGAGGGATAGCGGTCCGGAATCAGGCCGGAAGCGGGATCTGCCGAATCCCAGAACCACTGGAAGGTCCGGTGTTCAAGGTCATCGATCAGGACGGTATCGGCAGGCCCTGCATCCGGCGACGTGGAAGCGGCAGGAGGATGTGTGATTTTCACGCCCTGCTGGTCGAGGGCATGGGCCGCCGGACCGGGCAGTGATGTGCAACACAGAAGGATTGATACGAAGGCGGCGATATGCCGCCTGCCCGTTTGCCGACCCTGCAACGTCCTGTCTCCTGAGCGGTTGCTGCCGGCATTTATGAATTGAGTGCGTGCTTGATGGCAATCCCGGAATGGTTTCTTTTGGTGGCTGTTACAAAACATAAAAAATCATATCGTAATATTCGGATCTGGCGTGGTGTTTGGCTGTCCGGCTTCGTCGGCATGCGGTTGTGTCTGCGGCAGGTTCTCCGTCCGTAACGGCAGGGGCGTGCCCATCCACAGGCTGTCGCGGGCATGGTCCTGTTGCGGATGGAGGGTGTTGGGATGGACCAGGATGCTCAGGCCGTTACGATTCAGCATGAGCCACGGCACGAAAAGCGAGAACAGGGAGGTTTCGAAGGCAACCTGAAACATGCTGGCGGAATGTGGTCCCACGGCAGAAGTGTGTACGCGGCCAACGCGGACGGCAAAACGGGCCGACAGGGCGGCACGCAGCGCCAGCGCGCAGGGCATCGTATCGGCACAGAAATAGACATGCGCATGGTAACTTGCGATTTCATCAATGCGACGCGGCGTGAATGTCTGGGAGTCCATCGTCAGTTTCTCCTTTGAAGGGCGGTAGCCGAGGCTGTGTGCATCGAACCGGACATGGAGACACGTGGTTCATGTCCCGGAGGAAAAGGGGGGATGGCGCCATCACTGTTGGTTACATTGTGTTACGTTCTGGGGATGCCGCAGGGCAGGGTTTTTCGCGGATGGGCAGAAGGTCATGGCCGTAGCGGGCAGGGCGTGTCCATTCATGCCTTCATATGGCCGCATGGGCATGGTTGCCTGCGCATGGGTTATGGGCAAGATGTCGTGATGATGTCGGGAAACCGGCCCCTCACATGAGGAGTTTCACGTCAATGGCCACTTTCACTGCGAGATCATTTTTTCTTCTCCGTGTTTTGGATCCATGGTCTGAGCCTGTTTAACGACT
>NZ_NKUF01000028.1 GCF_003206495.1 Gluconacetobacter entanii | reverse complement strand
CGTTCATCCGACCAGCGGCGGCGGCGTTCAACGCCAATCAGGATTTCCTGGGTCATTCTTACCTCTCAAATGACGTCAATAACGACGTCGTTAACGACGTCGTTAACGACGGTAAGTTACCAGTCACAATCCTCAATCATAAGGCGGCCTCAAACGGCCGGTTACTGAGCATGATGACCTGCCGCAGTCTTTTTTCCTGCCATATAGGAATGGTCGTGGTGGCTTTCTGGCGTCGTTTCATGCGTGTCAGGGGACATCTGCATTTCCTTGCCATAGGCTTTGCCTGAATAACCAAAGCTGAACCCTAATGGCAGGGTTATCAATGCCATGGGTAATGACTGCCTGAGTGCAGGCAGGTGCAAATTCCAGTCAAGTCTGATCAACATGCCCAAACTGCTCCTGCATGTGGCGCACGACCTGCCTTCGACGCATATTCACTGGCGAACGAGGGCGAAATCAGCAACAATTAATGACGAACGAAAAAGTGCAATAAACTTAAAAACGAATTATATGTTGAATATAGAAAACAACAAGACGAAAGTTAAACAATAATATAACTATATTTAATAGTTATATGGAGCGCTGGAAAACCGGCACTGAAAGACGACTGGCGATCGGATCGGAAAATATGGTGCGCATGACCGCAAGGGCGGACAGTCCGCGGCTGCACTGCATCATTCTGTCAATGCCGGCGTATGCGAGGAGGCGCCATTTGAGGTGGTCTCCGGGGCGGCATGGACTGCATGACTCCAGTTTTCTGAACGTTCGGAGCATTCAGAACTTGCTGGCGTCCGAACTCTACGGGTGACATTACCGCGTCCCTGACGTGCCTGCGGTTCAGGGGGCAACCTGTCCGGTTTTGGACTGACAGGTGGCGAAGTGTCCGATTATTCCGGCATCGCTCCCCTGATGTAACTGCCGGTCGTCATCCCCGCTATTTACGATGCGTGGGGGGTGCGCGATAAGGGCGCTCCGGCTTTTCCTCTCTCCTTCGTTATCTGGGGTCCCATGATCCGTCTCGACAGTATCAGCAAGCATAACGGCCATCGCGTGATCTTTATCGACGCTTCGGCGGCACTGCGGCAGGGGGAGAAAATCGGGCTGGTCGGACCCAATGGGGCCGGCAAGACAACACTGTTCCGCTTGATCACGGGACAGGAGGAACCCGACGAGGGACAGGTCCTGATCGAGCGCGGCATCACCGTGGGTTTCTTCAACCAGGATGTGGGGGAGATGGCGGGCCGCAGTGCGGTTGCCGAGGTGATGGACGGTGCCGGACCCGTGGCCGTGATCGGGGCCGAACTGTCCAAACTGGAAGCGGCCATGGCGGACCCGGAGCGCTTTGACGAACTGGACACCATTCTCGAACGGTTCGGCGAAGTGCAAAGCCGTTTCGAGGAATTGGTCGGCTATGCGCTGGAAGGGCGCGCACGTGAAGTCCTGCATGGGTTGGGTTTCAGCCAGGAGATGATGGATGGCGATGTCGGACGCCTGTCTGGTGGATGGAAGATGCGCGTGGCGCTGGCGCGCATCCTGCTGATGAAACCGGACGTGATGCTGCTGGATGAACCGAGCAACCATCTCGACCTCGAAAGCCTTATCTGGCTGGAGCAGTTCTTGGCTGGCTATGACGGCGCCCTGCTGATGACTTCGCACGACCGGGCTTTCATGAACCGGATCATCAACAAGGTGATCGAAATTGACGGCGGCGTATTGTCAAGCTTTTCCGGCGATTACGAATTCTATGAACAGCAGCGCGCCCTGAACGAAAAGCAGCAGCAGGCACAGTTTGACCGTCAGCAGGCCATGCTCGCCAAGGAAGTCGCCTTCATCGAGCGTTTCAAGGCTCGGGCTTCCCATGCCGCACAGGTGCAGAGCAGGGTCAAGAAACTGGACAAGATCGATCGTATCGAGCCCCCGAAACGTCACCAGACCCTTTCCTTCACCTTCCCGCCAGCCCCCCGCTCGGGCGATGCGGTCGTCAACCTGCGCGGTGTGGACAAGGCCTATGGCAGCAAGGTCATCTACCATGATCTCGACCTGCTGATTCGCCGTCAGGAACGCTGCTGCGTGCTCGGCATTAACGGGGCTGGCAAATCGACCCTGCTGAAACTTGTCACCGGCACGACCGAACCGGACGCTGGAACGGTTACACTCGGCGGTAGCGTCAGGATGGGGTATTTCGCGCAGCATGCCATGGACCTGCTGGATGGCGATCTAACAATTTTCGAAACCCTGAACACTGCTTTCCCACTGGCTCCCCAGGGGGCGCTCCGGTCATTGGCAGGCAGCTTTGGATTCTCCGGCGATGACATTGACAAACTCTGCCGCGTCCTGTCTGGCGGTGAAAAGGCCCGCCTGGTCTTGGCCCTGATGCTGTTCGATCCGCCGAACTTCCTGGTGCTTGATGAGCCTACCAACCATCTCGATATCGCCACCAAGGAAATGCTGATCACAGCTCTGGCCGATTATGACGGCACGATGCTTTTTGTCTCCCATGACCGTCATTTTCTGGCCGCACTTTCCAACCGCGTCCTGGAACTCACGCCAGAAGGACTTCATCGCTACGACGGTGGCTACACGGAATATGTCGCCCGCACCGGCCGCGAAGCACCGGGCCTGCATGCATGAGGCTGCAAGCTGTGTCAGGACGGCATGGGGGCGATACGTCCGTGGATGTTGCGGCAGCGATGGCGCTGGCACCATGCCATGTTCGGACAGGACCGATGAAGTCGGGTTTTTATGATACGCATGATCATGCCGCGATGTGGTCTGGATAACCCGCGCCCGACCCATTAGAAACAGTGGGGATCAGGATCTACGGAGTAAGGCCATTGCTACAGAAACTTCAGGAAATCAATCATGACCGTACGCCTCTGGCGAATGCGGGGGTGTGCTTCTGCGTGATCGCCATGCTCGGTCTCGGGAACCCTTTTTGCCGGTTCGTACTGCATACCGACATGTCTTACCTGATGCCGTGGCTTCTGGCTGGCGTGGTGTCCTATTTCTTTTTGCCGTCCCTTATCCTGTGGATTGCAAGGGGGAAATCGTCCTGAAAATCGTTCGCCGGTCATTGTCCGGCGGATCTACATGGCGATTTTTTCCCCCTGTTCCTGATCTGTCGGGGAGGGGACTGGACGGGGACTGCTGACCTGCGCCGATGTGGCGTCGTGCGGGACGGAGATGGAACCAATGCCGCCAACCTCCTTGCTCAACGATTCAGGTACCCGTGTCAGTTTGACCGAGCCTGCCCCGTCTATGGAAATGACGGCATGACCGGTCGGGCCTGCGCGGACCGACCCGGCGCCAGTGACGGAGACATTCAGGTCCTTCACCTCCATGGCCGAAAGGTCAACGGAACCCGCACCGGCGACCGACAGTGTGACATTGTCGGCCTGTCCATTCCCCTTGACGCTGGTGGCGCCATTGATCGCCAGCGTGAGGGTGGATTGGTGGTAATCACGTAAATATAGTGATCCAAAACCATTAAGTTTCAAAGTATTGAGTTCTGGTGACGTGACAGTAACGGTCATCCTGTCATTGCGCCATCCAATATCATGGGGTTTATTCCCCTGCATATCCAGACTATCCCCATTCAGCGCGACGGCACGCACCAGACGCTCCGATCCCGTGACGGTGATGCTACTTTGCGGGGCTTGCTGATAGATCACGCGCGCGAGCAGGTTGATCGAAAGCATATGCCCACCCGGCCACGGCAGGACGCGGGTTTCGGCAGGGGAGGAGATGGCGTCACCTGTCCCGTCAAACATGGAGAATGGAAATCCCAGCGGGACACGGGACGATGCGATACCGAAACATGTCAGTGACAGGGCGGCCCCGCCCAGCGCAATCATTGTAATACCGCGGATCATGACTGTAATTCCTTACACTCAGGCAGGAAAAGAGGGGGCTATCAGTCGATAGTGCGCGCGACCATAGCGGACGAGGAGATTGACCATCCCGACGGTAAAAAGGACACATAACGCCATGAGGGACGCCCCGCCACTTGCCAGTCCAAGGCTGACCAGCAGGCCCTGAAGCCAGTCGCCGCCGAAGTCCGGGGCAAGGTGGACAACAGCCAGCGGCAGGAGAAGGCTGCCGACCAGGCAGATGGTAATCCCGGTGACAAAAAAGGCCAGATCCAGTGCCGCCAGTGTCGTCAGCACCGGAAGCACGACAAGAAGGTCCACGGCCGCCAGACCGAATACTCCCACGACCGCGCCCAGCGCATTCGTCAGGTTCCGTTCATCCTCCCACCGGCGCAACCCCGTTTCGGCCCGCAATTCGCGGGCCAGACGCACAGGATCACCCAGAGCAGCGGCAATATCGCCATCGGATCGGCCTGCGGCATGCCCTTCATCGAAATGCGTTTCATATTCAGAAACGATATCATCAATCACATGCCGCGGCAGCCCTCTGAGGCCAGCGCGCAATTGGTCAAGGAACATCTGTCTGCTGTTCATGGCTATATGTTCCCGGTGTTTTTCTGCACGGTGAGCGAGGGGGACCTGCGCGTGTCCGCAGGTTCCGCAGGTGAAGAAGATGGTTCAGTCGCACTGTCGGATGCGGGGGGAACGCCAAGGATGGCGGACACCGCCCGGGTAAAGGTCGTCCATGCCCTGCGCTGTGCATGCAGGCTTTCACGTCCTTTTTCCGTCAGGGTATAATATTTTCGCGGTGGACCAGACGAAGATTCAACAAAATATGTCGAAACAAGCCCATCTTTCTGCATTCGCCGCATGAGGGGATAGATGGTGCCCTCGCCCATTTCTATGGCATCGGACAATCGGCTGGCGATGTCATAGCCGTAGGAATCAGCCTGCGACAACAGGGCCAGTACGCATGGTTCCAGCACGCCCTTCTTGAATTGAACAAGGTTGGGTTCCACAGCCTTTCCAGTTTTCAGACCGCTCGCGCATCTTTTCAGGGACGTTCGACCATAGGCCATAAGAATTCATAGACAGTTACCTTATAGTAACCAGAACCATTCATTGCAAGGTACCTGTTTTGAAATTTCTGTTTCGTGTCCGGTGCGGGTGGCGAAGTGGCGGAAGGCCCATGGAAGGCCGGGTTGACAAGACCGCCCCATCCGATCAGAACCGTCCCGACGGTGTCCCCTTCCGGGGGGATGAAAAGGGAATGGAGTGCGGATTGCGATCCAATGCTCCTGCTGTCCCCGCAACTGTAAACGGTCTGGCCTTGCATTACCGGATGTTACCATCCGGGCCACTGGAAACCGCAGTTTTTCGGGAAGGTTGTGCAGGCCCCCACGCCGTGAGCCAGGAGACCTGCCGTCATGATGGTTGCGACCGGGAACTGTCGGGCGGGGTATCCTGACGGTGTGGTGTTACGGGATCCCGTGCGGATCGGACGGCCTGTGGCAACGCGCTCTCGTGGCAACGATGATGTGACCGCGAGATCTGGACCAGATGAGTTTTTCCCGTAATCTGCTGATTGCCTCGACCATATTGATGACAGCGGGGGCTGCCATGGCGCATGCCGATACGGCCGCCGGGCAGGGCACGCCACAAAAACAGGCCGTCAGGCAGTATGTCATCCGGAATGGGAAATCGAAGGCGGTTGTCTTGCCGGGAACTGATGGCCTGCCCGACCAGATCAGCGTGAGTGCCGCGCGCAGGCCGACATCCGCCGATGATATCGGCACCAGCATGACCATCATCACCGAAAAGCAGATCCAGACCCAGCAACGGCGCAGCCTGACGGACATCCTGACACGCCAGCCCGGCCTGAACGTGGTGCAGACGGGCGGGGCGGGTGGTGCCTCCTTCATCTACATGCGTGGCAATAATCCCAACGAGGTCAAGGTCCGCCTTGATGGCATGGACATCAATGACGGCAGTTCCTCAACTGGTGCATTCGATGCCGGTCAGTTCGTGACCGATGGCATGGGACGGATCGAGATCCTGCGTGGTCCGCAAAGCGGCCTGTATGGCGCGGACGCCATGGCGGGGGTCATCGACGTCACCACGGCGCAGGGACAAGGGCGTTTCAGGCCGTTTGTCCGTATTGAGGGCGGTGGTTACGGAACCTTCAACCAGACCATTGGCGCACGTGGCGGTCAGGGGCGCTTTCATTACAATGTTGAATTGTCCCATTACCGGATGGAGGGATTCAATAATATCCCATCCTATATCGAACGGTATTATGGCGCCGACCATCAGCAGCGGCACGAAGGCAACCGCAATGACAACCGGAGCGCCAATATCAGGCTGGGCTATGACGTGACCCGCAATCTTGACCTTGGCCTGACGGCGCGCCTGGTGCAGGGCAACAATCATTCCTATTCATTGTATGACCTGCAGAGTGAAAATCTGTACGGTGATAAAGGTGTGCGGGAACAGACCAGCCAGAATGAGGCCATCGTCCGCGGGACGGCGCATCTGGTGTCCTTCCACGGGCTTTTTGATCAGGTGCTGGGCCTTGGTTACATGACCAACCGCAACCGCTGGACGGAGACGGGGACAAGTTATGGCAGTCCGGTCAACCCCGATCCGGATTATTACCGCTCCAGCCGACTGAAGGTGGACTGGCACGGCACGTTCGATTTCAAACGGTATGGCCAGTTGCTGATCGGTGCCGAACATTTCCATGATACGTTCAATACCAGCCATACGGCCGCCGACATGTGGGATAGCGGATATGATACATCCGCCAGCATGGATACGACCGCAGGTTACGGGCAGTATCAGGGAAACTGGAAGCACATCCTCTATGGTGCGGCCAATATCCGCTATGACGCCAATTCACGCTACGGCAACCATGTGACATGGCGTATCGCGCCCGCAATCCATGTGCCCGGCAGCGGAACCATCATCAAGGCCAGCGCCGGTTCGGGCTTTCATGGCCCCTCCCTGTACCAGCTTTTCGTCAATCAGGTGGGTGTCGGTTATTCGGAAAAAGGCAATCCCGACCTGAAGGCCGAGCAGTTGATCGGCTATGACGCGGGGGTGGAACAGAAACTGCTGCATGACCGCCTGAATTTTGGTGCGACATGGTATGACAACAGGGTCCGGAACCTGATCCAGTCCTCCCTGTCGATAGATTCTTCGTATGACTACAATTATTCCTACGCCAATGTCGCAAAGGCACGGATGTACGGGGTGGAGGCCTTTCTGGACTGGAAGGCGCTCAGCAGCCTTGAGTTCAACCTGAGCTATACCTGGACCCATACCCGGGACGAGACGACCCATGACGAACTCCAGCGTCGCCCGCAGCACAAATTCAATTTCAACACGACATGGACCCCCATCCGTGACCTGACATTTTCGGGGAACATCCTGTATACGAGCAGTTGGCGTGACCTGCCGGTCATCGGCAGCGAGTCCTGCAGCACATGCGGCAGGGGGCATGGATATTTTACCATCGACGTGGCCGCGAATTATAAAATCAACCGCTATGTTTCCGTCTATGCCCGGGCGGACAACCTGTTGAACTGCCAGTTTGAGGAGCCAATCGGCTACCTGCAACCCGGTCGTGCCGGTTATGGCGGGTTTACGCTGAATTACTGACATGAAAGGCATGGTGGCAGCAGTTGTGGCCGGTTTCCTGGCCTGTGTCCCATTGACGCAGGCATGGGCGCTGCCGCGCGTGGCCTCGCTGAACCTCTGCACCGATCAGTTGCTGCTGCTGCTGGCCGAACCGGGGCAGATCGTGGGGGTCACGCCACTGGCCCGGGACTGCTGGAACGCGGTATTGTGCGAACAGGCGCAGCATGTTCCGATCCTGCGGCCCACGGCGGAAAATATCGTGGCGTCCCATCCCGATGTCGTGCTGGGCGGCGTCTATACGGCGGCCGTTGCGATGCAGGCGGGACGGGATGTGGGCGCGCAGGTGATCGCACTGCCGCCTGCCAGGTCCCTGACGGATATTCCGGCCCAGATCATGACGGTCGCCAATGCCATCGGCGTGCCTGAACGGGGACGGCAACTGGCCACTGCCTTTGCCACGCGCCTGGCCTCCCTTCCGGTCGGGCGCAGTCCCACCGATCCCACGGCGGCGGTCTATGCCGCCAATGGGTTTGTCACCCATGCCGGATCGCTTCCGGATGATGTCCTTGCCCATGCGGGATTTCGCAATTACGCAACGCTCATGGACCATCAGGCCTCTTCACGGTTTTCCATGGAACTGCTGATCGCACGACCGCCCGACCTGCTGATCCTTGACCGTTCTGGGAAGGGGACGTCCCTTGCGCAGTCCATGCTGGACCATCCGGCGCTGAAGGAGGCCTTTGCCGGCCCCCATCATCTGGACCTGCCCGCGCGACTATGGCTGTGTGGCCTGCCGCAGACACTCGACAGTGTCGTCATGTTGCGTACCGCGCGCCACAACCTTGAAATGTCCGCCCCGTGAAATCAGCCCCTAAAATCCTGCTGCTGAATGTCGTGCTCCTGACTGGCGTTATGGGACTGTTTGGCGCGTCGCTCATGTGGGGGGAAACCCGCATCATGTTTTCGCATGCGCTGGCGGACATTCTGGCGGGACGGCATGGCGCCGGGGCGATTATTGTGGGGCAACTGCGCCTGCCGCGCACCCTGCTGGCCATCATGGTGGGCGGGACGCTGGGCCTGTCGGGCGCCGTGTTGCAGGGATATCTGCGCAATCCGCTGGCCGATCCCGGCATTCTGGGGGTATCGGGTGGGGCGGCGCTCGGGGCGGTCAGCGTGTTCTATACCGGCCTCATGCAGGTTTCCATCGCGGCCCTGCCGCTGGGGGGGCTGACGGGCGCGCTGTGTGCGGCCGTCGTGCTGATGGGACTGGTGGGACGCGGCGGCACGCTGGTGCTGCTGCTGGCGGGGGCGGCGCTCAGCAGTTTTGCGGCGGCCCTGACTGCGCTGGTGCTGAACCTTGTGCCCAGTCCCTATGCGTCATTCGAGATCATGCACTGGCTCATGGGGTCGCTGACGGACCGGACCTTCACCCATGTCTGGATCTGCCTGCCGGGTGTGGTGTGCGGCACGCTGCTTATGCTGTCCGCGGGGCGCGCGCTGGATGCGCTGACACTGGGGGAGGACGTGGCGGAGAGCCTTGGTTTCCGGCTGCATGGCCTGCGGGGCATCCAGACGCGGATCGTGCTGGGGGCGGCGCTGGCCGTGGGATCCTGCGTGGCGGTTTCGGGGGCGATCGGTTTTGTGGGGCTGGTGGTGCCGCACCTGCTGCGGCCGCTGACGGGATATCAGCCGTCACGTCTGCTTGTGCCGTCCTTCCTGGGGGGCAGCCTGCTGCTGCTGCTGGCGGACATGGTGGTGCGTCTGGTGACGGTCGGACCTGAACTGCAACTGGGCGTGCTGACGGCGCTGGTGGGGGCGCCGGTTTTCTTCGCCCGGGTCATCATGCTGAAAAGAGCCGCATCATGATCCTGCTGCAGGCACGTGATGTCTCGCTCCGGCGTGGGGATCGGGCTGTCGTCTCGGCCGCGTCCCTGACCCTTGCGAAGGGACGGGTCATTGGCCTGATCGGGCCGAATGGCGCAGGCAAAAGCACCTTCATGCGCCTGCTGGCGGGGCTGGAGCCCCCCGATTGCGGGGATATCCGGCTCTTGGATCGCGGCATGGGTCAGGTCCCCCCGGCGCTGCGCGCCCGGCAGCTTGCCTTCATCGCGCAGGATGGGGGGACACCACCGCCCATGCCGGTGCGCGCGCTGGTGGCACTCGGGCGTCTGCCGCATGGGCAGGTCAATGACCATGCCGCCCGTCACCCGGCGGTGGACCATGCCCTTGGGGTCACCGGCCTGCTGGACCTGCACACCCGCCCGGCCAGTCACCTGTCAGGGGGGGAACGGGCGCGCATGCACCTGGCGCGCGCGCTGGCGACCGACACGCCGGTCATACTGGCCGATGAGCCGATCGCGGCACTCGACCCGGCGCATGCCCTGTCCATGATGCAGCTTTTCCGCCAGCAGGCGGGGCAGGGGAAGGGGATCGTCATCGTGCTGCATGATCTGGTGCTGGCGACCCGCTTCTGTGATGAACTGGTTCTGATGGATGATGGTGCCGTCATCCGTCATGGCCCAGCCACGCAGGTGCTGGATGATGACATCATGCGCACGGTTTATGGGGTCACGGTCCGGCGGGTCGAAAATGCGGTGCTGCCATGGACCCTGTGTCGCTAGCATGTGCAGCATGTCGCGTCATTCCGCCTCCTGACATCCTGCGCCGCATAGCCCGGGATACAGGCCATGATGGCGGCCTTATTCCTTCTGGTAAGTCGCCAGTGCGGCATCAACCCCCGCGCCTGCGGCAAAGGCATGACCTTCGCCGCGCAGCACGGCTTCCAGCGCGCCGAGGGTGAGCAGCACCTTCGATTTCTCCGCATTGTAACCCATGGCCCCGATGCGCCAGATCCGGCCCTGCAACGGGCCGAAGGCGGAACCGATTTCGATCTCGAAATCCTCGCGCATGCGGGCGCGCACCTTCTCGCCATCAACGCCCTTGGGGATGCAGACGCCGGTCACGTTGGTCATGCGGCACTCATCCCCCACGAACAGGTCCAGACCCATCGCGCGCAGGCCGGCGCACATCGCGCGGGACGCACGGGTATGGCGGGCAAAACGGGCCTGCAATCCTTCTTCCAGCACAATGCAGGCGGCCTCGCGCGCGGCGTAGAGCATGCTGGTCGCCTCGGTATGGTGGTTCAGGCGCCGTTCGGACCAGTAATCCATGATCATGGCGAGGTCGAAATAGTTGGACGGGATACGCGCACGCGTACCATCGCGCATGTCGCTGCTGCGGATTCCGGCCTCGACATGGCGACGGGCGAAGATATGTTCCGCCGCGCGGTCGGAAATGGTGACAGGTGCCGAACCCGGCGGTCCCCCCATGCATTTCTGCAGGCCCCCGCTGACCACGTCCACGCCCCAGCGGTCGGTTGCAACCTCCATGCCGCCCAGCGTGGCGGTGGTGTCAACATAGGACAGCACATCGTATTTGCGGCACAATGCCCCCACGCCATCCAGTGGCTGGGCCATGGTGGTGGACGTATCGCCATGGATGCAGGCCAGCACATGCGGGCGATGGGTGAGGATCGCGTCCTCGATCTGTTCCAGCGTCGCGACCTCGCCCCATGGAATGTCCAGTGTTGCGATTTCCGCGCCGTTCCGCTGCGCAATTTCGGACAGCAGCAGCCCGAAACGACCCGCACGCACGATCAGCAGCGTCATGCCCGGTTCAACCAGTGAGACCAGCGACGCCTCGATCCCGGCGCGGGCCGTGCCGTCCACAAGGAAGGTCCAGCGGTTTTCGGTCATGAAAACCTGACGGTAGAGGTCCATCGTCTGGTTCATGTAGCCCGTCATCTCCGGGTCGAACTGGCCAAGCATGTCGGCGGCCATGGCGCGAAGGACGCGCGGGTGTGCATTCACCGGCCCCGGCCCCATCAGAAGCCGGGCGGGAGGATTGATCTGGCCGTAAAATGTCTGGGTCATCCGAAACGTCTCTCAAAAAGTCCGATAAAGCCAATCTTTGCCCGCAGGGCCTTGTCCGTATCCGCATCGGTCATGCGAACCGGTCAGCAGCACCTGCCCCCGTAGCGTGTGACCGCACGGGGACCGCAGGTGTCGTTTCCATCATGCATCCGTATGAATATTTCCTGCCTTTTGTGCCGTTACCAGAACCCGACCTCACTACGTCCTGATGGGTCAGTAAGTGTAGTTGATCCGCGCGCCCACGAAGCGCGGGTTCCCCGGAATGACGGAGTAGAAAGTGGACTGCGTGCCACCTGACAGCCAGTAATGCCGGTCGGCAAGGTTCTGCCCGTAAACGGTCACGGACCAGTGCTGCTGCGGGGCGGAGAATGTCAGGAAGCTGTTGACCAGAAAATAGGCGGGAGCACGATAATACCCGCCATAGCCGATATATTGCGGCTGGGTCTGTGCGCCACGGTAGCTGTAATCGACATCAAACGTCATGCGGTAGTTGCGCAGTACTTTCCATGTATAGGTTGCGGACCCGCTGAGCGTCAGGTTGGCCAGTCCCATGGAGGCGCCATTGTAATTGGTATTGACCGCCGTCCATTGCCCGGTCGCATTATACAGGTCCGTGGTGGCGGATTTGTTGACGCCTTGGTACTGGCTGTACACGCCGTGCTGGTAGCCGAAATTCTGCGTCAGCGTCATGCCGCGGAAGGGGCGGACCATCGCATTGAATTCCGCGCCATAGATATAGGAGCGCGGCGCATTAACATACGTGCCTTCCGTGCCATATTGCGGCACGACAATCGTGCCCAGAAGCTGCTGGTCACGATAATCATAATAGAAACCGGCCGCATTGAAGCGGATACGGTCATGCATGAAGGAGGTCTTGAACCCGCCTTCGTAGCTCAGCACCTGTTCGGGCTTGAAGGGACGCAACTGCGCGGAGACGCTCGTCATGTTGGCCGAGAACCCGCCGGGCTTGAAACCACGGCGGAAATCGACATAGGTCATGATGTCGGGCGTGACCTGGTATTCCAGTCCCACCCGGCCGGAAAACTGGTTGGCCAGTGCACCGCTGGATCCGAATGACTGGATTTTCGGCGCACCTGTGCCCTCATAGGTCGTACCCACCAGGTTCAGAAGCTGCCGATCATCGGATTCATGGCTGATCGCACCAATCAGACGCAGTCCGCGTACCAGACGGTACGAAAGCTGTGCGTACTGGTTGAATGTCTGTTCATCCTGCCCGTAGTCGGTCTTGTAGAAATATTTGCCATCATCACTCGATGCATAGCGATCCGACATGTCATACCAGAAATTGTCATGCGTCCGGCCGCGATTGTAGTACATTCCCACCAGCCACTGCAGGCGGTCCGCCGGATTGCGCGATTGCAGGTTTATTTCCTGCGAAAAGAAGTTGGTCTGGTTGTTGCGGTACATATTGCCATAGGCGAGCGCCGTATTGGTCTGGTCAGACAGTTCATGTTCGTCCAGTGCTTCATACGCGCTGGTGGATGTCAGTTTGCCCCAGTTGAATTCCTTGGTGAAACGAATATTCACCCCCCATGACAGGTTGTTTTCACGCGGCTTCTGGTTGGCCGGGTTGATTCCGATGGCATTGGCGAACTGCTTGCTCAGGCCCCAGTTGGTCTGCATCAGGTCCGTACTGGCCGGCACGCCATAACTGTTGACCATCACCGCGCCCGCCGGGGCATCCGACTGGTCGGTGCTCCAGTGCCCGCCAACGTCGAGGCGCATCGTATCATCAATCTGCCATTTCAGCTTGCCGCGCAGGGCGCCGATATCCGCGTTACCATAACCGACCCCCTGGCTGTTATGCTGGAAGCCGCCACCTGTCATCGACATGCCCGAAATGCGGTATGAAACCGAACGCGATATCGGCCCGGAGATGTAGCCCTCCACACGGTTGCGGCCGTAACTGGCGATATCTTCCGTCACGCCCGCATGAAACTGTGGTGTGGGATCGGCCGTGTGGAAGTTGATTTCGCCGCCGGTGGTGGTCATGCCATGCGTAAAGCCGGACTGTCCCGGATTTACCGAAACATTGTCCATGTCATACATGATCGCGGATGTCATGACCGTGACGGGCAGGGCAACGCCATCGACATACGGCATGACAGAGGGAATGTTGTTCTGTGTCAGATCCGCCATCCCCACGCCGCGCAGCATGAAATTCAGGCCGGCAGACCCGTTGGATGGCTGGATGCTCAGGTTGGGCGCAACCCGGATCAGGTCCGTCATGGCCCGCACGTTCCGTTCCACCAGTTCCGTGCCCGTTATGTGCGTCGCGGAATCCGGCACATGCTGTTCCTGTCGGAACTTTACCGCGCGCGCCGTGCTGACCTTGATGCTTTCCGGCGCGGCAGGGGGCGTGGCGGCATGACCCCTGTGTGAACCCGGCGCGGGTGTTGGACGGGTGTGTGGGCCGGTGGCCTTCTGCACCGCCATCGGTGTCGCGGCGGAAAGAGACGAGACCTGCATGATTGCAATACAGGAAACCGATGCCGCAAGTCCCAGACGTGATTTTACGAAGAATAGACAGGATGACATGAGGTGCCTCGTCTTGTAACGTTATTTTTCCATCGTCAATAAGAAGAACAGTTTTTGTCCCGGATTGGAGTTTTTTACTTTATTTGGATAAGGGGGCGCGGGCCTGCCGCAGGGCGCGCTGTGTGGCGACGCCATCAAGACGTCCCTCCCATTTCGCGATCACAAGGGTTGCGACACAGTTCCCCATGATATTGCCCACCGCGCGGGCAATCCCGACGAACCAGTCCACCGCAACCAGTAAAACCAGTCCTGCTTGTGGAATTTCCGGCACGACCGCCAGTGTCGCGGCCAGAATGACAATCCCGACCCCGGGCACGCCGTGGGCGCCCTTTGACGTGACCAGGGCGGTGCCCGTGACCAGGAAAATCTGTGTCCATGTCAGGTGAATGCCGGATGTCTGGGCCAGAAACAGCACCGCAAGCCCGAGATATATGGAAAGCGCATCCAGGTTGAAGGAATATCCCGCCGGAATGACCAGTCCCACGACATCACGCTGGACGCCAATGGCGACAAGTTTTTCCATGATCTGCGGAAGTACCGCATCTGATGATGTCGTCGCCATGACAACCGCCAGTTCCGCGCGCAGGTACCAGATGAAGGAGAAAATACCGACCCCGCACAGGCGCAGCAGGACGCCAAGCCCGACAAGGACGAACAGGATGACCAGCAGGAAATACAGCCCGACAAAGTCCCCAAGCTGTCCCATGGAGCGCATGCCGAAATGCCCGACCGTATAGGCAACGGCCCCCAGCACCCCAAGCGGGGCGACCCGGATGACCATGCCCATGATGCGGAACAGGACAGTCGTGATTGAGTCGATCAGTACCGCCGCGGGGTTCCCCTGTTCCCCGGCGATCGACAGTCCACAGCCAAACAGGATTGCGAAAACAAGGATCTGCAACACATCATTATGGACAAACGCAGCAAGGGGAGTCTGGGGAACGAGATGAAGGACGAATCCCACAGGTCCATCATTGCGCAGGGCCGCCGCACTTTCCCCGAACTGTGACGCCGGGCCTTGTGTCAGCGTACCGGCGTCGATATGCATTCCGGCCCCGGACTGAAACACGGCCGCCGTTGCCAAGCCAAGGCACAGGGCGATGGTGGTGACGGCTTCAAAATAGACCAGAGCCTTCAGGCCGATCAGACCCACCGTGCGCAGGCTGCCTGCACCGGCAATACCCTGTACCACCACGCAGAAGACAAGCGGCCCCACAAGCATGGAGATCAGCCTGAGGAACAGGTCACTCAGCGGTTTAAGCAGCACCGCAACATCCGGGGTTGCAAGGCCAGACGCGATGCCGAGCACGGTTGCCAGCACAATCTGGAAAAACAGCGATCGGCAAAAACGCATCTTGTTACACTCTACAGCTTTCCAGATGCCGGTGTTTGGTTGCCAGCATCCTTGAACATCAAATGGTCTATCAAAAACCCGACTGCAAAGAATACAATCTTGCATACAAGATATAATGCAAACCGGAATGGGGACATATGAAAAATCGAAACAATTACGAAATCGGATATCACAATATGTTGATAATGCTCTAACTGAAAAATAAACACTTTATAATCAGTATATTATCTTGAAAAAAGATATTTCGGGATCGTTTTTTATGCCCGCGGATTTTATCAGGCATACCGCCCGGAGATGCGTCGCCTGTAACCGGAAGATACCTGCCTACGCGTTGATTCCGTTGCCAAAGCGGGAGAGGTTGCGCATACTATCTGGTATGCAAGAGCAGGATAAAACGGCCGACAGGAATCCTCACATCATCGAGGATCGTATCATCCGGGCGGCCCTGTCGGGTCAGATCGCCCCGGGGGAGCGGTTGGGCGAAAAGGACCTTTCGCAGATCTTCAATGTCTCCCGCACGCTTGTCCGGGAGGCGATGATGCGCCTGCAGGCCCGCGGCATTGTCGAAGTCTCGCCCCGCCGGGGATGGTTCGTCATTGAACCTTCGGTGGAGGAGGCGCGCCATACGATCGACGCCCGCCGCGCGCTGGAGGTCGGGATGCTTGTCACCATAGATGACATACAGCCATCCCAGATCCGGACCCTGCGGGAGCATGTCCTGTCCGAACAGCAGGCCCTTGCATCCGGTGACCGTGCGCAGCGCAGCTATCTTCTCGGCCATTTCCATGTCTGCCTTGCCGAAACGCTTGGAAATCCCGTGCTCGGTTCCCTGTTGCAGGACCTGACGACACGAACTGTTCTGATTGCCGCCCTGTACCAGTCCACCCATGACGCGCATGAATCATGCTGCGAACATGGCCAGATCATCGATGCCCTCGAAAAGGGGGATCCAACGGAAGCCGCAAGGTTGATGGATGTCCACCTGCGGCATGTCGAGAAGGCACTGAATTACCGTCATGTCTCAAATCGGCTGGAACATCTGAAGGCAGCCCTGCAGGCGGGATGACTTCCGCCTGCGCGGGCAGGCCCCTTTATGGCAACCGGAAGATGACGGACGTGGCGCGCATAACATGGTGTGACATGACGCCAGTCCCCCGGTTTTTCCGAACAGCTTTCCCCTTGTATCGCCGTCCATGACGATGCCTGTCATGAAGACAGGTGCTTCCCTGTTGCTGCCATACCCCTTATCGACGATCCGACGGCATGCGTCAGGGGAAACAGCACGCCCTTTGTGATTGCGCATCTGCCCCTTGCATTATCGAAGGCAGTCCGGAGCCTTCTTCAGTCCCATCAGCGTCAACCGATCCTGTTGCGGGACCGGGGTCATGGCCATGAATACTTCGCCTGCGGCAGCATGATTTATCCATTACGGAACATGCGCAGTATTCACTGCCTTGTGATGGGATCGTTTTTCCCGACAGTGACGTTCTGCGTGACAGGATCCCCAAGCGAACCGCGTGCCTGCCTGTGGCCCGACAGAAACAGGCTTTGAAAGCCGCCGTCACGGATGGAACGCAAACAGATGGGAGCGCCATTCACCCCCCGCGCCAATATCATCATGACCACATGCCTGGTTCTTGTTGCCTGTGTTCTCGTCAGTGGATGCCTGCTGTGGTTTGCATGGCCGTATTCGGATTATGACCGGCATGTGGGCTGGGCCGTCGAACAGCCTGTTCCCTTCAGCCACCAGCACCATGTCGCGGGCCTCGGGCTTGATTGCCGCTTCTGCCACAGCAGTGTGGAATGCAGCGCACAGGCCAGCCTGCCGCCAACCTTTACCTGCATGACATGCCATTCACAGATCTGGACAAATGCCGCCGTGCTCGCGGCCGTTCGGGACAGCTTGCTGAGGAACACCCCCATGACATGGCAGCGTGTGACCAATGTGCCGGACTACGTCTATTTCAATCACAGCATCCATGTCGCCAAAGGGGTTGGCTGCGAAACCTGCCACGGCAATGTGGCCGCCATGCCGCTGACCTACAAGGCGAAGACACTGACAATGCAGTTCTGTGTGGAGTGTCACCGTAATCCCGGACCGAACCTGCGCCCGGCAGAAAACATATTCGACACGGACTGGCATCGTGGTCCCGGCACACCGGGGATCGCCGCGCTGATGGCCCGGTATCACCTTGGCGGGCGTAACCTGACGGAATGTTCGATATGCCATCGCTAGGGGGGACGCCGCGCCCGCGCGCCATGGTGTCGGATACGGAACTGCTGCAGCACTTCCCACAGTTCGAAAGCGCGCTGTCCCACACGCTGGACCGTCGGCGCGTGCTCAAGTTGCTGGGGCTTGCACTGGCCAGTGGCTGGGTGGCCAGTTGTGATCCCGGCACGCCGGACCGGGGTTTCGTCTCGGCCGTGCGCGCGGCGCAAGGCGTGGTGCCCGGCCTGCCGAACATGTACGCCACGGCCCATGTGCGCGATGGCTATGCGGAGGGCATTGTGGTCACGCACCAGATGGGACGGCCCATCAAGGTGGAAGGCAATCCCGATCATCCCGGCAGCCTCGGCGCGACGGACGTGATGGCGCAGGCGCTGATCTACGATTTTTATGATCCCGACCGGGCGACAGGCCCGCTTCACAAGGGCATGCCGACCTCATGGCCGGACCTTGCCGCCGCCATGCAGAAGATGCGCGCAACCGCCATGGCCCCGCGCCCGGATGGCGCACATGCGGGCGAGGGGCTGCGTATCCTGACCGGCACGGTCACGTCCCCGACGCTGGGCCGGGCGATCGAGCAGGTTCTTGCGGCCTTTCCCGGTGCGGCATGGCATGGGTGGGACGCAATCGGGCGTGAAAATGTCACACGCGGGCTTGGCCTTGCTTATGGCGCGCCCACTGCGGTGGTTGCCGATCTGGGCCGGGCGGACGTGCTGCTTGCGCTCGATAGTGACCTGCTCGACAGTGCACCGGGACACCTGAACCATGCCCGCGCCTTTGCCGCGCGCCGCAATCCTGTCAACGGTCCCATGAACCGGCTTTATGCAGTGGAACCCACACCGTCATTGACCGGCGTTGCGGCGGATCACCGCTTCATCGCGACGCCGGGCATGATGGACGAGGTGATCGGGAGGCTGTCGGCCCATATCCTGCAAGGTGAGGCCCCCTCGGGCGGGCCTGACTGGCTTGGCCCGGTGGCCGATGACCTGCGCGCCCATCATGGCCGGGCCTTCGTGCATCTTGGCCCCGACTACCCGCCGGAGGCACAGGCCGCCATGCTGGCCATGAACGAGGCGCTGGGCGGGCGGGGACAGGTGTTCGATGTTGTTGAATCGCCCCTGTACCAATCGCTTGCGCCTGGCGGCACCCTGGACGCACTGATGGATGACATGGAACGTGGCGCGGTTCAGGCGCTGCTGATACTGGATGTAAATCCCGTCCATCAGTCGCCCCGCTTTGCCGCGGCACTGAAGCATGTGCCCACCAGCATTGCCCTGTCGGATCGCCCGCATGAAACGGCGCTGGCCGCGCACTGGCATGTGCCCCTTGCGCATATGATGGAGGAATGGGGCGATGCGCGCGGGCATGACGGCACCGTTGCCCTCATCCAGCCACAGGCCATGCCGCTTTATGGCGGCATGAACGCCGTAAGCGCCCTGCATGCCTGCCTGGGCCAGCCATTGCGCCCGGCCATGGACATGGTGCGCGCGACATGGCGCACGCAGCTTCCGTCAGCGCGTGACTGGCACGATGCCCTTGCGGCCGGTGTCATTGCGGGAACGGCGTCACGACGGATGGAGGCGCCCCTGCGGCAGGCGGCCATGCGCGTGGCATCACCGGCCCCGTCGCAGCAGAAGCCCACAGGGCCCGTACTGCTGCTGCGGCCGGATCCGTACCTGTGGGACGGGCGTGGGGCCAACAATCCGTGGCTGCAGGAACTGCCCCGCCCCCTGAGCAAGGTGGTGTGGGACAATCCGCTGCTGATCCCGCCCGACATGGCGCAGGCGATGAACCTGCGCAATGGCGACAGGGTAAGCCTGACCCGTGGCGCCACCCGGACGCAGCTTCCCGTATGGATACAGCCGGGGCAGGCGGCAGGCTGTGTGGTCGGTCTGCTGGGATGGGGACGCCGCCACGCGGGCGAGACGGGCAGTGATGTCGGCTGCGACCTGTATCCGTTCCGCGAGGCCGATGGCCCCGTCAGGATCGAGGCGGCGCATGGCGGCGGCGTGCCCGTCGCCAGCACGGAGCATCACGCCACGCGGGTCGATGCATCCCCATCCGACGTGGCGCGGCATGGCACGCTGGCGCAGTTCCATGAGCGCGCGGATTTCCTTGGCAACATATCCGGGGCGCAGGACACGCTGTACCGCCGCGAACCCGATGCCCCCGTGGCATGGGGCATGAGCATCGACCTCAATGCCTGCATTGGCTGCAACGCGTGTGTAACCGCCTGCCAGGTGGAGAACAATATCCCCGTGGTGGGCCGTGAGGAGGTGCTGCGCCAGCGCGAAATGCACTGGTTGCGGATTGACCGTGTGTACGAAGGAACGCAGCACGCGCCTGATACGTTCTTCCAGCCGATGCTCTGCATGCATTGCGAACAGGCACCGTGCGAAACCGTCTGTCCGGTGGGGGCGACAACGCATGATTCTGAAGGCCTGAATGTCATGGTCTATAATCGGTGTATCGGCACGAAATTCTGTTCCAACAACTGCCCCTACAAGGTCAGGCGGTTCAATTACTTCGCCTTCGCCGAACAGGAGAGCAGGCCCGCCATCAGCCGCAACCCCGATGTATCGGTCAGGGCGCGCGGCGTTATGGAAAAATGTACCTTCTGCGTGCAGCGCATCGCCCAGGCCCGCATTGTTGCCGACCGCGATGGGGTGGGTGAACATGTTGTCACTGCCTGTCAGGCGGCATGTCCCGCACAGGCCATCAGCTTTGGCGATATCAACGATCCCGCAGCAGAAGTGACACGCCGCAAGGCCAGTCCGCTGACCTATGCCGCCCTGCCCGAACAGGGCACGCACCCGCGCGTGACCTATGAGGGGCGTATCCTCAATCGCAATCCGGCGATTGCGTCATGACGGGGGGCACAGGTGCCGGGACGGGGGATGATGTCCTCATCTTCCCCACCGAGACCCCGCATTCGTTGACGCAACGCATCTGCGCCATCACCCTGCATGAGGGCGAGGAGGGATGGACGCCCCTGTGGTGGTGGCTGGGGCTGGGCCTTGCCCTTGCACTGCTGGGCATGGGGGTCGTGTCCGTGGCGTGGCTGTTTTACGCGGGGCTGGGCATATGGGGGATCGACTGGCCCGTGGCGTGGGGGTTTGACATCCTCAATTACGTCTGGTGGATCGCCATCGCCTCGGGCGGGACGTTCATTTCAGCCCTGTTCTTCCTGCTGCGCGCGCCGTGGCGTACCTCGCTCAACCGCCTGGCCGAAAGCCTGACCCTGTGCGCTGCGCTCTGCGCGGCCATATTTCCCATCCTGCACCTGGGGCGGCCGCGTTTTTTCTACTGGCTGTTTCCCTATCCCAACACCATGGGGCTGTGGGCGCAGTTCCGCAGCCCGCTTGTGTGGGATTTCTTTGCCATCCTTGCCTATGTGCTGTGTTCGATCCTGTTCTGGTATTTCGGGCTGCTGCCCGATCTGGCCACCCTGCGCGACCGGGCGCAGAGGCGCTGGCAGCGCGTGTTCTATGGCGTGCTGGCGATGGGGTTTCGTGGCTCGGGGCGGCAGTGGCGGCATTACCAGCCTGTCTATGGCGTCATGGCGGCGCTGATGGCGCCGCTGGTTGTCTCGGTCCACAGCATCGTCGGCATGGATTTCGCGGGGGGCGCCACACCCGGATGGCATTCGACCCAGTTCCCGACATTCTTTGTCTTCGGCGCGGCGCTGTCGGGGTTTGCCATCGTGCTGCTGGCGGTGATACCGCTGCGCCCGGCCATGGGACTGCAGGCCTACATCACGCCGCGGCACATCGACATACTGGGACGCCTGCTGCTCACCAGCAGCCTGTGCGTGGCCTACGCCTATGTGATGGATGTGTTTTCAACATATTACGGCCCCGACCCGGCGGACAGGATCATGTTCGCCTTCCGGCTTCGTGGCCTGTACGCGCCCATCTACTGTGGCACCATCGTGCTCAATATCGTGTTTCCGCAACTGCTGTGGTGGCGCGCGGTCAGGCTGAACCGGCCGGTGGTGTGGCTGGTCTGCCTTGGCGTGCTGGTCGGCATGTGGCTGGAGCGCTTTGAAATCATCGTCACCAGTCTTGCACGCACGCAGCTTCCTTCCGCATGGGGGCAGTACATGCCCACCATGTGGGAATGGAGCCTGCTGTGCGGCAGTATCGGGCTGTTCCTGACCGCCTTTCTCCTGCTGCTGCGCTTCATCCCCATGCTTGCCATGGCGGAGATGCGCGCCATGATCGGTAACCGGCCATGATTGTCGCGGCCTTCGCCACGGAACGCGCCCTGCATGATGCCGTGGCCGACCTGCGGCGTGATGTGACCTGCCGGGTTGAAACCTATGGCGCGTCCCCGCCGGAGGAGGGCGGTTCTTTCTCCATCGTGCCGCTGCTCATGCTGGGCGGGGGCATGGTGGGGGCTGTGGGTGGCTTTGGCATGCAGGTCTATGCCACGACACTGGCTTACCCGCAGGATATCGGTGGCAGGCCGGATCTTTCGTGGCCGTCCTACATCCCGGCCAGTTTTGAACTGGCGGTGATGGGGGCGATCCTTGCGGGCATGATCGGTTATTTCGCGACCGTGCGCCTGCCACGCCTTCATGATCCGGTGGATGAGGCCGGGGCCATGCAGGGGGTCATGACAGGCGGCCATGTGGCCGTGGTGCGCGGGTTTGATGACAGTGATGCGGTGCGGGCCGTGTTCGTCCGGCATGGTGCACTGACGATCGAGGACATCGCGCCATGAGGCCCGTGTGGCCGCTGCGCATCCTGCCCGGCGCGCTGCTGCTTCTGGCTGCCGGGTGCGATGACATGTCGAAGCAGCATAAGGAAAACCCATATGCCAGCGCCCGCAGCGCGCCGGCGGACGTGGCGCAGGGCAGCGTGGAATATCATGACGCCCCACATCCCGCGCCCGCCCTGACATTGGCCCTGCTGCAACTGGGGCGCAGTGAATATGATGCCTTCTGCGCGCCGTGCCATGCCCGGACGGGGCAGGGGGACGGCATGGTGGTGCAAAGGGGTTTTCCCGCGCCGCTCCCCCTTGCGACCGCCCCGACACGCAGCGCCACACCGGCGCAGCTTTATGCCATCATCACGTCGGGGCAGGGGATCATGTATGGCTTTGCCCAACGGATCATGCCCGATGACCGATGGGCCATCGTGGCCTACCTGTATGCGCTGCGCCGCAGTCAGTACGCCATGCTGGCCGCACGGCCCGCCTTGCCACAGGCCATCCGGCCATGACCCGCGCCCGGCGCGTGGCGCTCCTGGTTGCGGCTGTCGCGCTGGCTGGCATGGTGGCCAGCGCCATCCGGATGCCCGCCGCCCTGTTTCCCGCATGGCTTGCAGTTGGGGCGGCATGGCTTGGCTGGCCGCTGGGCAGCATGGCGCTCCTGCTGGTGCATGCCCTGACGGGCGGGCGCTGGGGTGAAATCCTGCATCCTGCCCTGCGCGCGGGGATTGCGACGCTGCCTGTGGGCCTGCCCGCGCTGGGGGGCGTGATGCTGGGCGCGCGTTACCTGTATCCATGGCTGCACCCGGACGGGACGGTGGTGCTGACAAACGGTTTCTATCTCAATGCGCCGGCCGCACTGGCGCGGGCGGCGCTCTATGGGGTTGCGTGGGGCGTGCTGGGCCTGATCTGCCTGCGCGGGCGGGATCTGGGGCGGGTGGCGCCAGCGGGGCTGATCGTGCTGGGATTTACATCCGGTTTTGCCGCAATCGACCTGACGGAATCCCTTGATCCGCATTTCAGTTCCAGTGCTTACGGGCTTGTCGCCTCTGCCGGGGCGGTGCTGCTGGCATTCGCCGTGGGGATCGTGCTGGCGGGCATGCAGGCCAGCACGGCGGAGCTGCGGGATCTGGCGCGCCTGCTGCTGGGGCTTACGGTGCTGTGGGCCTATCTGGACTTCATGCAGTTCCTGATCGTGTGGCAGTCGAACCTGCCGGTGGAGGCCGCATGGTACGGCCCGCGCCTGCGCGGCGGGTGGGGGATGGTGGCGCTGGGTCTTGTGGGATTGCATTTCATCGCGCCGTTTGTGCTGCTGGCCATACCGTCCCTGCAGGTGCGGCGTCCCGTTGTCGTGGCGGTGGCTGCGTTGCTGGTGGGTATGGAGGTGGTGCGCAATTTCTGGCTTGTGCTGCCCGGCCGGACCTCTGCGCATATGGTGCTGCCGGTGCTGCTGTCGCTTGCCTTCTTCGGCAGCGCCAGTGTCCTTGCGGCGTTCCGCCCCGGCACGCTGGCACCATTCGCGCCATGCAGGGACGCGCGGAGGGATGCCCATGTCTGAGCAGCATCCCGGCGCGCAGCCACCGCCGCGGCATGAACTCCGCGACATCTCCTTTCGCGCGGTCATGGCCGGGGGACTGGCCATCGGTCTGGCAGTGGGGGGGCTTGTGGTGGTGGCGGACATGCTGTTTCCGCAAAAGTCGCTTGATCGCCTGCTCAAGCCGCCTTTCCCGGTCATTGCCGAACCGCGCCTGCAATCCGATCCGGCGGCGGACATGGCGGCGTTTGCGGCACATGAGCGCGATATTCTCAACAGTTCCGGCTGGACGGACAGGGACAGGGGCATCGGGCATATCCCGATCGCGCAGGCGATGCAGGACATCGCGGATGAGGGAATCCCCGGCTGGCCGACAGGCGAAGGGGTGTCACCATGATGGGGCACTGTGCCATCCGTTACGTAATGCTGGCGATTGTGCTGGCCTGTATCGCGCCTGCATGGCGGGCACGATATGCTGATGCAAAGGAAGCATTGCAGGCGCTGGCCTTTACCCCGCGACAGGGCACCGCCCTGCCGCTGGATACGCCCTTTACCGATACATCGGGGCAGACCCGGCCACTCGGGGCCTTTCTGGGCCATGGGGCCACCATCGTCTCGATGGGATATTATGCCTGCCCCAACATGTGCGAACTCGAACGCAGGGACCTGCTGGATGCGCTGGCGCGGGGTGGGCTGAAAACACCGGCCGATTATACGCTGCTGGTTGTCAGCATCGACCCTGCGGAAACACGCATCATGGCGCGGCAGGCGCTGGAGGAGGATCTGGCGCGATCTGCCGATCCCGGGGCCGGGCAGGGATGGCATTTCGTGACCGGCGCACCCGCCAGCATACAGCGCCTGTCGCGTGCGGTGGGATTTCACGCGCGCTATGACGAAAAACTGCATCAGTACCTGCACCCCATGGGGCTGGTGTTCATCACACCGGCGGGCATCGTCTCGGGCTATGTGCTGGGCATTGGCTACCGGCCGGGCGACATACGCCAGGCCCTGTCCCATGCCGCGCGCGGGGAGCAAGCCCGGGCCGTGCCCATCCTGCTTCTGTGCTTCCATTATGATGAGACGACCGGGCGTTATACGCTGGCGGTGGAAAAACTGCTGAAGCTGGGTGCCGGCCTGACCGTGCTGACGCTTGGTACCCTGCTGGGCATGGCCCACTGGCGGGGGCAGCGATGACCTGGCTGCCCGAAGCCTCGGCCCATGCCGGCCGGGTCGATATCCTGCTGGCGGGGCTGCTGCTGATCAGTCTGGCGGTACTTGGGCTGGTGTTCGGGCTGATGATGCTCAACATCATCCGCTTCCGCGTAGGAAGCCGGGTGCCCGTGTCGGAGGAGACGGTGGCCCATAAAAGCTGGCGTTTCGAGATTGGCTGGACCTCGATGACGCTGGCTGTCTTCTTCGCGCTCTTCATCTGGGCGGCGCGGCTTTACGTGGTGGGGTTCCAGCCACCGTCCGGTGCGATCCAGATCTATGTCACCGGCAAGCAGTGGATGTGGAAGGTCCAGTATCCCGGTGGCCAGCGCGAGATCAATGCGCTGCATGTGCCACTGGGGCGGCCGGTGCAACTTCTGCTGACGTCGGAAGATGTCATCCATGATTTCTCGATCCCCGTACTGCGGATCAAGCATGACGTGCTGCCCGGCCGGTACCAGAGCCTGTGGTTCACCGCCACAAGGGCGGGATCCTTCCGTTTTTACTGCACGCAGTTCTGTGGCATCGGACATTCGCGCATGACCGGCACCCTGATTGTCCTGACCCCGACGGAGTATGCCGGATGGCTGGGGCAGACCCCCGCGAGCGGCAGCCTTGCCACCAGGGGGGAGGCCCTGTTCATCCGCAACGGATGCAGCGGCTGCCATGTGTCGCAGCCTTATGCCCCCGGTGCGGACGACACCGGCCGCGCGCCGTCCATGGTGGGACTGTATGGCAGCGAGATCACCGGGGCGGATGGCCGGCGCGTACGGGTCGATAGCGCGTTCTTGCACGACGCCATCCTCCATGCCGGGCCTGCGCGCGGGGATGAGGCAGCTTACGCCACCCGGATGCCGTCGTACCGTGGCGTGCTGGGGGAGGAGGACGTGGCGGCCCTGATCGCCTATCTCCAGACCCTTTCGCCCGCCCGTTCATCGGGCATGGGGGTCTCGGCTGTCGGCGTGCGTGAAGGGAACTGACACCATGAACCCCATACCCGGTCCCGACATCGTGCAGCGCAGCTACCTGTGGCAGGATGGCACGCTGCGCTCGTGGCTGCTGACAACCGACCATAAACGGATCGCGCTGCTCTACATGGCCACGATCACCGCGTTTTTCGCCCTTGGCAGCTTTGGCGCGGCCCTGATCCGGCTGCACCTGATTTCCCCCACCGGGGCGATCCTGTCCGACGGGACATACAGCCGCATGTTCACCATGCATGGCATTGTCATGGTCTGGCTGTTCCTTGTGCCGTCCATCCCGGTCACGCTGGGCAATTTTCTCGTCCCCCTCATGCTCGGCGCAGAGGACCTGGCGTTTCCACGCCTGAACCTGATCAGTTGGTACCTGTTCATCATGGCAGGTGCGCTGGTGGTCTACGGGCTGTTCCGTGGGGGGCTGGAAACGGGATGGACCTTCTATACCCCGCTTTCCACCGATTATGCCGAAGGGCGCGTGCTGCCGGTCGTGGCGGGGGTGTTCCTCAGCGGGTTTTCCTCCATCGCCACGGGCGTGAACTTCATCATCAGCATCCATCAGCTACGCGCGCCGGGGCTGACATGGTACCGGCTGCCGCTCATGCTGTGGGCGCTGTATGCCACCAGCGTCATTTTCGTGCTGGCGACCCCGGTGCTCAGCATCACGCTGCTTTTGCTGGCGTTCGAGCATTTCTTCCATGTCGGGGTCTTTGACCCCGCGCTGGGGGGCGATCCGCTCCTGTTCCAGCACCTGTTCTGGTTCTACTCCCACCCGGCGGTGTACATCATGATCCTGCCGGGCATGGGCGTGGTCAGCGAGGTCGTGAGCACGTTCTGCCACAAGCCGGTCTTCGGCTACCGCTTCGTGGCGTGGTCTTCCATTTCCATCGCGGCCATCGGCTTTCTGGTCTGGGGGCACCACATGTTCGTGGCCGGCACATCGCTGTATGCGGCGGTCGTGTTTTCGATGCTGAGTTTCCTGGTCTCGGTGCCATCGGCCATCAAGGTCTTCAACTGGCTGGGCACCATGCATGGGGGGGCCATACGGCTTGACGCGCCGATGCTTTACGCCATGGGGTTCATCGGGCTTTTTACGGTCGGCGGCCTTACGGGGCTGTTCCTCGCGTCCCTGGCCAGTGACGTGCACCTGACGCAGACATATTTCGTGGTGGCGCATTTCCACTACATCATGGTCGGGGGCATGGTCTCGGCCTACTTTGCCGGGCTGCATTACTGGTGGCCCAAGATGGCAGGGCGCATGTATCCCGAAATGTGGGGGCGCACGGCGGCGGCGCTGCTGTTCTTCGGCTTCAACCTGACATTCTTTCCCCAGTTCATCCTGGGGTATGAGGGCATGCCGCGCCGGTATGCGACCTATCCCGCGCAGTTTCAGGTGCTCAATGTCCTGTCCTCCGCAGGGGCCAGCATCCTTGCGCTGGCCTATATCCTGCCGCTGGTCTACTTCGCCTGGTCGCTGTTCCGTGGCGCGCGGGCCACCGACAATCCGTGGCAGGCAACCGGGCTCGAATGGCGGACATCCTCGCCCCCGCCGACGCAAAACTTCGCCACCCCGCCCGTCGTCACGCATGAGGCCTATGATTACGCGGCGCTGGACCATCCGGACACCGCCCCGCGTGCGGAGGCCCCGCATGTCTGAACATCTCGCCCCCTATGACAGTGTGCAGCATCGTGACGAGACGGCAATCGCCGGCATGTGGCTGTTCCTTGCCAGTGAAATCCTGCTGTTTGGCGGCCTGTTCCTGATCTTTGTGGTCTATTCCCACACCCGCGCCGCAGGCTGGGCGCTGGGGGTCAGGCAGACCAGCCTCATGATCGGCGGCATCAACACCGCACTCCTGCTGAGCAGCAGCATGCTCTATACTCTTGGGGTTGAATCCGCGCGCAACGGCAATGCGCGCGCCGTCCTGCATGCGGGGCTTGGCGCGGCCGGGCTTGGTGTGGCCTTCCTGTGCCTGAAGGGATGGGAATGGCATACCGAACTGGATGAGCACCTGTTCCCCGGCCCCGGATTTGCCCTTGGCGGTCCGCAGGCGGGCGGGGCGCAGCTTTTCTACAGTTTCTATTTCCTGTCCACCGCGCTGCATGGCCTGCACATGCTGGTGGGGATCGGCCTGATCGCGTGGGTCTGCCTGCGGGTTTACCGGGGCAGGGGGACGCCGCTCCGGGTCGTGCCGGTGGAGGTCGTCGGTCTTTACTGGAGCTTCGTTGACATGGTCTGGGTCCTGCTGTTCCCCGTCCTGTACCTGATCGGGCGGGTGTGATGGCAGGCATCGTGTCATGCTGGGCCGCGTTGCTGCTGCTGCTGGCGGTGGAACTGCTCCTGAGTGCGGCCGGGGCCAACTGGGGCATTGGCGGATGTGCCGGACTGATGGCGCTGCTGGTGGCCTATGGCTTCATGCGTATTACGCGCGCGCCGGCGCTGGCCACGATCTTTGCCCTTGGCGGCCTGTTCTGGCTGTCCATCCTGCTGGCGCTGGGCAGTCTGGACAGTTTCACGCGCACCAATTTTCCCGTGGGCGACACGTTGTCTTCCACCGCACGGAATCCGCGCACACCGCCCGATACCGCGCCCTGATACGAAATTCCCCGTCGCGCGCCATGAACCGGCCAGCATGACGGGCGTTATCCGAAGCCGGACGGCATAACGAACTCCAGGGCATCATAGCCAAGAGGAAGCAGGCAGGTGGCATGAATGCAATTGTCCAACTGGCACTTGCCCGTCCCTATACATTTGTCGTGATGGCCATCCTGATCGCCATAGCCGGCGTGCTTTCCGCCATCCGCACGCCGGAGGACATCTTTCCCGATATCGGCATTCCCGTCATTGCGGTGGCGTGGACCTACAGCAACCTTTCGCCGCAGGATATGTCCGGGCGCATCGAGCTTCCGTTCCAGCGCGTGCTGACCACAACGGTCAACAATATCGAACATATCGAGGGGCAGTCGCTGACAGGGATCGGGGTTACAAAAATCTTCTTCCAGCCGGGCACCGATGTACGCGTCGCCAACGCGCAGGTCACGGCCATCGCCCAGACCATCCTGCGCCAGTTGCCCATCGGCACCACCCCGCCGCTGATCCTGAACTACAACGCCTCCACCGTGCCGATCGTGCAGCTTGCCCTGTCGGGCGAGGGGATGAGCGAACAGCAGCTTTATGATTACGGCTTCAACTTCATCCGCAACCGTCTGGTCACGGTGCCCGGTGCCGCCCTGCCTTATCCCTATGGCGGCCGCGTGCGCCAGATCCAGATGGACCTTGACCCCGGCAAGCTTCAGTCCCGGGGCGTATCGGCGCAGGATGTGGGCAACGCCCTGAACAGCCAGACACAGATCACCCCCGTCGGTTTCGTGAAGATCGGCGAATACCAGTATAATTTCCGGCTGAACAACGCGCCCCTTTCGGTTGACCTGCTCAACATGCTGCCGGTGCGCACGGTCAATGGCGCGGTGGTGCGGGTGCGCGACGGCGCCATGCCCCAGCAGAACGTGGTGCATGTCGATGGGCAGCGTTCGGCGCTGATGACCGTGCTGAAATCGGGTGCGACCTCCACAATCGCCATCGTCGCCGGGATCAAGGCGATGATCCCCGATGCGACACGCGGCCTGCCAAAGCAACTCAGGCTCAGGCCCGTCAATGACCAGTCGCTGTTCGTCCGGGCCGCCGTGGAAGGGGTCATGCGCGAGGGGGCGATCGCGGCGGGACTGACCAGCCTCATGATCCTGCTGTTCCTTGGCTCGTGGCGGTCCACGCTTATTGTCGCGACCTCCATCCCGTTATCGGTCATGGGGGCGGTCGCGGCGCTGTCCACGCTGGGCGAGACGCTGAATGTCATGACGCTTGGCGGCCTTGCGCTGGCGGTGGGCATACTGGTGGATGAAGCGACGGTCACGATCGAGAATATCGAGCGTCATCTGGAAATGGGCAGCGATGTCCATGCCGCCATCATCGATGGATCGCGTGAGATCATCGTCCCGGCCTTCCTCTCGCTCATCTGCATCTGCATCGTGTTCGTGCCGATGTTCTACCTGCCGGGGGTTGCGGGATTCCTGTTCGTGCCGATGGCGCTGTCGGTCATGTTCGCCATGGTCATGTCCTTCATCCTGTCGCGCACGCTGGTGCCGACCATGGCCATGTTCCTGCTGCGCCCGCATGGGGATGCACGACAGCATCGGGAAAATATCCTCACACGCTTCCAGCACGGGTTCGAGCGGCGTTTCGATGCGCTGCGCGGGCGCTACGGCGCGCTTTTGCAAAGCATACTGGAGCATCGCGGCCGGTTCGTGGCCGGGTTCCTGTGCTTTGCCGGGCTGAGCATGGGCCTGCTCCCGTTCCTTGGCCGCAACTTCTTCCCGCAGGTCGATGCGGGCACGATGACCCTGCATGTGCGCGGCCCCGTTGGCATGCGGATCGAGGAGACGTCGGCCCTGTTCCAGCGCATCGAAAAACAGATCCGCCAGCGGGTTCCGGCGGCCGAGCTTGAATCCATCGCCGACAATATCGGCCTGCCGACGAGCGCGATCAACACCGCCTATAACGCCTCTGGCACCATCGGGCCGCAGGACGGGGATATCCTTGTCGCGCTGAAGGAAAACCATCGTCCGACGGCGCAGTACATCCACACCCTGCGCCGCGACCTGCCCCGTGCCTTCCCCGAGGCCAGCTTTGCCTTCCTGCCATCGGACATCACGACGCAGATCCTCAATTTCGGCGCACCGGCCCCGATCGACATCCAGGTTTCCGGCCCCAACCCGGACGAGACGCGACAGTTTGCCGAGCGCATATTGCGCGCCATACGCCGCATTGATGGTCTGGTCGATGCCCGCATCCAGCAGCCCGGCCATTATCCCGAACTGCGTTTCGAGGCCGACCGCACCCGCATCAGCCAGCTTGGCCTGACGGAAGGTGATGTCACCACCTCCATCGCCACCTCCATCGCCGGGACCGTGCAGACCGCCCCGCTATACTGGCTGGACCCGCACAGCATGGTCACATATCCCATTGCGGTGCAGATGCCCGAATACCGCATCAGTTCGCTGGCGGATATCATCGGCCTGCCCGTAACCGGGGCGTCAACCACACAGTTGCAGGTGCTCGGCGCGCTGGGCACGATCACGCGCGGCACGACGTCACCGGTCGAGGCACAGTATAATATCCGCCCGCTGGTCGATGTGTTCGCAGGTGGGGACGGGCGCGACTTGGGGGCGATTGCATCAGACGTGCAGGCCGCCCTGCACCGTCTGGAGCATGACCGGCCGGAAACCGTCACGGTCACGCTGCGCGGCCAGTACCAGGCCATGACGACCGCATTTTCGGGCATGGGGTTCGGCCTGCTGGGCGCGATCGTGCTGATCTACCTGCTTATCGTCATCAATTTCCAGAGCTGGACCGATCCATGCATCGTTGTCCTCGCGCTGCCGGGGGCGCTGGCGGGTATATGCTGGATGCTGTTTGCAACGCATACCCCGCTCTCCGTCCCCGCGCTGACGGGGGCGATCATGTGCATGGGGGTGGGGACGGCCAATTCCATCCTGGTCATCACCTTCTGCCGCGAACAACTGGCAGAACATGGAGATGCGCTCAAGGCGGCGCTGAACGCGGGGAGCACCCGCCTGCGGCCCGTCATCATGACAGCACTTTCCATGATCATCGGCATGCTGCCCATGGCGCTGGGGCTGGGCGAAGGGGGGGAGCAGAATGCACCGCTGGGCCGCGCCGTCATCGGTGGCCTGATCTTCGCCACCTGCGCTTCGCTGTTTTTCGTGCCAACACTCTTTGCCATCATCTACGACCGGCGTGCACGCCGTAGCCCCGACGGGGCACATTCTCATGGCTGAGGGGTCCGCCGCCGTACATGCCGGGTCCCGGCCCCGCCTGCGCTGGATCCTCCTTGGCGGCGCATGTCTTTTCGGGATCATCCTGATGACGGGAACGCTCACGCGTCTTCATGAACGCCGCAATCTCCATGCCACCAATGTCGCGGCACTGGTGCCCAGCGTGAATATCGCGCATCCGGGTGGCCATGCCGTCGATACGCTGGTGCTGCCCGGTATCCTGCAGGCCTGGTACAGCGCCCCCGTCTATGCCCGGACCAATGGCTACCTGCGGCAATGGTATGTCGATATCGGGCAGAAGGTGGAGGCCGGGCAGCTTCTGGCGGAAATCGACACGCCTGATGTTGACCTGCAACTGGCCGGTGCAAGGGCCGCGCTGGGCACCCGCACCGCGCAGCGCGACCTGGCGCGGATTACCTCGCGCCGGTGGGACCGGCTGAATGCCCAGAATGCCGTATCGCAGCAGGAAACGGACGAACGCCGGGGCAACCTTGCCGCAAGCGAGGCCACACGTCATGAGGCGGAGGCGGAGGTTGAACGGCTTGAAACGCTTTCCGCCTTCAAGCGCATCATCGCCCCCTTTGCCGGTGTGGTGACCAGCCGTGCGACCGATATCGGGGCGCTGATCGTGGCGGGCACGGCGGCCAGCCAGCCGCTTTTTACCGTATCGGACGTGACCCGCCTGCGGCTTTATGTCCGTGTGCCGCAGGCCTATGCCGCACGGATGCATGAGGGGTTTGTCGTGCACTTTACCGTGCCCGATTACCGCAACCGGCAGTTCGAGGCCCACCTGCTTCATTCCTCGGACGCGGTGGATTCCCAGTCGGGCACGATGCTGGTCCAGCTTGTCTATGATAACGGGGAAAATCTTCTCAAGCCGGGGGCCTATGCCCAGATCGCCTTTACGTTCCATGGCCCTGGGCCACAGGCGCCGGCCGCCGTGCGCATCCCCGCCAGCAGCCTGCTTTTCCGCCTGGACGGGACAACCGTGGCGCTGGTGGATGCGCATGACCATGTCAGGATACGGCCTGTCTCGATCCTGATCGATTTCGGGACCGAACTGGAGGTCACGGGACTTGCGCCACAGGACAGGATCATAACCAACCCGCCCGATGATATCGGGGACGGGGACCCCGTCAGACCGCGTGAGAGCGGGCATGGTGCCTGAACGGGGCAGGGCGGTCCTGCTCCTTTTCGTGCTGCTGTGTGGCTGCAATCTGGCCCCGCGTTACCACAGGCCCGTATTGCCCGGTATCCCCGGCGCGTTCAGGGAAACGGGCGTGTGGACACCGGCGCAACCCGCGGATACGGCGCCACGCGGTGCGTGGTGGACGGTCATGGGGGATGGGGTTCTGGACCGGCTGGAGGACCGGATCGAACATGGCAGCCCGCAACTGGCTGCCGCCATGGCGCGATATGACGAGGCGCGCGCGCTGGTCAGGCGGGCACGGGCGGAGTTCTTTCCCCAGATTGATGCAACAGCCAGTGCGCAGCGTGAACGCAGCCTGTTTCCCGCCACGGGCAATTATTACGAATATCATGACTTTGAAACCGGCGGCACCGTATCGTGGGAGCCGGACATCTGGGGACGCATCCGCAATCTGGTCAGGGCGGCGCGGGCCAATGCGCAGGCCAGTGCGGCCGATCTGGGCGCGCTCCGCCTCAGCCTGGAGGGGGAACTGGGCGATGATTATTTCCAGCTTCGCGGTCTGGATGCGCGCATCAGCCTGCTGCAAAGGACCATAGCCGCCTATTCCGCCGCGCTGGACCTGACGACAAAGCGCTTTGTCGGTGGGGCTGCGAATGAACTCGATGTCGGCCGTGCCCGCACGCAGTTGACCACGACGCAGTCCCAACTGGAACAGCAGGTGGCGGACCGTGCGCTGGTGGAACACGCCATTGCCGTACTGATCGGGGAGCAACCTTCCACCTTTTCAATCCCGCCAGCAGATGACCTGCCGCCCGTGCCGGTCATTCCCGTCATCGCACCCGCCCACCTGCTGGAACGCAGGCCCGATGTCGCATCGGCGGAGCGGCATATGGCCGCGGCGAACGCGCGGATCGGCGTGGCGCGGGCGGCCTTCTTTCCCAACATCACGCTTGGGGCGACGGGAGGGTCGGAAACCACGACCAGCATGCTCGCCTCGGCCGGGAGTGGTGTCTGGGCGCTTGGCCCGGCGCTGGCGACACTGGCCATATTCGACGGTGGGCGGCGGTTTGCCAATCTGGCGCTCACGCATGCGGAATATGCGCAGGCCGCAGCCAGTTACCGGCAGACCGCCCTGACGGCCTTTCGGGAGGTGGAGGACCAGCTTGCCCTCCTCAATCACCTTGCCGATGCCGCCGCGCGGCAGGAAGAAGGCGTGGTGGCCGCCACGCGCACCGATCATCTGGCAAGTGTCCAGTATCGCGAAGGGGCCGTTGACTACCTTCAGGTTGTCATTGCCCAGACGGCGGAATTACAGGCGCGCGAAGACCTGATTACGGTCAATACGCGTCGCCTGATGAGTGGCATCGACCTTGTGCGGGCCATGGGGGGCGGCTGGGGTGCCCATGATGGGGAAAAGGGAAAATAGCTTTCTGTTGTCAGAAGGTTTTTGAAAAAACACCGGACACTCCTTCATGATCTGGAGGAATCCGTCAAGGGCAGGCAGTCCCCACGATATATGCTGACGACATCGCGGCACATGGCGGCATGGCTACATCGCGTGCCATGTCCGTAACAGGCCACGAAACTTCGGCAGGAAGGCGTGCTTTATAGCGACAACGGGCACGGTTCGTATTGCCTGAAAGGAGAGACCATGTCGTTCCTGCATAATCTTGCCTGTCGGCGATGTTTCAACCGCACACTGGCCGCAACCCTTGTCGTCGCCCCTTTTGCGGCAATCGCAGGACGCAGGGCCGGTGCGGCGGACAGGAAGCTGGCGCCCGTGCCCGGTGGCCCGACCTCCCTGCGCAGCAATGTTCTCGACACGGCGGCCGACACCTTGCAGGTCAAGAAACCGATTGATGCGATGAGCGAGTACCTCAACGGTTTCCATTTCTATGCCGATGATCTGGGCCGTCAGGTCGAAGCCAATCATTTCTGCACGCATCTGAGCGAGGATTTCCATCAATGCGTGATTTATGAAGCCAACCAGAAAAATGCTCGGCTGATCGGGATTGAATATATCGTAAGTGAGAAAATATTCAGGACACTTCCTGAAGAAGAAAGGAAATTATGGCATAGCCATGATTACGAGGTAAAATCCGGCATGCTCGTCGCACCCGGCGTACCCGATATCGGGGAGCATGCGTTCATGGCCGATCTTGTCACCACATATGGCAAGACATGGCATACGTGGCAGGTTGACCGGGATCATGACCTGCCCCTGGGGATTCCCCAACTGATGATGGGCTTTACCCGTGATGGCCAGATACGCCAGTCGCTGCTGGAGGATCGGGACAGGCGGTTTGGCATTTCCACCCCGGATGAAAAAAGGAACCGCGCCGATATCCCGACCCCGCAGATCGTACCGGGCGCCAACGCATGGCAGGGCGGCACGACACCGCAGATACAGCTTGTTGACATGCCGGTAAAAACCATTGCCCACTAATGCGGCGGTAGAAACCCTCCTGCCGCTTCATATGCAGCAGCACACCCGCACAGGAAGGCAGATGCAAAATGTCCGCAGCGGAACCTTCCCCGGCCCCGGATGACCAGGGCGTGACGCTGACCCACCCGGACCGGGTTTACTGGCCGGACGTTGGCATAACCAAGGCAGGGCTGGCCGATTACTATACTGCCGTATGGCCACGCATGGCCCCGTTCATTACCGACCGGCCGCTGGCCCTGCTACGCTGCCCCGAAGGAATCGGGGGGACACGCTTCTTTCAGAAAAATGCGTGGAAAGGCATGAATTCCCACATTCTGGCGCTTGATGATCCGCACGGTGATCCGCATGGCCACCTGATCGGTATCCATGATCTTGGTGGCCTGATGGGACTGGTGCAGGGGGCCGCGCTGGAAATTCATCCGTGGGGTGCATCATGCGCTGATCTGGAGCGACCAGACCAGTTGGTCATGGACCTTGATCCGGGGGAGGATGTGGGATGGGTGGCAGTCATCGCGGCCGCGCGGGAAGTGCGTGCGCGACTTGAGGCCCGTGGTCTGGTGGCTTTCGTCAAGACCTCCGGCGGCAAGGGACTGCATGTCGTGGCCCCGCTTGAGCCTGTGGCGGACTGGGACAGGGTAAAGACCTTTGCCCACACGCTGGCGCAGGTCATGGCCGCCGACAGCCCCGAGCGCTTTGTGACAACCGTTTCCAGGGCAAAGCGCCATGGCAGGATCCTGCTCGATTACCTGCGCAACCAGCGGGGGGCGACATCGGTGGCGCCCTATTCAACCCGTGCACGCGCCACCGCACCGGTTTCGATGCCGGTGGCGTGGGCGGAACTGGACATGCTCACCGGTCCCGCGCAATTCACGCTAGGCAACGCCGTGGAACGGCTTGCATCACAGCAGGAGGACCCGTGGGCGGGGTTTCATGCGGCACGCCGGCCGATCGCACCAGACGCGCCCTGAGCGGCTAGCGTTCCTGCCCGGTGGCCATGTTCCGTTCCACGCAATCCAGCAGGTCCGTATGTTCCGCCCCCCAGCGATAGAGCATTTCCAGCGGCGTTATGAACTGCCGCCCCAATGCGGTCAGGCGGTATTCAACGGCGGGCGGCATGACCTGCATGACCTCACGTGTCACCAGTCCCATCCGTTCAAGTTCACGCAGGGTCTGTGTCATCATCTTCTTTGACAGGCCCGGAATGGTGCGCTGGAGCTGGCCGGGGCGGGATGCACCGCCAAGCAGGTGCAGCGTGTGCAGGATCATGGTGGTCCATTTGCCGCTGAACAGGCGGAGCAGGCGGCGCGGCGCGCAGTCCTCCGAAAAGGGGGCCTGGCGGTAGATGTCGGGCAGGGGGGCGAGGTTCATCTGGAAGCTCCCGGGAACCTTTGGGTGACCAGGGCACGAAAAGGTGCCGGATTGCCTTTTATAGCGTTTGCCAACAGCGTGTGACACCCACAACGACATTCATGGAGGAACAGATGTCTTCTGTGGTTGCCGTCCGTTATGCAATAGTTTTCTGACCCATATTGACGTGTGATCGTGTGCGGTCTTCTGTAAGGCCTGTTGATGTGGCCTTTCAGAAGCCACTGGCCAGTATGGTGATCAGCGG
>NZ_NKUF01000027.1 GCF_003206495.1 Gluconacetobacter entanii | reverse complement strand
CAGATGGCCAACAGCAACGCTGTCAGAAGGGCGGCATAACAACAACCGGGTATAGCTTATCAAGCCCACAAAGCTGTCCGAACGGACGGGACCACCTCAATGATGTCTGTTCTGAGATGGCGGTTTCCATCGCTTTTACGACCGACGTGACGGCGAGAGCCGCGTATATTTTTCTATCTTTCTACCGTTCAATCAATGTTCGTATCGCTAATACAGAGAGCCGTCGCACTCAGGCCTATGAGGCCATGCTCTCTGTCAGGGGCAAAGCCTAACAGTTTGTGGCGCGGACGATCTGCCAAACGCGAATAATGTTCTCTTATCAGGGGTATAAAGCCCCCTAAGGTCGCTCGATGAATCAAGCTTTGTCGTCTTGCTTATCAGGATGTGTCGATCAGCTTCTCGCTGGCGGCTTTGTGCATATCGGGGTATGGCTGCCGGCTGAGAATGGGTTAATGGCATTCCAAGGGATAAATCCTGTGCCACGCAAGCCGAGCGTTTACGCGTATGCTGTAGGACAGGAAGTTCTTTATGTTGGTTCGGCGCAGCATGGTCTGCACAGGCGATTTCGACACTATGAAAGTTCAAAAAACCTGCGAACAGCCAGTCGTATCCGAGAAGCGGTTCTGAAAACGCTCTCTCGCGGCATGGGCGTCGATGTTTATGTGATTATGCCTGAAAAGGACCTCAAGCTGAATGGCGTATTGCCCGTTGATCTTGTGGCCGGTTTAGAAGAAGGGCTGATCCGGGCCATCAAGCCGAAGTGGAACCGTCGCGGAAACCGGAAGGGGGATGAGTTTGCTGAACCGCTTAAGGATTGACGGAGACTGTTCCTCGCGCGCCACAAACCACGTCCGCTTCGAGGAAGCATGAGGTCGCGCCCCGGCGTCTCAAATGAAGGCGAAACCGGCCATTCGCACGTAATCCGGCAGGCAGACAGTTGTGCGTTCCAGGCAGGTCATTCAAAAAGTCATTTACAGCGTACATTTCTGGGGTGCCGAGCAATGTCCGACCGGTTAAGTTAGAGGCAAGAGCTTCTCGCGCCTAGCGGGGATTTTGAGCGCCTGACTAGGGGTAGATATTTTGAAATTCATTCATTCTGCTGACTGGCAACTTGGCAAACCGTATGGGCGATTCGAGCCCGAAGTCCGGGCCGGCCTTAGCGAGGCGCGGTTCGATGCAATCGACACACTTGGGCGCACGGCGGTCGACTACGGGGCAGAGCACGTCGTCGTTGCCGGCGACATCTTCGACACCGAAGGTCCGGAGGACCGGACGATCATCCAAGCTATATCCCGGATGAGCCGCCATAGCTGTCGCTGGTGGCTGCTTCCGGGCAACCATGATTTCGCTCGCAATGGCGGATTATGGGATCGCGTCCGTCAACGAGTGAGCGAGAACATCGTCATCTTATCGACGCCCGAGCCAGTTGAGATGAAACCCGGTGTCTGGCTGCTGCCCGCCCCGCTTGAGCATCGCCACAATCTCGAAGATCCCACTGCCCGTTTCGACTCCATGGAGACGCCCGGCGCCACCCTGCGTATTGGCCTCGCACACGGTTCGATCCGCGACTTCGGCTCGCAAGGCGAAACGAAGAACCAGATCGCGCCCGATCGCGCACGTCGATCGAACCTCGACTATCTGGCGCTCGGTGACTGGCATGGGACACTCCGCGTCGATGGTCGCACCTGGTATGCAGGCACACCCGAAGTCGACCGCTTCCAGCGGGACGATCCCGGACAGGCCCTCATCGTCGAGCTGTCGACCGGTACGGAGCCGTCCGTCACGCCGATCCGGACGGGCCGCTTCCAATGGCTTTTGCGGGATTGGATGGTCAGTGACCAGGCAGCGTTCGATGCCGAGTGCGAATTGCTCCTCGGCGCGATCGACGCGCCCACAACGCTTTTGCGCCTTACGCTGGCTGGTATCACCAGTCTTGGCGACCGGATTGGCATGCTGGGTCGGCTCGAAAACGATATCGGCCATCAGCTGCGGTATCTCGACGTGCGCGCGAACGATCTGGTGGGTCGGCCGAGCGAAGAAGACATTGCGAACTTGGCCGTCGAGGGCATGCTCGGGGCGGCGGCGGCGATGCTTAATACCAGAATCGAAAGCGGCGGCGTGGATGCGGCGGTCGCGAAGCGGGCCCTTGAGCGCCTCTTCGTTGAATATAGCCGGGAGGAGCTGGCATGAGCCTCGTCATTCGTCGCATCGCGGTGAAGAATTTCCGGAAATTCCGCGCACCCGTCGTTATCGAGGGCCTTACCGACGGCCTCAACGTCGTCATCGAGCCAAATGAGACGGGCAAGTCGACGCTTCTCGAGGCCTTGCGCGCGGCCTTCTTCGTCCGCTTCAACACGCGCAATCAGCTGGCCCAATCCTTCGCGCCACATGGCGATGCGGTCGGTCCTGAGGTCGAAGTCGTTTTCGATGTCGATGGTGCGCCTTGGTCGGTCACCAAGCATTTCTTGCGCAGCGCATCGGTCGAGGTCTCGGGGCCTCAGGGCCGTGCGCAAGGAGAGGAGGCCGAGGCGCGCTTAAATGCGCTGCTCGGTTCGGTCCGCGACACGAGTCGGGGCGGTGATGTCGCGACTTATGGCGCGCTCGGTTTGCTTTGGGTCGCCCAGACCGAGGCCTTGTCCGTGACCGCGCCCGGCCAAATCGTGCGCGACAGCGTCACCTCCGAGCTCGAGACGGAGGTCGGGTCGATCATGGGCGGCGCTGCCTATCGCCGTGTCAGGGATCGGGTCGAGGCTCAATATGAGCTCTACTGGACCCCGACCGGCCAGAAGCGTGGCCGACAGACCGAAGCGCGTGAGCGGCTTGAGGCCGCCAAGACCACGGCGCGCGAAGCGGCGGATCGACTGGCCATGCTGGAGCGCAGCTTCTCAGATGTCGAGGCGGCTCGTTCCCGCCTGAAGATCATCCAGCGCGAGATGGCGGACAACACGGACGCGCAGACGCGTAGCGGTCTGGTTGCTTCGCTCGATATCGCACGAGCGGCGGCCCAGATCCTCACCACCCGTCGTGCCGAGCAGGAAGCAATCAACGCAAAGGTGAAGGCGCTCGCGGACCTTCGGCAGCGCCATGACGACGCGACGCGGGCCCGGACGCATGCGGACGCTGCCCTGGCCCACGCACGCGAACAGCGTCTCGGGTTTGCCGACGCATTGTCGGCGGCGAAGCAGAAGGTGGTGGATGCGCGCACCTCGCTCGATTTCGCGCGCATGGAGCGCCAAGCCGCGCGAACGGCCCTGGCTGAAGGCGAAGAGCGTATCCGACAAAGCCGTCGCGGTGCCGCAATCCAGGCTGCCCGCCGGCGGCATGCCGACCTGCTGAAGCTTGAGGAACAACACAGCACCGTAAAGGCGCTCTCCGATACAGCGATTGCCCCGAAAGTGCTCACGTCGCTTGAAGCGCATGATCGAGCCGTTGCGGAAGCGCAAGCGGTGGTGAACGCCGGCGCGACCCGGATTGCATTGTCCGGCTCAGCGGACGGCATCACGATCGATGGCAAGCCAATGGCCCTCGGCGCACGCGCCCTCGATCGCGAGGTCCAAATCTGCTTCGGCGCCGCCGAGCTTCAGATAACGCCGCCGACGTCTGCCGCCAGCGCTGCGGAGGCCTTGGCGTCTGCGCTTCGTAAGCGGAAAACGGCACTCGACGATCTCGGTGTCGTCGATCTTGCGGCCGCCAGAGCCCGCAACGAGATCGCCAGAGATGCCGCAGCCGACCTGCGAACTCTGGAGGTGCGCATAGAAGCGGCCACGTCCGCCGACGATGTCCTTCAGCTCGCCGCTGGATCCGCCGCGCTCAAGCTGTTTGTCGCCGAGTTCGGCGAGGAAGAAGCTGTAGGGGGCGAGGAGCTTCCCGATATCGCGGCGCTCACGAAGGCGATGGAGACGGCCGATAGCGCCGCAGCCCGGGCCGAAGGGGCTCAGGACAGCGCCATCGAGGCCCTGCGTCGCGCCGAGCAGGAGGAAGCACCGCTTGTGACGGCAGAAGCTAGGGCAACGAGTGACGTCGCCAACGCTGTCAGCGCACTCGAGACGATCGAGCGGAGACCTGAATGGGCGACGCTTACCGAAGATCTGGTCAAGACGCGCGAACAGGCCGCCGAGGCTTCGGTCAAGGTTGAAGACGCACTCCGCGATGCTTCTGCACACGACGTCGCGGCCATTACGCGCAAGATCGAATTGATCGATGCAAAGGCACGCACGACTGGGGAGACCCGCACGCGGCTCGAGACCGATATCGCGCGTCTTGAAGGGACAATCGAGAGCGAAGGCGGGCTCGGCCTCGCCGATCGGACCGCTGCGGCCTCCGAGGAAGTCGAGGTGGCTAGTCTTGCTCTTCAGCGTGTCACCGATGAAGCGGAAACGCTCAAAGCGCTGCGGAGCACCCTCGACGCCGCCCGTAACGAGACGTCGGCGAAATTTGTCGGTCCGGTGGCGGCGCGGGCCAAGCGTCATATCGAGCGCCTGCTTCCTGGATGCGAGCTCACTTTTTCGGAGGATCTCGGTCTTGAAAGCGTGATCCGTGCGGGCGTGGACGAAAGTTGCTCGAGCCTGTCGCGCGGCACGCAAGAGCAGCTTGCCGTCCTTACACGGATTGCATTTGCAGACATGCTGTTGGAGCAGGGAAATCCCGTATCACTGATCCTCGACGATCCGCTGGTCTATTCCGACGATGCCCGTCTCGACACGATGATCGAGATTCTGTCGGAGGCCGCGACCCGCATGCAGGTCGTCCTTCTCACCTGCCGTGATCGCGCCTTCAGACATGTCGCTGGAAATCGGATCGCGTTGTAACTATGAAGTCATCAATCGCCGATATGCGATCATCGAGAAACGGAAGAGGCCGAAAAACGAGAATTCCGAAGACAAACGAATGCGGACGCGAGGTCCGCGTGGCAGATCACCGCAGGGGGTAATGGTGTCCGATCGGAGCGCAGTTTCGACAATTTCTGGCTATTTCTATCAATTCGATCGTTCGATCCTCAGCATCCTAGAGCTATGCGGTGCGAATGACACGGTGGCGATCGAATGCATCGAGGATATCGACGTCCACACCGCTACAGAAACGACCGCCGTCCAGTGCAAATATTATGAGAAATCCGAGTATAATCATTCAGTTATCAAACCCGCTATCATGTTCATGCTCACGCACTATAAAGCGGGCCTCACCGCCGGCCGTCCAGCGATCCATTACCAGCTCAGCGGCCATTTTGCGTCTGGGCAAGACAAGTTGGTGCTTCCATTCGATATCGGGTTCCTCAAGACCAATTTTCTTACAACCACATCAAAAGATAAGACGGTTAAAAAGCACGAAGAGCTTGGTGTCAGTGACGCAGAGCTTGAGGAATTCTTGAAACTTCTCTCGATCGACGTAAATGCAGCGAAATTCGATGATCAGTTTCAAGCGATCATAGGGGGTCTTGTCAAACAGTTCGTCTGCTCTCCGTTCGCGGCCGAATTTTTCTATTATAACAGCGCCCTGCGGGTGATCAAAGAACTAGCGATCGAGCCGGACGAGGCTTTGCGCGTCACAACGAAGACAGCCTTCATAAAGCGAATAGATACATCTTCGTATCTCTTTGATGAGTGGTTTATCGCCAAGCTCGGTACGGCCAAATATTATCGCGGGCTGCGCAACGAATTTTTCGCAGCGGGCGTCAATGTGTCTCCGGTCGACCGGCTTTTTATAATCCATCCGGCTGGCGACACCTACAGCCGGAACGTGGTCAAAACGCTTCTGAAGACTATCTCTCGGAAATACTCCAAGCTCTCCAAGCGAGATGCAAAGCCCTTCTCACCCTACGTACTACTCGTCGGCATCAACGATAGCGAACTTGCCGGCCTCAAGCAGGAGCTGCACAATGAAGACGTTCGCTTCGTTGACGGCTATGATTTCAAGGGGGCCCAGTTCGACGCCGGATCGATCTCCCGTCCCGCATCCGCCGACGCAGGTCCGCTCCTGAGGCTATTCTGCAATCTGGCGGAGGCGCGGCAGACCTTTCTGTCGTTCCAGCGCTCGCGGGAGATCTATGAATTCTATCGCAGTGAGCCGGTTGAAGACTTTGGTGACGGTGCCATCAGCCACACTCGATTCCAGATTCCAAAATACGAAGATATCAACAAAATCATTTAGGGGATGGGTATGAGTGATGTTAAAGCGGAAGTCGTCGCGGTCTTTCCTAACAAGGTCAAGATCGTCGTCGATGACCTCGAAAATTTTAGGATTGCTGAGGAGTCTCTCCGCGTCGGCTCTTATTTGAAGATCGCCGACAACGAGAATGCGGTACTGGTCGCCATCATTGAGAACTTCCAGATTCAGGCACGCGACGACGGCAGCCAAGACTATGTGATCGAGGCTTTTCCGCTCGGCATTCTACGCGATCAGAAGTTTGAGCGCGGCGGAGACGCCCTCGCGATCCCGCCGAAAACGGTCCAGCCCGCGACGATCGGCGATATCCGCCTGATCTATGGCAGCTCGTTGCCCGTGAAGGATCGCTTCTGCTTCTCGAGGCTTGCGACGAACAAAGAGGTCGAGGTTCCCGTCGACGGGAACAAATTCTTCAACAAGCATATTGCGGTGGTCGGTTCCACGGGCTCAGGTAAGTCCCACACCGTCGCAAAGATCGTCCAGAAGGCGGTCGGGGCGACGGGCGAATATACGCTGAACAACTCGCACGTGATCATTTTCGATATTCATTCAGAATACCGTGCGGCCTTTCCGGAGGCGAATTTCATCGACAGCGCCAGCCTGATTCTCCCCTACTGGATGCTGAACGGTGAGGAGTTGGAGGAGTTCTTCCTCGACACCGAAGCGAACGATCACAATCAGCGCAACGTGTTCAAGGATGCCGTGATCCAGAGCCGTAAGGCGCACTTCACGGGAGGAGAAGGCGACAAGAACCGAATCCATCTGGACACACCGCTCCCGTTCGACATTCGCGACGTTCTGGACCACGCCAACTTTCGCAACACCGAGATGGTCGACAGCGGCGAGGTGTATGCAGCGAGTAACAAGGAGAAAGCCGGGCAGCCGAAGCTTACGCAAGGCAGCCTCTATGGGCGGCTCACCAACTTTGTGAATCGTCTCGAAAGCAAGATCAACGACCGGCGTCTCGACTTCTTCCTTGGCGAGAAATCCAAGTCGATCTCTTTCGAGGAAACGCTCCGATCCATTCTCGGCTACAGCACGGGCAAGCAGCAAAACGTCACCGTCATCGATCTGAGCGGCGTCCCATTCGAGGTTTTGAGCATCACGGTCTCGCTGATCTCGCGGCTGATCTTTGAGCATGGCTACTTCTACAAGCGTCTGCGCTGCGCCGCCGATCCACAGGAGAAGATCAACAATGATGCGCCCATTCTTCTCGTTTACGAGGAGGCGCACAAATATGTGCCGAACAGCGAACTGTCGAAGTTCCGGGCGTCAAAGATGTCGATTGAGCGCATCGCCAAAGAGGGGCGCAAATATGGCGTTACCTTGCTTCTCGCGAGCCAGCGGCCATCTGAGATTTCTGAAACGATCTTCTCACAGTGCAATAACTTTATCGCCATGCGCCTGACTAATCCGGTCGACCAAGGCTATGTCCGCAAGTTGCTGCCGGACTCGCTGGGAACGCTCATCGACAAGATGCCGGCGTTCAAGCAGGGCGAGGCGCTGCTGGTCGGAGAATCGATCGCCCTGCCGTCCGTTGTCCAGATCGAGGTCTGCGCAGTGGCTCCGGCATCGACTGACATTCCCTACTGGGATCTTTGGCAGCAACAATGGAAGGAACTTGCGATCGACAAGATCCGCGATGAGTGGTTGCGCCAATAGTCAGGCGATGGCGAACGGCAGCTGAAAAAGATGATTGTCAACTATTGTGAGCATCATCCGCAAATTAGCAAGTGGTGTTTGTACGTGCCTGACAACCGTCTAGCCAAGTCCGACGTCGGCTGCGCGAGCGTTGTACGCCGACTTCTGGCAATTATAGCTGGCGTTCGACAAGTCATAACGGAACGGCAGAGATGTCCTAAAAGCAGGCTTTAGAGGGCTATGGCGTAGAGGTAGTTCTCGTCCGATTCCGGTGCGGCCCGCCTGATGAAATTCGAACCTCGACCGGGTAGAATGCATGCGCAAGTCCGCTATCCGCCTTTGCCGGGAGAGCATTGGATGATTCATGTCCGCTACGCGGAAAGTGACTCGAGCAAATGTATGTCTGAGAAGAGGCGAACGCCGCCTGTCTGCTTCGTTCTGGAATCATCCATCATACCAGCCTACCCCAAACATATCATAGAGGCACTTTAGTTTCAAAAATTGTCGTTGCTTCTGCCGGCAATCTAGAGAGCAGGTCAGCAGCAATAATCGGTACACGTGCCGCGTCGATATGCTCACTGGCGTAACAACGCGCCAGCAATTCGTCTCCTAAATACGCGTCATATTTTGCTCGCTTCATATCAGGCACTAGTCGGGCTAGAGCTTCCGCGTCAGGCGCAGGCCTTTCAGCGAGAGTTTTCAGGGTGGCAACCAGTTTGCCTCCGTCTTTAGCCGGAATTGTGACCGCGATACCCTCCGAATTGGCCTTTACGCCATGAGAGGCGAGCGCCAGCACCAGGGCCAGTTGAGCCCGATTACCGACCCAAGGGAAAAGCAGGAGTTCGTCCTCATGCCGATATAAACCTGCATGCCGCAATCCAAGATTATCGAATGTCACTCTGGCTTCCGTAAGGCATTCAAGAGCTATCTTGTCGAGAAAGCGAGGAATGGCGATGCTCTCGTAAACCCGGCGCATCTCCGCTACGACCTCATCGGCGGGGGGTAAGCCCTCGCCACCGAATTTGGGCGGCACGCCACCATACGCTCGTGTGACCAAAATTTCCCGGCGTTGATTGTCGAGCTCGATCACCCGCCACCGACGTCCGGCGAAGATGATGAGTTGTTCCGGCATTACCGGGCTATCGACCGGCAGCGTGCCAAGGTTCCGTCCGCGATCCGTAATAACCTTGAATTCGTCAGGCGTCATGAATACGGCGTAGAACCCACGGTCATTGATGACCCGTTCGCCTTCTTCGCCTGGCAAAAGCGTTCCGTCTGGCGCCTGCTCAATAAGCTGAACCTCCGGATGCTTCATTCGCCGCAGCACACCAATGTAGAGAGCCTGATCAATTTCAGGAAATACCCGACTCTCGATCAAGCGGTTCCAGCCCTGTTTGACTGTCAGCCCGCCGTGTTGAGCAATCAGTGCCAGAATTTGCTGTATCAGCGTGGAAAGATGCAAACACCCAATCTGAGGCGGTTCATTCCAGCGCCTCAGCATCAGATTGAGCATGGCTATGGTCTGCACCGTGCGCGGCCGCATGGCATCAATGGGATGGATGCGTTCGTCAATCGCCATCTCGGTGGTGTAGACCCGCATTACTGAGGATTGTCCCGCACGCCGACCAGAACGCCCCAGTCGCTGGCGCATGCCTGAAACAGTGTGCCCAGGCCCAATCTGGCTCACAGCATCAATGTGGCCAACATCGATGCCCAGTTCGAGGGTCGTGGTTGCGATAATGGAGCCTGGTCGATCATCTTCTTTCAGCCTTCGTTCGGCTTCCTCACGGTGCTCACGCGATAAGCTACCATGATGAGCGAAAAATTCCTCCGGCACGCCCGATGTTTCACAAAGACCACGTAATCTTGCAGTGTACAGTTCAACATTCCGTCGCGAGCCAGCAAAGATCAAACTCCGATGCCCTCGGAGCGTGTCGAAGAGGTGTGTCGCGATCTCTATGTCTGCTGTGCTCTCGGTTGCCTCGCCCTTGTCTGAATTCGCGTCACGTTGCTTCAGGCGTGGCTGTATATAGCCGCGAACCTGAAGTTTCAGGGGTTGGCTACCCATTTGAGATTCCAATATCTCCACGCCATCCGGATTAAGCGGCCGTAAGAAAGCAGCTGAGGTTCTCATGTCGGCCAGGGTGGCCGAAAGGCCTACGCGAACGACTGGATGTCCTGCGGCGATCTCGATACGATTGAGCAGAGATTGCAGTTGGCGTCCACGCTCTGCATCCATAAAGGCATGCATCTCGTCGATCACCATGTAACTTAGCGCAGCGAACAGACGCTTTGCTTCATTCCCTCGTCGGACGAGGATGGCTTCCAGACTTTCTGGTGTAGTCAGCAATATCCCCTGGGGCCGCTTGCGTGCTCTTTCCTTGACGCTGCTGGCCACATCCCCGTGCCACTTCCAGACAGGAATCTCCACTTCTTCGCAAAGTGTCTCCATTCGACCGAACTGGTCATTGATAAGTGCGCGCAAGGGGCTGATGTAAATGGCCTCAAACCCCGCACCGGGTTTGCGTTCATCTGTAGCCAGTCGCGAAACAATCGGCAGGAAGGCCGCCTCGGTCTTCCCGCTTGCTGTCCCGGCCGCGATAATGAGATCCCGCTGTCCTTCCAGCAGAACCGGAATGGATCGTTCCTGGATATCACGAAGTTCGGTCCAGCCCTGATGCCAGATCCAGCGCCGGACTTTCTCGTGCAGCAGATCGAAAGACGTCGACGCACCGTTACCGGAAGTTTGCCCGAATGGGTCAGACGGTGCGTCGTTCAAAGCCTGAAGTCCGCCAGATCATCGTCGGGCGAGGTCTGAGTGGAGCCAGTTGTTGAAGAACCAGCCGCACCAGGCGCATCTTTTTTGTCGTCATCGATAATATCTCCGCCCGCCGACGGCGCGTCCGGCGCGATCTCAGCCTGGTTCACCAGACCCTGCCACTGAGCCTGCGGGTTCTGTTCCAGAATGGCGAGCAGGTCGAGGAAAGCCTTGATGGTGTTGCGCGGTGTCCGGAAATAGGACTCACCAATCTTCTGGTTGCAGTGAGTCATAAAGGCCTTGAAAACCTCATCTGGCACCAGGTAACGGTCCTGGTCGCCATAGGCGAACACATGCCGCAATTTACCAAGCAGAATGTAGAGGTCTTCGGGGGTCAGGCTCTGAAGCCGGATGACCGGACCGGAAAGATCGACCAGACCATTGCGGGCAAAGCTGTTTTCAGCCAGGCGGGATCGCAGCGCTTCGTAGGAATAGAGGCCCCGGCGGCTGTCCATCAGGAATTCGGGTGTGCCGCCGAAATAGACGCCGAGGGATTCAGCCGAGCCCTGGAGCACATCGTTCACGATACGGAGAATCTGCTCGTAGTTGGCATTGCGTGATTGGGCACTGACCAGCTTGAACAGGTTCACGCATTCATCAAGCATGACCAGAAAACCCGAATATCCTGCCAGGGTCACAAAGCGGCTCATGACCTTCAGGTAGTCGTAAACCGAGGCATCGTCGATGATCGAGCGTACGCCGAGCGCCTCCCGAGCCTCGGTTTTGAGCGTGTACTCAGCACGGAGCCAGCGAAGTGCCGCCGCCTTTCCACTCTCGCTCCCTTCTTCGAAAGCGCGCCAGTAGCATTCTATGACGGTTGCAAAGTCATAGCCGGAAACAAGTTCCTGAATGGGGAGCAACCTTTCCTGAATGACGTCTCCGATCTTGCGACCTGATGCCTTGGCTGAAGCCTGTGCCTCCATGATGAAACGTTCGACTACACTTGCCAGAGCCCCTCCGTCCTGCTTGGTGCGGGTAGCCATGTTACGCATGAGTTCTGCATAAAGACTGCGGGCCTGGCCCCCGCTGGCATGCAGGCGACGATCAGGGGATAAATCTGCGTGAGCCACTACCAGCTTGCTTTGCATGGCAATAGAACGGGCCAGGTTAAGGAAGAAAGTCTTGCCCGCTCCATAGTCGCCGATGATGAAACGAACCGCAGAACCTCCGTCCGCGATGCGTTTGACGTCCTGCACCACCTGGTTGACTTCGCCTGCGCGACCGACCTGAACTAACTGGATGCCTGAACGTGGCACGACACCTGCACGAAGCGCCTGAATGACACCATCGCGGTCCTTGGGCTTGATTTTCTGCGCGGCGGTGCGCGTGCCGTCTGAAGCTGCGATACTGAGGGTGGTCATGATGCTGCTCCCGGCGCGTCAGCAAGGAGCGCCATATTGATAATCAAAGGGTCACCGTCCTCGATAAGTTCTTCATCGAACTTATCATAGGACCACTCGTTGATGGCTTCGAGCGCGCCATCCGGCATCAACCCGAGTTCGTGTGCTTTGGCCTCAAACCCGGAGCGTGGCCATTCCGGTTGGGTGACCAGAGCCTCAAGCAGACGGGCCTGGTCATGGCCAAGTCCGACGAACCTCGTTTCCCGTTCCAAAGTGGGCGTAACGGCTGCAGGAACCGGAATTTCAGCAGCCTCGTCCTCATAGATGGGTGCCAGGATTTCCTCGACTTCCTTAGTCTCACGCAGGATGACGCCAACCTTGCTCATGTCAATGACGATACCCTCCTGGGATTTTGCTTTCGAGGGAGGTGCTGGGATCCGATGACCACGTCTCCGCGATTTACCATCCTCGATCACAATTGGTTCCGAAGCGCAGGATGCCGCAGCGGCATTACCCTGGTGCAGGACAGTATAGAGTTCTCGTCGGCCGAGACCAACAGCCTCGTAAAGCCGCTCCAAAGCCACCATCATGTCTTGATCGGTTTCGCCTATCGTTAGGGCGGCTGAAGCAGCCAGCGAGGCAATAGTGGTTTGTTGCTCGGGTTCTATACTCTCTACGATGGTTTTAAGGCGGCCAAGTGTTGGCAAGCGTTTCGGAAGCAGGCGCAGACGGGCCGTCAATCGTTTCGTTTCGTGCGGGGTGAGTTGCAGCCGTGTGGTGAGAGCATCGACCAGCTTTTGGCCTAAAGTCAGAGCTTTGGCTGCCGGGCCAATGGCAGTCATGATCAGGGCTGCCGTGCGGAAGTCGGCACCGACGGGTGTTAGCTGGCCTTGAGCATCGCCAATGCGGAATAGAATTATATTCTCACCTGGCTTGGTCCCACCGTAGGTTGGATCCGGTTCCATGCCGTAACCTACTCGTGCCAGCATGGCGGACATGTCACGAGCTTGCCGAAGACCCGAGGCTGCCTTGCCAGAACCAAAGCACCGCGGGACCAGTTCTTCAAGCGGCACATCGGCAAGAGGTTGAGGCAAGTCATCCAGCCAGGCTCTGAAAGAACGAACAGTTTCTCTTTCCCCAAGTTCCGCAGGCAGCATCAAGGCGGCGGCCATACTGTCGGCACGTTCACGTTCCTTGCCAACGACCTTGGCAAATGCAGACAGATCCTCACGCGCCCCTTCACATAGCTTGATCATTTTGGTCCACGTCAATTGCGCTGGATCAGGAAGGCGATCGATGCCTTCAAATTTTATTGAGCTATGGAGATACTGACTCGCCGACCGATAGTTCAAATCAAGGCGGCTCTCTTTTTTATCTCTGAGTCGAAAGCCGTGCGGAAATTTCTGATTGAAACGATGTCGCGTGAGTTCAATGAACTCCGGACGTGCTCGTGTCGTTGCAATGCGTGGCCATAAACCGGTTAAGTGAGGAGGTAAGGATAGAATACCTGCTATGGCGAGGTCGACATCCAGCGGCATACCTCTCAATGCGTGCAGACCTAATTTAGCTTGAAGCAATGGAGACATATGATTTCCCAAAGCTGCGAGATCTGGCTTCCATGCCTCCACTCTCGGTATATCCGTAACGGCATGCTTCATTTCGACAAAATTGAGTAGCTCAGTGCTGTAATTTACAAAAGAACTGTTATGTCCGAAAAGTTCACGCAGGCGCTTTACTTCAGCTATTAATAACACCTCTTCGTCAATCGAAGGACTATCGGCTATCAGGCGACGTTCGAGCCCATAGAAGTAAAGAAAGGGATATCCCATTGGGTAACTCGTGTCGGATTTCCCGCTCGCCAGCCAAAGCAGGTAAGTCAATCGCTGATTGGGTGTGATATCAGTATAGGAGGGCCAATAGCCCAGATCCAAGTTCGTTTGTGGCACTCCAGACGCGACCTTGAGCGATGGCCGGATAAGACAAGGCGCTGGAGTGTCGGCATTCCACCCTCCGTTCGGCGCTGCCGTCAGAAAGTTGCCGACATAGACCATGCCATCAGCGATCTCCAAGCCATGGGCCGTGACTTTTTCGCCGGGAAGCACCCAGCGTGCATCGTCCTTCTTGTGGCTCCGTGATTGTCCATACCGTTCTAATTTCTCCTCATCATTGAGAAATGCATGTTGGGTATGAAGCGAGGGGCTGTGTGTAGATGACGAGGCGATAGTCTCTTTCCTGGTCGCCTCATTAGTCGTGTCCGAAATTTCGGATCCGCTGAAAATGCGTTTTAGCCAAGAAAACATGTTCTACTCACGGAATGCTCGCCATTTTTTCAAATAGTAGACACCATTCTTACCCTGCAGCAACTATCTCCTGCGGCAAATGGAAATCAGAATAGATCACGGCTATTCTGTTCACACCATCAGGAACATCGGATTCTTTCAATAGAATACTGATCCATTTGTCCGTCTTCCGAAAGGAATGTAGCGTGTTCAGCTTGCGCCTGCGCCATCAGGAGATGGTCAAACGGATCACGATGATGCAGAGGCAAAGACATAAGGATCTGCAAGTGTTCGGGTTGTATTTGTAGTAGAGAGAAACCTTCCGCAGGAATGGCTGCCAGAATATCGTTCATATCCGCATCCAGTTTTCCGATACGGATTTTGATCGCAATCTCCCATAATGACACCATACTCACCAGAATATCGTGGACTGGATCTGCAATAATCTCCCGTGCATTCTCACCCAGCCGGTCGGAGGCCGAAAGCCACCACAGCAACGCATGCGTATCGAGCAGAACCTTCACAAGTCGCGTTCCATGCTCTCAAGAATGTCCGGTGGTGTTTCATCAAAATCTTCGCTCATTCTGATCCGTCCTCGAAGAGCTCCTGGCTGACGGCGGGGGCGATAGGAAGGAGCCGGCGGCCGCAGTTCAGCCACAACCTCGTCATGAGACGTCACGAGGATCGTACTGCCCTGCCTGACCTGACGCAGATACGCTGTCAGGTTTCCCCGGAACTCCCGAACACCGATTTTCTGTGGGGATGCTGCGTTATCTGAAAGATGCTCGCTCATGGTCTCCTCCTTATGTGTCATCATATCATGTACACACAAGGAGGAGGTAGAGAATTCCTGAGGCATATTCGATTTCAGAGATCAGTGGCTTCCGACAGTGCCAGAGCGTCCTCTACATCCACCCCAAGGTATCGAACCGTACTATCCAGTTTTGAATGACCCAGCAGGATCTGCACCGCCCGGATATTGCCGGTTCGTTTGTAAATCATGGCAACCTTAGTCCGGCGGAGCGAATGAGTTCCATATTCCCCGGGGATAAGTCCTATCGCCTGAACCCATTGATCCAGAAGCCGGGCGTATTGCCGTGTGCTCAGGTGAGCTTTGGCGCTTAGGCGACTTGGAAAAACATACTCACTCAAGCCACCACCTCGATGCTCCAGCCACGCCCGCACGCTTTCCCGCGTTGTTTCTGTAATTTCAAACTGTACAGGTCGCCGAGTTTTCTGCTGGACGACCATGGCTCGGCAGTGCACCTGACCGCTGGTAACGATGTCGCCGATACGAAGGCTGACAAGATCGCAGCCTCTGAGTTTACTATCGAGAGCAAGATCAAACAACGCTCTGTCTCTGACACGCTGTTCGCTCCCGAGCCAGAACCGAATAGCCCAGACGTGCTTTTCTTTGAGTGCCCGCTTGGCGCCAACCATTTTTCCTACATTCCAGGGCACGGACGCCTTCAACGTAGGTGATGGAAAACGTGTTTTCTTCTCCATGATACTTTCTCCTGATCAATTGCAAATGCAGCAATCAGAAGTTTGGACGAGGATATCAGCGGATAACGAGGACTATTGCAGACCGTCCGCTTTCCGGAAACTTGAACGGCTCTGCTTATGACCGAGATGAGGCGGAAGCCGACATGGAGGCATCGCTCCGTCATGCAAAACTACCCGCAAGCCATTCCCTGAGCTTCGACCACCGCCGCCGCCCGCCCTGGTTGCGCACAGCGATGGCAAGCGCCTTCTTCTGCCCCACCAATACGACGAGCTTCCTTCCCCGTGTCACGCCGGTATAGAGCAGGTTCCGCGCCAGCATGGCGTAGTGCTGGGTCACCAGCGGGATCACCACCGCCGGGTATTCCGATCCCTGGCTCTTGTGGATGGTGGTGGCGTAGGCCAGCACCAGTTCGTCCAACTCGCCGAAGCCATAAACGACATCCCGACCATCGAATGAGACCGTCAGTTCGCCCTCTTCCACATCGATCCTGCCGATAACGCCGAGGTCTCCATTGAAGACATCCCGGTCATAATCGTTGGCGATCTGCATCACCTTGTCGCCCGGACCATAGGTCCAGCCGAACCGCTCGACCTTCACCTCGTCCGGCGGGTTCAGCGCCTGCTGCAATTCGATATTTAGCGACCGCGCCCCAAGGCCACCCCGGTTCATCGGGCAAAGCACCTGCACGTCGCGAACAGGGTCCAGCCCGAACCGCGCCGGGATGCGATCCCTCACTACGGCCAGCAACTTGCGCAGCCCGACCTCGGGCTCGGCCGCCTCCACGAAGTAGAAATCCGATCCCTTTTCCGCGCTCAGTTCGGGCATCCTGCCCTCGTTGATCCGATGCGCATTGGTGATGATGCGGCTCTGTGCCGCCTGACGGAACACCTCGGTCAGCCGCACCACAGGGACAGCGCCGGAGCCGATGATGTCGGCCAGCACCTGTCCCGGTCCAACAGAAGGCAACTGGTCCACATCGCCGACGATCAGCACCGCGGCGTTGTCAGGCAATGCGCGTAGCAGGGAGCGCATCAGAAGCACATCGACCATGCTGGCCTCATCCACGACCAGAAGATCGCAGGTCAGCGGGTTGGTATCGTCCCGCTTGAAGCTCCCCGTGGCCGGGTCTGTCTCCAACAGGCGATGGATCGTCTTGCCTTCCAGCCCGGTGCTTTCCGACAGACGCTTCGCCGCCCTTCCGGTCGGGGCGCAAAGCTGCACATCCGTGCCCTTGGCCGTCACGATCTTGAGAATGGCATTGACCAGCGTGGTCTTGCCGACGCCAGGACCGCCGGTAATCACCAGCACCTTGCTGTGCAGGGCAAGACGCACTGCTTCCTGCTGGCTCTGGGGGCCAGAGCCAGCCCGGTCTTGCCTTCCACCCAGGTCATGGCCTTTTCAGCGTCGATGTCAGGCCAGAGTGGACGGCCAATGGCACAGGCGCGCAACCGCTCGGCGATGCTCTGCTCGGCACGATAGAGACCAGCCAGGAAGATACAGCCCGTATCGCCCACGCTGTCGGCCACCACGTCGCCCGCTTCCAGTTCCAGCGCGAGGGCCATCTCGATCAGAGGAGTGGCGACCTCCAGCAGTTCGGCGGTACTGGTCAGCAACTCTCCCACAGGCAGACCGCAATGCCCTTCATCCATGGCCTCGCCAAGCGCGTAGGAGATTCCTGCCCTCACCCGGATCATTGCGTCGGGTGCGATCCCCATCTTCCGGGCAATCTGGTCAGCGGTCTTGAATCCGATCCCCCGGATGTCCTTCGCGAGCCGGTAGGGGTTCTCGCTGATCAGTTTGACCGCGTCCTGCCCGTAGGTCTTGAAGATACGCACCGCCCGCGAGGTGCCGACGCCGTTGCTGTGCAGAAACAGCATGATCTCGCGGATCACCTTCTGGTCCGCCCAACCGGCGACGATCCGTTCGGCACGCTTGGGGCCGATGCCCGTCACCTCCCGCAGGCGTCCAGGTTCCTGCTCGATCAGGTCGAACACCGCCTCGCCGAACGCTTTCACCAGCTTCTTCGCGTAGACCGGACCGATGCCCCGGATCATGCCGGAGCCAAGATAGCGCTCGATCCCCTCAACCGTGGTCGGCGGACTGGCTTTGAGAAACTCCGCCTTGAACTGCAACCCGTGGGTGTGGTCGTTGAACCAGCGCCCCGACATCTGCACGAACTCGCCTGCCGAGATCATTGCGGCATGGCCGACAACGGTGACCAGATCGCGCTGCCCCCGCACCTTCACCCGCAGGACGCAGAAGCCGTTCTCGGCGTTGTGGAACGTCACCCGCTCCACGAGGCCAGCCAGCGCTTCCGTGGGCGAAGAGTCGATGGCGCGCCCGCTCATCCGACCTGCCGGAAGAACGGCACTCCCGTATCGTTCATGACTCGCCCTCCCCTTCCGTGATGCCGCCGTAAGCCAATATTTGTACGACGCGCCGCTATCCGGGACTACCCATAACTACGATTCCGCACTCTGGAGCACGTGCATGCACGCCTTCTCGTATTACCGTTTTCCATTGAAATAACAGTCATCTGCCCGGATCGTGTGTCTGTTTTCCTTGCCTTACGGTCGGAAGAGAGCGACGATGACGGACAGACCCAGCCAGTCCATTGCCCCGGCATATCGGCCGCCAGAGCCCGAGTTGCGGCTCATCCTGCGCCCCAATGCCCCCGACCAGCGCCTTGTGGCGCTTGTCCGCCTCATGGCCCGTCGTGCGGCACGGGACTGGTTCCGGTCGCAGCAAAAGGAGCAGCGCCGCCGCTCCGGACCGTAAGGGATACCCCGTCATGAAGGTCGCGTTCTACGCCCGCTACTCCTCAGATAACCAGCGCGACGCCTCGATCGCCGACCAACTCCGGGTCTGCCGCACCCACGCGGAGAAACAGGGCTGGAGCATCGTCGAGGAGTATACCGATCACGCGATCTCGGGCGCGTCCCTGATGCGGCCCGGCATTCAGGCGCTGATCGCCGATGCACAGCGCGGACGGTTTCAGATCGTGCTGGCCGAAGCCATGGACCGCCTCTCCCGCGACCAGGAGGACATCGCCGGCGTCTTCAAGCGCATGAACTACGCCGGTGTGCGGATCGTCACTCTCTCCGAGGGCGAAGTCTCGCATCTCCATGTCGGCCTGAAGGGCACGATGAACGCCCTGTTCCTGAAAGACCTGGCTGAGAAGACCCATCGCGGCCTGCGAGGCCGGGTCGAACAGGGCAAGTCCGGCGGCGGCAATGCCTACGGCTATGATGTCGTACGCAGGCTCGATGCCAATGGTGAGCCGATCCGGGGCGACCGGACTATCAATCCAATGGAAGCCGACGTGGTCCGTCGCATCTTCCGCGATTTCGCGGCCGGGCTGGGACCACGCGCCATCGCCTTCCGTCTCAACGACGAAGGCATCTCCGCACCGGGTAGCGGTGCCTGGGGTTTCTCGACCATCAACGGCAACCGGCTACGCGGCACCGGTATCCTCAACAACGAGATGTACGTGGGCAGGCTGGTGTGGAACCGGCAACGCTTCATCAAGGATCCCGATACCGGCAAGCGACAGGCCCGACCCAATCCGGAATCCGAATGGGTAATCCAGGAGGTGCCGGAACTGCGGATCGTCGATCAGGACCTGTGGGACGCGGTCAAGGCACGGCAGGCCAGCGTCAGCGCCAGCCGGGACACACGCGACACGTCATCGCCCGACCACTTCCGCGAGAAACGCCGCCCCCGTTACCTGTTCTCGGGCCTCAGCAAATGCGGCTGCTGTGGTGGCGGCTACTCCATGATCTCCGGCGTGCTGCTCGGCTGCTCGACGGCACGCAACAAGGGCACCTGCGACAACCGGACCAATATGCGCCGCGAGGAACTGGAACGGCGCGTTCTCGACGCCCTGCGTCATCACCTCATGGACCCGGACCTGTTCGCCGAATTCTGCACAGCGTTCACCACCGAGATGAACCGGCTGCGCATGGAGGCGTCGGCCGACATCGGCGCGTCAGAGGCAGAACTGAAGCGGGTTGAACGCGACATCCAGCGGTTGATGGATCTCTACCTCTCGGAAGCGATTTCGATCGAGACGGTCAAGGAGCGCGGATCCAAGCTCGAAGCCCGCAAGGCGGAACTCAAGGAGTTCCTTGCAACTGCCGAAGCGCCCCCACCCCTGCTTCATCCCCAGATGGCGGAGTTCTACCACCGGCAGCTCGCGCGCCTGCACGACATGCTGCATTCCGAGCTGGACGAGAAGCGCCAGGAGGCGGCCGAGGTGATCCGCTCTCTGATCGAGGCCATCATCCTCACGCCATCCGACAAGGGACTACAGATCGATGTCCGGGGCGATCTCGCCGGTGTCCTGACGGTGGCATCGGGCGGACAAACGAAAACCCCAGCCAGTTTCGGGGCTGGGGTTCGTGATGCGTTCGCATCGCAAGTTCAGATGGTTGCGGGGGCAGGATTTGAACCTGCGACCTTCAGGTTATGAGTTCCATTTTTCAAGCTTCGCCAAAGCCGCATCACACCGATTTTAATGCGATAAGGTACTGTTTTGTTGATGTTTTATATCGGGTCACGATACACTCTTCCCTGACCGGGATCGCCTTATTTCGCTCCCAAATGATTCCTATTTGATTCCAGTGATTCCGGCACTGGAGACAAAAGCATGGTCAAGATCACGAAACGTTCCGTCGAAGCTGCCGCCAAAACCGGCAAGGAATACTTCCTTTGGGATGAAGAGCTTCGGGGCTTTGGTCTGAGGGTCCATCCAGCGGGCCGGAAAATCTACCTTGCTCAGTTCCGCGCGGGCGGACGCATCCGGCGGGTCAATATCGGTCCGCATGGCCCGATCACCCCGGATCAGGCCCGCACCAAGGCCATGAAGCATCTCTCAGATGTCCGGCTCGGCAGCGATCCCGGCGCACAACGCGACCGGCTGCGCGCCGCCGCGACCATGAAGGAATTCGCCAAGCGGTTCCTCGCCGAACACGCCGCCTCTCATTGCAAGCCCTCGACACAGTACGAGTATCGCCGCTGTGTTGACCTATTCATCACCCCGAAGTTAGGGACGCTCAAGGTCATCGACGTGACCCGCGCGGATGTCGTCGAACTGCACCAAGGTTTGGAAGAGACGCCCTATCAGGCCAACCGGGTGCTTGGGGTGTTGTCGATCATGTTCACCCTAGCCGATACCTGGAGCGTACGGACGGACGGGATCACTCCGTGCTGGAAGGTCAAACGCTACAAGGAAGTGAAGCGGGAACGTTACCTGACACCGGACGAACTGGCCCGGCTGGGCAAGGTGCTCCGCGAGGCAGACGGCGAGCCGGAAGCCGCAACCTGCATTCGCCTGCTGCTACTGACCGGTTGCCGCCTTGGGGAAATCCAGACCCTGAAATGGGAGTATGTGGATTTTCGGGCCGGTGTCCTGCGACTGCCGGACTCCAAGACTGGGGCCAAGGTCGTACCCATAGGCAAAGCGGCGCTGGACGTGCTGTCGGACATATCCCGGATCGAGGGCAATCCCTACGTCATCACAGGAAAGGTGGACGGCAGTATCTGACCGACATCCAGAAACCGTGGCGGCGGCTGCGCGCAAGAGCCGGACTGGACACACTACGCATCCACGACCTGCGCCACTCCTTTGCATCGGATGCACTCCACCTTGGCGCTGACCTGACCATGATCGGGCGATTATTGGGACATACGCAAGTGCAAACCACTGCGCGGTATGCACACCTCAAGACCGAACCAATAAGAGAAACAGCCAACAAGATTTCTGAGGCCATTTCTGGCGCACTAGGGCCTGTTAGACCTTGAATGATAGAACGGACTGCATAGCTGTTTATGATGAGCATGATGCAGTCTGCCATTTCTGATACCGCATGGTCCGTCTGGGAGCCTTTGATCGAGGAAATCCGTCCGAAGAGCAAAACCCCACTGAAGAACCTGCAAGTGACTATATCCGCGATTTTCTGGCGGCATCAGAACAGTGCGAAACGGCGTGCATTGCCGCCTGAATTTGGCCTCTGGTGGATTGCAGCCCAGTTGTTCATCCGGTGGTCAAAATTCGGCGTCTGGCAGCATCTCTTTGAAAAGATCAGCGACAGAGATCCTTCTCTGGGCATGCTTTTTCTCGATGGTACGACGATCCTTACCCACCACAAGGCCGCCCAAGCTGCTAAAAAAGAGGCACAGAGAGCGCCAAAACGATCGCGAAATTCCTGGCAGCTCATGTGAAGGATTTGGTACCAAGGTCTGCGTAGCCGCAGATGGACCATAACCATGGCAGGGCATTGCCCTTCACGCTTTCGCCCGAACAGGCACATGAACCGCCATATGCCTATGTCCGACTTGATGATCTGCCACACCCACCGATGTATGTCGTCTGCGATCGTGGGTATGCCTCGCTTAAATTCCGTGAAGATCTCTGAGCCGAGGGGTTCTCGTCCAGTCATTCCGCCACGGTGCAAAGACCCGGCAGTCACTTGCCCCCAATGGGCATATAGGCACCGGCATTTGGTCGAAAACCTATTAGCAAGCCTCAAGGAATAACGGGCTGTCGCAACCCGATACGAGAAGACAGCCGCGTCCTTTCTCTCCGTCACCCTCATCGCAGATATAGCGGACTATATCAAAATATAACAGTCTCCAGAAAAACGAAAAACCATAAATATTCATACTAAAAAATTAATCTACAATACTCTTCCTTCCTCCCGCAGAGGATTTACTATTCAATATATTTGAAAATATAAAATCAATAGCATCAACCATCTCTTCCATTAACATCATAGTATTTTTCGACACATTGCTCAATTTATATGCAATACCATCACGATACAGCATTTTAATTAGCATCTTTGTACGCTGTAAAATTCGTCCGACCTGAGCTTTATTAGCACTTCGTGTTTCTCGATAAGTTTCTGTCAACAATTCTGAAAGCCATGGCAACTCATCTTTTATTAGTCCTGACAACAATAAAAGTCCAACACCTGGATCATCCGTCTTCTGCGAAGCCATAACAAATTCATGTATAACTCGCGGATGCCACCGCTGAAGCTGCTTACGAATGGTTTTCTCTTCATCACCAGAATCCATTTGCATATCTCTAACAACAGATCCTATCCCTCTAACGTCTTTAACGAGTTCTTCTAAAATTTCATGCTGTGGACGCTTATGTTTATCCACTGGTGTTTTTGACGAGATTTCATCTAATTTGCTTTTGAATTTTGGCCACAAACTCGGAACCAATTGATTTACTATTTGATCTGATGCCGGCTTTTCAGCAACTTTATTAATTGATTTTACAATTTCCATTATCCCAGCCTCTTCCGCTTTCTGAGCTTGAAACTGAGAAAGTGGACCGCTCAAATCACTTAACTCTAAACCAAAAAGCAATGGGATAACTTTTCCATCAGACATAGATTTTGAAAGAGCACCTGATTCAAAAAGTATCCATTCTGAACTAATGTTTTCTGGAGTTATACATATAATACCAAAATTAGATGCTTCCAATTCGCCCGAAATAGCTTGTGCCCACCTTTCTCCTGCAGAAATATCTTTATCAGAAACAAATGGCTCTACATATTGAAGTACCATAGGAAGCCAATCACGCAAGGCATTTGCCATCTCTTTGCTTCTATGCTTACTCCAGCTAATAAATACTTTCAATTTTCCCCCCTCAAAAAAATAAAGACACTTTCAAACTTTTGAGAAGGTTTACAAAAAAAACTCCCCTTGGACTACCTTCAATAATAACAAATCTTCCATCACAAAACCGTGCGTCGTTAACCATATAATCTGCATGGCCTCCTGCTACCCAAATAGATCGCTGACCTAAAATACGGTTCTGCGCGGCATCGTATCCGATAAATATTCTTTCTTCTGGCCATTTTGTTGCGAATCCCCATACCACGGGTCCAAACCGCATCCTTCCTACCTTACCTTGCATTCTTTTACGCTTTTGGGGGGGAGGAATTCGCGCACGTCATTTCCTCCACTCCCAGACCGCCTCTTTCCCGTCAGCCTCCCCTTGTCGGCCCCGCTTCACCTTAGAAGCACGCCGCATCGACAGGGAGGTTTTCATGACCGACATCGCGAAACCCAAAGCGGGCTCACCTGTGCCGCCGATACCCGAGATCGCTGCACCAGCCCGCCCGCCAACGTCCCCGGCCCGTATCCTGCGCCCCTATCTGCGCGGAGGTGAAGCCGCCGAACTGATCGGGGTCTCGGTTCGCACACTGGAAAAATACCGCTGCACCGGCGGCGGTCCACCATTTCTGAAGGTTGGCTCGCGCGTCCTCTATCTCCGCGAGGACGTGGAAGCATGGCTTCAGCGCCATCGCTGCCAAAACACCTCGGACAACAACTATGCCGCCGCCCTGCGTGAGATGCCCTCACGGAGGAACAGACCATGAAGGCGGATGATTCCAACCTGACCACGGTCGAACTGACCTTCATCGAGAAGCGCATCGAACACTGGATCAGGTTCGGCAGGCCGGTCTCCGACCGTGTGCTCGACAAGCGCCGCCGCCTGCTGAGTTTCGCGCCCGGCAGCACCTTCGGCTTTATCCGCTGGGCCGCCAACGATTACGGCACGGTCGTGTCCTGCCTTGCCATCGTGCGGACGGTGGAACGGGGCACCGCCTTTCAAACCGTGCTCTTTGTCTGGCCCGGTGGCGACCTGCTGCTCGACGTGTCGGGCTGGCCGCAGGTGAAGCATGTGCTGGAGGTGATCGACCAGATCGAACGCTTCCGCTTCGACCCCTGCGCCGTCTCCCCTGATCACTGGCACCATGTCCATAACCGCATCACTGCCGGGCAGGAACCACGCCCCTACACACAGACCCTGCACGAGGCCTGGCTGAAACGTGCGAGGCTGATGTCATGACCCGGCGCGCCTGGTTCTTCGCCACGTATTTCGTCGTGCTGATGGTGGGCGTGTCAGCCGCCGTGCAAATCGCACCCCGGCTGCTCTGGAACGAGACGGCCAGCGTCCCGGTGGGACTCTATCGGCTGCGCACCGATAGCAGCCTGCATGTCGGGGATCTTGCCGCCCTGCGTCTGCCCGACCGTCTGGCCCTGCTGCTGTCACAGCGCGGCTATCTGCCGCTCGGTGTGCCCTTACTCAAGCCCGTCGCGGCCCTACCAGGACAGACCGTATGCCGGACAAACGGCAGTATCACGATTGATGGCAAGTCTATCGGCGAAGCACTGACCAGTGATCATCGGGGCCGTCCGTTGTCGGTCTGGCAAGGCTGCCATCGCCTCGTGCGCGGCGAGATTTTCGTCATGAATCCGGCAGAACCGCGCAGTCTGGACGGGCGCTATTTCGGACCGCTTCCCGCCAGCACGGTTATGGGCCGCGCAATCCCGATCTGGATCACGACCGGGCGGACGGCACCGGGCCATGACGAAAGACCGCATCCGCTTCAGTAAGCACAAACCGCCCTGCCCCCAGTTTTCAATTCTTTGTCCTGCGACCCGCAGATCAGGAGAGACGTATCATGATCCGTCTTGGCACCTTCACGCGCACCACAAACGGCTTTTTCGGCCAGATCACCACCTTTCTGATGGAGGACGATCTGTCGATCCTCCCCATCGTAGACCCCACCACAGAGAACACCCCGGATTATCGCGTCCTGCGCGGTCTGGAAGATGACGCCATACAGGTGGGCTGCGCCTGGGCACGTCACGGGGAACGCATCGGGTTGTGGCTAGCGGTGATGATTGATGACCCGCTTTTCGCCCGTCCCCTGCGTGCCCGACTGCTGCCGGACCGGGACGAACATGACATGTTCCATCTGGTCTGGAACCATCCACGAACGCCGTCATGATCCGCGTTAAAACAATGCCCGCTCTGCTGGTGGTCTGCGCCGGGTTTGCCATCTCTATGCAGAGCGTCAGCGCCGCGCCGTTCGATGCCTATGTCACCGATGCCGCCACACGGGCACACATCCCGCCCGCATGGATCACGGGGGTGATGCACGCGGAGAGCCAGGGTGATGCCTCAGCGGTATCACCCAGGGGCGCGATGGGCCTCATGCAGATCATGCCCGACACATGGCGGCAACTACGCGCGGCGCTGAAGCTCGGGGCCGATCCATACGATCCGCACGACAACATCACGGTGGGTGCGGCCTATCTTCGGTGGCTGCATGACCGCTATGGCGATGCGGGCTTTCTCGCCGCCTACAATGCCGGTCCCGGACGGTATGAACAGCTCCTGACAGCAGGAAAAATGCTGCCTGATGAGACCCGGAAATACGTCGCGAAAGTCATCCGACTGCTGCGTGGAGTGTCGGTCGGCGGCACGATTTCCGGCGTGGATTTTGTTGATCGACCCCACGAACAAACACCGTCCGGAAGTCCGCTTTTTGTGGGTGAGTTTGCATCCCGAGAGGCGACTCAGAATGCCCCCGAGGTGATGCCGATTTTCGTTCAGGCGATACGATCAAAGGCCCCACCTCATGAAAACCTGTCATCCCATAGGACGCATTTCGGGAATGTACGGGGTGTTGAGCAGATCGGGAAACATACAGAAAAGAGAGGGCAAGATAAAATGGCCTGCCACGACACAACGCAATCCGCTGTCGCGTCTTGCTTTTGTGTGTGCAGGCTGGGTCGGTCGCGTGCAGGGTTTTGGGTTTTGTGCCCGCTTCCTGCAGGGTTTTCCTGCACAGGGAGGTTCTGATGGCCCGCGAAGAGGATTTCCGGGTCCGTCCAGGCCGTATCCGGAGCACGGGACACGCGGCCCGGCCTCGGAGTTTTCTGGTACAGGTGCTCCATGCCTCCCGACGCGCGGGCGGAGGAACTGGCGGCGGCCCCGGAAAGGGAAAAGGCAGCAGCCCGCGCTCTGGCCCCTCGACCTTCGGGCGGGGGCATTCCCGCTTTGGCAAAAGCCGCCTGTTCGACGCCCATCGCCGTGTCACCGTCAAGGCTCGCGTGGCTCGACAAACTGGGCGCGGCTCGCGTTCCGGATCGCTGGCCGATCATCTCGCCTATCTGCGTCGGGATGGCGTCACCCGCGACGGCGAGAAAGCGCATCTGTTCGGGCCGGATGGTCAGGACGTGGACGCACAGGATTTTGCTGCCCGTTGCCAGGATGACCGACATCATTTTCGCTTCATCATCTCGCCTGAGGACGCACCGGAGATGGCGGACCTTGACGGTTTTACCCGCGACCTCGTGCGACAGATGGAAGCCGATCTTGGCACGCGCCTGGACTGGGCTGCCGTGTTGCACTGGAATACCAACAATCCCCATGTCCATCTGATCGTGCGTGGCGTGGATCAGGCCGGGGCCGATCTGGTGATCGCCCGCGACTACATCAGCCACGGACTGCGCTCTCGGGCGGAGGATCTGGTATCGCTTGAGCTTGGCCCACGCGCCGAGCATGAAATCGAGGCCGCGTTACGCCAGGACGTGACGGCGGAACGCTGGACCCGGCTCGATACCGAATTGCAGCGTCACGCTGATGGTCTGGGCGTCGTGGACCTACGGCCCGACGCTGGCGGCGCTCATGCCTTCAGCCAGGCCGCGACGCATCGCGCCCTTCTGACCGGCAGAGCACAGACACTGGAACGCATGGGGCTGGCCACTCCGGAAGGACCGGGAAGATGGTCGCTTGCCCCCCGGCATGCCGGACACGCTGCGCGAGATGGGCGCGCGCGGCGACATCATCAAAACCATGCACCGTGCCATGACGGAACGAAGCCGGGATCGGGTGATTGTCCCCCGGCGATTACGTGATCTCGGGACGTGATCAGCCCATCGCCTTGACGGGCCACCTGCTTGAGCGCGGGCTGCACAACGAACTGACAGGCGAAGCCTATGCCGTGATCGACGCCACGGACGGGCATGCACATCACGTCCGCTTCCCCGGCGTGGAGGCGTTCCGCGACGCGCCACCCGATGGCGGCATCGTTGAAATCCGCACCGCGACCGGCAGGACGAGTGGGAAGAATTATCTGGTGCTGTCCACCCGCTCCGATCTGGACCTTGCCGCCCAGGTCAAAGCGCCGGGGGCAACATGGCTGGATCACCGGCTGGTAGAGCGCCAGCCGATGGACCTCGCCCGCAGCGGCTTCGGGGCCGAGGTGCGGCAGGCCATGCAGGAGCGCACCCGTCACCTCATGGATTGCGGGTTGGCGTCATTTCAGCAGGATGGGTCCGTGCGCTATCAGAAAAACCTTCTGGCGACATTGCGTCAGCAGGAACTTGATCAGGTGGGCGCGAAACTCGCGAAGGAAAGCAGGCTGGCTTACGAGCGCAGCATTCCGGGCCATTTTGTCACCGGCCAGTATGTGAAACGTCTCAGCCTGTCCTCGGGGCGCTTCGCCATGATCGACAACGGCCTGGGCTTCCAGCTTGTGCCCTGGGCACCGTCACTGGAGAAACAGCATGACCGCTATGTCGATTGGGTCGCCCATGATGACAGGGGAGTCGACTGGCGACACGACCGCAAGCGCGATCTCGGGATCAGCATGTGATCCATGCCACCGTTCCTTTCACGCTATCGTCCGCCTCATTACACTCGACGCAGTTTCGGTCTTGTTCCGGAAACAATCTTTCGTTCACATCATAGCTTTTCAAGGAAGGTTTCCATGCGTGATCGCCTGAACGTCTCCCTGCCCGTCGCCATGATCTCGCAGATTGGCGATCTTGCCGCGCGTCGGAAGGTAACGCGCTCCGCCGTGGTGGAGGCGGCGGTCGCCTCGCTCCTGTCCCCCGACGGCGCGGAGAAAAGCGAAGCCGCCCTGACACGACGTCTGGACCGGCTGACACGGCAGATGCAGCGCCAGGAGTGTGACCTGATAATCGCACTGGAAACACACGCCCTGTTCATCCGCTTCTGGCTGGGGCAGATGCCGCCCCTGCCCGCTGAGGCGCAGGCCGCCGCCAACGCGCTTGGTCAGGAACGCTTCGCCCGTTTTTTGGACACGCTGGGGCGGCGGCTATCGCAGGGGCGATCCTTCCGGGATGACATCCCGCTCGATATTCCCGCCATGCGTCAGCGCGCTGCTGACAAAACCGACGACGCACCGACCCGGTCATGACGCCCCGCAATGACGATTATCCCTCAAGCAGTAGCTTGAGATATCCACCTTCAACCAGGGCGATGCCTTCGTCGCGCCAGTCCTTCGCGTTCCTGCGCCAGCCGTGATCGCGCCATTCGTCCAGAGGCATGGTCAGGGCACGGCGATTAATCAGGACGGCGGCAATGCGACGTTCATCGGCACCGGCCCGATGCAGATCATAGGCATGCAGGCAGCGGATCAGATGCAGGGACCGAAACGGCGTGATGACCGGTGGCATACGGGAAGGCAGTCTAAAACCCAGATGATGAGCTACAAAGCGCCCGGCTTCATACCAGCGGCTTCGGTAATAAGGGTCAATCGGGATCACGACTGCGGGGCGCTTCGCAGCGGCGGGATCGTCCAACAGGAAGAAAAATGTCCCGAAAGTGCCGGTCACGGTGACGGAGCGCCCCGCGTCGTCCTCGCTGTCGAACAGGATGCGGCCCATCGCCTCGAAATCGCGAGCGGAGATCACTGAAACCCCGTGGCGCATATGTCAGACTGATGATCCGGGTTGTGTCTTCCCTTCGCCAGATCACGGGTTTTCGGGTTATGGGGATGTCAGGATCATGGACAAAAACGTAACCTCCATCGGTCACGGAACGCCGCCCACAGGAGAGAGGGATTGTCACTGACCCCTATCCGCAAGCGGGTATCACGATAATCGCTGATGTAGCGTGACCAACGCCGCATGAAGGCTCCGGCAAGAGCGGAAGCTGACAGGGTTCTGAGAATGGCCAGATCGGCCTCGGAATGCCAGATATCCAGTGGCATGGGAGACGTCCCTTATCGGCTGGGGAGCTACCGACCCGGCGCGACAAGACACGCCGCACTTGTCAGGTAGCCCACGTTTTTGATTACATTGGGTTCTCACACTTGCGGCCAGGCCCCACGCATGTTGCACAGCGCCACCCGACGAATTTGACATAGGTCGCCTCACGGTATTTGCCGCGAGACCGCCACCGACTTTGATATCAAGGCGATAAAATTTCACCAACTATAGGACAGATTTCCGTACACTCGCCGACCTTGTCCATATGAGCAACTGGCCTTCCCATAACACGAAGTGATATATCGCTTATCCGTCAAGTTAGAGAGCGCAAGTTGAGCTTTCAGACCTTTTAATGAAGGAGAGATATTTGCAAAGTCATAATGGGCACCAATATCAAATAAATTATAGGCAGGAACTTTGATGGAATTAGCATCACTTGAATAAGTGAATCCATTATAACGCACTCCGAAGTTTATGCCGAGTCCCCGTAATGCCGTTTTTGAAATAGTATAATCAAAAAACATGTTGACCATGTTCCTCGGAACAGAACGAATGTATTTTCCTTTTTCAGGCACTGTCCCGATTGCGTTACCATTAACGTCATAGGCAGTTTCCGACGTACCACTCTTTGTTACTCGCGCGTCGGTATATGAATAAGACGCGATTAGGTGCAAGTCATGCGTAATATTCGCCTGAGCTGAAAGTTCAACGCCTTTTGATACGACTGTTCCAGCATCTATATCATAACCAGGGTGAGCAGAGTCGTCAGTTATGTAGTGACTCTCTTTAATATGATAGGCCGCTGCTGTTAACAATACATCGGTATTCGGAACATAATATTTAAGACCTGCTTCAAATTGGCTACCTTGTAACGGAGATATTGGCTTTCCAGTATAGTCATACTCACCTTCTTGGGGTAAGAATGAAGTTGCATAGCTAAAATATGGCGTTAACCCAAATTTAAAATTGTAAGTTAGGCCTGCTCTCCACGTAAATTTAGACGCAGTGTAACCTTTTGTTCGTTTGTAAGAAACGAGGGTATAAGTTCCATTACCATTTCCTTTCCCTGTATAAGTGCTCGTCGTGCCTGACGCCCAATCTTGGCGCCCTCCAAGTATGATTGACAAAGAGTCAAATTTTATCTGATCCTGAAAATATATACCCTTTTGAAAGTAAGAAGAATTATTGTCATTAATATTAATTGCATCAGGCCCGCTAAGAGAATAATTGGGAATTTCCCGCCCATATACTGGATCCCAAATATTTATTGGAAAACTACGAGAATCATATGCAAGATTCTGGGACACGTCGACTTTTCTAAAATCCATACCTACCACAATTGTTTGTTTTACAGGTCCTGAGGGGATATGTGCCAAAAATCGACTATCAAGACCAATGTTGTTATTCTCAACCGCTGATTGCCATGCATAGCGATTAAAAATATCTCCTTTGCTGCCTGCAGTATTTTCGTAAAACTGATTCATGCTATGATCAGAATCTGAGTATCTAAACACCTGCTGAAATGATAAGTATTTATTGAAAGCATGGTCAAACTGATATTCAAACTCAGCCGCTGCTGCACTAGATTCATTAACATTCGGATCGCCTAAAAAACGGCTACGAGGTATATAACGACCATTATTGCGAATGAGTGTTCCATTAAGCGGGTATCCAACCCAATTTAGCCCATCGTTAGGCGTATAAAGATAACTACCGATTAACGTCAGATTAGTCTTCTCGTCAATTTTCCATTTAATCGAAGGCAATACCCCGACACGTTTATAATTTATATAATCCGTTTGAGTGCCTTGTGTGACCCCAATGGCTGCAACCCGATATTGTAGATTACCAGATTTAGTAATATTATCGCCTATATCGACGGTTGCCTGATATCTTCCCCAGTTTCCAAAGCCAACTGAAACATTATGTATTGGAGTATCAGTGGGCTTTTTGAGGCTAGTCGCAATTAAACCGCCGGCTCCGACCTGGCCATACAAAACCGATGCAGGTCCGTTGACCGCTTCGACGCGCTCAACAAACGCTGTTTCTCCGGCCGTATAGCTCCTAGTATTCAGTCCATCGACAAATTGACTTGCATTGAATCCGCGCATGATAATGGAAGCATTAGTGCCTGCACCACTTCCATTGATGGCCATTGATCCATTGTCACCCGTACCATACTGGTCAGCATACACGCCCGGTGTATATCGCAACGCTTCCATAATATTTTGTGGCTGCTGATCTTGAAGTTGTTGTTTTGTGATAACATAAATTGAATTTGGTATTTCTATAATAGGAGTATCGGTTTTTGACCCAGACGTGGTGTAGTGTGCAACATACCCGACACCAGGACCAGTTGCACTTTCACGATTGAGCGTTCCACCGACACGGACCGGACCAAGTGTAATATTAGTAGACGCTTTCACAAGCGTCACAACATTCCCCGAGAGACGATAGGTAAGCCCCGTCCCCCCAAGTAACTGTGCCAGCGCCTGCTGCGCACTCATATGCCCAGCCACACCGGGAGAGGATAATCCCTGAATAACGGACGTCTCTACCGAAACCTGCTTTCCAGACTGTGCCCCAAAAGACGTCAACGCCCTTGCGAGGGGCCCCGCAGGAACGGAAAAACTTTTTGACTGGTCGGCAGTCATCGTAGATGAAACTACCGTTTGAGCAAAAGCACCTGATGTTCCGGCAACGGAAGCCAGTACCGAGCTTGTCATCAGAATTGCAGCTATAATTTTTCGGTCAGCACCGACACTCACGTTCCGTCGCAACGGCATTGTTTCCCTTACTGTGCTCTACTTAGCAGGGGAGACGCCGTTAATGCGACTGCATTGCAGTTTCATCCCCTACTTGAGCGACGGGTGCCGAGAAAATTTTTTCCCTCTTTTTTATGATCGAATACGAAAAAATTAGAAGTCGGAGATTATCACGAGCCAGGGCGTCACACGCCTTACGACTACACCCTCATGGGCCTGCACCAAGGCATGGAGCGCTCCCAGTGGGTTATTCAGGTCATAAACTCCTGTAACTCGCCGTGCAGCAAAGTCTGAACTACCCAGCACGATCATCCCTTTGAAGTAGGGGCGAAGCTTTTCCACCACATCAGACACCGGCTGATCGCTGGCGATCAACTGTCCATGTCGCCAAGCGGCGATCTCGTTCCCGTCAGCATTCGCGCGGTGGAAACTGCCCGTCCATCCCACGCGGATCGCCTGTCCTGCCTGCAAATGTTCTGAAATCCGAAAAGAAGGAGAGGCGTCTACCTGTACGGCTCCCTGCACGACCGCAACATCCGTACTATCCGCCTCAAAAGCGACTTCAAACGCGGTGCCGATATCCGTTGTGCGGACGCTATGAGCATCGACTGCAAACGGGCGCGCTGCATCATGCGTAACTTCAAAAAAGGCACGGCCTTTCAAAAGACGAATATTGCGTTGGGACCCTTTATAATCCACAGCAATGGCACTCTGAGGGGCAAGCTCGACGTCCGTACCATCAGCAAGCCGGATCGACTGCTGCTGAGCCGTGCCCGTTATATAATCAGCCTGCCACCAGAGAAGAGCTTTCGGAGCTATCAGCAGAGCGAGACAGGCCGCCAGTGCCATTCCTGCCCCGGCGACAGGAACCATTCGCCTCGACAGGATGCGCTTCGATGGGCGAGGAGCCACCTCATCCGCCAGGTCTCGCACTTCAAATACACGGACAGCAGCACCTTCATGCACTGCTGCGGGACCAATCAGGTCATATGCCTGCGCCGTCTCGGCCCATGCTTTTCTGTTGGCTGGGTGAGCCGAAAGCCAGTCAGCGAAACGGGCGCGCAGATCAGGATCGTCAGGCTCATCTTCCAAAAAGATAAGCCAGTCCGTTGCCTCCCTTGTCGCCCGTTCGTCTTCGCTCTCTGTCCCTGCAGTCATTCCTCTCCCGATACTCAAGCATCATGTTGGTCGCCGCATGCCCGAACATGGACGAGATCAATCCCTACTTCATAAACGAAACAGCGCAGATTTTTTTATAATGATTTACGGGAACGACTTCAGACATCTCCGGCAATGTGCCACGCCTTCGGCAATCAGATTATGCGCACGCGTTACCGAGATTCCCAGCCGCGCGGCAACCTCTCTTGTCTTCAATCCCTCAAGGCGGTGCAATTCCACAGCCATTCTTGTGCGTTCCGGGAGTTCTGCAAGAGCATCGCGCACAATAGCCAGTTGCTGACGATGCTGAATCTCGACTTCGGGAACAGCCCGCTCATCTGGTTGAAGATGGGTTGTCTCGCTTCCGTTCCACGAGATCACATAACGACTACGGCTGATCTGTGCCCGTCTGCCGTCGAGAGCAATATTTCTAACAATGCGGAAGAGGTAGCGGAGCGGTTCACGAACGAAATTCGGATCAGCCTGGGAGACTGTCGAAAAACGAACCCATGCCTCCTGAACGATATCCTCGCTTTGCGTCGTAGTCCCCGTCACAGCGGTCGCGTAATCGACCAGCCGCTTGCGGTTCTGCACGAACAGACTCAGATTGTCCTTCTCGCTGTCCAAAGGTGCGCTGTCCACTTCATCACGCGGTCATACGAATCCGCTTCACCACATTTAAGAACCATTCTTATTTGGTAGCTACGTGAGGAGGGCCTGGAAGGCAAGGAGAAGGTTCGCGGGTCGACCGCGCATTGGGAGGCCTAGGCCGATTCTCGCCCTTCCCGCTGCTCTACTGACGCGCCTCTTACGCAGGGTTGCTACGGGATATTTCGTTTCCTGCTGATTCCTATATGATTCCAGTTGGCATCATAGAACGCAGAAAGCCTGCTCGAAGAGCGGGATAACCACTTGATATTAAATAGAATTCATGGTTGCGGGGGCAGGATTTGAACCTGCGGCCTTCAGGTTATGAGAAAGATTTTTTAGCCAACGCTGGCCAGCGCCCGTGCCGACAGAATAGCGCCAGACCACGAAAACCCTTTGTTTTTCCTTGAAAAATGTCCCAGTCGGGATACGTCATTCCTTCACCGACTACGCTCGGTTGCGCTCTCATCTGTTTCCTATGTGTTTCCTGCGGTGGAGGCGAGAATGGCCCGGCTCAACAAGAAAACCGTCACGGCGGCGACGCCCGAAGCAAAAGATTACTTCCTGTGGGATGACAGCATCCCGGCCTTTGCTATCCGTGTCTGGCCATCGGGCCGCAAGGTCTACGTCATTCACTACCGCTCTGGCGGGAGGCTGCGGCGTTACACGATTGGCCAGCATGGCAGTCCGTGGACTGCGGATCTCGCCCGTGATGAAGCCATCAGGATCCTCGCACGGGTTCATACCGGGGAAAATCCGGCGGACAAACGGTCTGACGATCGCAAGGCCATGACTGTCGCGAGCTTCTCCAGACGCTTTCTCGACGAATATGTCGATGTCCACCTGAAACCCAGAACACGGGGAGAGTACAGGCGCTCGGTGGAACTGTTCATTGTCCCGAAATTCGGAAGCTGGCGGATGGCCGACCTTTCACGGGCTGAGGTCGTCGAATTCCACGGCAGCTTCCGCCATATCCCCTATCAGGCCAACCGCACGCTGGGCGTTCTGTCAAAGATGTTCAGCCTTGCCGATCTGTGGGGTATCCGCCAGGACGGTGTGAATCCATGCCGGGGCGTCAAACGCTACCGGGAAGAAAGACGAGAACGTTTCCTCACCAGAGAAGAGTATGGTCGCCTGGGCAACAGCCTCGACGAGGCCGCCGAAGATATGCCCGAAGCGGCACGGGCCATCCGTCTGCTTGCCCTCACGGGTTGCCGGTTACGGGAAATCCAGACACTTCAGTGGGCGTATGTCTGGCTGAATGAAGCGGAACTGCGCCTCCCCGACAGCAAAACCGGAGCGAAAACAGTCCAGTTGGGCACGGCGGCTGTTGACGTCCTGAAGGCTACCCCTCGCCTGCCCGACAATCCCTATGTCATCACCGGACGCAAGGCTGGCGAATATCTCACTGACCTGCAAAAGCCGTGGCGTCGTATCCGCAAGGCGGCAGGCCTGGATGGCGTCAGGCTCCACGATCTCCGTCATTCCTTCGCATCGGATGCCTTGGAGATGGGAGCGGACCTGACAATGATCGGCCGGATGCTGGGCCATAGCGACATCAAGACCACCTCCCGCTACGCCCATCTGAAGCGGGAAAATGTCAAACGCTCGACGGATCAGGTCGCCCAGCGCATTTCATCCGCGCTCACCGATGCAAGGATACAGGCCTGAATACCGATCATACCCAATCAACAGCCTGTCCGTCAGCATCGGCCCGCGTTTTACGTCTCGGGAACAACCAGCACATAGCTGGTGCTTCTTCCTCCTGCCGCCTCCCTGACCAGAATACCGCGCGATACCAGATCATTGATATCTCGCAGGGCTGTATCCGGTGACGTTTTCACCAGCTTCGCCCATTTGGATGAGGTCAGCTTACCCTCAAACCCATCGAGCAGACGGTTGAGCATGAGGCGTTGCCGGTCATTGATCGCCTGTCCGGCCAGATTGTCCCAGAACCGGGCCTTCTCGATGACTTTTCCCAAGACCAGTTCAGCGCGATCAAAGGCGCGATCCAGCGCTCCCAGAAACCAGTGCAGCCAGGACGTGATGTCCATATCCCCCTTCTGGGTAGCCTCAAGGATTGCGTAATAATCCTTACGTTCCTGCCGGATCTGGGCCGACAGGCTGTAGAAACGCTGGTCCGTCTGTTCCGAACGCGCCAGCATGAGGTCACCGATGGCCCGTGCCATGCGCCCGTTTCCATCCTCAAACGGATGAATGGTAACAAACCACAAATGTGCGATGGCTGCCTTCAGCACAGGATCCAGGGCTTGCCCGGCATTGCACCAGTTGAGGAAGACCTGCATCTCTGCGGGCACCCTGCTGGCTGCCGGCGCCTCATAATGAACCTTCTCTCGTCCGACAGGGCCTGACACGACCTGCATCGGGCCGGTTCTGTCATCACGCCACTCTCCGACCAGAATGCGTGCCATACCGTTTCGCCCGGTTGGAAACAAAGCCGCATGCCAGGCGAACAGCCTTTCTTCGGTCAGCGGATCGGCATAATGCCGGGTCGCATCCAGCATCATCTCCACAACGCCTTCGACATCCCGATCCACCGATGCCAGCGCGCCAATATCCATACCCAGTCGCCGGGCAATGGAAGAGCGCACCTGCTCACGATCGAGGGTTTCGCCCTCGATCTCGCTCGACTTGATGACATCTTCCGTCAGGGTCTGGAGCACGGCTTCCGACCTGAAATCGAAGCCGAGGCTTTCCATACGGCCCAGGAAGCGTCCCTGCCGATGACGCACCGCCCCTAGTTCATAGGCAATGGTGTCCTTGTCCCACTGGAAGCTGGGCCAGTCTGCATGCTGATGAATGTATCGCGCCATATTCCCTGCACTCCTTGCGGAGAATATGGCGCTTAATTACCGCAAACCACAAGGCTATATCCGCATGATATGCGGTGAATAAATCCTTTATTTCTGCACACATTGGTCGAGCGCCTGGCAGAAGCACTCTCGCTGCCTTTTCCCCCTCCCGAAAAGCTGTGCTGCCTTTTGCACACCAGATTATCCTTCGCCCTTCTTCCCGACGGAAAATGACGGTATTGTGGAGATTTCCTGCCGGTCTGCATTCGGAAAGCGCCACGATGATAGCAGCTATCATTAGCACAAAGCCCGAACGACTGTTACCAATCCATCTTCACCGTTCGCGGTCATTTTCCTGTTCTGGAAAATCGGCATCGTTTCTGGCCAGCATCTTGATGGTAGGAAAGCGGAAAAGTTGTTGGCGGTCTACATGTGGACATCGATTAGAATCAACAAATTCTCAATCGCTACGCGTGCCACAACCAAATTCGTAGCTGGATATGATACAATCAAGCGAGGTTGCCACGATTTTTGACGTCGAGGACATGACATTTTGAACCGTCGCAGATTACACGTGCCTCTTATTAACACGGGAAAAGCCTTGCGATATAGGACCAACATAATTGGCTAGGCCCCCTCTCTTCGCCGAACCTCAGCGTGTGTTCGTTGCCCTTGCCGGCGGCGGCGCCAAGGGGCTGCTTCATGTCGGAGCACTGCGCGCATTGGAAGATCGTGACGTGGTATTCTGTGGCTTAGCAGGAACATCAGCCGGGGCGATCGTGGCCGCGCTCAAGGCAGCAGGCTTCTCCTCCCGCGACCTGCTCGACCCGGATGGCGGCCCGACACTAATCGACCAGCTCAACGAGATCGATCCCAACTTCAACCGCGCAACCGATATCTTCGGACGCACTGGTTGGGCGCGCGTGCTACTTTTCCGATGGGCTTCAGCCCATAGCTGGGTCGTCAAAACGTTAGCGCTCATGCTGACAATTGCTATTCCACCCGCGCTGATCGTAGCGGGTGCAACCCGGTCGGCGCCCGTGATCGTCTCGGCTGCTCTCGCGATAGTCGGGTTGGCAGTGCTCGGATTTCTTCTGTGGTTGCCGTCCGTTATGCAAGAGTTTTCTGACCCATATTGACGTGTGATCGTGTGCGGTCTTCTGTAAGGCCTGTTGATGTGGCC
>NZ_NKUF01000026.1 GCF_003206495.1 Gluconacetobacter entanii | reverse complement strand
AGTCGTTAAACAGGCTCAGACCATGGATCCAAAACACGGAGAAGAAAAAATGATCTCGCAGTGAAAGTGGCCATTGACGTGAAACTCCTCATGTGAGGGGGCCGACAGCCTCAAGCGCGTGCACTTCGAACTTGGCGGAAAAAACCCTGTCATTGTCTTTGCCGATGCGGACCTTGAACGTGCGGCGCAGGCGGTGGCGTTCATGATCTACTCCCTCAACGGGGAACGCTGCACCTCCTCGTCGCGGTTGCTGGTGGAGGAAAGCATCCATGACCGCTTTACCGACCTTGTCGCGCAGAAGGCGCGCGCCATAAAGGTCGGGCATCCGCTGGATCCCGAAACGGTGGTTGGTCCGCTGATCCACCCGGAACATGAAAGAAAGGTTCTGGAATATTTCGAAATCGGCCGGGGAGAGGGCGCATCGGTCGCCGTGGGCGGGACACGTGTGGACGGGCCGGGTGGGGGCTGTTATGTCGCGCCCACGCTGTTCACCCATGCCCGCAATGACATGCGTATCGCGCAGGAGGAGATTTTCGGGCCGGTCCTGACGGCCATTCCATTCCGTGACGAGGCCGAGGCCCTGTCCCTTGCCAATGGCGTGCAATATGGCCTGTCGGGATATGTGTGGACATCGGATGTCACGCGCGCCTTTCGTGTCGGTGATGCGCTGGAGGCCGGGATGATCTGGATAAATTCGGAAAATGTCCGTCATCTTCCGGCACCTTTTGGGGGGGTGAAAAACTCCGGCATCGGGCGTGACGGGGGGGACTGGTCCTTTGATTTCTACATGGAAACCAAGAATATCGCGTTCGCCACGACCGCGCATCCGATCCCGAAACTGGGATGAGGAAGAATCATGAAATAATAAAAGTTTTTGGGTGTCGCCTTTTTTCAAAAAGGTGACGTTCTTTGAAGCTTTTTGAAAAAAGCTTCACCAAAAACTTCTTTTCGTTTTTTCGGAATGTCTTGTAACGGGCCTGCAGGCAGTAATAACGGAGAAAAATAATGCCGATTCCCATGCCGAACCTCTATCCGCCTTTCAATATCGTGCGCCTGAGCCACGTGGAATTCATCGTGACCGACCTTGCGCGCAGTCGCGCCTTCTATGCCGATACGCTTGGTCTTCAGGTCGTGGCGGAGGAAGGGGAGCGTATCTATCTGCGCGCAATGGAAGAGCGCGGACATCATTGCGTAATCCTGCGACAGGGACCAAAATCCGAAATATCCATGCTGGCGCTGAAACTTTATTCCGAAGACGACCTCGACAAGGCATGGGACTGGCTGTGTGAGCAGGGATTGCCGGTCGAATGGGTGGAACGTCCCCACCAGGGCCGGACGCTGCGTACGCGCGACCCATCCGGCATGCCGCTGGAATTCTATTTCCAGATGGAACGCCTGCCCCCGATCCATCAGAAATATGCGCTCTATCACGGGGTAAAGCCGCTGCGTATCGACCATTTCAACTGCTTTTCCACGGATGTCGATGCATCGGTCGAATTTTACAACCGGATCGGTTTCCGCGTCACCGAATATACCGAGGACGATGAAAGCGGGCGACTGTGGGCGGCGTGGATGCACCGCAAGGGCGGCGTGCACGATATTGCATTCACCAACGGGCGGGGGCCACGCCTGCACCATACCGCGTTCTGGGTGCCGACGCCGCTGAACATCATCGACCTGCTGGACCTGATGTCCACCACCGGATACCTTGCCAATATTGAACGTGGCCCCGGCCGCCATGGCATTTCGAATGCATTTTTCCTGTATATCCTCGACCCAGACGGGCACAGGATCGAAATATACTGCTCTGATTACCAGACGGTGGACCCCGACCTTGAACCCATCAAATGGGACCTGAAGGACCCGCAGCGCCAGACATTGTGGGGGGCGCCCGCGCCGCGTTCATGGTTCGAACATGGCAGCGTCTTTACGGGGGCACGGGTGGAAGAACCCCTGCTGAAGGCCCAGCCAATCATCGCACCGTAATGCCGTCCCCTATCGAAAGGGCAGTTCCCGCCAGAGCAGGATCGCGTGAAATGTTTCCGAAATTCATCAGTTTTTCAAATCAGGGACGCCCCGGTTACGGTCTGGTGCGCGAGGACGGGATCGTGGACCTGTCGCGCCATTATGGTGACCGATGGCCCACATTGCGCGCCGTTGTGGCCGCAGGTGCGCTCGACGAACTGGCCCATGATGCGCAGGGATGGGTGGCGGATCTTGTGCACACCGCCATTCATTATGAAATTCCCATTCCTGATGCGGAAAAGATCATCTGCGTGGGTGTGAACTACCCTGACCGGAACGCGGAATATAAGGACGGGCAGGAGGCCCCGCCCTATCCGTCGCTGTTCCTTCGCCTTGCACGCAGTTTCGTCGGCCATGACGAACCGCTGCGTCGGCCGCCGGAATCCGTGCAACTGGATTATGAGGGCGAGATCGTCGTGGTGATCGGCAAAGGGGGGCGGCGTATTCCCGCCGAACGCGCGCTTGAACATGTGGCGGGCCTGTCGCTGTGTAACGAGGGGACGATCCGTGACTGGGTGCGGCATGCGAAATTCAATGTGACACAGGGCAAGAATTTCGATGGGTCGGGTGCGATCGGCCCGTATCTGGTGCCGTTTTCCGATCCGGCGCAGATGGCCGACATCACACTGGAAACCCGTGTGAACGGTGCGGTGCGCCAGCATGACCGCACGGGGCGGATGATATTCCCGGTTGCGTATCTTGTCTCCTATATCTCGACCTTTACCACCCTGACACCCGGCGACATGATCGTGACCGGCACGCCCACCGGGGCAGGCGCACGCCATGACCCGCCCATCTGGCTGAAACCCGGCGATGTGGTGGAGGTGCAGGCCGATGGGCTTGGCACCCTGCGCAACAGCGTGATCGACGAAGGGGAAAGCCCATGCTGACGACGGCCGAGCGTGAGGCGCAGGTCGCACTGCTGGACACGGCGGAGCGAAACGGTGTGCAGACCGGCCTGATTTCGGGCCGGTATCCCGATGCGGACCTTGACGATGCCTATGCCATCCAGGCGGGGTGGATAAAGCGCAAGATCGCGGCAGGCAGGCGGGTCATTGGGTGGAAGATCGGCCTGACCTCCCGGGCGATGCAGTCGGCGCTGAATATCGAAACCCAGGATTCCGGTGTCCTGCTTGACGACATGATGTTCGAGGACGGGGCACATATCCCGGCGGGACGCTTCATCCAGCCCCGGATCGAGGCGGAGATTGCCTTTGTCATGAAAACCCCGCTGCGGGGCGCGGATGTCGGGATATGCGACGTGCTTGATGCAACGGCCTATGTGGCCCCCGCGCTGGAAATCCTCGATACCCGTATCGTGCGCGTGGACCGTGAAACCGGGCGGGCCCGGACGGTTATCGACACGATTGCGGATAATGCGGCCAATGCCGGGATCGTACTGGGCGGGCAGGCGATCAGGACCGGGGACGTGGACATGCGGTGGATGGGGGCGATCGTTTCACGCAATGCGGTGGTGGAGGAGACGGGACTGGGCGCGGGTGTCCTGAACCATCCGGTACGCGGGATTGTCTGGCTGGTCCGTCGCCTTGCGGCCTATGGGCAGGGGATTGATGCAGGGCATGTCGTCCTGGCCGGGTCCTTCATCCGCCCCATCGAGGCACGACATGGTGACACCATCGTGGCGGATTATGGTCCCCACGGCACGCTGAGCTGTTATTTTGAATAGGGAGACACGGAAAATGCCTGCTCCTGACAACAGGTTCAAGAATGCCATCCGGAATGGGGAATGCCAGGTCGGGTTATGGCTGGCGCTGGCAAATCCCTATACTGCCGAAATCTGCGCCGGTGCGGGGTATGACTGGCTGCTGCTGGATGGGGAACATGCCCCCAATGACATCCCGACCCTGATGGCGCAGCTTCAGGTCCTGCATGGTGGCAGCCATCCGGTGGTGCGGCCCCCGACGGGGGCGGTGTGGATGATCAAGCAGATCCTCGATCTCGGGGCGCAGACGGTTCTGGTTCCCATGATCGAAAGCGCCGGACAGGCGCGCGAGATGGTGCGTGCGGTGCGGTATCCCCCGCAGGGTGTCCGCGGCATTGGCGCGTCGCTGGCGCGGGCTTCGGCGTTCAACCGTATTCCCGACTATCTTGCCACCGCGAATGCGCAGGTCTGCCTGCTTTTGCAGGTGGAAAGCCGCGCGGGCCTTGCCGCGATCGAGGAAATCTGCGCGGTGGAGGGGGTGGACGGGGTGTTTGTCGGTCCCGCCGACCTTGCCGCCGATATGGGATATCTGGGCCAACCCGGTGCGCCTGCGGTGCAGGAAGAAGTGGAAAAGGCCATCCTGCGTATCCGCGCCTGTGGCCGGCCCGCAGGTGTGCTGACGTCCGATCAGGCGCTTGCGCGGCGTTATGCCGAACTTGGGGCAAGCTTTGTCGCCATCGGGAGCGATGTCGGCCTGCTGGTGGCGGCCACGTCGCGGCACCTGCAGGAGTTCCGCACAGGCATGGCGCCGCCTGCGGCACAGGGCGGGGTCTATTGAACAGACCTTCCTGAAAACATGAAAAAAGTTTTTGGTGAAGCTTTTTTCAAAAAGCTTCGAGAAACATCGCCTTTCAGAGAAAAGGCAACGCCCGGAAACGTCTGAATCTCAAGCTTCAAACACGAACGGATGCCCATGCTGCCCCCTCCCGCGTCGTAACAGTGGCACGGGACAAGGCATGGGGCCGGAATCTCGATAAAGTCGGTCTGAAAAATTCTCCAGAATAACAAGAAAAAATGGAGTGCAGGTGACATGGCGACGAACGGGTATGCTGTTGTCCCGCCATCGCGTACAGGGCGATATGCCATCTATGATGCTGTGGCAGCGGTTTATTTCATTCTTGCAAGTGTGGTTTTCATCGGTCTGGGTGAACATGCCCATGACTATCCATGGGTCATGGCGCATCCCTATATCCTTGCGTTCCTGAAATTCGCCTGCCTTGCGACATTCGGGGAATGCCTGCGCGGGCGCATTGCCTCGGGCCGGTGGATCCCGCGTGCATTGCTGGCGCGCGTGGTGATCTGGGGATGTCTTGGGGTCTGGATCGCCTTTGCCTTTCAGGTGATTGATGCAGGTGTGGGCCACCTGCTTGGCCCGGGCGCGCATTCTGCCCTATGGCGTGCGCTGTGTGCGAGCGTGTGGATAAATATCCTGTCCGGTTATGGTTTTTTCATGATGACCGCGCATTTCGTGACGGACCGGGTCATTGATGACGGGTGGCAATCCCCATGGCACGCCCTGCAACATCCCAGCTTTTCGCCATGGGCGCGCATCGTCCTGCTGACGTTGGTGTGCTTCTGGGTGCCCGCGCATACCATCACGTTCCTACTGCCGCCTGCATGGCGTGTCGTCTTTGCGGCCTATCTGTGGATTGCGCTGGGGCTTCTGCTGTCCTTCAGCAATGCGCGCGCGCGCAGGCAGGCGCGGATGGACGCCGGCATGGCGGGGCATGGGGTGGCGCTTGCGCTGGGGTGTCTGGTGGTGCTGGCGTCAGGCCGTGCGTACGCCACCGAGGGCGGGGGCAGCGTCTATCCCACCGGGGTCAATACCGTGATGCCCGCCATCCTGCCCGGCCCGAACGAGACGGAACTGTTCAACTATATCGTTGATGTGCCGATGCCTTCGCTGAACAATGCGAAGGGCAAGTCCACCGTGCCGTTCCGTGCCAACCTGTTCGCCTATGCCCCGCGCCTTGTCCATGGATGGAACGTCGATTACCACGGCCTGCACCTTGAAACCGGTATCTCCCCCGTTCTGCAACGCAAGAGCGTTCGTGTGGGGGACAGCAGCGATTTCGCGATGAACATGTCGTCGTTCGACCTGCAGGCACTGTACCTGACATGGTCGCGTGGAAATGTGCATCTGATGGTGGGGCAGGATTTCTGGTTTCCCGGCTCCACCTTCAACCGTCGCGCGCTGGCCAATGTCAGCCCGAACAAGGTGACCTTCATGCCCGAGGGCGCGGTGACATGGATGCCGGGACGATGGGAAGTGTCCGTGGAATTCACGGGACAGTTTTCAACCATAAACCCTGCCACCCATTACCATGATGGTGCGCTGTTCGATCTGGATTACGGCATCGGTTATCGCCCCTTTCGCAAAATCCCGAAGCTGCAGATCGGGTTCCAGGGTAATTTCGCCAACCAGTTCAGCGATGACATGCAGTACGGCGTGCCGTACGAAAATGGATACCGCATGCGCAACTTCACCATCGGGCCACAGTTTGTCTATAGCATCAGGCGCGGCGTGGGCGTGGCGCTGAAGTGGCAGCATAATGTCATTTCCCACAATACGGTGGGCGGGGAGCGGTTCTGGGTGCAGTTCGCGTTCACGCTGTGAAATGGCTGATGAATAAAACAAAGGTTTTTGGCGAAGCTTTTTTCAGAAAGCTTTGAAGGATGCTGGTCTGTCAAAAAAATCAGCCCCCAAAAACGTCTTCACGGGTTTTGGGGCATGTCCGGATCCGGCTGTCAAACAAGAAAAAACGGGAGCGAACCTGATGAGCGGTTCCATCACCATGCAGACCACGTCCCCCCATGACGGCGCCTTCACCGATGCGCTGGCCGGGGCGCGGCATGTATTTCACAACCTGTCGGCCGGGGAACTGGTGGAACATGCCCTGCTGCAGGGGGGTGCGCACCTGTCGGATGGCGGCGCGCTGATGGTTGATACGGGGGAGCATACCGGGCGTTCGGCGCGGGACAAATTCATCGTCGATGAACCCGCCACCACATCGGAAATCTGGTGGGGCGAGGTCAACCAGCGCATGACACCCGCCCATTTCCAGCGCCTGCGCACCCGGGCGGAGGACCATCTGCGTCGTGGCGTGGTCTATGTGCAGGACGTGTTCGCCGGGGCGGACCCGCAATACCGCATTGCCGTGCGCCTGGTGACCGACAGCGCCTGGCATGCCCTGTTCGTGCGCAACATGTTCCTCCGCCCCACGCCGCAGGAGCAGGAGGGCTTTGCCCCGCATTACACGATCGTGCATGCGCCCGGCCTGCATGCCGTCCCGGCGGAGGACGGAACGCATGGCGGCACCGCGATCGCGCTTTCGCTGGAGCAGAAATGTATCGTGATCGTGGGAACCCGGTATGCGGGGGAGATCAAGAAATCCGTCTTTACCCTGATGAACTGGCTGTTGCCGCCCCACGGCGTCCTGCCGATGCATTGCAGCGCCAATATCGGTGAGGGCGGGGATGTCGCGGTATTCTTTGGCCTGTCCGGCACGGGCAAGACGACCCTGTCATCCGATCCGCTACGCCGCCTGATCGGGGATGACGAACATGGGTGGAGCGCGCAGGGCGTCTTCAATTTCGAGGGCGGGTGCTATGCCAAGGTCATCGGCTTGGACCGTGACAGGGAACCGGCCATCTGGCATGCATCGACGCGTTTTGGCGCGATCCTGGAAAATGTGTCGTCGCATGGGGGCGTCATTGATTTCGATGACGGGTCGCATACGGAAAATACGCGCTCGTGCTATCCGATCGATTCCATCGACCATATCCAGTCCGATGGATGTGGGGGCATCGCGCGCCATGTCGTGATGCTGACGGCCGATGCGTTCGGCGTGCTGCCGCCCCTGTCACGCCTGACGCCACAGCAGGCGATGTATCATTTCATGACCGGCTATACCGCCAAGGTCGCGGGCACCGAAAAGGGACTGGGCGCGATCCCGCAGGCGACATTCAGCACCTGTTTTGGCGCACCGTTCCTGCCGCGTCCGCCGGAAGTATATGGCGCGATGCTGAAATCCCTGATCGAGGAGCATGGCGTGAACTGCTGGCTGGTCAATACGGGCTGGACCGGCGGGCCATGTGGCACGGGGCAGCGTATGTCGCTGGCCCATACGCGCAGGCTGCTCAATGCCGCACTTGGCGGGGAGCTTGATGGGATCGTGTTTGAGGAGGACGGGTATTTCGGCCTCCTGATCCCCACGGAGGTCCATGGCGTTCCCTCCCACCTTCTGCGCCCACAGCATGCATGGGCCGATGCGCAGGCCTATGCCCGCGCGGCGGGGGAATTGCTGGATATGTTTGCGAAAAACGATGCCCTGAAAGAGAAAGTGGCGTCCGGGCGTGCATAGCACGGCCACGGGGCCGTTGTCCGGTCCATGAAACGTCACGGGTTCCTGGTGAAGGTTTTTCCAGGAATATTCAGGCGAACGCTGCCTTTTAGGGAAAAGGCAGCGTTTTTCATTGGGATCATGGATATGCACCCCGCGGACCGGGGTTTTGTCGTGTGTCGGTTCCTGCCGGCACAGTGTTGCGGCATGCCATTTGCCTCTTCCTTCCATCTTTTCCATGCTGTCCATGTTCCATGCCGGTGGGGATGGAGGAAACCGGTCAATAATATTGACACATAATCCGGTGTGTTATTACCAATATAATTCGTTATACATACGATATATATTTACATGCGGGCACAAAACGATCATTTTTATTATGCGGATTCTTTTCGGAATGCCGGAACTGCTGCCATGACGCATCGTTGAGTCGTCCACAGCGGCCCTGAAGGGATTGCTTTCCCATTCATGTTTTTCGCACGTGATGGGGAAAAACAAGGGTTCCGAAGCGTCGCTGCGATCTCTGGAGGAGATGACCATGACATATCGTACAGTCAACAGCCTCAATATCGGTACCATTGCCTTCGCTCCGGCGGACAGTCACGGTGGGGGTGGTGCGGCGAACAACCCCGGCAACTTCGCCAATGACCCCAAACGCGCGGCGGAAGCGGGCCATAAGGGCGGGCAGCACAGTTCCGGCAACTTTGCCAACGACCCGGAACGCGCGGCCGAAGCCGGAAGGAAAGGCGGCCTTCACAGCCACGACAAGTCGTGAAGGCAGGCTGAAAGGACGGGACCCGCAATGGGTCCCGTTTTTTTGAAAATCTGCTAAAAGTAACAAAAGTTTTTGGTGAAACTTTTTCCAAAAAGCTTCAGAAGACGCTGCCTTTTTAAAAAAAGTCAGCACCCAGGAACTTTCACCGCATCGGTCCCGGTTACCTGCGCCGCCGTATGATCCACCGGCCCCGCCACAGCACCAGCAGGCACAGCATGGTGGCATAGCCGACACTGGTGGGGGTATAGGTCTTGAACGCCATCAGGAAATGCACCGCGGCAAGGATCGCCACGACATAGACCAGGCGATGCAGCATCCGCCACCGGCGGCCCAGCCTGCGGATCGACCACGTATTCGATGTCACCGCCAGCGGGAGCAGCAGCATAAACGCACCCGCCCCGATCATCAGGAAAGGCCGGTGCGTGATGTCCCGCCACAGGACGGCCATGTCGAACTGCTGGTCCAGCGCGACATAGACCGCCACATGCATGCAGGCATACCAGAAGGCCAGCAGCCCGAACGTCCGGCGATAGCGCAGCAGGCTGTATCCGCTGACCTCCCGCACGGGGGTGATGCACAGCGTCACCAGCAGGAAACGCACCGCCCACAGCCCCAGCCAGCGTTCAAAGACATTGACCGGGTCCGCCCCCAGTCGGTCATGCGCGCCATACCAGAAATACAGTGCCGCAGGCCCGAGGCCGAGCAGCGTGATGACCCATGTCTCGAACCGCCATGGCATGACGGTCCGGTTGCGCGGTGTGCCGGTCAGGTAGGGCATGTCAGAAGTGGGTCCGCAGGTTCATCTGCCCATACAGGCCCGCGACCTGTTCGCCATATCCGTTGAACATCTGCGTCCTTTTGCGGCCGCCGCCGAAAAAGCCGCCCGCGCCGATCACGCGTTCTGTCGCCTGGCTCCATCGTGGGTGGTCCACATCCGGATTGACGTTGGCAAAGAAACCATATTCCGAAGGGGCCATGCGGTTCCATGTCGTGGTGGGCATCTGCTCCACCAGCCGGATGCGCGTGACCGACTTGATCCCCTTGAAGCCATATTTCCACGGCACCACCAGCCGCACCGGCGCGCCGTTCTGGTTGGGCAGCGTCTGCCCGTACAGCCCGACCGCAAGGAAGGTCAGCGGGTGCATCGCCTCGTCCAGGCGCAACCCCTCCACATAGGGCCACGGCAGGGCGTCAAGGAGGTTGCGCTGCCCCGGCATCTCCCCGGGGCGGAGCACGGATTCGAACGCGACGTAGCGTGCGCTGCCCAGTGGCTGCGCCTGCTTCAGCAGCGCCGCCAGTGCGAAGCCGTCCCACGGGATGACCATCGACCATGCCTCCACGCAGCGCATGCGATACAGCCGTTCCTCCAGCGGCATTTCGGCCATCAGGCGGTCGATGTCCCACACGCGCGGGCGTTCCACCAGCCCCTCGACGGACAGGGTCCATGGGCGTGGCCGGAATGCGCCGCCATAGGTGGACGGGTCGCTTTTCCCCATGCCGAATTCATAGAAATTGTTGTAATGCGTGACATCTTCCAGCGGCGTTGGCGTTTCGGCCGCCTGATACGGGCCGGGCAGCGTATGCAGGGCCGCCGCCATGGCCGGGCCGGCATGGCCGAACGGGGCGGCCAGCGTGGCGGATGACGCGGCAGCCATGAAATGACGACGCGATAGCCATGCCGCGTGTGGCGTGATCTCGCTGGAGGGTGGGCGGGGATAGGACCAGCGTGCCATGGATGCCTCTTTCCCAAAGGGGGACAGCAGCCATATTGGGTGTTGCCCATGCCGGAGGCAAGGTGAGAGGTCGCGTTTGCAGGGGATGGCGGAGGGATTGGGTGCCGTATTTTCAAGGGGGCGATGTTCTTTGAAGCTTTTTGGAAAAAGCTTCACCAAAAACTTTTGATAATAAGAAGTTTTCTGGTTCTTTTTTCAAAAAGGGACATGAAGGTACGACCGGGCCTGCGGAACATGCTGTCCCGCAGGCCCGTGGTCCCCGCATCCAGTGAAGGTCAGGCGGCAGCGTCGATCGGCACGACGTCGATCAGTTTCTTGTTGACGAATTCCTGGATCCCCAGCGACGAAAGCTCGCGCCCATATCCCGACCGCTTGATCCCCCCGAACGGCAGGTCGGCGCGGGTCCAGGTCGGGTGGTTGACGAACACCATGCCGGTTTCGATCTGCCGCGCGATCTCCGTCCCATGGTCGGTATCGCGGGTGAAGACCGATCCCCCCAGGCCGAACGAACTGTCATTGGCGATCCGGATCGCCTCATCCTCGTCGCGCACGCGAAAGAACATGGCGACGGGACCGAACAGTTCCTGGTGGAAGACGTGGTTGTCCGGTGTGATGTCCGTCAGGATCGTGGTCTGCACGAATGCGCCGCGCTGGGGCGGGGTCGGTCCCACACGGATCGCCTTTGCGCCATGTTTCACCGCGATGCGGACCTGTTCGTTCAACTGGTCCGCGGCAGCCTGTGACGACATGGGCGGCAGGCCCGTGGCCTCGTCCATCGGGTCGCCCGGTTCCAGCCGCCCCAGTGCCTCGGTAAAGCGGCGGAGGAATTCATCGGCGATATCATCCATGACGATGATGCGCTTGGACGCCACGCAACACTGTCCGCCATTGTTCATCCGGCCCCATACGGCCCATTTGACGGCCTGTTCCATGTCCGCATCCGACAGCACGATGAAGGCGTCACTTCCGCCAAGTTCCATCGTCGTCTTCTTCAGGTTCTGCCCCGCCCGCGCGGCGATGCGCGCGCCCGCGCCCTCGCTGCCGGTCAGGGCGACACCAATGATGCGCGGGTCGTCAATCAGGGTCTCAAGCTGCGCGTGGGTGGCATACAGGTTGGTGTACAGCCCCTGTGGCGCGCCCGCATCGTCAAAAAGCTGTGCGAAGGCGGCGGCCGACTGCGGCACGTTGGAGGCATGCTTGACCATCACCACGTTGCCCGCCATGAACTGTGGCCCGACCACGCGCGCAAGCTGGTAATAGGGGAAGTTCCATGGCTCGATCGCAAGGATGATGCCCATTGGCTGGCTGATGACCATGGCGCGATCACCCCGTCCCGCTTCATCCGGGACAGGCTGCGGGGCGAGGAATTCCTCCGCCTTGTCGGCGTAGTAATCGAGGATATCGGCCGACAGCGTGACCTCCTGCTGGCTTTCGCGCAGAAGCTTGCCCATCTCCAGCGTCAGGAGCCTGGCATAATGGTCGCTGTTTTCACGCAGCAGCCGTGCCGCCTTTTTCACGATGGCGCGTCGTTCGGAAAAATCGGTGCGCGCCCATCTGGTATAGGTGGCCTGCGCCTGTGCGACCGCCTGTTGCAGTTCGTCGGCGCGCAGGTCGGGAAAGGTCGCGACCAGTTCGTTGGTATAGGTGTTTACGGTCTTGTAAGCCATGGAGGACTCCCGTGCAGAGGGGAGCGAGCGTCCATCTACGTGACATCGACGCGACCAGGATGGTCGCGCGACGCTCGTTCCGGAATTGGCGTGCCCCTATCCAACATGCGGGGCGACCAAAGGTTCGGCAGGAAGCGGTTTTTTTATCGGGGCGTGGTGATTGCTTATGAAAAAGGAAAAAGTAAAAGAAGTTTTTGGGTGCCGCCTTTTTTCAAAAAGCTTCAAGAAACGCCGCCTTTTTGAAAAAAGGCGGCACCCAAAAACTTTTTGTGGTTTCCGGATGATCTCAGGCGGTGGCCGGCATGGTCGCCATATCGATGACAAAGCGGTATTTCACATCGGATTTCAGCATGCGGGCATAGGCGTCCTCGATCTGGTCCATGCGGATCATCTCGATATCGGCGGTGATGTCGTGCTCCCCACAGAAATCCAGCATTTCCTGCGTTTCGGGGATGCCACCAATCAGCGACCCGCTGAAACTGCGGCGCTTCATCAGCAGGCTGAACACCGAAACCGGCAGCGGCGTTTCCGGTGCGCCGACCTGCACCAGCGTCCCGTCACGCTTGAGCAGTTCCAGATAGGCGTTGATGTCATGGTTGGCGGCAACCGCATCAAGGATGAAGTCGAAACGCCCATGCTCGCGCGCCATGGCGTCGGCGTCCTTCGACAGCACGACCTCATGCGCGCCAAGGCGCAGGCCATCGGCGACCTTGCTGGCGGATGTGGTGAACAAAACCACTTCCGCGCCAAAGGCACGGGCGAATTTCACACCCATATGGCCAAGCCCGCCAAGTCCGACGATGCCAACCCGCTGTCCCGGCCCCACCTTCCAGTGGCGCAGCGGGGAATAGGTGGTGATCCCTGCGCACAGCAGCGGGGCAACGGCGGCGGGGTCAAGCTTTTCGGGGACCTTCAGCACGAAAGACTGGTCCACGACGATGGCGCGCGAATACCCGCCAAAGGTGATGCCGCGGCCCTGCCGGTCCTCTCCGTTATAGGTGGGGACGAAGCCCTGTTCGCAATACTGTTCGAACCCGTCACGGCAGCTTTTGCATTCACGGCAGGAATCGACCATGCAGCCAACGCCCACAAGGTCGCCGGTGTGAAAACGCGTGACCGATGCACCCACCTGCGCCACACGTCCCACGATTTCGTGCCCGGGGACGCAGGGGAAGATGGTGTTGTGCCATTCGTCGCGCGCCTGGTGCAGGTCGGAATGACAGACGCCGCAATACAGGATGTCGATCTTTACGTCATCGGGGCCGGGGTCGCGCCGGTCGAACGTGATGGGGCCAAGGCGTGCATCTGCGGCGCTCGCCGCATATCCGGTGCATGAAAACATGAAATGCCCTTTGTGCCAGGATGGGATGATGAAGGATCGGCCACACCATATCGCGTGACAGGGGGGCATGCGACCCTGCAACGTAATTGCACGAAAGCGTGAAAGAGGCGGCTGTCCGCTCCCGCGGTGGCGCATGGGGCGCCATGCATCACGGTCCTGCCCCGGATGGGCCGTTATCGCAGCGGCAGGCCGGGGGCAGGGGGTCTTGTGGAAAGCCCCAAAAAAAACGCCGCCCTTTTGAGGAAGGGCGGCGTCCGGAAGGACTATTTCCGATACGGGCGGCGTATCATCAATAGATATCGAAATCGTTGTTCCCGGTGGACGAAAATGCCATCCGGCGTTCGGACATGTTCAGGATCCACGATGCCATGTCGGACCGCGACTTGGGGAACGGCAGCCGGTGGAAGATCGAATGCATGCCATAGAAGGATTTGTACATCCGCTGGATGCGCTGCTCCATCTGTCCCGGCGTGCAGTCGCGCGGCCAGATATGGCAGACCTGCCCCGGCCAGCGGTCGATATCCTCGGGGTCGATGATGCGCCCGGCCTTGAGCATCTTGTCAAACAGGGCGGTGCCCTTGGTCGGGGTCAGGATGTTGAAATAGGCCGCCGGAACCTTGTGTTCCTCCAGGAAACGCAGGGTATTGTCATAGACATCGGGGTCCTCGTCATCATAACCGAAGATGAAGTTGAGGGAGTAGCTGATGTCACGGCGGCGCATGTTCTCGAACATCTCGCCATAGCGGGTGGTCTTGTTCCAGCCCTTCTTCATGTCGGCCAGCGTCTCGGCATCGATGCTTTCGATGCCGATATTGACGTGCATGACGCCACTTTTCTGCGCAAGGTCGAGGAAATCGGTATCAAGGCACAGGTTGGACGACCACAGCGTGGACCAGCGGATCTTCAGCGGGACCAGCCCTTCCATCAGTTCCATGGCCCGGCTTTTCTTGCCGCCGAAATTGCTTTCGCCAAAGAAGAAATGCGATCCCTTGTTCTTGATGCGCCGGATTTCATCGACCATCTGGTTGACCGGACGCCAGCGGTAGCGCCCGCCAAGGTAGAACCGTTCGGAACAGAAATCGCACACGAACGGGCACCCGCGTGACGACTGTACCGCAAAGGTACGGAACGGGCCGAATTTCTTCAGGTCCAGCAGGTCATAGCGTGGCGGCGGCAGGTTATCGAGTTCCTTGAGCGGCGTCGCACGGTAGATCTTCTTCAGCCGTCCCGCCGCCGCATCCTCCAGCATCGTGGTCCAGATCGGCTCCGCCTCGCCCACGCCGACGGCATCGCAATATTCCGCGGCTTCGTCGGCATAGAAGAAGACATGCGGCCCGCCCATGATGACGGTCACGCCACGGCGGCGGAATTCGGTGGCGATGTCATAGGCGCGCGGCGAATGCAGCGTCCACGCCGTCAGCGCCACCACATCGACGGGCGCGTCGAAATTGATGTCTTCGAGTTGTTCATCAAGCAGCGTGACCGACCATTCCCGTGGCGTCAGCGCCGCAAGGTAAGGCAGGGCGAGGGGAACCATCTGGCGTCGTCGGGTCTTGAAAATCGTCCGGTCCGTTTTGGATCGGTAATGCGAGGGCTGGATGATGAGCAGTTTCGGATGGCTGAGGGACATAACAAAATCTATGGCAATGATGGGGGAACGTTTTTTGTGATAATCCTGTTGTCGGGCAGGATAGACAGCGGACCGATGCGGTCCAGATTGAATATATCTATATGTTATATATCAACGCCATGGCTTAATCGACGCAATATACGTGCAGCGCATACCGGGTTTGTAAAAAGATATAGCCTTGGACGGCGGTTCACGATCACATGACAAATATAAAATACAAAACAGTATTTGAAAAAATCATGAATAATAATCCATTATGATTGATGATTTTTAAGTAAACGAAATAACATGAAGTATTATTTCGGAAACCGCGCAAAACTTTCATGTTGTCCGTCGGATACTGGATACTTCAAAAGTGAATACCTGATATTTTTGTGGCGAATATGTATGTTTGCCCGTCATGGCGGGCATGCGCGATGCATTACCGCCTGTCACGTGCCCGTGCGCGCGCGATCCGTGCGTGCTGTGGCGTGCTGCGTGCATTTTACGATATGATCGACGGTCTTTGCCACGGTGACGTGGCGCGGCCCGGCTTTGTGGTCCGGGTGGCAGGATTACGGGCGATTTTGGTATCATGGTCATGAAAACAGGTGCCGCACAGGGCCCGCGCGCGCCGGGGGGATGGCGTGCGCGCCTGCGTGACGTTATCGCGGGGATATCGCTGGCGTCGATGAACATCCCGCAGGTTCTGGGCTACACCCGCATTGCCGCCATGCCTGCGGTGACGGGGCTGTATACGGTGCTGCTGCCGCTGGTGGCGTTTGCGTGTTTCGGCGCGTCGCGTCATCTGGTGGTGGCGGCCGATTCCGCCACCGCCGCCATCTTTTCCAGCGCGCTGGGCCGCATGGCCCCGCCGGGCAGTCCGCATTACATGGCGCTGGTCAGCATGGTTGCCCTGCTCAGCGCGGGATTCCTGCTGGTTGCGCGCCTGTTCCGCCTTGGGTTCCTGGCCGATTTCCTGTCGCGTACCGTGCTGGTGGGGTTCATGGCGGGGGTGGGGATCCAGGTCGCGCTGGCGATGATGCGCGACATGCTGGGCATCGTGACCACCGCGCACAATCCGCTTCTGCAACTGTTCCAGACGGTGGCGCACCTGCCACGGGCCAGCGGGCCGACCATGGTGCTGTCGGCCTTTGTCGTGGGGCTGATCATGGTGGGCGACAGGCTGGCGCCGCGCGCGCCGCTGGCGCTGGTGACGGTGGTGGGGTCGATCATCGCCAGCATGGTGTTCGGCCTGTCGGGCCATGGGATAGAGACGCTCGGCCCGATCGAAAGCGGCCTGCCCCGCCTGCATGTCCCCGATGTGTCATGGAACGACATGCTCGCGCTGCTGCCGGTCGCCACATCCTGCGTGTTCGTCATCATTGCGCAGAGTGCGGCGACATCGCGTGCGTTCGCCCTGCGGTTTCATGACCCGGTGGATGACAATGCGGACATCCTTGGCCTGTGCGCGGCCAATGCCGTGGCGGGGCTGAGCGGGACATTCACCGTCAATGGCAGCCCGACCCAGACCGCGATGGCCGCGCGGGCCGGTGCGCGCACGCAGCTTGCGCAACTGACCTTCGCCGCCGTGACGGCGGTGGTGCTGGTGTTCCTGACGGGGCCATTGCGGTACCTGCCGCGCTGTGTCCTGGCCTCCATCGTCTTTACGGTGGCGGTGGGGATGGTTGACCTGCGCGCGATCCGTGCCATCCAGCGTGAAAGCCCCGGCGAATGCGGGCTGGCGCTGGTGACGGCGGCGGCGGTGGTCGGCATCGGGGTGGAACAGGGGATCTTCCTTGCCATCGCACTGTCGCTGTTTCGCCATGTGCGCCACAGTTACGAACCCCACACCATGATCCTGTGCCATGACCCGCATTCCGGCCTGCTGGAACCGCGCGGTGTCGCCGCCGGGGTGTGGACGTCGCCGGGACTGGTGGTCTACCGGTTCTGCGCGGACCTGTTCTATGCCAACTCCGCCCGGTTCGTTGCTGATGTGCGCGTGATGGTGGAGGGGGCGTCAAGGCCCCTGTCCTGCCTTGTGGTGGATGCCAGCGCCATTACGGATATCGACTTTTCCGCCGCCAGCGACCTGCGCGACCTGTTCACCGCCCTGCGCGCGCGGGGCGTTACCGTGATCTTTGGCCGGGTCAGCCCCTACCTGCGTGCCGACATGGACCGCCACCGAATCACCCCCGTGGTGGAACCCGCCAACATCCACGCGCAGCTCCATACCGCCGTGGCGGCGGCAGAGGCAATCATCGGACAGGAAAAGTAACGGTTTCCAAAGGTCTGCGATCTTTGGTGGGGGTTCGGGGGCAACGCCCCTGAGGAAGTCGGCGTTTGCCCCACCCGGGCTCTGCCCGGACCCGGCAGGGATCGCGATCCCTGCACCCTGATTCGTTAAAAGTCATGGTTTGCAAAGGGCAATGCCCTTTGCCGGGTTTCAGGGCAGCGCCCTGAGCCTTAATTTGACCCGCAGGGCGCGATCTTCACGCCCAGCGCCCGCAGCGTGTCCCAGTAGGCCGGGAACGTCTTGCCCACGCAGCCGGGATTGAGGATCGAAATCCCCGGGATCTTCAGCGCCGCAAGGGCAAAGGACATGGCGATGCGGTGGTCGTCATAGGTCTCGATCCGCACCTCTTTGGCGGTCTGCGCGGGGTCGGGGCTGGGGAAGACCAGCAGGTCGTCGCCCTCTTCGCGTGCGTAGGCGGGATTGATGCGCTGCATCTGTGTTGCGAGCGCATGCGTGCGGTCACATTCCTTGACGCGCAGGTTCTCGATCCCGACAAAGCGCACCGGCGTTGCGTTGAACATCGCCATGACCGCCAGCGTCGGGATCGCGTCCTGCATCTGCGACCCGTCGATCACGGCGGGCATATGGGGGAAGGACTGGATCACGCGCCACGCGGCGGCATCGGGCTGCGTGAAATCGTCGATGGGAAAGCCGATGTCGATCGCGCCGCCCGACAGCGCCTCGGCCGCCCACAAGTACGTCGCGGCGGAGGCATCGGGTTCGATGCGGAAGTCGGTCGCGGTATAGCCGCCCGGTGCGACGGTCCACGATGCGTCATCCCCGGCCGTGACGCTGGCGCCAAAGGCGCGCATCGCCGCGATGGTCAGCCCGATATAGCCCTGCGCCCCGATATGCGGCCCGGACAGGCTGATGCGCACGGGTTTGCTGCTGCATGCCGCCATCATCAGCAGGGCGGAGACGTACTGGCTCGACAGGCTGGCGTCGATTTCCACCGCCCCGCCCGACAGCCCGCCGGTGCCATGGATGGTGACGGGCGGGCACCCGCTTGGCGCGCTGGCGTCGATGCCAAGCTGGCGCAGCGCGGTGACCAGCGGGGCGATGGGGCGGCGCGCCATGTTGGCGTCACCCCCCACGACCACCGTGCCGCGCACCAGTGCGCTTGCCGCCGTCAGGAACCGCACCGCCGTGCCCGCATTGCCCAGGAACAGCTGGGCGTCCGGCGCGCGCAGCATGCCGGTGGAGCGCACGACAAAGCTGGTCGCATCGGGCTGTTCCACCTCCACGCCCATCTGCCGCAGGGCCTGCGCCATGTACAGGGTGTCGTCGCTTTTCAGTGCGCCCGTCAGGTGCGACGTGCCGCGCGCCAGTCCCGCCAGCAGCAGGACGCGGTTGGTCACGGATTTCGACCCCGGCAGGACCACGCGCCCCTGCAGCGGGGCGGTCACGGGCTCTATGCTCAGGCAGGGGAGGGGCGCGTTCATGAAAAGTCCGTCTTCCGTCATCATGGGGTGGGCCATGCCAGCCCCCGCCCTGCCGTCGCGGCGGGAAAGGGCGGGAAGGGAATGGCCCGTTTTCGTCCGGATCTGGCGATATCCGTGCTGCGGTCATATCACCGCGCCGGAGGTTTTACCACGGGCTGTCGCCGTGCTCAGGCGCGGGCGCGCGGGTCGGGACAGGCGGCGCCGGGGCTGAAAAAGACATTCCCCCGGCCCAGTTCGGTCGCGACGATGATCAGGCCGCCCAGCGCGGCACTTAGCGCGATGCGCGTGCCCGTATCGCCGGAGGTCCGCTCCATGCCATGCAGGCGCTCGAACGTGGCGCGGACCTGGCGCGCCAGCGCGGCCGGGCCGGTGGCGGCATGCGACAGGGCATCGAACAGGGCCGACAGGTCGTCGCGCGCATTGTCCGGAATACGCGGGTCGCCACGGAAATCACGCAGGTACAGCAGGTTGCGGCCAATGGTCATGACCGAAAACGCCCCATGCAGCCACGCATCCGTCAGGCGGTCCCCCCTGTGGCCCATATGCGCGATCAGGTTTTCCATGCCCTGTATGATGCCGCCGATCCAGACGTCTTCCTCCATCCGTGCGGGCGTGCGCCCGATGCGATGCAGGTTGCCCAGCGTGCGGGCGCGGAACAGCGCGCAGAACCGCCGCAGGTTGAACGGCAGCACGTAGCGGAAGACCAGCACCCCGAAGCCAAGGCCGCTGAGCAGCGCGAAGGTGGTGTTGAACCATTGCAGTTCGTCGATGCGGCTGTGGTTGTCGAGGCCGAGCAGGTAGGGGAAGAAATTGCTGAACGACGCGGCCATCGCCGCCGTGGAGGGGTTGCGTGTCGCCAGGCCGCCGATGAACATCGGGATCGCGATGCTGAAGCACAGCACGGGATAGGCCGAGGTCAGCGGCATCACCACGAAGACCGGGACCACGGCGGCCATCGCCGCCCACACCGCGCCATAAAAGAACGCCGCACTGGCCAGCACCGTGTTGCTGAAGGAGGCGAAGCGCGCGCACACGACACAGACAAAGGTGACGAACAGCGCACCCTGCGCCCATGCCGTCGTCTCCCATATCAATGCCGCCGTCAGGACCGCGACGCCCGAACGCAGGCCGTTATGCCATGCGGCATGCCAGTTGTCGGGACGCGGCAGGCTGAAACGCCCCGGCGTCAGCGCCTCGCGCGGGTCATCGGCAAAACAGGCGAGGAGGTGGGAAATCTCGTGCAACAGCAGTTCCATTCCCTGCAGCACGATCCGGTCGCCCGTTGCGGCCTCGATCGCAGCATTATCGGTCAGGGGGCGCGTGGTCCATGCGATGCCATCCGCGCACCGTCGGGTCAGGTGCGCCATGTCGGTCCGTATCCGCGCCAGCGCACGCGCATCGCCCAGCGCATCGGGCAGAAGCCCCAGCAGCGCGATCGTATCGTCGATGACCGCACCCGCAAGCGCGGAGTGATCGGGAATCGCCAGCAGGCGGCTGCGCATGCCCAGGCCCCGCGACGTCATGCGCGTGACCAGTCCCAGCGTCGCGCGGGCGAAGGCGACGACGTGCTTTTCCCGCCCGACCTCGATCGCGCTGAATTCGATCCGGTCATTGAGCAGCAGCGCGCGTGAGAAGATGCCATGCAGGTCGCCTTCCGGCGGGGGACGGCCGGCAAGGATGTCGCGTACCGCCATCGCCGCCTGCGTGATGATCTGGCGCAACTGCGTCGTCACGGCCTCGCGCGCCTGGGCCGCGACGTTGGGCAGGCAGACCATGCCCACCACCATCTCGCAGATCACGCCCAGCAGGATATAGCTGCCGCGCGCCATGGCGAGGGTGAAGACCTGGTCCGCGATGGCCGTCGCACTCAGTGCCACGATGGCGCAGGTATAGGCCGTCAGTACGAAGGCGTAGCTGCGGAAATTATGCACCAGCGTGCCCAGCGCCGTGCACAGCCCCACCCACAGCGACAGCGCGGGGAAGAACAGCCATGGCGATTGCGGGAATGCCGCGATCAGCACGATGGCCGAAGCAATGCCCGCCAGCGTGCCGACAATGCGCCAGTGCGCCTTGGAAATGCTTTCGCCGCGCGTGCCCTGCGCCACGATCCACACCGTCATGGGCGCCCATTGCGGTTCGCCCAGTTCCATGCCGAACGCGATGGCCAGCGCCAGCAGGGCGGCGATGGTGGTGCGCAGCGAAAACCCCGCCGCCGTCAGGCGTGGCGCATACAGCCACGCCCCCGGCAGCGCGGTGGTGAAGGGGCGTGCAAGGAAGCGCCACGGGGCGCGCGAAAGGAAGGGCCGCATTTTCACCGATATGGCGCGCCCCGTGGCGTTCGTCACGCGAATATTACAAATTTATCGAAGCAAAATGCACGATTGCCCTCAGGCGCATGCATCTGCCCCAATCCTGCCCCGTTATGGCCGTAAAGTCAGGCTTCATGGGTCCGCGGGCAGATGCGCATACAGGCCGTCAGGGTTATAAGAGACTGGTCTAATGTGTTGTCTGTTTGCAGATTTTATATAAAAGTGAAACTGGCGACCCGACGTCGCAGGATCAGTCATTGCGTGCGAGATGCAAAATTAGATGCAGCTTTCCCTACACACAGACCATGCAGTGAAATTCCTTATCTGCATGACGCGATATTCCAGCAGGTCGGCCAGTGTTCAGGACATATCGGGCAGGTGCGGCCTGTCGGCCCAGGAAGTCGCCGGGGTCCTGCACGACCTGGACCGCTGCGGCCTGATCGAACGGTCCACCGCCGGGGATGGGCTGCTGCGCCTGCGCAACAAGGACCCGGCGCGGGTGCGTGTCGGCGATGTCATCCGCTGTATCGAGGCCGCACGTCCCGCCACCCGGCAGCCCGGCGCCTTTGCACAGATGTTCGACATGGCACATGCGGCCTTCATGGAGGCGCTGAACGATTATTCCCTGTCGGATATCGCCCACCTGTCTGGCGGGGAGGTCGCACGTACCGGCTTTCCCACGGGTGCGTTTGGCGTCTCCGTCATGGTGCCGGGATAGATAGGCGCGCCTCCATCTGGCGGATAACGGCAGATCTGGGCCGAAAAAGCGTCGAAAGGCACCGCCTTTCCCGATCATGAAGGCAGAGCCCGGGATGTTGATCCGTTTCCCTGCGGCGTCCCTCTACCGCACGGGCCTGAGATGCAGGTCCATGCGGTAGATCGCAACCGGCAGGTTCAGGTGCGACCTGCCATCGCGTTCGAACGTGGCCGTGCGGTTCAACTGCACGGCGGGGATCCATAGCGCGCCATCATGGGCGATCCACATGGCGTCGGCCCAGACCAGTCGCCTGTCCGCCACCAGTGTCGAGACCTGTCCCCCCGGCGTAATGCGCAGGATCCGCAAAAGGTTCGTGTCGGACACATACAGGTTGCCGTCCCCGTCAATGGCCGTGCCGCCGGTGGTGGGCGTGTCGTGGAACAGGCGCACCTGTTTCTCCAGCGCGGCGGGCGACAGGCCCGCATCCTCCAGCGCTGCGGTGGGGACGACCCACATGGGGCCGGAACTTGGCTGGAAATACAGCTTCGTCCCGTCGGGGGAGACCTCAAGCTGGTCCGCATGGACGCGCGCGGGCCTGCCGTTGCTGATCAGCAGTTGTCCTTCGGCATACATCGGGCGTTCATCGGTGGTGGAGCGCGCATGTTCCAGCACCCGCCGCTGCCGCCCGGTGTTCATGTCCACCACCACCAGTCCCGGATCACCCGCATCCGTCAGGAACAGGGTGGAACCATGGAAACGCAGGTCGTCGATATAGGTATGTGGCGTGCTGGCGTCGGCAAGGCTGATGGTGCGGGTGACCTGCCCGGTCGCGATGTCGATGACCACCAGCTTGGCCTTGGCCCCGGTGGGGGGATTGGGCGCGCCGCCGACATTGGCCTCCCCTGAATCCACGACCCACAGCTTCCCGTCGGGGCCGATGCGGATCGCGTTGACGCGCACGAACGCATGGTCGTTGTCATGCGACGTGGCCCAGTCGTTCCATTTCGTATCGGGATAGGGGCGGGCCGTGCCATCGGGGGCCAGTTCGGCCACCGTCGGCCCCGGCGTGTCACCCCCGCCCCAGTAAGGGAAGGAAACGAATACCCGCCCGTCATCCGATACGGTCACCGCGTTCATCACCCGTCGGGAGGTATAGGCGACCTTCAGCGCGGGGGATTCGGTGCGTGTCGGGGTGGCGGCGCCAGCCTGCGGCAGGCCACCGCCCAGACACAGCGCAAGGCCCAGCAGTGCGGGCAGGCGGGGACGGAGGTGGCCGGTGGGGCGGAACAGGCGCATGCGGTTTCCTCGGGCGGTGGTGGGAAATCATCCTATCATCCCGCTCCCACGCCTGCTCATCAACGATATGTGGGCGCGGGGGCACGGCCCATGGCCATCACGTCATGGGAAGGCCATGGTTTCCAAGGGGCAATGCCCTTTGGCGGGTTTCAGGGCAGCATCCCGCGCGCGCCCCACGACATTTCAGGCCCGGCCCACACGCATTCAGGGGCATTTTGCTGGAAAAACCGCAAAAAGAATGCCGCCTTTTAAAAAAGGCGGCATCCGAAAACGCTCATTCCATGTTTTCAGAAACACGGCCGTGGCCGCGTTCAGGCGGTCGGCGTGGTCTTCGCCGCGACTTCGCCCAGTGCCGCGCGCAGCTTTTCCTCGTCGGCTGGGGACAGGGAGGTCTGCAGAATGCGGGCATGGCCCTTGAACTGCTTCAGGTCCGCCAGAACCTTCTCAGGCTGCGACTTGCGCACCAGGATGAACAGGGCGGAGGTGTTGACCGGGATCGTCGCCCCCAGCGACTTGATGAACTTGTCATCAATGCCGTAATCGCTCATGGAGCCAGCCAGCGCGCCCGCGCCCGCGCCCACGACGCTGCCCGCGACGAACCCGGCCAGCGGGTTGAGGAACAGAAGCCCCACCAGCGCGCCCCAGAACCCGCCGGAGAACAGGCCATAGGATGCGCCCACCTTCTCCAGGTTCACGGTCTGCTGCAGGTGGATCTTGCCCGACGCGTCACGCACGACGACGACCGCGTCTTCCAGGTCCAGCAGGTATTCCTTTTCCAGCGCCTTGCATTCCGTCAGGGCGGCGGTGGCTTCGTCGATCGCGTCGAAACCGATGACAATCAGGTCGGACATTAATGTTTCCTCAGTCAGCTTGGGCTTGGGGAGCCAGCATACAGGGCATCCAGTGGATGCGATGTTGTAACACTACTGTATTCCCTCAAGGTTCCGTGACATTTTTCAGAATGGGAGCCTCCATGTGAATGCAGGTCTGCCCCCCTTGCGCCTGGACGGGACCATCACGGGGGCATGGCCAAGGCCCATGATGCGCGTCCACTTCCGCCCATGCGCCTATTGCGGCAGTCCCTGATCGTATCCGCCGCCTGCGGTGCCGCCCCGTTGCGTGGACTGCGCGCCCGATGCGGTCAGGGGCGATGCGGACGGGTCGCCATGGCGCGGTGTGATGCGTGGGTCAGGCCACATGCACCCGGCCATCGCGATGATACAGGACAGGCAGAGGAGGAGGCGCGGCACGGACATGACGGTTCCCCGGATAATCCCGCCCCGATGCGCGAAACGCCGGGGGCAGGAAGTTCAGCGCCGATGATCTTGTGTCTTCTTTCATCCACACGGCATGGGATGCACGTTGCTGAACGCCCGCCCCTTGGCGGGGTTGCGTCGCGTGTCGTGGCGGCTGGCCATCAGGATGGCCGGGTAACGATGTAAATAATTTTCATTCGCAAAGTAATGGGGCCGGCCCCATGTATGTCGTCATGACGGCATCGTGCGGGATGATGTCCTGCCCATGTCACCATGCATGATATTTTGTGCAGGAATCGTCCTGTATTGTCTATATACGGAAGAATATAGTTATTTCGAAAGTTCTGGCCGATATACATTCCAGAAAATTATGTGTCTTTACTGCAACAGTTGGTGCCGGTGCCGCCGCGCCTATGTAATCCCGAACAAAAGAAAGAAACGTTTGGTGCAGCTATGAAATTTATTTTCATGGCAGAGGACGGCCACCGGGACGGTTCGTAAAAAAATGCGGTACATATACGAACGAATATAGACATGCCGTAATCACGATTATATACGCCGGGATATCTTTTATCACAATTCTTTCAGAAGGTAGCCGCATGCGCACGGTCAAGAGGACGGCGATTTATGTTGTTTCGGCAGGACTGGGCCTGACCCCCATGGGCCTGTCGGCCGTTGCCGCCACCGTTGCGCAGCCTGCGTCCAAGGGGCCGTCCACCGGCCATGCCACCACCACGCAGGGCACCACCGCACAGGGCACCGCTGCGCAGGCCGCCCCCACGCAGGTCGCGCCGGGGCAGGAAGCCGTCGCCTCCACCGCCGTTGGTTCCGCCAATGCGGAGGACATGACCGTGATCGGCCACCGGCGCATGGCGTCTGGCGCTGCCGCCGATTACAACAAGAAGACGGCGAACCTCGGCCCGCTGGGCACGCGGCGCACGCTTGACACGCCGATGTCGATCATGACCGTCCCGCATGACGTGATCGTCAACCAGCAGGCGCGCAACGTCAACGACCTGATGCAGTACATGCCCTCGGTCCAGCTTGAAACCCGTGCCGACCCGGGCACCAGCCGTCCGCAGTCGCGCGGGTTCGAGGCCGATGTCATCTCCAACAGCCGCATCGACGGGCTGAACGCCTTTACCGTCACCCCCTATGCCGCGGAGCAGTTCGACAACGTGCAGGTCCTCAACGGGCTGGCCGGTGCGCTGTATGGGCCGCAGAACCCGGCGGGCACGTTCGAATATGGCCTGAAACGCCCGACGGATGAACGGATCAACCGCCTTGCGGTGGGCGTGGATTCCATCGGCACGCTGATGGAAAATGTCGATTCCTCCGGCCGGGTCGGCAAACATGGCTGGCTGGGCTACCGCATCAACCTGCTGCATGGAGATGGCACGTCCTATGTGCAGGACAGTTGGGTGCGCCGTAACCTCGTCAGTGCGGATTTCGACATCCATATCGACCACAACACGGTGCTGGAACTCGACGCCAGCCATTACACGTTCGATGAACGCGGCATGCCCGCGGGCATCAACCTTGCCGGGTACCACCTGCCCACCGCCCCCGACCTGGGCAAGCCGCACATGGGGCAGGACAATGCGGGCTTCAATTCCGAAAACAACGTGTTCCTCGCCAAGCTGAAGCACCGGATCAACGATAACTGGAGCTTCGTCATCGGCGGGCTGTACCAGGATTCCGGCCGTCAGGTGTTCGAGGCGGCCGATACCCTGATCGACAACAAGGGCGATTACAAGCAGGCGATGTCGGCGGCCACCACGGTCAATGACTTCAAGGTCGGCAGCAACATGGCCTATGTCAACGGGCGCGTGCATACCGGCTTCATCACGCATGACCTCGTGGTCGGCACCAATGGCTACATGGAAGGTGGCTATAACCCGCTGAGCGGGCAGAGCTATACGGACATCAAGTCCGCCTCGCTCTATAACCCGGTGGGCCGCAACGTGCCGCAGCCCTATTATCACGGCAAGTATGAATCGCAGTATGTGCGTTACCAGTCGATGATCCTGGGCGACACGGTGCATTTCAACCGCCACTGGTCGGCAAGCGGCACGCTGGCGTGGAGCTGGCTGGACCAGGATTCGACCGGCACGATCGCGGGCAAGCCGACCACCTCGATCATCGACGGCTACACCGTCACGACCACGCACCTGTCAAAGGGCGCGACCAAGCATGCACCCGATGTCGATGCGGCGTTCAGCCCGATGGCAAGCCTGGTGTACAAGCCCACCGACAACCAGACGGCCTATTTCACCTATGGCCGTTCGCTGCAGGCCGGGTCTTCGGTCTCGGCTGGTGCGCTGAATGACAATGAATACACCGCGCCCGTCCGAAGCGAGGAATTCGAGGTCGGGTACAAGTATATGTACCGCAACATGCAGTTCAACATCGCGGGCTTCCGCGCGACGCGCAGCTATTCCTTCATCGATCCCAAGACCGACATCTATGGCAATTACGGCACGCAGCGTAACTATGGCGTCGAATTCCAGGCGATGGGCCATATCACGCCGCGCCTGTCGGTCATCGGCGGCATGACATGGATCGATGCGCAGGTGCTCAATACCGGGACCGCCGCGACCTCCAACAAGCAGGCGGTGGGCGTCGCCCCGCTGCAGGCCAACGTGCTGCTGGATTACCGCGTTCCCTTCGCGCAGGGCTTTGCGCTGAACGGCCTCGCGGTCAATGCCAACGTCCATTACACGGGCCGTCGCGCGGCGGATGTCTACAACTCCACCTTTGCCGGGTCGTATGTGACGCTGGACATGGGCGTGCGCTATCCGTTCCGTGCGGGCAAGCATCCGTGGATGGCGCGTTTCGGCGTGACCAACGTTGCGAACGAACGGTACTGGTCGTCGGTCTATAACGGCACGGCCGAAGGTACGTCGGTCACCACCGCAGGCACCAGCGCCGCCTATGCCGGCATGCCGCGTGCCTATCACTTCACGCTCGAAGCGGATTTCTGATCCGCTGTTTCCCCCGCGCACCGGCTTGTGATGGTGCGTGGGGGCGTATCGGGCGGCAGGCGTTCCCATATTTCCTGAAAACCACAGGAAGGAACGTCCCCCATGACCCAGCCGCCGAAACTGATCGACTGTCCCATTGGCATCAAGGCCACCGGCCTGCGTCGCGAACGTGATTCGATGGGTGACATCGACGTCCCCGCCGACCATTACTGGGGTGCGCAGACGCAGCGCAGCCTTGTGCATTTCTCCATCGGCCGCGACCACATGCCGATCGAGGTCTGCCATGCCTATGGCATCGTGAAGAAGGCGGCGGCGCTGGTGAATGCCGCCGATGGCCGCCTGCCGCAATGGAAGGCCGACGCCATCTGCCGTGCCGCCGACGAGGTCGCAAGTGGCGCGCTGGATAGCGAATTCCCCCTGTTCGTCTGGCAGACCGGATCGGGCACGCAGACCAACATGAACGTCAACGAGGTGATTGCCAACCGTGCGATCCAGCTTCTGGGGGGTGTGCTGGGGTCCAAGACCCCGGTCCATCCCAATGATGACGTGAATATGGGACAGTCGAGCAACGATTCCTTTCCCACCGCCATGCATGTCGCCACCCTGCTGGAAATCGACGACCGCCTGATGCCGCGTGTGGAGGAACTGATTGCCGCCCTGCGCGCCAAGGCGGAGGAATGGCATGACGTGGTCAAGATCGGGCGCACGCACCTGCAGGATGCGGTGCCGCTGACGGTGGGACAGGAATGGTCCGGCTGGGCGTGCCAGTTGGAGGATGCGCTGGATGCGGTAAAGGCCGCGCGTGGCGGCGTGCTGCAGCTTGCGGCGGGGGGGACGGCCGTGGGCACGGGCCTGAACGCACCGCCGGGATTCAGCCGTGCCATTGCGCAGCGGATCGCGGCCCTGACGGGGCGGGAATTCGTCACCGCGCCCAACAAGTTCGCGGCCCTTGGCGGGCTGGACGCCATGGTGCGGGTGTCGGCCGCGCTGCGCGGAGTGGCCGTGGCGCTGATGAAGATCGCCAACGACATGCGCTGGCTTGGCTCCGGCCCGCGCTGTGGCCTGGGGGAACTGCACCTGCCGGAAAATGAACCCGGCTCATCCATCATGCCCGGCAAGGTCAACCCGACCCAGTGCGAGGCGATGGTGATGATCTGCACGCAGGTCATGGGCAATGACGCCACCGTGTCCTTTGCCGGAAGCCAGGGGCAACTGGACCTGAACGTGATGCGTCCGGTGATCGTGGCCAACGTGATCCATGCAATCCGCATCCTTGCCGACGGGTGCCACAATTTCCGCGTGTTCTCGGTGGAGGGGACGCGCCTGAACCTCAAGCGCATCCGCCAGTATGTCGAAGGGTCGGTCATGCTGGTCACCGCGCTGAGTCCCGAAATCGGCTACGACAATGCCTCCGCCATTGCGCACCGGGCGATGGAGCAGGACATCACCCTGCGTGAGGCCGCGCTGGCGTCGGGACTGGTGGACGGGGCGACGTTCGACCGCCTTGTCAACCCGATGGCGATGGTCGGGCATGGGGTTGGCGGGGCATAGGACAAAGAAGGTCAGGGGCTTTGCCACCGCACCCCCACCAAAGGGCATTGCCCTTTGGAAACCAGGACTTTTAAGCGAATCAGGGTGCAGGGATCGCGATCCCTGCCGAGTCCGGGCGGAGCCCGGATGCTGCATGCATCGTTGTCTCGGAGGCGTTGCCCCCGCACCCCCACCAAAGGGTATTACCCTTTGGGAACCAGGAGTTTTAACGAATTCAGGGGGTCAGGACAGGCCCGCGCCCTGCGTGTTGACCACCAGCGTAAACAGCGCATCGGCCGCGCACATGAACAGGGTGTCGCGCTTTGGCCCGCCAAAGGTCAGGTTCGACACCCCGCGCGGCAGGCGCAGCCGTCCGATCATGCGCCCGGCGGGGCTGTAGACCACGACGCCGCACAGGCCGAGCGGCCCGCCCGCGCCGCACCACAGGTTGCCAAAGATGTCCGCGCGCATGCCATCCGGTCCCAACTGGTGTCCGTCGAGCATCATGTCCGCGAACACGCGGCCATTGCGCACTTCCCCGTCCTTCAGGTCATAGGCATGGATGCGCTGGTCCCCGCCGGGGCCGTCCTGTCCCGGTCCCGCGCCGCTGGAAATCACGTAAAGGATGCTGCCATCAGGCGAAAAGCACAGCCCGTTCGGCCCCGCAAGCTGCTGCTGCGTCAGGATGGCGCGCAGTTCGCCGGTGTGCGGGTCGATGCGAAAGACATGGTCGTCCTGCCGCGCATGGCCTGCGAACTGGGCCACGACCTCCCCGTCCATGGCCCAGCGTTCGCGGCCCATGCGGTTGGCACGTCCCCCCGGCGCGTCGGGGTGGCCTTCGACGATGGTGTCGCCATATCCGGGGTCGGTGAACCAGATGCCGCCATCGGGATGGACCACGACGTCGTTGGGGGAATTGAGCGGCGCGCCCTGGTACCGGTCCGCCAGCACGCTGCACGACCCGTCATGTTCCCAGCGCACGACCCGCCGCATGCCGTGTTCGCAACTGATCAGGCGGCCTTCGGCATCGAACGTGTTGCCGTTGCTGTTGTAGGAATAGTCACGAAAGACCGAAACCGTCCCCGTCTCCCACAGGTAACGGTACTGCTGCGCGCGGATCGTGTCACTCAGCAGCAGGAAACGTCCCTGCGTGCTCCACGCCGGACCTTCCAGCCAGTCGCCACCCCGCCATGCCAGCCGGATGTTGGCGTTGCCATAGACAAGGTTGGAAAATGACGGGTCAATCGCAAGGATATCCGGATCCGGCAGGTAGGGCGCCGGGGCATGCGGCCCCCACTGCCGCGGCGGGGTGGTGACCACGCTGGGCGGTTGCGCCAGCGGGGCGGGCGTGCCGGCCCGTGCGCGCGCCGTCATCAGTCCCGCCGCCGTGACCCCGCCAAGGAGGAGGCTGCGACGTGACAGGGCGGCTGGGGACATGGCGATGGGTTCCTGTGGTCCGGGAAAGGAGACGGAACCCGTGGCCCCGCGCAGGGGCCGATCATACGGGATGCGCGCGGGCATGGAAACGTAACATTCCGCGTGCCGCGCGCAAATGTGACAGGATGGGGCGGGGCCTGTGGCCTCAGCCCTCGCCGTCGGGCATGCGCGCGACGATGTTCTGTACCACATCGAAGCCTTCGAATACGGGCGGGCCGATCATCAGCGGTTTCTTCGTGCCCGCGCTGGCGTGGGCGGCGCGGAATTCGTCCGAACGGGTCCAGTTTTCAAATGCGGCGCGGGACTGCCAGATGGTGTGGGAGGCATACAGGATGTAGTCGTCGTGACGCGGACCGGCGAGTAGCTGGAAACTGATGAAGCCGGGCACGGTATGCAGGTGGACTTCGCGCCCCAGCCAGCGTTCGCGAAAGGCGTCCTCGTTTTCGGGGGGAATGCGGAATCGGTTCATGGCAATATACATGTGCTGCGATCTCCTCGGGATGGCTGCAATGGGTGGCAGTGTATCAGCGTCCGCCCGAAACTGTCATGATGCTGCCGGTCATGTACGAAGATGCGGGGGAGATCAGGAACAGCACCGCCTGCGCGATTTCGTCGGGATGGCCGGTGCGGCCCATCGGCACGACCTTGTCCACCAGGGCCTCGGTTTCCGGGGGGACCATGTCGGTCGCCGTCAGGCCGGGGGCGACGGCGTTGACGCGCACGCCCTCCCGCGCGACCTCGTTGGCCAGTCCGCGGGTGAAGGTCTCGATCGCGGCCTTGGTCGCGGCATAGGGGACCAGTCCCGGCAGGCCGCCCAGGCGCGCCGCGACCGAGGACAGGTTGACGATGCTGCCGCCCTGTCCGCCATGGCGCGTGGACAGGCGGCGCACGGCCTCGCCCGCCGCCAGCATGCTGCCACGCACGTTGATGTCGAACAGGGCGTCGAGTGTTTCGGCCGTCTGTTCATCCACGCGGACCTTCGTCCCCGTGACGCCTGCATTGTTGACCAGTCCGCCCAGCGGGCCGAGTTCGCGCGTGGCGCGGTCGAACAGGGCGGTGATCTGCGCCGGGTCGGCCACGTTCGCGGCAATCGCCACGGCATGGCCCCCCTGTGCGCGGATGCTGGCGGCCAGTTCCTCCGCCGGGGCGGCGGTGTGGCTGTAGTTGATCTCCACGGGATAGCCATGGGACGCCAGCAGGCGGCAGATCGCATGGCCGATGCCACGGCTGCCTCCCGTCACGATGATGGCCCTCTTGTCGTGTTGGGTGTCGGTGGTGGTCATGGTCGTCTCCGTGATGCGTCGGTCCGTCGTGTGACGCATACGGTCGCGTCAATGACCCCGCCGCGCAAGGGGGATGGCTGCATCCCACATGCCCCATTTTCCCATGCGCGCCGTCAGCCATCCAGCCGCGACAGGTGGGGCAGCAGGTCCGCCAGTCCCGCGATGGTCGCCGCGTGTGACAGTCCCGTCTGGCGGGAAAAATGGTCGATCACGTCGGCGGGCAGCAGCTTTGTCACGACGTCCGCCTGCGTCGGCGCGGGGGAGGGGGCGGCCTCCCACTGCCGCACGGTCGGCTCCAGCCCTTCGTTGCGGGCGCGTTCATGCAGGATGCGGCGTCCGGTGCCGTTGCGTGCGCCCATATATTCGATCATCGCGCTCATCAGGCCGGACTTGTCCGTCCGTGCGCCCGTCAGGACGTCCGCAACCTTGCCTGCCGCATTCCCCAGTTGAGTGGCTGTTTCGTTGGCCATGATGCCGTTCCTTTCGGTGCTGGTTGTGGTGTGGGGTGTCAACGCAGGCAGGCGGGGATGCGTATCATCACAGATAAATGATGTTATTTCCTGGATTTTCACGTAATAATCGGGAAACTTTTCGACATGTTCCGCGTTGGACACACGTCCCGCCGCGCCCCGGATGGCGGTCCGGCCCATGTTGTCGCGTCGTATTGCGCCGCCTGCCGCGCACCGGGACCTCCATCGCGCATGCCCCATTTCAGGCCCGTTTCCCACGGCCCATTTTTTCAAGGAGGATCAAGACATGCTGCGTCATCATGAAACCGGACATCACGACCTGCGCATCATGGCGTGCGCACTCGTCACGATGTTCTGGGGCATGACGCAGGCCCTGCCCGCCCACGCCGCCGCCGGGCGGGAGGACCAGGCATCGGCGTGCAAGAAGGATGTCTTCAGGCTGTGTTTCATGGACATCCCCAATGAACAGTTGATGGAGGAATGTCTTGAAAGCAAGCTCGACAAGCTTTCCCCTGGCTGTCGCGCGATGTTCGAGGAGCCGGAGAACACGCCCCAGGCCGCCCCTGTCGGGCAGAACGTGCAGGCCACGGTCCCGGCGCACGCATCCCCGCCTGCCTCCCCCTGACGGGGAAGGCGTCTGTCCGGACGGATATTTCTGAAAAAAGATGTATCCGAAAGGATATTTAAAAATATCGGATAGAATTTATAGAAGTTTCTGGTGAAGCTTTTTCAAAAAGCTTCAGGGAACGCCACATTTCCCTAAAGGACACGGCATCCGAAAACTCCCGGTCCCTACAGGTTCACGCCCATGCGCGCGGCGCACCATGTGACCCACATGTAAAGTACGGCGGTCAGCACGCATCCCACCAGCAGCGCGGGATAGAAACCGACCCCATGGCGCATCAGGTACGGGATCAGCAGGAACATCGGCAGCGACGGGATGACGTACCAGAATGTCGCCTCCACATGGGTTTCCATGCGGACCGGATCCTTTGTTTCCGCCCACAGCCACAGCATCCCGAACACCGAGATCAGCGGCAGCGATGCGACCAGCGCGCCAAGGGCGGGATAACGCCGCGCAATGGTGGAGACGAGGGCGATGATAAGTCCCGACAGGACAGTCTTGAACATGAAGAACATGGGCGCGCGCCGGTTATCCAGAAAAGAGGGCAGGTTTCACTTGCAACGGTTTGCAAGGGTATAGCACACCGGCAGGTCCTGCCATCACTGCCGGAATGGACATGCCCCGATCTTCCCCGCCCCCGACTTCCCCTGCCGAGACACCCTGCGCTACCGCGCCCGTCATCGTCTGGTTTCGTGACGACCTGAGGCTGGCGGACAACCCGGCCCTGTCACATGCCGTCGCATCGGGGCGGCCGGTGCTGTGCCTGTTCGTGCATGACCCGGGCCATGCGTTCGCGCGTGCGCTGGGCGGGGCGGCGCAATGGTGGCTTGATGGGGCCTTGCGCGCGCTGCGGGCGGACCTTGTGCGGGTGGGGGCGGTGCTGCATGTGGCGCGCGGTGATGCCGCAACGCTGGTGCCGCAACTGGTGGCGCAGGCGGGTGCGGCGGAAATCGTGTGGAACCGCCGTTATGATCCCGTAGGCCGCGAAACCGATACCGCCATCAAGGCCGCCGTGAAGGAAGCGGGTGTTGCGGCCCACAGCTTTGCGGCCGGCGTGCTGCATGAACCCTGGACGGTGCGCACCCGCACGGGCGATGCGTTCCGGGTCTATACCGCGTGGTGGCGTGCCGCGCGTGCGATGGGCGAACCGCTTCCGCCCCTGCCCGCGCCTGCGCAGGTTCCCGCGGCCCCGCCCCCCGCCGCGTGGGCGGAACAGTGCGTGGGGATTGACGCGCTTGGCCTGTGCCCGGTGGCGCCCGACTGGGCCGGGGGACTGCGCGCGGCATGGCAACCGGGGGAGGCACGGGCGCGCGAACGCCTGCACGGCTTCGTCCATGATGGTTTGGCGGGATATGGCGATGCGCGCGACCGGCCGGACCTGCCCGCGACGTCGCGCCTGTCGCCGGATCTGCGCTTTGGCCATGTCTCCCCCCGGCAGGTCTGGCACGAAGCCGTCGCGGCCGTGCGCGGGGGGGACGGGGCGGGTGAACAGGATTTGGGGAAATTCCTGTCGGAACTGGGATGGCGCGATTTCGCGGTGTCCCTGCTTTATGCGCAGCCTGAACTGGTATCGGGCAATTTCCGTACCGAATTCGATGCGATGCCATGGCGCGATGACGCCGATGACCTGCGGGCGTGGCAGCAGGGGCGCACGGGATACCCCATCGTGGACGCGGGCATGCGGCAGTTGTGGCACACCGGATGGATGCATAACCGGGTGCGCATGATCGTGGCGTCGTTCCTGACGAAACACCTGCTGATGGACTGGCGCGTGGGGGAGGCATGGTTCCGCGACACGCTGGTCGATGCTGATATCGCAAGTAATGTCATTAACTGGCAATGGGTTGCGGGATGCGGGGTGGATGCCGCGCCCTATTTCCGCGTGTTCAATCCCGTGCTGCAGGCGCAGAAATTCGACCCCGATGGCGCGTACGTGCGCAAATGGGTGCCCGAACTCGCGCCATTGCCCACGTCATGTATCCACACCCCATGGACCTGCGATCCCGCGATCCGCAGGCGCGTGGCCTATCCATCGCCCATCGTGGACCTTCAGGGCGGGCGGGCGCGCGCGCTTGCGGCGTGGAAAGGCCTGTCAGGCGCGTAACGGGTGGATGGTGGGGGTCAGGCGCATTTTTCGAGGTCGTCGAAACGGGTGTAATCGACCGTGATGCTGCCATCGGGGTTGGTGTTGATGATGTCCACGAAATGGTGGTCATACAGCATCCGGTCGAACCCGTAGGCCGTGCGGGCGAACACCGACTGTCCGGAGGCCTCGTCCGTGCCGGTGATCGTGACGATGATCTCCGCCTCCTCCGCGCGCAGCATGTCCAGCGTGACCCCATGCAGGGGGCTGGACCCGTCAATCACATGCACCGGCAGGCACGCAAAGCGCAGGACCGGGATGTGGGACTGCCGCAGTGGCAGGGGAGCGAACTCCCGCGTGACATGGCCGTCGGGCTGCGGGATCAGGCGCGCGAGCGAGAATTCGATATCCGCGCTCAGGATCGGGCTGCGGCGGCAGTTGGCGACACGCACGTCGAGGTGGGGTGTCGCGTTGTCGTTGATGATGACGGCGCGCTTGCTGAACATGATGAGTGCGCGCGGGCGCGAAAACCGGGCAAAGACCAGGCCCGTCGCCACGGCGTTGATCATCATCCCGCCCAGCACCTCCGTCGTCGCCAGCAGGTTCGCCGTGCGGCCGACCGGGGCCATGACGCCATACCCCACGGTGGACAGGGTCTGGACGCTGAAGAAGAAGTAATCGAGGAAATCGCCCTGCCGCGCGCCGGACACCTGTGACCCCACCGCCATGTAGGCCAGCGCGAAGACCACGTTGATCCCGACATAGAACGCGATGGACCAGTACAGGAAACGGCTCCACCGTGCCGTCAGCGCATGGTGGTAGAAATCGGACCAGAACCGGTCCGCCTGTCCCACGCGCACGATGGTGTCATGGCCCCTGTCCTCCAGCACATGGGGATGGCGCGAGGCCATGGGGGACGGAGTGGGGGCAGGCTGGATCATGGGATGGGTCCCCGTGGCGCGACTATGACATAGTGTGTCATGGCTGGCGCCATCATGCCAGCCAGCCTTCGTGCAGGGGGCCCATGCAAATCCTTCGGGACAGGCGCGGGCTACAGCGGCACGCCGGTCCCGGTCTTTACACGGTCCAGCACGACCACGGTGTGATAGGAACGCACCAGTTCGTTGTCCGCCAGCAGGCGCGCGGTCCGTTCCTCGTAATCCTCCATGGACGGGACCAGCAGGATCAGGACGAACCCCGCCGTCCCGGTGACACAGTAACATTGCTGCACCTCCGGGGCGTCGCGGAAGAACGCCTTGACGGCTGATACCGTGGCCGAACGGTCATCCGTCAGCGTGACATTCACCAGCACGGTGATGGGAAAGCCCACGGCGGCCTGATCCACGATGGCGACGGTCCGGCGGATGATGCCTTCCTTCTGCATGCGTGCGATCCGGCGCTGCACGGCGGGGGGCGACAGGTTGACCCGGCGTGCGATTTCACGCTGTGGCTGGCCCGCATCTTCCTGCAGCAGGCGCACGATGGCCAGGTCATGTGGGTCCAGCCTGTGAGTGGACATTGCGCGTTCCTTCGGTTTCATGAGCGAAAATTGCACATCCCTTCCCAAAAAAGAGCACATCCCCCGGTATTCTCAAGTTATTTCCTTATGGTTACGAACTGTAAGGTACGCCATGGGCAACGAACGCAGACCCGTTGACGCACGGGCCACGACCATCATGGTCATGATGTGCGCGATCTGGGGCACGCAGCAGGTCATCATCAAACTGGCGGCGGCGTCCATGGCGCCGCTGCTGCAGGTGGGGGTGCGTTCGGGCATCTCGGCGGTGCTGGTCGCGCTGGTGGTGCTGTACCGGCGCGACCATGCGGCGCTGGCGCGATGGACGCTGCGTGGCGGCGTGCTGGCGGGACTTCTGTTCGGGACGGAGTTCGTGCTGGTGGGGGAGGGACTGCGCCTGACCACGGCGTCGCATATCGCGATCTTCCTCTATACCGCGCCGATCTTCGCGGCATTCGGCCTGGGGCTGTGCCTGCCGGAGGAGCGCCTTGCCCCGCTGCAATGGTGTGGCATCGGCCTGGCCTTTGCCGGTGTGGTGGCGTCCTTTGCCGGGCGTGGGCCGGCCCCCGCGGGCAGCATGGCGTGGCTGGGTGACCTGCTGGGCATTGCGGCGGGTGCGGCCAGTGGCTCGACCACGACGGTCGTACGGGTGTCCGCCCTGTCGCGCGCGCCCGCGTCGGTGACGCTGCTGTACCAGCTTGTGGGGGGATTCGTGCTGGCCACCGCTGCCGCCGTGATGATGGGCGAGGTCCGGGTCACATGGACGCCCGTGCTGGTGGCGGGGTTGCTGTATCAGAGCGTGATCGTCTCCTTCGCCAGTTATCTGGCGTGGTTTGCGCTGCTGCGGATCTACCTTGCCTCCCGCCTCGGGGTGATTTCCTTCATGGCGCCGGTGTTCGGGACGGTGTTCGGCGTAACGGTGCTGGGCGAGCAGTTGGATACCGCCTTCATCTGTGGCGCGGTGATGATCCTGGGGGGCATCGTGCTGGTCAGTGCGCAGGACCTGCTGCGTGGCGGGCGCAGGGCGCGGGCCATCCCGGACGGGGGCTGCATCACCGGGAACGGGACGTGACGGGCATTGATGTACCTCAAAGTACACTTTCCCCGGAAAGCTGTACCTGAAAAGTGGTTTCAGGCAGGGCGCTGACAAACGGATAAAAGTTTTTGGGTGCCGCCTTTTTCCAAAAAGGCGGCGTTCCTTTGAAGCTTTTTGCAAAAAGCTTCACCAAAAACTCCTGATTTATGGAGACTGGAGCGTGATGCACGTGTCATGCGCCGCCAGCAGGGAGGCGCGGTGCGTGATCGAGACGATGGTGATGCCCGGACATTCCTGCCGCAGCAGGGCGTACAGCATGCCTTCCGCCGTGGCGTCGAGGCTGGAGGTCGATTCATCGAGGAAGACCCACGCCGGGCGCGCCACAAGGATGCGCGCGAAGGCAAGGCGCTGCTGCTCCCCCGGTGAAAGGGTCTGTCCCCACGGCGCTTCCTCGTCCAGCAGGGGAAGCAGGCGTTCCAGCCCCACCGCCGCGAGGGCCGTGCGCATGTGCGCATCGTCCACCTGCGTGTCGGCCATGGGATAGCATACGGCGCGGCGCAGGCTGCCCACCGGCAGGTAGGGGCGCTGCGGCACGAACATCATCGGGGTGTCGGGACGTTCGATTTCGCCGCGCGCGAAGGGCCAGATCCCGGCGATGACCCGGAACAGGGTCGATTTCCCCGTCCCCGACGGCGCGGAAATGACGGTCATGCCCCCATGGCGCAGTGTCATCGACACATGATCCAGCATGACCGTGCCATCGGGGCGCAGGACCGTCAGGTCACGCAGGACCATGTCCGCCCCGGCGGCGGCGGGAATGACGCGGCATTCCCCCTCCATCGCGCGGGCGCGGTCCATGACGCGCTGGAACGTCGCCAGTCGCGCGACCTCGGCATGCCATGTGGCCAGCGAGGCGTAGGAGGTCGAAAACCACCCCATCGCCCCCTGCACGCGCGAAAATGCCATGACCATCTGCATCAGCGTGCCGAACGTCATCTTGTTGGCGAAATAGCGGATGGAGCCGACGAGCAGGGCGAAATTGCCGGAGATGACCTCCAGCCCCGTCGTCAGCAGCCCCAGCATCCGCGTGCGGCGCATGATGGCGAGGAAATTGTCATAGACGGCGGAAAATGCGTGCTCCAGCCCGGCTTTCTCCTCCGCCTCGCCGCGGTACAGGGCGATTCCCTCGGCATTGTCGCGCACATGTACCAATCCGTAACGCAGGTTGGCTTCCGTGCGCTGCTGCAGGAACTGCAGTCCCGCGAGGCGGTGCCCGACAAGGTGCGTGACCCATGTGGCAAAGACCGAATATACCAGCGCCGCCCAGAAGAAATAGCCCGGGATGGTGATCCCCAGCACCACCAGCGGCCCCGACAGCGTCCACAAAAGCCCGGCATAGCTGAACAGGGTCACGACATTGGTGACGAAGTTGACGAACTGCGTCAGCGTATCGCTGATGAAGCTGTTGATGTCCTCCTGTATGCGCTGGTCGGGGTTGTCGGCCCCGGCCTCCAGCCCCGAGGTGACAAGGGCGATGCGGTAATAGGTCTGGTTTTCCAGCCACTGCGCCGTCATCCGCCGCGTCAGCCACCGCCGCCAGCGCAACTGGAGCAGTTGCTGCAGGTACGGCAGGTACACCCCCATCAGCAGCGCGGGCGCGGCGACGGGGAAGAAACCGGGGATGATGGCGCCGCTTTCGCTACGCACGTACCAGAACAGGCCGCGCAGGAAGGTCTTTACGTCGCGCTGCTGCAGGGCGGTGTAATAGACGTTGCGCGCGAACGACTGCACCAGGTCGATTCCCACCAGCGAGAAGGTCAGCGCCAGCACGCCCAGCAGCAGCGCCCACGCGCGCCCGCGCTCCTCCGACATGAAATAGGGACGGGTCAGGTACCAGACATCTTTGAGCACGAGGCGTAAATGCTGCATGTTCCATGGTCCGCACGGCAGGGCAGGCAGGAGTGCACCGCCCGGCCTTCGTGTGTGTCACGAAGCGCGACGGGACTCAATCTCCATCACGCCGGCATGGCGGGGTGGCGTTGCATTCTTGTATGAACCCCGCCAAGGGGATAAACGGTTAGGGAGAACCGGTTGAATGACCCTGTGCGGCGCACATGCGCGTATCGCTGTCCCCAAGTGTCGGCAATGTCGCAAAGCAGGGCGGTCATGGCCGTTTCTGGCCCGGATTCCCGTGCCGGCAGCGGATTGCAGAAGAAAAACGATGATATGACAACCTATACGCATTCTCCGGACCTGCAGCTTTCCGACCTCGCGCTCCAGCATATTCCCGAGGCGGTGGTCCTGATCAACGACCGGAACGACATCGTTTTCTATAATGACGCGGCACAGAGACTGTGGGGTCTCCCACGTGACGAGGTGATGGGCCAGAACGTGCGCTGCCTTGTGCCGCCCGCCTATCGCGCGGACCATGACGGCTTCATCGCCCGCCACCTGGAGGCGGGCAGCCACCATAATGTCGGCACCACCCGCGATGTGGAGTTCGTCAATGCCGGCGGCGAAGTGCGGCGCGGGCGGCTTTCGCTGTCGCAGGTGGTGCGTCCGGGCCTGCCGGGCATCTTCTACATGGGCGTCATGACCGACGTGACGCAGGAACGTAATGCCGAAAGCATCCTGCAACTGCGCAATGACCTGCTGCGCAGCCTGACAACCGAAAAGCTGCCCCTGGACCAGAGCGGGCAGTTCCTGTGCCAGCGTATCGAAAACACGGTGTCCGACTGCTGCGCGGTGCTGCTGCATCCGGGCGGGCGCGACGGGCGGATGGACGTGACCGCCACCACCACCCTGCCGCGGCGCATGCGCAACGCGCTGGCGACCTGCGTGCCCGACGCGGCGGCCGTGGCCTCCATGAAGGACGATCCCGCCGTTGCGGTGGACCTGGCATGGACGCGCCATGCGGTGCTGGCGCGCTCGTTCGGGTTCGACATGTGCGTCGCCGCCCCCGTCACCACCCATGACGGCACCCCGGCGGGCATCCTGGCGCTCTATCTGCGCGACAGCAGCGTGAAGGACTGGGCGCTGGCCGTCATGAAGGCCGCGACCCCGTTCTGCACGCTGGCGCTGGGGCGCGATGCGGCACGGCAGCGCATTTCCGAACTGTCGGAACGCGATACGCTGACGGGACTGCTCAACCGCTCCTCGCTCAACCGCTATATCGAGACGATGACATCGGACCGGCAGGATGCCGTCTTTACGGTCATGGTCCTCAACATCGACAGTTTCCGCGACATCAACAACGCGCTTGGCCACATCCACGCCGACAACTTCCTGCGGGAGGTGGCGAAGCGGCTGCAGAAGCTTTCGGCCGGGCGCTACATCATCAGCAGAAGCAGCGGGGACGAGTTCATCGTCGTTGTGCCCAACTGCCCCCGCGCGCTGGCGATGGACCAGGCGACGCGCATCATCCGCGCCATCGCCGAACCGATCGAGGTCGATGACAGCGCCATCACCCTGTCGGTGTCCATTGGCATCGCGTGCTTCCCCGATGACGGGCCTGATGGCGAATCCCTGCTGGGCCATGCCGACGTGGCCCTGCAGCAGGCGAAGAACGAGGGACGCGGCACCTACAAATTCGCGGATTCGAGCAAGAACCGCCTGGCGCAGGACCGGCTGCTTCTGGGCAGCGCGCTGCATGAAACCGTGTCCAAGGGGCTTTTGCACCTGTACTACCAGCCGCAGATCGACACGATGACGGGTGCGCTGTACGGGGTGGAGGCGCTGGCGCGGTGGCATCATCCCCACCTTGGCAACATCTTCCCCTCCCGCTTCATCGCGGTGGCGGAGGAAACCGGCCAGATCGCCGCCATCGGCCGGTGGTCCCTGCAGGAAGCCTGCCGCCAGATGGCGCAGTGGGACCGCGAGGGCATCCACGTGCCCACCGTGGCCGTCAACCTGTCCGCCGCGCATTTCGGCGATCACAGCGTCCCTGACTATATCGCCGGCCTGCTGCGGACCTATGACCTGACGCCTGACCGCCTGACGGTGGAGATCACGGAAAACGTCATGATGGAAAGCGGCAAGGCCACGCATGACGTGCTGCAGGCCATCCGCAATATCGGGGTGGGCCTGTCGATGGACGATTTCGGCACGGGCTATTCCTCCCTGTCGCGCCTGACGCGCCTGCCGCTGACGGAAATCAAGATCGACCGCAGCTTCATCAACGATTTCGAACACGACACCAATGCGCAGGCCGTGACCACCGCCGTCATCGGCATCGGCAATCGTCTGGGCATGACGGTCGTGACCGAAGGGGTGGAAACCGTGCAGCAGCGGCAACTGCTTGAGGACCTGAAGTGCGATGTGATGCAGGGCTACCTGTTCGCCCGGCCGCTGCCCGCGGATGAACTGGAAAAATGGATCCGCACGCGTGAGGCGGCCGGGGCATAGGCCGGCCCCGCCGCCCGCGATGGGGCGCGGCCATACATATTTGGTAACATAATCTTGAGTCCGGCATCCCCCGATCATAACAGATCGGCAACGCACCGCAGTCGCCCGCAGGGATCGGTTCAGGAAAACCCGTGACGCAGAAATGATTTTGCGCATCCGCCCCATGACGGATGGTGGCCTGCGCCCATGGCATTGCTGTTATATATCCAAAAGACGAATGTCTGGCATATGCAGTGTAGGGGGCCGGGGCGGGCATCCCATGGTAACATGACACTTACTGACACACGCCAGTCACGCATGCCGTTGCGTCTGGTCGCGCAATAATTGAATAAAGGTGAACAAAATGATCTCGTGTCTCGGTCGCGTCCTTTCCGCCGGTGCCGTTGCAACCGTGCTGGCTGCTGCTCCCATGCTGGCACATGCCGAAACGAATCCCCCCACGGGTGCGGGCGTCGCCAACCAGGTGGAACAGATCAAGATGGGATCGCTGTCGGAAAAGACGGTGATGTCCGCCGTGTCCTCGGCCAAGCCTGCCGACCTTGGCGGTATCCTCAACTACTGCATCCAGTCCAACTACCTGACCGCGTCCGAGGCATGGCCCGTCCTTGCGGCCCTGAACAAGAAGACCAACGACGTCCCGTCCAACAGCAAGGGCAACATGTCCTATGCCGATGGCTCCACCGGCCTGCTGAAGGTTGGCGGCAAGGCCCCGATCTCGCTTGAGGATGCCTCGACCGATATCCGTCGCGAAGCCTGCGCGAAGGTCGAATCCCGCGCGAAGTCGATGCTCTGACCTTCTTTTGCATGCGGGCGTGTCCTTTTCGGATGCGCCCGTGTTTCAAGAAGAAAAAGCAGGAAAACCTTTGAGAATTCCAGGATTTTCCTGACATCCTGATCTGGAAATGTCGTCAGGATAATCAAAGGTTTTTGGTGAAGCTTTTTTCAAAAAGCTTCGAGGAACGCCGCCTTTTTAAAAAAGCCGGCCCCCGGAACCTTTAAAGGGCAAAGGCAGCCCCGATCCGGAGAAAGACCGCCCGGTCTTCCCCGCTGCCCCCGTCCCGTTACTGCACCCATACCTGTGAGATGGGGTGGTTGCCGTCCTCCCCGCACGGCATCGCAATGTGCCAGAATGGTCGTTGGAAGAAACGACTGCGCGAAAGGACGGCAGATGAAGGATAC
>NZ_NKUF01000025.1 GCF_003206495.1 Gluconacetobacter entanii | reverse complement strand
GGATGATCAGATGCCTCGAGCATGGTTCTGCCCTCCAGAGAGTTTCAGCAAGCACACTCTGACACGGCGCGGCTCGCTATCCACTCCTCATGGAATCTGAATGTGCGAGGCCGTGGGCGCAGGGAACATCCGGGCGGCCTGATCCCGCCCCGGTGGGCCGGATGTCAGGATATCCGTAAATATCCTGACATGAACGGGGCCTGAAAAATGATCTGGTTAGCGTTGGTTATAAATGAGCGCGGAGAGAAGGTTGCCATTTCCAACAATATTGGAACTTGCATCCAGTGTCCGGTTCAGGATCTTGTCGTAATTTCCGATAACGACGCCATTCTGGCCCTTTGCAAGTACACGGTCGCCCATGTCGTCGATATATCCAATAACCCTGTTGCTGGAATCTCGTACTACTTCTGTGGCCATTGTTATATTTCTTCCCTAAATGCCTAGTTATTAAATAACTATAATCAAAATTCGCAATCAGTAATAATGTTAAAACCCCATGCCTAACCCGCGTTTTTCCAATGCATTCTCTCCCCTTGTTCCCCGCACCTGTGTAAAGGTCATGGTTTCCAAAGGTCCGCGACCTTTGGTGGGGGTTCGGGGGCAAGGCCCCTGAATGTGCAGGGCCGTCGGCGCATGGAACATAGCGGCCTGCCCCGGCCCCGGCAGGCACACGCCCCCTGCACCCTGATCCATTAAAACGCATGGTGTCCAGAGGCCCGCGACCTCTGGCGGGGTTCAGGGGCGCGGTCCCTGACGGTCAAGCAACGCTTCGACCTCCTCCGCCGTGGGGGCGGCGTCTGCCGCGCCGGGGCGGGTTGTCGCCAGTGCGCCGCACGCGGCGGCATAGCGCACGGCCTGCTCCATTGGTGCGCCACAGGCCAGCATGCGCGCCAGTCCCGCGCCGAAACAGTCGCCCGCCGCCACGCTGTCCACCGCCGTTACGGCGAAGGGGGGCACGAACCCGTCCGTCCCGTCGCGGCGGGAATGGAAGACGCCGCGCGCGCCCATCTTGATGATGGCGCATTCCACCCAGCGCCGGTGCAGGATGGCGGCGGCCGCGCGGGCGGTGGTGGCGTCGGTGGGCAGGATACCGGTCAGGGCCTGCGTTTCGGTCTCGTTCGGGGTCAGGATGGTGGCCAGCGTGAACAGCGCATCGGGCAGGCCGTCGGGCGGGACGGGCGCGGGATCGACGATGATGGTCATGTCCTGCGTCCGTGCCTGGTCACACAGGCGCACGACGATGTCCGGCGGGATTTCCATCTGCATCATCACCACGCGCGCGCCGTCGAACACACGCGCCAGTGCCGGGACATCATCGGGGCGCAGCGTCATGTTCGCCCCGCCATGGACCAGGATCTGGTTTTCGCCCGCGTCATTGACGGTGATGAAGGCGCGCCCCGTTTCGCCCCCGGTTTCGGTGTGCACGAAACGCAGTCCCACGCCCGCGTCGGTCATCGCGGTGCGCGCAACCTGCGCCAGCGGGTCATCGCCCATCTGTCCCGCCAGTTCGACCACGCTTCCCAGACGCGCCAGGGCGACCGCCTGGTTTGCGCCCTTGCCGCCCAGTCCTGTTGTCGCGCTGCGGACATGCATCGTCTCCCCCGCATGGGGGAAGCGGTGCACGCGGCAGACGAAATCGACATTGATGCTGCCGATGACGGCGATATGGCCGGTGGGGAGCGGGATCATGACGGACCTCGTGCTGCAATCGGGGGAAATGGGAACGCGCGCGTCATGACGTGGCGGGAATGTCCTCCACATCAATGCACCAGCGCGCCTTGGACGCGGTGAAGATCTGGTGGCGTGGCGTCAGGCCCGGATCGGTATCCAGCGTGCCCGCCGGTACGATCATCCGCCCGCCGTCGCGCGTGGCATGGGGCAGGGGTGTGTGGCAGGTGGCGCAGGTCGCGGTGGCGAAGCTGCGCGCGGTGGGCAGGTCCCAGCGCCGGACCTGTCCCGCGCCGGTGCGCCAGTGCAGGTCGGCGGGACGGACGATCAGGTTGGCGGCAAAGGACGAACCGGTCGTCTTGCGGCACCGTTCGCAATGGCACAGCACGAAATCCAGTGGCGCGGCGGTGATGTCATAGGTCACGTCGCCACACAGGCAGCTTCCGCTGATGATGTCCATGAGCATGTGTCCTGCGAACGGGTTGGTGAAGGAGTGAATGTTTTTCAGGCAGTCCCTAGCCCTTCCACAGGGGGCCGGGCATTTCGTCGTAATGGTCCACCAGCATGTCCAGCAGCAGCGCCAGCGCGCCGGCGACATGTGTCTGTTCCGTGCCGAAATGCGCGGCGATGGCGGGCATGGTGCGTCCCTCCACCATCAGCAGCACCAGCAGGCGTTCGCATCGCGTGCCGATGGCGGTGCGGATATACTTGTAACGCTCGATCGCGCCCAGCCTGCTGTGCGACGGGCCTTCATGCGCGGGGCGGCGTCTGGGGTCGCGCTCCATCTGCGGGTCGTTGTGGCCCATGAAGCCGATGGCATAGTCGATGGCCCAGAATTCGGCGGCCAGCGCATGCGCATCCACGATCGCCCCGCTGCGGCGCAGCGCCGCAAGTGCTGGACGATGCTCGTACACCGCGGCGACATCGGGCCGTTCGGGCGGCGGCACCGCAGACGGGTGGCAGGACGGAACGGCAGCCGACACGCAGGAATTCTCCGGACTGTGGCGGGACCGGCGCAGGGGGCCGGGAATGTTAATGCAACCCTATCATACCTTCGGCGCAGATGCGATGGCCTGCCGCCGGGCATGCGCGCGACGTCAGGGGATGTTGCGCATCTGCTGGCGCAGGCGGGCTTCCTCGCGCTCGAAACGCGACCAGTCGCGGGCATAGGGATCATCGCCGGGGACATCTGATGCGATGGCGGGCCTGTCGGTATTGTCGGGCGCGTCGCGGCCGGGGGTGGGGCGGTTCATGTCCTGCCGCGCGGCGGCACCCGCGCGGGCATCGGCGGACCATGCGGCGCGGGCGCTGTCGTGCTGCGCGCGCATGTGGGCCATGGTGCCCTGCCATGCCTGCGCGCTGCTGGCGGCCTGCTGGTGCATGATGCCCGCCATGGGCGATGACAGCGCGCCGGGCCATCCCGCATTGCCCCACGCCTGCGCCCGGGCGTCATGCCCCGCACCGGCACAGCCCAGCAGCACGGCCAGCACGATCCCGCCCCATCCGGCGTGGTGGCGGCGGGGCGTCAGCGTGCGATCCATTGCTGGCGCGCGGGATCGCGCCGTTCCCAGCCACGCCGTTGCAGTTCCGGCGTGTCGGAAGGGTCCTGCGGATATCCGACACACAGGTACGCCACCAGTTCCCATCCCGGATCCACGTCCAGCATGCCGGCGACATGCGCGGGGTCGATGATGGAGACCCAGCCCACCCCCACCCCCGCCGCTGTCGCCGCCAGCCAGAAGGTGTGGATGGCCATGACCGTGGACCATGTGGTGGTCTGCGGCATGGTGCCCCGGCCCAGGCCACGCCCCTGCGCCGGGTCGTTGTCGGAAAACACCGCGACATGGTGCGGCGCATCGTCCAGGCCGGCAAGTTTCAGCCGCGCGTAATCGCCCGCGTCGGACCCGTCGCGCGCGGCGAGGGCTTCGGCATTGCAGCGCGCGAAATCCTCCCGCACGGCATGCCTGCGCGCGGGGTCGTCTACCCGGACGAAGCGCCACGGTTCGCTCAGCCCTACCGACGGCGCAAGGCACGCCGTCGCCAGCAGCCCGTCAAGCACCGGGGCGGGGACGGGATCGCGCCGGAAATGGCGCACGTCGCGCCGCCAGCGCAGCAGGGTTTCGAATTCCTTGGTAAACGTGCCGGAAAATCCGGGCTGGGTCATGACTGTTCCTTCGTGTGGCGGGTGCGGGCGGGGCCGCCATGGATCGCGCGCAGGCGTCGCGTTCAGTACCGGCGGCCATAGGCTGCCGGGCCGGGTTCCTCGGGCTGTGCCGGGCCGGCGAAGGCCGCGTCCTCCCAGAACCCGCCCGCCACTTCGTGCAGTTCGTCGAAGCTGGCCTTGTACCAGTCCACCTGGGTCGCGGTGCGCGCGGTGATGGTGAATTTCATGAACGGCTTGCCCGTGTCCCCACCATACGACCATCCCTCGCGCGAGAGGAATTCGAAATTGCACTGCTCACGGTGGCCAAAGCGCTGGAAGGCATGGTCCACCACGACGGGGGCGATCTCCTCCGCCGTGGCGCGCATGTAGAAATTGGTCCGCCGGCGCAGCAGGGGCGTGTCCACGTTGTCGAGGATGCCCATGCTGTCGAGTTCATTCGCGCTTGAGGCGAAGCGCCCGGCGTCAAAGGAGACCTGCACCGTGCAGCGGCCATACGCGCCATTGCCGGTGACGGTGACCCCGAAGCGCGCGTAATCGCCAAGGCCGGGGATGCCGACGCTGGCGGCATGGGCCACGGGGGCGGGGACAAGGGCGGGAAGGGCCGCGGACAGGCCCAGCACCAGCGCCCCCGACAGCGCGGTGCGCGACGTGTGGCGGAATGTGCCCCGGTGGAAACGGGGGCGGATACGACAGCGCGCCATCACGAATGTCCGGGCCTGTATCGGTCGTTCACGCGGGGTTCCTTATGCTGTGGTGCCGGCGGCGCATGGCGTGGCGCATGGCGCAAACAGATGTGGCGGCGCATCGCTGCGCCGCCACACATTATGGCATCATGGGCATGGAAAAGCATTATCCCCGATGCGCTTTATCGCGCCCCTTCCCCGATCGCGGGGGCCGGGGGCGCGACAGGCCGGGGCCTCAGCCGCGAATCGTGGCTTCGATGGCCGTGCGGACCGACATCGGCACCGCGACGCTGTTGAGCGTCGCGAGTTCCGTCATGCCGCGACGGCGGAACGCGGCGGCGAACCAGGCGAACAGACCGGCGGTCGCCTGGCGGGTTTCCTGCGTGCCGGGGGGAAGGCCGGTTGCGGGGACAAGGTGAAAAGTACTCATCTGAGCGTTTCCATGAGCCTTGGCGGGCACGATTGCCGCAAGCTGCTCCTGAGGCGGACGCTACGCCGTATTTCGCTGCTGGCAATATGATATTTTCGCAGCGTTTTCCCCCGTCCCATGATGTTTTTGCAATGCTTGTCCCGCAGGCGCCGCCGGGGGCGGTTTCAGACCGGGGCGACGTTCCATCTCGCGTGCCATTCCTGTCCGGGCGGCAGGTGGAACAGGCCGGGCTTGGTGGCGAATTCGCCCCTGAAATCCTGCGGGCTGCTCATGCCGTACCACGGTTCGATGCACAGGAAGTCGGCCCCCGGCTTCATCCACAGGCCAAGCTGGCGAAAACCCTTCCATGTGAAGCGCAGGCCCGGGCCGTTGGGGATGCGGTAGGTCAGGCCGTGGCTGGCGGGATGGTCGAGGATCAGCGCATCCTTTGCGAACAGGCTTTCCGACAGGGCGAGTTCACGTCCCACGATGGGGGTGGGGAACAGGTCGGGCGACAGCAGGCCGCCTGCGACGCGGCGCACCTTTTCGGGTTCGGGCTGGTCGAATTCGATGATGTGCGCATCCTTGGGCACGTCGGGGCGCAGCGGCCACACGAAGGCCGGATGCGCGCCGAGCGAGGCGGACAGCGTGCGCGTGGGGTCGGGATTGATGACGCGGTAATCCACCTCCAGCGCGCCATTGGCGATGCGGTAGGCGATCTTCAGCCGGAAGGCAAACGGGAACAGCGCGCGCGTCTGTTCATTGTCAGCAAGTTCGAGCACGCAGCCATCGGCATTGCGTTCGATCCAGCGGAAATCCATGTCGCGGGCGAAGCCGTGCTGCGTGATGCGGTAGGGTTTTCCGTCGAACAGCGCCGTGTCGTTGTCGAGCCGCCCGACAATGGGGAACAGCACGGGGGAGTGGCGCTTCCACGCGTCCCCGGCGTTCCACAGCAGGTCGCACCCAGCAAGTTCGTCATGCAGCGCGCACAGTTCCGCCCCATGCAGCGCCACCGTGGCGCGCAGGCGCGAATCGCCAAAGCTGTGACTGACGTCTTCATTCATCGCGTGTTTCCTTCTGCCGTGCGCATCTTCATGCGCGTCATGCGGGCAGGATGCCCGATTGTGCGGCCACGCCGCCAGCCTTGTGACAACAGGTGTGGTGTGCGCCCCCAAAAACATTCAGGAGTTTTTGGTGAAGCTTTTTTCAAAAAGCTTCGAAAGACGCCGCCTTTCTGGAAAAATCCGGCACCCCAAGACTTTTATTACTTTCGCCCTGTTTGCGCGGACACAGGCGCGGCGGTAGAAAGCCCCATATTCACCACAGCCACGGGACAGGCATGACGACGACGCCATCCTCCATGCCCCGGACATGGCGCGCCTTCGCGCTCACGCTGCTGGCCGTGGGGCTGTCGGGGGTGGGGGTGGTGTTCGCCTTCATCGCCGGCATGGATGCGTGGAATGTCCTGCCGGTGCACCTGCCGCTGTCGCGCGTGCCGACGGGGGGCAACGCGCGTTACACCATGGGGGCGCTGGCGCGCGACGGGCGGTTCGATGCGGCCATGCTCGGCACCTCCACCGCGCGCCTGATCCGGCCGGACATGATGGGGCCGCTGTTTGGCGCGCACTTCGTCAACCTCGCCATGAATAACGCCACCGCATGGGAACAGGACCGGCTGCTTGAGGTGTTCATGCAGGCCCATTCCGCCCCGCGGGTCGTCATGCTCGACCTTGACCATGTGTGGTGCCTGTCGGGCGATGACGCCGCGCGCGGACCGCATGAGCAGTGGACGGAATGGGTCTATTCCGCGCCGCCATGGCAACGGTACGGCCATATGCTCGACCTGTATGCGTTGCAGGAGGCCGCGAACCAGGCGCTTTACCAGCTTGGGCTGAAGGCCGACCATGCCGGGGCGGACGGATACCAGAGCTTCGTCCCCGATGACGCGACCTATGACCGTGCGCGGGTCAGCGCCAATTTCGCGCTGTGGCTGTCGGCCACGCCGGTCGCATCCCCCACGGCGCGGGTGGCGGCCGCGCCCTCGCTCGCGCTGCTGCCGCGCCTGCTGGCGCGCATCCCGGCCGATACGCTCAAGATCGTCTGGTTTCCCCCCGTCGCGCGGGAAATGAAGCAGCATGCAGGTCCCGCCCGCGCCATGGCCATCGCACAGTGCCGCGCGCGCATCGTCGCGGACATGGACCATGTGCCCAACGCCATCGTGGTCGATTTCGACATTCCCGGCCCCATCGCCGACGTGCGCGACAGTTTCTGGGACCCGCTGCATTACCGTACGGGGGTGGCGGCACGCATCACGCGCGACCTGGCGCGGGCGGTCCATGACCCGGAACGTCCCGCCGGGGAGTACGTGGTCCGCGTGGCGCACCTTTCTCCACAGGTCCGCGACATGGCGCGGCCGCCATCATGATGGTGTGTCCGGGGCATGGAAAGATGCCCGCATGAAAGGGGTGGACATAGCTTGCTTCACGAGTCGTTGCAGGCATCCGGGGACGTGCGCGGCGGGTGTGGATTCTTTTTGGCAGACAGGACTCGTATCTTGGCCTGCTTGGTCATATAACCGTTCCCCTTTTGGATCGGTATGCGATTCCTTGGCGGTTTTCCGCCATTTTTCAGAATCGCCGCAGAAGGCCGCCCATGCAGGATGCTCACAGATTTCCGGAAAGGTCTGTGGATAACTTTGTGTATAGTTTGTCGGGTGTGGGGATTGTCGGGGGTGGTCCGCGTCATTTCCCGGTTTGTTCCGGCGGATGTTCCGCCCGGTGTTCTCCTGCGCGCGTGGTCTCTTGCCCGGTATGCGCCCTGTCGGCCTGTTGCGGGCATGGGCGCGCCGGTCCGCGCCGGCCATATCGGCCGCAGGGGGCAGGGCAGGGCGGGCGGGCGCCCTTACAGGATCGTGCAGGACATCGCGGCAAGGCGCGACGGGGCCAGTAGCTGGATGACCTGGCGGGAGCGGTGGATCATCTTTTCCTGGTGAAAGACGCTCATCAGTCGCGACACGGTTTCCGTGGACAGGCCGAGGTAATCCGCAATGTCCGCGCGCGACATCTGTAGCGAGAACGGAAGGTGGATGTCGCTGCCATTGTTGCGCGTCGCCTCCCTCAGCAGGAAACCGGCCAGCTTTTCACGCGCGGTCTTGCGCCCCAGCGCCAGCAGGCGTTCCTGTATCATCACCAGTTGCGATGTCGTCTCCTCCAGCAGGCGCGACAGGATATCCGGCGCGTTGACGAGGATATACTCGAACATCGTGCGGCTCAGCCTGTTGACCGTGACATCGGAGATCGCCTCCGCCTGGAACATGTAGAGTTCCTGCGAACTGGTGCCCAGGATATGCCCGCTGCCGACAAAGCCGACGATCTGGCTGCGGCCGTTGGGCATGGATTTCGACAGCTTCACCGTCCCGTGGCGCACAAGGAAGGTGTAATGCGCGGTGGCGCTTTCCTCGATGATGACGTTGCGGGGGCGAAAGCGCGTCTCCCGGCAGGTGGTGTGGTGCTTGTTGCAGAAGTCCACGATGTCGCGGCACAGGCGGTCAGGCATCGGGGGAAAGGACGGTATCCCGTTGTGCGCCGCCGGGGAGGTGAAGGGGGTCGTGGGCATCGCGATGCTGTCTTCTTCTGCCGGTGAAAGGGGGAAGCAGGCCGTTGGGACCGCCTCTCGTCAGCCTGTCTCTTGTGGCCGTCATGCGCTGCGGGTCAGGGCGCGGCATGGATGGGGCGTTCCATCATGGCGGCCCCTGCGGGCGTTACGAAGGGGCGGACACGCGATGTCGGCACGAAACAGGCATGGGGATAACAGCATCACACATGCATCGTGTCAATAATTTATGTATTTTTATTTAAAGATTCCTAAAAAATACATTAATAATTCAAACTATTTTTTATGAATAACCATTATTGTTACAGGTTTGTAAAGCATTTGTGTGCAGACATCCCCATCTGTCGCCACGAATGCTGTAACATGTCCCCCGTCCGTTCCGTATCAGCACGGCCCATCGGGGCGGGCGACGTCGCGGGCGGCCATCATGCCCGCTGGCGCATGCCCCTGCAGCAGGCGGTTGGTCGTGAACAGGTCGAGGATATGCGCGACGAAGGTGCGGATGCTGTCCTCGCGCTGCTGTTCCAGCGGGATGTGCCCTTCGGCGATCATCCCCGCGAGGCCGTGGCTCATGGCGAAGATGCAGTATCCGGTATGCGCGACGCCCTCCCCCGCCGGGGCGGTGGCGCAGTCCGCCGATTCGGCGCAGGGGAATTCCTCCGCCTCCATCAGGTCGCGCAGGCGGTTGAAGGTGCGTTGCGCCGCACGGCTATAGCGCGGGTGCTGCGCCGTGTCGGTCAGGTAGCCGAACATCATGCGGTAAAGCTGCGTATGGCGGCATGCGAACTCCACATAATGCGTGACCGTGCGTTTCAGCGCGTCATGGCGGCTGGCGGAGCGGTGGGCGATATGGCCGATCATGTCGGAAAAATCATCCAGGCAGTCGGCCGCGATCTCCACCAGCAGCATGTTGAGCGACGCATAGTGGTTGTAGAAATTGGCGGGCGCGACCCGGACCTCCCGCGTCAGGCGTCGGACCGACAGGTCCTCCAGCCGTTCGTTCTGCAGGATGCGCAGCGTGGCCAGGCGCAGGTCCTCGGCCACGTTGCCCTTGTGATAGGGGCGCGCCATGGGGCTGGTTCATGTCAGATATTGCATTTCTGATATCAGATTCTTGCATATCCATGGCTTTGTGCGATCTTGCTGCGGGGAATCGTGTAACGCATGGGCCGCGCCATGTTTGCCACAATGGCATGGTGGCGCAGAACCTGCCCGCAGGAGGAGTGATGTAAACGGTACCCAGCCATTCCCGGAATCTCAGTGTGAAAAATGATCAGGTTTGATCTGTGACATGCCATGCATCCCTGCTTGGGGGTATCATACCGCGCATCCTGATTCGTCGCCGGGGGGAGGGCGCCGGCACGAAAAGGGGAAAGTATGTGTGGTATGAATTATAGTCCCATGGTGTAAGTCATATATTCTTAAAGCATGCCGAAAGCCCGGAAGTCCATGCGGGGGACAGGGGAAAAATCAGGAAATAATTCCTTGTTGTCACAATATTACGTGCGAATGGTGTATGGTGTTTTAACCTGTCCGGTTCTGGAAACGGTACTGTACCGTATGGAATCGGATTATGTCGACATGATGGCCACGAACCCGTTTTGCCGCCCGCAGGGTCATTAAGTTGCTTGACACGTTATGGGGTGGCCGGTAGATGCTTTTTTAAGGCAATATTAACAGTGTTCATAAGTGCCTGAAATCAGGACGGATATGAGGGCCTGTCAGACCTGTCCCGACAGGGGGCGATGCCGGGCCATGGCGTGATTGCGGCATGGAAGCTGTTGGCTAATGACATGGATGTCGGGATGGACCCGGCTGTCTTGCGGAAATCGGGGACGTGCGGGCACGTCGCCGGAAGGGCCGGACGGTCGGGCATGTCCCGTTTTATTGGAATTCCGAAACGATGTACGGGACGATGATGTACAGGGATATCCTGAAACGCCTGCGTCTTGAGCAGTTTGTAAACTCCCCCATCGTTTCCACCTTTTCCCCTTTCGTGATGATCGCCGTCGGGGTTTTCCTGATGCTGATGGTCGGCGGCGTCACGATGTCAACCAACAGCCAGGCGCTCGTCTCGTGCGGGACGCTCCTCCTGTTCTTTGTGCTCAAGGGGCGCAAGGGGCGGGGGATCACGTGCTTCCTGATGATGCTCTCGCTGCTGGTGTCGCTGCGCTACATGGTTTGGCGCCTGACCACGACGCTGGAACTGCACTCGCCATTGCAGGCGGTGCTGTCGCTGCTGCTGGTGCTGGCGGAACTCTATGCGCTGATGACGCTGTGCCTCAGCTATTTCCAGATGTCATGGCCGCTGGACCGCAAGCCGCTGCCGCTGCCGCCCGACACCGCCGACTGGCCCGTGGTCGATGTGTACGTGCCGTCCTATAACGAGGAACTCTCCCTCGTGCGTTCCACCGTGCTCGGCGCGCTGGCCATCGACTGGCCGGAGGACAAGCTCAACGTCTACATCCTTGATGACGGGCGCCGCAAAAGCTTCCACGCCTTCGCGATGGAGGCGGGCGCGGGCTACATCATCCGCGACCAGAACAACCACGCCAAGGCCGGCAACCTCAACCACGCCCTGCGCGTGACGGAGGGGGAATATGTCGTCATCTTCGACTGCGACCACATTCCCACGCGCGGCTTCCTGAAGAAGACGATCGGCTGGATGATGGCCGACCCGAAGCTTGCGCTGCTTCAGACGCCGCATCATTTCTATTCCCCCGACCCGTTCCAGCGCAACCTTGCCTCCGGGCAGCATGTCCCGCCGGAAGGCAACATGTTCTATGGCCTGGTGCAGGATGGCAATGATTTCTGGGACGCAACGTTCTTCTGCGGCTCGTGCGCCGCGATCCGCCGTTCGGCGGTGCTGGGCATCGGCGGGTTCGCGACCGAGACGGTGACGGAGGACGCGCACACCGCGCTGAAGATGCAGCGCGAGGGATGGCACACCGCCTACCTGCGCGAACCGCTGGCCGCCGGGATTTCGACCGAACGCCTGATGCTGCATATCGGCCAGCGCGTGCGCTGGGCGCGCGGGATGCTGCAGATCATGCGGCTCGACAACCCGCTGCTTGGCCCCGGCCTGCACTGGCAGCAGCGGCTTTGCTACCTCTCCGCGATGTCGCACTTCCTGTTCGCGATCCCGCGCCTGATCTTCCTTGCCTCCCCGCTGGCGTTCCTGTTCCTGGGGCAGAACATCATCGCGGCTTCGCCCTATGCGATCCTGGTCTATGCCTTCCCGCATGTCTTCCACTCCATCGCCACCCTGTCGCGGGTGGAGGGGCGGTGGCGCTATTCCTTCTGGAGCGAGATCTACGAGACGACGCTGGCGCTGTTCCTGGTGCGGGTGACGATCATGACGCTGCTGAACCCGCGCAAGGGGGAGTTCAACGTCACGGACAAGGGCGGCCTGCTGCAGAACGAGTATTTCGACCTCAACGCGGTCTATCCCAATGTCATCCTTGCCGGGATCCTCGCCGTTGCGCTCGTGCGCGGGATCGGCGGGATGCTGTGGGAATATCATGACAGGCTGGCGCTGCAGTCCTTCGCGCTCAATACGCTGTGGGTGGCCGTCAGCCTCATCATCGTCCTTGCCTCCATCGCGGTGGGGCGCGAAACCCGCCAGATCCGGCACAAGCCGCGCGTGCGCGCCAACCTGTCGATCACGCTGGTGGACGAGGAAGGGCACCATTACCACGCCCATACCAGCGACATCTCCCTTGGCGGGATCGCGGCGCGGCTTTCGACGGAACACGCCCTGCCGACACAGACGCGCATCACGATGCTGTACCAGGACAGGAAGGACGGCATCGACGTGCGCATCCCCGCGCTGATCCTGTTTTCCAAGCCGGGCACGCTGCACCTGCAATGGTGTGTCGATGACCTTGAGGTGGAGCGCCAGATCGTCGAGTTCATGTTTGGCCGCTGCGATGCGTGGGCCAACTGGGCCGATTTCCAGCCCGACCGCCCGCTGCGCAGTTTCCTGATGGTCCTGCGCAGCATCGGCGGCCTGTTCCGCCGTGGCCAGAAACTTTTCCGCTGGCAGGCCCCGCAGGAAGCGCCGCTGGAGGAAGCCGAACACGTCAAAGAAGAAAAACTGGAGAAAAAGAGCCTCGTGCTGATGGGCCTGTCGGCCGCCAGCGCGCCTTCGCTTGCGCAGGCTCCTTCCCCCGCCACGCCCGCCCCGGGCGGACAGGCGGAGGCCCCGACGGTGCCGACGGCACCGCCGCCGCCCACGCAGCCACCGTTGCAGCCGCCGCCGGGCACGCTGCCGACGGCCCCGCAGCTTGCGCCGGCCTCTGCCGGGGAACAGGTGCCCCCTGCCACCGCGGTACAGCTTCCGGCCGGGCCTGCGACGCAGCAGTTGCGCGCACGCCTGTCCGAACGGACCGGCGTGTCGCCAGCCGCGCCGTTTGGCGACACCAATACCGGCGCGCTGCCCGCGGATGCGTCCGCCCCGCCGATCGACCCGGCGGATGCCGCGCGTGTCGCGGATGGGGAAATCACGCGCACCTCCACCTTCCGCGACCTTGGCCTTGCGACCGGGCCGCTGACGCTGCGCGGATTTTCGCCGCTGCAGGGCCTGGATGTCATCGTGCCCGCCAACCGGGTGGTGACGCGCGCGCGCATCACGCTGACGGGGGCGCTGTCGCCCTCCCTCCTGCCGGAGGCCAGCGCAGTGAGCGTCACGCTCAATGAACAGTATGTCGGCACGATCCGCGTCGATCCCGAACATCCGCGCTTCGGTCCGGTCAGCTTTGATATCGACCCGCTGTATTTCACCGGCGACAACAAGCTGAACTTCCACTTTGCCGGGGAATACCGCCGCGACTGCAACGACCTTTACAACGAGGTGCTGTGGGCGCGCATCTCCGACCTGTCCACCGTCACGCTGACGACGACGCGCATCGCGCCCGACCGCAAGCTGTCGTACCTGCCCGCGCCGTTCTATGACCCGAACCTGCGCACGCCGCTGCGCGTGCCGGTGGTCATGCCCAACCCGGATGCGCACGGCATGCTCAAGGCGTCGGCGCTGGTGGCGTCGTGGTTTGGCAAGCTGGCGGATTTCCGCACCGCGTCCTTTCCCGTCTCCACCACCATCCCGGCATCGGGCAATGCGGTCGCGATCGGGGAAAACCTGCCCATCGACACGCGCGGCACGCGGCCTGTCGGCCCGACCCTGTCGGAAGTCGAAAACCCCAATGACCGGCTGGGCACGATCCTGGTCATCACCGGCCGCAACGCGCAGGAGGTGGAGGTCGCGGCCCGCGTGCTGGCGTTCTCCCCCGATACGCTGGGCGCGGTGGCGACGAAGGTGGTCGATGACGTGACGCTGCAGCCGCGCCGCCCGTATGACGCGCCTGCCTTTGTCCCCACGGACCGGCCGGTACGCTTTGGCGAGCTTGTCGCCGCAAGCGACCTGCAGGGCGGGGGGTTCGCGCCGCCGGTCATGGCGCTGCCGTTCCACCTGCCGCCCGACCTGTATTCGTGGCGCAACCGTCCCTATCCCATCGACCTGTGGGTGCGTACGCCCGGCGGGCCGGTCGTGGACCTGGAGACGTCGCGCCTGGATGTCCACCTGAACAACAACTACCTCGACAGCTTCACGCTCAAGCCGCCAAGCCTGTGGCAGGCCTGGTCGGAACGGCTGGTCAACCAGCACGCGGGCGCGGTCGAACATGCCGCCGCCCTGCCGTCATGGCTCCTGTTCGGGCAGAACCAGTTGAAATTCAGCTTTGACGCCCGCCCGATCGACCGTGGCGTGTGCCGCCGCACCCCCGATGACATCCACATGAGCGTCGATTCCGATTCGTGGATGGATTTCCGCCGTGGCTACCATTTCGCACGGCTGCCGAACCTGTCCTACTTCGCGGAGGCCGCGTTCCCGTTCTCGCGCATGGCGGACCTGTCGGAGACGACGGTCGTCGTGCCGCACCACCTTGATGTGGGCACGGCGGGGACGTTCATGGACCTGATGGGCTTCTTCGGTTCGACGACGTGGTATCCGGCGTCGGGCGTGCAGGTGGAGGACGTGAGCGAACTGGCGGACCATCCGCCGCAGGGTGACATTGTCGTGCTGGCGACGGCGGGCGATGCGCCGAAGTTCGCGGAACTGCTTGCGCGCTCCCCCTATGAACTGTCGGACGGGCATATCCGCGTGGGCCAGCATATGGGCCTGCAGGGGATCTGGTACCTGTTCCAGGACCATGACCATGCCGGGTTGCAGGACGGGGTGCAGGCCAACCTGAACGCGCCGATCGCCGGGGCGGGTGTCCTGATCGGGGCGCAGTCGCCGTACCGTTCGGACCGTTCGGTCGTCGCCCTGATGGGGGATACGCCCGGCCGCATGCATGACCTTGTCATGGGCCTGCGCAGCAAGGCTGCTGCGCCGCCGTGCCCGCAGGCGCCTTGAAGAAGGCAACCAGATCAAGGACACGCCTGACGCAGGGCACTAGGACTGGTGCATTGCGCGCGCCGTGCGATGCCGCGGGCCGGCGTGTCCCCGGTGGCATGCCCCCGGTGGCATGTTCCCGGCGGCGTGCGCCACGGGTGACGCGCGTGCCTGCATCGATCCGGCATGCCGGCGCGCACATGACGCGCCATGGCATGGAAATACGTTGAGGGAGTTTACTGAAAGATGAGCGCACTTCTTGCTGGCCTGACGCTGCTGATCATCGGGGACAGCCATGTTGCCTTCAAGGATTCGCTCCTGTCGGTGCTGCCGGACGAATTTTCCCGCCAGGGGGCGAAGGTCGTGACCTATGCGGTGTGTTCGTCCACGGCGGCGGACTGGGTCGTGCCCACGCCCAACAACGGCTGTGGCGCGACGCAGCGCATCGGCGACGAACCGGTGAAGCCTGCCGACATGAAGCCCGCCGCCCCGCCGCAGATCGGCGGCCTGATCCAGAAATGGCATCCCGACGCCGTCATGGTCATCCTTGGCGACACGATGGGGGCCTATGGGCAGAAGGCCGTTTCCGCCAGTTGGCTGGAGGAACAGGTGAAGACCCTGACCGATGCGCTTGGCGGTACGGCGTGCATCTGGGTCGGGCCGACATGGGGGCAGTACAGCCCCCGCTATGGCAAGACCGACCAGCGCGCGCAGGAACTGGCGGGCCTGCTGAGGGCCGATGCCTCGCCGCCATGCACCTATGTCGATGGCACGCAACTGATGCCCAGGGGGAGCATCAGCACCACCGATGGCATCCACGCCACCACCGCGAGTTACCGCGCATGGGGGGATGCGATCATCCGCGCCACCCTGCCTGATCTTGAAAAGCTGAAGGATGCGGCCCCCGGCGGGCCCCCCGCGACGCCCTGAGTACCGGCGTCGTCCCCCGCTACTCCATTTCCGCGCCCCATGTGATCCTCCCCATGTGCAACACAGGCCGATGCAACAGATGACCGCCATCATGCCCGCCAGACGCAAATGGCGCGACGGACTGCGCGAGGAGTTCTTTCCCCGCGACCGTCGCCGTGACATCGACGGACTGCGCGCGCTGGCGGTTGCGGCGGTGGTGCTGATGCATGCGGGATGGCTGTCGGGAGGGTTTGTCGGCGTGGACATCTTTGTCGTCATCTCGGGCTATTTCATGGGGCGTTCGGCACTGATGCAGGACCCGTTCCAGCCCGCGCGCTTTGCCTGCCGGCGGCTGTACCGCCTGCTGCCCGCGCTGTTGTGCATGGTGGCGGTGATTTCTGCTGGGATGCTGTGGTGGGTGCTGCAGAGCGATCGCGCCGACATCGCGCTCAATGGCGCCTATGCGCTGGTGTACCTGTCGAACATCTGGGCGGCGGGGCATGTCGGCTATTTCGAGGGGCAGGCCCTGGCCTATCCGTTCCTGCACACCTGGTCGCTGTCGCTGGAGATGCAGTTCTATGCCGTCATCTTTGTCGTCGCGGTCATGCTGCCGCGCGTGCGCTGGCGGCTGTATGCGCTGCTTGGCATCCTTGCCGTGTCGGCGGGATGCAGCCTGCATGACCATCTTGCGGGGGACGGGCAGGGGTACTACCGCATCACCGACCGCATGTGGGAATTCGCGCTGGGCACGCTGATCTGGATGCTGCCGCGCCCGCGCCTGCCGCGCGCGGTGGCCAACGTGGCCTATGCGCTGGCGCTGTGCGTGCTGGTGGGGGCGTGCGTGTTCTATGTGCGCGATTATGCCTGCCCGTCATGGGGGGTGGTGTTTCCCTGCCTGGCGGTGGTGGCCATCATCATGCTGCCGCATACGGACGTGGCGCGCGTGACGCTGGGGCCGGTGTCGCCGCTGGGGGTGATTTCCTATTCGGTGTACCTGTGGCACTGGCCGGTGATCGTGCTGGCGAATTACCTGCTGATGTTCCAGGTGGCGGGCCTGACGATGGCGGGCGTGCTGGTGGTGGCCCTGCTGGTGGGGCTGCTGAGTTATGTTTTCGTGGAACGGACCTTCCTTGATTACGAAGGACGGGCCGGCACCGTGGCACGCAACCGTGGCGCGCTGGCGCTGGTGTGCGCCTGCGGACTGCTTTCGGCGGGGTTGGGATATGTCTCCTATACCTCGCGTGTGCATTGACGTGCGGGCCAACGGACCCGTGGGCAGGGATATGATGCAGCATCGTGCAACCGTGCCGGGGCCTGTCGTGCCCCGGCTTTCCCACGCGTCCCGCGGGCGTGCGCCGCGCAGGTGCGCCACCCTGCTGGGGGCAACGGCCCTGTGGGGCATGGCGATGGGCGGCATGGCGGTCGGCGGCGTGGGCGTGGCGGGCGTGCTGGTGTGCACGCCGGTTGCGGCATGGGCGCAGTCCGCATCCGCGGGCATGGCGGGGGACGATGCGACGGACTGGGGGGACGGCACCCCGGCCCCCGCCCCGTCATCGCAGGCGACGCGCACCGCCGCCCTTGACCCGGCCTCGCTGGAAATGCGCCCCGTCACGTCCGCGCCGGATCCCGCGTCGCTGGAGATGCGTACCGCGCCCTCCGCCCCGGTGCAGGCGCCCCCTGCCGCGCCCGCGGCCCCTGCGGCCCCCATGTTCGAGACGCACCCGGTCGCGTCCGCCCCGGCCACATCGGGGACCCGGCCGGGCGCGCCGGACCCGGCCTCGCTGGAGATGCGTCCGGCCCCCCTCGATCCGGCATCGCTGGAGATGCGTTCCCCACCGCCTGCCCCCACCGCCGCGCCAGTAGCACCGGCCACGCCTGCGCCTGCCAGTACGTCCGCGAAGGCGTCTGCCCCTGCATCGGGCGGCGCACCTGCCAGCGCGCCCACGAAGCCGCCTGCCAGCGCACCGGCCAGCACGCCTGCCCCCGCGTCGGGCAGTACACCCGCCAGTTCCGCGCCAGGCAGCGCGGCATCCCCCGATACGGATACCGACATCGGGGACGACGCCCCGGCCGACGCGGCGGAAGGGACGTCCACCGGTCCCGCGCCATCGGGGAAGGCCGCGGCCACGCCCGCACCTGCCAGCACACCCGCGAAACCGCCCGCCAGTGCGTCGTCCGACACGCCTGCACCCGCGTCGGGCAGTGCCCCTGCCAGTTCCGCACCCGGCAGCGTGACGTCCCCCGATACGGATACCGACACCGGGGACGATGCCCCGGCCGATGCGGCGGAGGGGACATCCACCGGCCCTGCGCCATCGGGGAAGGCCGCGGCCACGCCCGCACCTGCCAGCACACCCGCGAAACCGCCCGCCAGCACGTCGTCCGGCACGCCTGCGCCCGCGTCGGGCAGTACACCTACACCCGCCAGTTCCGCGCCCGGCAGCGTGGCGTCCCCCGACACGGATACCGACATCGGGGACGACGCCCCGGCCGATGAGGCGGAAGGGACATCCACCAGCCCCGCGCCATCGGGTAAGGCAGCGGCCACGCCTACGCCTGCCAGTGCGTCCGCAAAGACGCCTGCCCCTGCCGCCAATGTACCGAACGGTAACAGACCTGCCGCCCCCGCGTCGGGCAGTACACCGGCAGGTGCCGCCGCCAGCGGCGGGACCGGTGCCGAGCCCCCGGCCGATGCGACGGAGGACCTATCCACCGATCCCGCACCATCGGGCACGGCAGCAGGCGCGTCCGCCCCCGTCGGCACCCCTCCGGCCAGCAGCGCCGCAGCCAGCACGAAAGCCGACACCGCCCCCGGCGGCAGCGGGGCCGATACCGGGGGCATGTCCCCCAATTACGGACGGCAGGAGGCAGCCCCCACCCCCGCGCCGCGCGTGCCGGATTCCCATCCCTATATCGTGTCGGACCAGGACGAGGCGAATACCCCGTTTGCAGCGCCCCCGACCGACATCACCCCCATGGACGCACAGCGTTCGCAGGCGATCGACGCCGCGACGCAGCGCCTGGCCCATGCGACGGAAATCTTCGACCTGCTGCTGGAGGAGGGGCATTACTGGCTGACGCATCGCGACATGGTCCGCGCCCATGAGGCCGTCCACCGCGCCCTGCAGATCGATCCCGACAGCACCGATGCCCTGTTCCTGCAGGGACGGATCGAGGTGGCGCGCGGGAATTTCGAGGACGCGACGCGCCTGGCCAACGAACTGTCCCACCATCAGGGTGTCGCGGACGAGGTGGCGCAGCTTCGCGGGATGATCCGCACCGGCCCGCTCAATGAAAAGCTGCTGGCCGAGGCCCGCGCCCTTGTCGCGCAGGGCAAGATGCATGACGCGATGCTGAAATACCGTCAGCTTTTCGGCCAGGGCGAACCGCCGCCCGAACTGGCGATGGAATATTACCGCATCCTTGGCGGCACGCCGGTCGGCTATGCGGAGGCACGGGAGAAACTGGCCGATTATGTCGCGCGCAACCCGCATGACCTTGGCGCGGCGCTGACCTACTATCAGGTCCTGACCTATCAGGCCGTGTCGCGGACGGAGGGGATGGCCGGGCTTGAACGGCTGATGTCCGGGCAGGTGCCCGCGGGCATCCGGACCGAGGCGATGGCGGCATGGCGTGGCGCGCTGCTGTGGGAATCGGTGTCGGGGCAGACGGTCCCGCTTTATGACGAATGGCTGTCGCTGCATCCCGATGACCGCGAAATCCGCGACCTGCGCCAGCGCGCGCTGGCGGAGCAGGGACGGCTGGATGCCGCGAACGACCGCATGCAGGGCTATACCCTGCTGGCGCAGCGCCGCTATGGCGATGCGGAGGCGCTGTTCCGCAAGGCGCTGGCGGTTGATGACACGGATATCGAGGCGCTGGGCGGTCTGGGGTATGTCGCCGAATCGCGCGGGCAGCGCGAACGCGCGCGGGCGTATTTCCTGCGTGCGCGGGCGCTGGACCCCGACCATGTGGCGCGCTGGGACGTGGCGCTGAAAAGCCTCGATGGCTGGAACATGGGGGCGAAGGGCGGCCGTGGCGGCGGGCCGGACCTGCTGGTGGCGGGGATCGCGCGCGCCATCGCGCTGGGTGAATTCGGCCGCGCGCAGGAAGGGCTGGAGGTGCTGGCGCGCCGCCGGGGCAGCCAGTTGACGCTGCTGTCGCTGCGCGGTGCGCTGGCGCGGCGCGAGGGCAACACGGCCGAGGCGATCCAGGATTATCGCGCCATCGTGCAACGCTGGCCCGACAATGCCGATGCGCTGTTCAACCTGGCCGACATCGCGGCGCAGGACGGGCAGGAGGACGAGGCCCGCGCCCTGATCGCGCGCCTTGGCCGCGGGCATGAGGCGATGGTCGCGCATGTGCAGGGGCAGATCCTGGCGGCGCAGGCGGAACGCGCCACCAGCGATGACCAGCGCATCGCCCTGCTGCTGCGCGCGGTGGAGACCGACCCGCGCAACCCGTGGCTGCGGCTGCATCTGGCGCAGGCGCTGGACCGGACCGACATGCCCGAACGCCGCGCGCAGGCCGCACGGATCATGGAATCCCTGACCGCCAGCCCCACCGCCAGCACGGAGGCGCTGCAGGCGGGCATGATCTATGCGCTTGACCACAATGACGACGCGATGGCGCAACGCCTGCTGGCGCGCATCCGCGCCGATGACCGGTCGAGTGACGTGGACGTTCTGGCGCAGCAGATCGCACTGGCGCAGCAGATCCGCGACATTGACGCCGCCCCGCATTTCGACCGCACGGGCCTGATGGCGCTGGCGGATCGCGCCGATCCCAGCGGGGCGCGCGGGCGGATGATCGCCAATGCGTTCATCGACCACAACATGCCCCAGGCCGCGCGGGAAGTGCTGGTGCACGAGGAAAGCCTGACCCCCGACCCGCAGCCGTGGGAGATGCTGTCCTATGCCGGGCTGTACCTGCAGGTACATGATGCGGCCGATGCGCGTCGCTGCCTTGATGTGTATGACCAGATGGCGCACAGGCCGGATGTGCATGTCACGTCGGACCAGACGCGCCTGCGCCTGCAGATCGGCCTTGCGCTGCGCATCCTCGATGCGGAGGGGCTGGACGCCCACGGCCATGCCCGCCGTGCGCAGGCCGAACTGGCGCCGCTTCTGGCGCAGTACCCGAACTCGGTGGACCTGCACCTTGCGATGGGCCGTGTCTATCAGGCGCGGGGCGAACCCGTGCGCGCCCTGGCGGAGGATCAGGCGGCGCTGAAGCTGCGGCCCGGCAACATCTATGCCCTTGCCGCCGCCGCGCGCGATGCGGGCGGCGCGGATGACATGAAGACGGCGCGCGCCTATGCCGCACGGCTGGAGGCGGTGGCGCCCGACAGCCCCCTGACATGGGAAATCCGCGCCGAACTGGCCCGGATGGACCATTCCATGCGCGAACAGCTTTCGGACCTGGACCATGTCCATGCGCAGCAGTGCGACATGCCTGGCGTGGTGCATTGCGGGCGGCGTGAAAGCCTGAAGCCGGATTACCGCTGGCCCGATATCGACAGCCAGTATGTCAACCTGCGTGGCGCGCCGCTGCCTGATACGTACCATTACCTGCATCAGGACGACCAGATCCAGGCCACCGACCGGCAGCGTGTGTACCTGCGCGATTCGATTTCGCCGCAACTGGATGCCAATACCTTCGTGCGCAGCCGTACCGGCACGCCGGGCCTGCGGCAGTTGACGGAATTCGCGGTGCCGATCACCGCGACCGTGCCGTTCGGGACGTGGGACCATCGCCTGTCATTTTCCGTCACACCGACGCTGCTGTTCACGGGCGACCCGCTTGATCGCGCCAATTCCGCGAGGCAGTTCGGGACGGTGGCGGTCAATGGCGCGCATGCGTGGGCGTATCATCATTACGACACGCAGGGCGTGGGGCTGAACCTCAGCTACTTCAACCGCTGGTTCAATGCGGATGTCGGGTCCTCGCCCCTGGGCTTTGCGGAGACGAACGTGGTGGGGGGCGTCGAATTCTCGCCGCACCTGACCGACAACCTGATCCTGCGCATCAGCGGCGGGCGGCGCATGGTGACCGACAGCGAACTGTCCTATGCCGGGGAACGCGATCCCGGCACCGGGCGGCGCTGGGGCGGGGTGACGCGCAATTTCGGCCATGGCGCGCTGGAATGGGGCGAGGCCGGGTGGAATGCCTATGCCGGGGGCGGGTTCGCCTATCTCGAGGGGCACAATGTCGAAGGCAATACCGAGACCGAGGCCGGGGCCGGGGGCAGTGCGACCGTATGGCAGTACCACGAACGCCAGCGCCTGCGGGTCGGGGCGGACCTGATCTATTTCGGATACAAAAAGGATTCCTACTTCTTCACGTGGGGGCAGGGGGGCTACTTCTCCCCGCATGAATATTTCGCCGCGATGGTGCCGGTGTAATGGTCGGGCCATACCAACCGCTGGACATGGTTCCTGCGTGGCGAGGCGGGATATCAGGAATATCACAGCAGGGGCGCGCCGTACTATCCCACCAGTTCGCTGCTGCAGTCGGAGGTCACGCCCCCCGATTCCTATGGCGGGTATGGGGCCAGCGGCCTTGCGGGGAATGCGCGCGGGCGCATCGTCTATCAGGTGGACCACCGTTTCCGCGTGGGGCTGGAGGGCGGGTACACCCGCTCCGGCCCGTGGTCGGAAACCGACGGGATGCTGCTGTTCCATTATGCCTTTGACGGGCAGTGAGGACAGGAGCGGCAACAAGGGTTTCCGGGCGCCGCCTTTTTTCAAAAAGGCGGCGTTCTTCCCAAGCTTTTTGAAAAAGGCTTCAACAGGCACTTTTTTATGTTTTCTTCGGCGGCGCCGTGCGTTTCCCGTGCAGGAGGGGGGCGGATTTGCCACGGGGGAACCCGGCGCGACATACTGCTGTCTTCGCGCCGGAGAAAGCCTGCATGCCGCCATTTCGTGTCACCGACCATTGCGATGGGACCCGTTTTTACAATCCCCCCGCCATCCTGCCGCAGGGCTGGACCCCGCGCAGGCTGCGTGCGCTGGCGATCTGGAAATGGCAGCGCAACCGCCCGCCGTCGGACTGGCCCGCATGGATCGACAACCCAGCCCCCACCGGCGACCCGTACCAGCCACCCGCACCCGGCGCGGTGCAGGTGACGTTCATCGGCCACAGCACGTTCCTGCTGCGCATCGCGCGCGCGGACGGGTCGGTGGTGACGGTGCTGACGGACCCGATCTTCTCGCAACGGTGTTCGCCCGTGCAATGGGCCGGGCCGAAACGGGTGCGCGCGCCGGGCCGGGCGCTGGCGGACCTGCCGCCGATTGACGTCATCCTCGTCTCCCACTGCCATTACGACCATATGGACCTGCCATCGCTGCGTGCGCTGGCGCGGCGGGGGGACGACCCGGTGGTGGTCGTGCCGCTGGGCAATGCGCGCCACCTGCGCGGGACGGGAATGCGGCGCGTGGTCGAACTCGACTGGTGGGAGGGGGTGGAGACGGCCGGCGTGCGGATCACCGCGACCCCCGCGCGCCACGCCACCGCACGCACCCCCTTTGACCGCAACCGCAGCCTGTGGGCCGGGTTCATGATGCAGGTGCCCGGCGCGGAGGGACGCATGCAACGGGTGTTCTTTGCCGGGGATACGGCGCATGGCCGCCACTGGGGCATGATCCGCGAACGCCTGGGCGCGCCGGACGTGGCGCTGCTGCCGATCGTGGCGTACAACCCGCGCGACCTGATGGCGGGCGTGCATGTCACGCCGGAGGAAGCCTGTGCCGGTTTTGTCGAACTTGGCGCGCGGCGGGGGATCGGCATGCATTTCGGCACGTTCCGCCTGACGGATGAACCGATGGACGAACCGGCGCAGCGCCTGGCGCGCGCGGTTGCGGTGGCGGGACTGCCGGCGGACAGGTTCACGACGCTGGAACATGGCGCGTGCTGCGATGTCGTCTGCGGGGAGACGGCCCAGGAGTGAAAAGCAGGGTGGCGGTTTGCGAAAGGCGGCGTCCTTCGCGAAACCGTGGCCTACAGCGTGAGGGAGGGCCTGCAATCGGGCAGCAGTCCCTGCAGGATCCGGCGCGTGGTTTCCAGCGCGCGCGTCAGGCGGCGGGTATTGCGGTGGATCTTGAACGCCACCGCGTTGCCCAGCCAGAAATGGAACAGTTCGCGCGCCACGTTCGCCGGTTCGATGACGGGGCAGATCGACCCGTCGCTGATGCCCGCGCGAATCCCCCCGTCCAGAAGCCCGACCAGCATGTCGATCCCGCGTTCCATGACCGCGCGCATGCCGTCGGACAGTTCGCTGACCTCTGACCCGATCTTGACGATCAGGCATTTCTGGCGCGGGTCGGGGCTGGATTCACGTTCCGCCCATGAGGACCAGTACGCCATCATCCGGTCCAGTCCCGTCAGGTGCGGGCTGGCAAGGAACATGCGGATCGCCTCTGCATGTTCGCACATGTTATACTGTAGCAGTTCCTGCCCGAACATGTCCTTGGAGGAGAAGTAGTAATAAAACGACCCCTTGGGCACGTGGGCAGCCTCCAGCACGTCATTGATGCTGGTATTGACAAAGCCCTTCCGTGCAATCAGGGGCCATGCCTGTTCCAGCAGCCTCAGGCGTGTGGTGGCTTGCATTGGTGTGGCGGCCATTCTGACGGCTTATCTCCTTGGCGAAGGTCGGGCGGGCCATGGCATGTGTCCGGGCGGACATGGCGCGATCATGCGCATGGCGTGGGAGTGTATCGGGGGCAATAAACCGTAAACATACTTGAAATATAAATGTTTATTTAATCTGCCTTGGTGAATTCGCTTCGCCTGTCATCACTATCAGCTTTGAACAGTTTTGTCAGGCGTCCCTGATGTTGGGGAATGTATCAGTCCATGGCGCGGCCCCTATATCCGCATCTGGTGCGTGGTTTAAGGGGGGAATCCAGAAAATGTGGTGTCCCCGCTGATGTCTGGTCCTGCGCGCGAGGGGCGCCGTCCCGGCGTGACGGGCGAATATTGGTGTAACCATCTGATAAAATGTCGAAAATATGGCAACTGCAAAAACACATATATATCCGTATAATATACGTTAGAACGAAACAGAACTGTTTAATCTTGACATCGCCCCATGACGGGATATGATGCGGCCCATATCGCATCGCCATTCCCCTGGAAGGTCAGTCCCATGGAACCATATACCCGTGGATATAGTCGATGTCCTGCTTTCTTTGCGCCGGCGTGGCCCCGGCATTTCCGTCCAGTGCGATAGGCACCCGTGGGGTCTGCCGGAATCGTCTGGAATACAGAAAGATTTTTTCGGATACAGATCATGCTGGAATCAACAATTATTGAAATCGACGGCATCTTTGTCGGTACCGCCATCGTGCTGACCAATGTGGTCGGGCGGCGGTTCTATGCCACCCATGACAGCGTGCGCGCGCTGCATAATGTGGTCCTGCCCGACCTGTCGAGCCTGCGCCGCCGCGTCGCCTCCCTGTTCCGCGCCGCCGCCCGTCCTGCCCCCTGACCTGTCCAGAGGTCGTGGTTTCCAAAGGGCAATGCCCTTTGGTGGGGTTTCAGGGGCAAAGCCCCTGGGCCTTCAGAACCGGAAGACGAAGTTCGACTGGTAATAGGTCCCGCTCGACCCGCCTGCCTCGTTCAGGGCGCGTGACGTCATGAAGCGCGAGACGTACTGCGTCCATGACAGGTGTGTATTGATCTGCCACGCCAGCGACGCCTGCGGGGCCATGCCGATGAACTTTCCGCCGAAGTTTCCGGAAAAGCTGTAGGCGCCAGAGGATTTGTAAACCCGGTCATTGGTGCTGTCGCGCCAGAACAGGGGATATTTGATCTGGATGCTGACGGACTTGAACGGCGTGATGCGCACCAGTGGCGCGAAACTGATGAGGTTCGACGCCGTCATGTAGGTCGTGGTGTCGAGGTAGTTGGTCTGCGGATTGAACGGCGAGATATAGGTGCCGATATCCCCGCTCTTGCTGGCGTCATTGCCGCCGGAATACACATCCGTCTGGATCCCGGCAAAGGTGTGCAGGCTGTCCTTTGGCACGCGGTATCCGACGATGGAGTTGATGGCATAGGCGCTGACATTGCGTGCGACGTTGGTCTTGGCATAGCGGAACACGCCGCCCTGCCACACCGCGCCGACGGAAAATTCGATCGGCCCGGCCTGCCCGTGCCAGCGGACGCCGAAATTGTTGCGCGTGTTCGACCCCGTCGCCGTGCCCGTCTGCGTGGCGATGGCGCCTGCCGATCCAGACAGCTTGTAGCCGATATAGAACGCATCGACGAAGGAGTAGCCACGTTCGCCAAGGAACCGGAAATCCGGCGGCGCCCATGTGGTGTCGAACCCGTACAGCCGCGTGGAATAGTTTTCGGTGTCGTGGAACATCTTGTTCTGGCTGTCATTCGTCTGCACGAAGTTCCAGCCATCGATGCGGATGCGGTCCCAGATGGCATAGGCGCGGAACCCGTCCCATGACAGCGGCACGTTCGGCGTCTCGCGGTTATAGAGCATGTAGGACGGCGCATCGAGGAACTGCTGCCGCCCGAACATGAACCCCGTTTTCGCGCCGAACAGGTTCCACCGCGTCTCCACGAACGCCTGCTGCGCATCCAGCCGCTTGCGATAGGTGGAGCCGTATCCGTATCAGCCCCACCCGCCGGCATCGGCGTTGATCAGTTGCCCGAAAAACCGCAGGTGCGACCCGATATGCAGGTCCGCGCCATACAGGTTGCGCACGCCAAAACGGCCGGAATCGTTGGGTTTCTGCGTGCCGAGGTTGGGCCGTGTCTCGAACCAGTTGCGCAGCCGCGTCTCGCCCGAAAAACTGATCCACACCAGCCCGTCAGGTGTCAGCGGGATGTATTTCAGCACGTCGAACGGGTCGGTGTGGTTCTTGCTGTTGCGCAGGCGGCTCCAGTCCTCGGCCCAGGGGGCGACGCCGTATTGACCGACCGGTCCAAAGCCCGCGGATTCCCCGTTGCCGCGATTGAACACGCCCCAGTCATAGGGATGGCCGTTGATGCGGTTCTGCGCCCCGGTCATGACGATCGGCTGTCCCACCGGGTTGGCATGGGGATAGGTCTGGATCGGCGGGCGCGGGCCGACATGCACTGTCATGTTTTCCGCCTGTCCCCCCGACACCGGTGTGGCCGGTGCAGGGGAGGGCGTGACATGTGACGGCGTAATGTGTGACGGTGTGGCATGCGTGCGCTGCGCCAGTGTAGGATGCGCCGCGTCGGGTGTGCTGTGTCCCGGTGTGGTGGCGGCCTGCGCGCGCGTGGTGGCCACGCCCCCCCATGGCAGCGCAAGCGCAAGGGCCGCCGACCCCGCCAGCGGCGCGGCACGCAGGCAGCGCGCATTCCGTATGATGACGGAGGCGAAGCGGGAGGGCATCGCGCCTGCTGTGGCTGACCTTGGCAAGGATGTCATGGGAAGACCATCTCGGTGAGAAGGGAGGGAGGAAACGGGGGATGCAATCTGGTCCATATCCGTAATGTGATTTTATAATACGGTCAACAAAGTTAAATATGAAAAGTGACACTTCACATGTGCATATTGGCGGCGGCAGGGCGCATGGCGCGCATGTATGATCGTAATTGCATGAAATATCAGATAAAAAATAAAACTCTCGTCCTGCCTATGGTGACATATAAAACACATGTGAATCGTTAATTGCCGCGAAACACGTCCATGGAAGATGATTATTGACAGGTTTCGCGGGCGTGACCTAGAGTATTAAACGATCTTGAATGGTTTAATTATCCCCCGTCCGGCCGCCATGCCGTGCGGCTGTCTGCGGGGGGATGTCCGTCATGCGTGACGCCGCCGGGGAAGACCTGTTCCATGAAGCCATCATTCCTTTCGAACCGCCGTGGTTTCCTTCAGGCCGGGCTGGGCTGTGCCGCGCTGCTGGCGGGGCGTCCGCGCGCGGCGTGGGCGGCGACGACGCTGCTGAACGTGTCCTATGACCCGACCCGCGAACTGTACCAGGAGGTCGATCGCACCTTTGCCGCGCAATGGGCGCGCACGCATGGGGGGGCTGCGGTGATGGTGCGGACCTCCCACGGGGGATCCGGCGCGCAGGCCCGTTCGGTGCAGGAGGGCGCGCCCGCCGACGTGGTGACGCTTGGCCTGGCCTATGACATCGACATGCTGGCGGCGACCGGGCTGCTGCCCGCCAACTGGCAGGGGCTGCTGCCGCACAATTCGACCCCGTTCACCAGTACGATCGTCTTTCTGGTGCGCAAGGGCAACCCGAAAGCGATTCATGACTGGCCCGACCTGATCCGCGACGGGGTGCAGGTCATCACCCCCAACCCCAAGACATCGGGCGGCGCGCGGTGGAACTACCTCGCGGCATGGGGCTGGGCGCTGCGCCAGCCGGGCGGCACGCCGGACACGGCGCGGGCGTACCTGCGGGCGCTGTTTTCCCACGTCCCGGTGCTTGATACCGGCGCGCGGGGCGCGACCAACAGCTTCGTGCAGCGCGGGACCGGCGACGTCCTGCTGGCGTGGGAGGACGAGGCCCTGATGGCCGCGCGCGACATCGGGCCGGACCAGTTCGACATTGTCGTGCCGCCGCTGACGATCCTTGCCGAACCGCCCGTCGCGGTGGTGGAGCGCAATGCGAAGGCGCATGGCACGCTGGAAATTGCGCGCGCCTATCTCGATTTCCTGTTCACCGATGCGGGGCAGCGGATCGGGGCGAAACATTATTTCCGCCCCGTCACGCCGTCCATCCTTGCCGAAAACCGCGCGACCTTTGCCGATACCCGGACGTTCGACATCGCAGCCCTTGGCGGCTGGACGCAGGTGCAGAAGACGCATTTCGCCGATGGCGGCGTCTTTGACGGCATCTATGCCCGATGACACCCGGCCGTGACGTGACGGCGGGGGGCCTGTTCGCGTGGCGCGGGCGGCGGCAGGGCCTGCCGGGCATGGGTGTCGGGCTGTCGCTGACATTCGTGTGGCTGGGCGCGCTGGTGGTCCTGCCGCTGGTGGCGCTGCTGGCGCGGCCATGGGCGGAGGGATTCGGCAGCGGGATCGCCGCCTTCGGCCACCTGCTGCATGACGGGCGGATGGGGGCGGCCCTGCGGGTCAGCTTCGTCTGTGCCCTGGTGGCGGCGGCGCTCGATGTGGTGGCGGGCGTGGTGATCGCATGGGGACTGGTGCGCGCGCGGGTGCCGGGATGGCGCGTGATCGACGCGCTGGTGGAACTGCCGTTTGCGCTGCCGACCGCCGTGGTGGGCATCACGATGGCGACGCTGTATGGCCCGCATGGCTGGATCGGCGCGCCGCTGGCCCGTGTGGGGGTGAAGGTGGCGTTCACGCCGGCGGGCATCATTGTCGCGCTGATGTTCGTGGGGCTGCCGTTCGTGGTGCGCACGATCGCCCCCGTGCTGCGTGCCCTCCCGCCGGAGGCGGAGGAAGTGGCCCGCACCCTTGGCGCGACGCGCGCGCAGGTGGTGGCCAGCGTGGTGATGCCCGCGCTGTATCCCGCGCTGCTGACATCGTTCGCCATGGCGTTCGCACGCGGCGTCGGGGAATATGGCTCGGTCATCTTCATTGCGGGGAACCAGCCGTTCCATACCGAAATCGCCCCGCTGCTGATTGTCATCCGCCTGCAGGAATATGACACGCAGGGGGCCAGCCTGATCGGGCTGGTTCTGGTGGGGATCGCGATGGTGTCGCTGGGTCTGATTGCATGGCTGCGCCACCATGTCGGGCGTGGCGGTGGCGGGGGCGCGGCATGAGGGCGGATATGACGGACCGCGCCGGGCGGTGGGCGTTCGCCGCCCTTGTCTGGGCGCTGGTGGGGATCATGGTGCTGCTGCCGCCGGTGATGGTGTTCGCCGCCGCCCTGTCGCATGGGCTGCGCCCGGCGTGGGACGCCCTGTGTGATCCCGATGCGCTGTCGGCCATCCGGCTGACGATGGTCATCACCGCGCTGGCGGTGGCGATCAACAGCTTTTTCGGCGTGATGGCGGCGTGGACGCTGGCGCGGTTTTCGTTTCCGGGGCGCGGGCTGGTCATCGTGCTGGTGGAACTGCCGCTCAGCGTCTCTCCCGTGGTGGGGGGGCTTGTGTGGCTTCTGGTGTTCGGCACGCAGGGATGGTGGGGGGCGGCGCTGGAACGCTGGGGCTATCCCGTCATGTTCGCGCCGCCGGGCATCCTGCTGGCGACGCTGTTTGTCACCTTCCCCTATGTCACGCGCACGATGATGCCGATGCTGCGCCATATGGGCCGCGCGCAGGAGGAAGCGGCCGTGACGCTGGGGGCGGGGATGTGGCGGGTGCTGTGGCATGTCACGCTGCCCGGTGCGCGCGCGGCGCTGGTGTCGGGGGTGCTGATGACCACGGCGCGGGCGATGGGCGAATTCGGCGCGGTGTCGGTGGTATCGGGCCATATTCCCGGCCTGACGGAAACGATGCCGCTGCATATCGAGACACTGTATAACGGATACCAGACGGTCGCGGCCTTTGCGATGGCGGCGCTGCTTGCGCTCATGGCGATGGCGGTGGTCGCGGTGCGGGGCCTTGTGGAACGCGCCGCCGTGTCGATGGGGGATGCCGCATGAGCGTACGCCTTGAAAACCTGACGCGCCGGGTGGGGGGACGCCCGATCGTCGATGACGTGTCGCTGGACGTGGCGGAGGGCAGCTTTACCGCGCTGCTTGGCCCGTCGGGCGCGGGCAAGACGTCGCTTCTGCGCATCATTGCCGGGCTGGACCCGCATGACGGGGGGCGCGTGCTGCTTAATGGGCAGCGCGTGGACATGCTGGAGGCGCGGTCGCGCAATATCGGCTTCGTGTTCCAGAACTATGCCCTGTTCGACCACATGACGGTGGCGCGCAACATCGCGTTCGGCCTGTCCATCCGCCCGCGCCGCATCCGCCCCGATCGTGCGCGGATCGCCGCACGGGTGGAGGAACTGCTGGAGCTGATGCACCTGCCGGGCATGGGCGGGCGGTATCCGCACGAACTGTCGGGCGGGCAGCGCCAGCGTGTCGCACTGGCGCGCGCGCTGGCGACGGGGCCGCGCGTGCTGCTGCTGGATGAACCGTTCGGCGCGCTGGACCCGCTGGTGCGGCGCAGTATCCGTGGCTGGCTGCGTGAACTGCATGACCGGCTGGGGCTTACGACCATCCTTGTCACCCATGACCGGCACGAGGCCAGCGAACTTGCCGACACCATCGCCCTGATGCGCGACGGCCGCATCGTGCAGGCCGGCACCCCGCAGCAGTTGCACGACGCGCCGGCCACCCCGTTCGCCATGGAGTTCATGCATGACGTGACCCGCCTGCCCGGACGGGTGGCGAATGGCGCGTTCATCGCGGACCTGCCGGACATGCGTCCCGTCGCGGTCAATGGCGGGGACGGCCCGGCAGAGCTTCTGGTGCGGGCGGCCGATGTGCGCCTGCTGCCGGGGCAGGGGGCGGCGACGGCGTGGCTGCGCCAGGCCAATGGGCCGATCGGTACATTCGATGTCATGAGCGGCCCCGATACGCTGCGCCTGGAAAGCGTGGTGCCACCGGGGGGCGGGCGCATCGTCGTGAACTGCGCGCTTGACGCCGCCGCCGGACGGGTGGCGCGTGACGGGCGGTGGCTGGAGGGGCGGGATGCGGCGCTGGAACCTGTGCGGGGGCGTGGGGTGGTGTGACGGCGTCTGTGCCTCAGGGGCGTTGCCCCCGAACCCCCACCAAAGGGCATTGCCCTTTGGAAACCATGACTTCTGGCGAAACAGGGGTGTGGGTGCGTACATAAAAAACGCACGCCATGGGGGCCATGGCATGCGCGAAGTGGTCGTCTGCGCCCCCGGGGGCCGGGGCTGTGTTCCTCCCCTGCGCGCCTGAAGGGCGGTGGGGAGGAACGGCAGGGGGGACGGAATTGAGGCTCCGTCTCCTCCGGTCGCAGGGGGGTCAGATCTTGTTGATCGTGCCCTTGACGCTACCGACGGCCTTTTCGGCCTGTCCCTTCAGCTTCTGGGCCATGCCCCGGGCTTCGAGATCCTCGTTGCCCGTGGCCTTGCCGACGGTTTCCTTGATGGAGCCCACGGCCTTGTCGGTCGTGCCCTTCAGCTTGTCGGTAAATTCACCCATGATGATGGTTCCTGATTTCCTTGGGTTCGTGCCCGCACCCCGGGGGGTGTGGACACGTCTGCTGGCGTGATCGTCGCGATCGGCCATACGGGGTCAACGCCATGGCTGGCGTCGGGTTGCATGGATGCGAAAAAATAACGCACCCTTTATCATGGTGTCCCATGTATTGATTGAAGGTTAATTTCCCGACAGGAAATGATGGTCGGTATTCATGGCGGACATGTCATGAAATATGTCGCCGGTTACACATGGCATGCGGCCCCGTTACTGGCGCATGGGCACCGGCGCATGGACGCATGCCTGCATGCCCGGCCCCGGACGGGGATTTCCCATGCCGGGGCCTGCCCGCTTACCAGTAGGGATAGACCGGCGGCGGAGGCGGCGGCGGCGGCGGCCCGTAATAGCCGCCCCATACCGGCGGCCTGTGCCAGATGCGTGGCGGCGGCCCGCGCCAGCCACGGCGTTCGTAACGCGGACCATGGTGGTAACCCGGCGGCATCGGCCGCGCCACCGCCAGGGCGGGGGCCAGACCCACCATCAGCGCCAGCGCGCCAAGTATCGTTTTTTTCATCCTGCATTCTCCACTAACGGGTCTGCCGGGTGACATATCACAGGGCCATTGCGGCAGGAGTGTGGAAAGATCACGGCAAGATCGCGCGTCGTGCCCTGTCCCGCCGTCCATGACCGCAGGGAATGTCGCGCATCCGGCCCACCTGCGCGGACGGCGCGGCCGCATGCTGGCGCGCCACACCGTTCAGCGCATGACCATCTGCAACACCACAAGGAACGTCAGCGCCACGGCGATGGAAATCACACCCTGTATGATCTGTTCTTTCATCCTGTATCAGGCTCCCCGGATCTGTGGTGGCGCGCATGGTGGCGTGGGGGCGGCCATATGACAACCTCCCGCCTGCCATCGCGCCCGTCACCGGGGGGGAACCTACCATCCGCGTCCACCGCCGGGGCCATGGCCATATCCGCCGCCCGGCCCACCGCGCCCGCCATAATATCCCCCGCCGTAATACCCGTCGCGGCGGTGGTGGTGGTGCCAGTCCCGCCCGCCATAGCATCCCGCCAGGGAGACAAGGCACAGCATGAGCGCCAGTGGACGTATGGCCGGGCGCAGGGCTGAACGCACGCTGCCGGCCTGCGCGGGAGTGGCGCGGGTGTCCCGCCCCCGCGCAGGGACCTGCGTGGGGGTGGGAAGGGTGTGGAATGTCGTCATGATGATCTTTCTCCCATGGTCCGTCATGGACCCAGTAGAAGCACAGGGGCAACGGATGGTGGCGCGCAGGGTTGCCGGTTTCGCGCACAATCCCCTATCCCTGTTCGCCGGGATCGCGCCTGCGTGCCGGCCTGCCCTGACGTCCGTATCCGGCGCCGTGAACAAGGAACCCTGCCGACATGCCAGTGGAATATGGCGGATATTTGCCCGACGACCGGCGCGGCGCCCCCGGTGGACCGTCCGGTGGCCTGCGGCGGCGGCAGGTGGCGACGCGACTGGTGTTCCTTGTGGTCGGCTTTGCGCTGGCGGCGTGGGGGCCGCTGGTTCCGTTCGCACGGGCGCGGGCGGGCCTGTCGTCGGGGGGGCTGGGCCTGCTGCTGCTGTGCCTTGGGCTGGGGTCGGTGGTGGGGATGCCGCTGGCGGCGCGCCTGCTTGCGCGCGTGGGGTGCAGGCGGGTGCTGCTGGTGGCGTGCGCGCTGCTGTGCCTGATGCTGCCGGGGCTTGCGCTGGCCTCCACCGCCGCGACGCTGGCGGCGTGCCTGCTGCTGTTCGGTGCGGCGATGGGGGCGATGGACTGCGTCATCAACGTGCAGGCCGTCGCGGTGGAACATGAAAGCGCGCGGCCCATGATGTCGGGATTCCACGGCATGTTCAGCGTCGGCACGCTGCTTGGCGCCGCGGGGGCCAGTGGTGGCTTGGGCCTGGGACTGTCGCCCGCCGCCATTTCCGCCGCCGTCGTGGCCTGTGTCGGGGGGACGACCGCGCTGGCGGCGGGCGGCCTGCTTGGCCCGCAGGACGCGATATCCCCACCCCCGCGGCAGGCGGGGGCGCGCCGCCTGGTCCTGCCGCACGGGGTCGTGCTGCTGGCGGGGGCGATGTGCTGTGTCGCGTTCCTGGTCGAGGGGGCGGTGCTGGACTGGAGCGCCGTTTTCCTGTCCACCGCACGGCACCTGCCGCCCGCGCGGGCGGGGGCGGGGTATGTGGCGTTCTGCGCCATGATGGTCGCGGGCCGCCTGTCGGGGGACGCCATCGTACGGCGCATGGGCGATGCGTGGGTGATCGGCATGGGCGCGGCCTGTGCGGCGACGGGGCTGGCGCTGGTCGTGATGGTGGCGGCCCCGTGGGTGGCGTTTGGCGGGCTGGCGCTGATGGGGGCGGGATGCGCCAATATCGTGCCGGTCCTGTATGGCGCGATGGGGCGGCAGCGTGTCATGCCCGTCGCCGCCGCCGTGTCGGGGGTCACGATCATGGGCTATGCCGGGATCCTGGTCGGTCCCGCGCTGATCGGGATGGTCGCGCAGTACAGCAGCCTGTCGGTGGCGTTCATGATGCTGGCGGCGCTGCTGGCGCTGGTGGGCATGGGCGCGCGGGCGGTTACGGGCCCCCGCGCGCGTGGATCCTAGAAGTTTCCGGGAAGTTTCCGGCCATGTTTGCCTTCAGTTGCCCGTGGCGCGGTCGATGCTGCGTCCCGCCTTTTCCGCCGGGCCCTTGGGCGGGTCGAATGTGTCCTGCACCTTGTTGCCGAATTTATCCAGCTTCTCGCCCGCTGTCTCGTGATGGCGCTTGCACCCGGACAGGCCGGTACAGGCCAGCGTCAGCGACAGCATCAGGACTGTCATCGTGCGTGTTCGTGTCATGAAGGAGGCTCCTGCTGGGGGAACATCGAAAACGCGCCGCCTGCCGCCGGGTTGCGTTCAGCTTTGCCCGTCCGGCGGGCGTGCCGCGACGGGCGGCATGGCCTGCGTCACGCCGCCGGGGGCGTCGGTGCCCGGCGGGTTGAACATCGCCCGGCAGCGTGGCGACAGGCGATCGATCTTGCGCTGCATGCACGCGGTGATGCGTTTTTCATCGGGGATGGAGGTCGCGCACAGGCGCAGCGCATCGCCCTGGCACGCGCGGGCCTGCTGCTGGCGGGTATGTTCGCGCGACCATGCGCCCGGCGCCGTGGCAAGCAGCAGGCCGCCAAGCAGGATTGTCCCCCGGAATGAAAAGCGTCGCATCACCTGTCCCGTTTTCCCTTGTCATGGTCGTGCCGATGCCAACGCCTGGGAAACGGACGGGTTTGGTATGGCGGAAAAACGTGACAGGCCGGTTTTTCAAGGGAACCGAAGTCTTCGGATGCCGCCTTTTTTGAAAAAGGCGGCGTTCCTCAAGGCTTTTGTCCGTTTTACAGGATGCCGCCCGCGATCGGCAGGTTTACGCCGGTCATGTAGCTTGAATCCTCGCCCAGCAGGAATTCGACCACGCCGGGGATTTCCTCGATATTGCCATAGCGGCGCATCGGCACGCTGCCGATCATCTGCTTCGCCACTTCCTTGGGGTCGGTGGAGAAATACTGGCTGCCGACCTTCGCCTGCAGTTCCACCTGCCGGTCCCACATCATGCCTGGCCCCATGAAGGCGGGGCTGATGGCGTTGACGCGGATGTTGTACGGCGCAAGGTCCTTCGACGCCGCCTCCGTCAGGCCGATGATCGCGAATTTCGACGCGCCATAGGCCGCCATGTTCGGCGGTCCCTGCACGCCCGCCATGCTGGCGGTATTGACGATGCGGCCGAATTTGCGCGCGACCATGTGCTGCGACACCGTGCGCAGGACATGGAACGCGCCACGCACGTTGATGTCCATGACCCGGGCGAAGTCGTCCTCGGGGTACTCCTGCACCGGCGCGAACGCCCCCTGGTATCCGGCATTGTTGAACAGGAAGTCGATGGCCCCGAATTCCGCCACGACCGCCGCCACCGTATCGCGCACCGCCGCGATGTCGGTGACGTCGCACACATACGAACGCGCCTTCACCCCATGCGCGGCCACGGCCTTTTCCGCCGCCTGCAACGCCTGCGCATTCATGTCGAGCAGCGCCACCGCCGCGCCAGAGCGGGCCAGACGGTGCGCGCAGGCCAGGCCGATATTGCCCCCCGCCCCGGTCAGGAGTGCCACCTTGCCGGAGAATTTCGCGGATTTTTCAGTCATTTCACGTCCCTGGTCATGTCCATGGGTCAAAAGAGGCCGGTTTTCGCAGGCAACTCATCGCCGCGCGGTCTGTTGACACCGTATGGATGGGATAACCCATGTCAACACGGTCCGTTCAATACGGGCCATGTCGTCAACACGGATCACATGGGAGGCGCCTTTGGGACGCATCATGAAAATCACCACCGCTGTCGTCCTGCTTGGCGCGCTGTCGGCGTGTGACAAGCCAAAGCCCGGTGGCGGCGGGTCGGATGATGGCGGCGGCCCCGGCGTCAGCAGCAACGGCACGCCGCAGAAATAGGGCGCCGTCCCGCGAATCCCCGAACTTCTGGTCATTCTGAACAGGGAGTGTCCGATGCGACACGCCACGATGCGTCTTGCCTGTCTTCTTGCGGTCTGTGCCGGGCTTGCGGCCTGTGGCGGGCGGCATGCGCCCCCGCCGGGTGGTTCCAGCTATCCCAACGGCGTGGGGGGCGTGGGCGGTTCCCCGCAGCAGTCCGGCGCCGGTCCCGGCAGTGCGGGCGGCCCCGGCATGTAGGGGCCGCGGTTGACATTCTTATGATCGGGGATGGGGCGAATTCATGAAAAATCCACATTCCACAGGCCATGATTGCGATATGTTATGTGCCTGTGGGGATTACGTTGCCCCTGCATGACGGAGGTTACGCCATGAAACGCTCGATCCGCCAGATTCCACGCGAAATCCGTGATGAGTGGAAGCAGACATTGCTGCATGCATGGGACCGTACGGGCCGTCCGGTCCTGCGGGAATGGCCATCGCAGACAGCCGTGAAAGCAGTGGTGGAGGACGTGGCGCGTCACGAATGTGGCTGCGCCGTCCCCACGGGCGCATAGCCCGACCGGAGAATCACAAGGAAGTTTCTGACGGGGCTTCGGATCGAAAAAGCCTCGGGGAACGCCGCCTTCAGAAATAAGGCGGCGACCGGGGCTTTTTGTGGTTTTCAAACGGTTATTTCACACATCCTCCGGCACGTCCCACGTTTCATGCGCGGTGATGACCTGTACCGTGCCGTTGCGGATCGCGGCGGCGGCGACGATGCCGGTCGCGCTCGACCCCGCATCCAGACCCAGCCTGTACCCTTCGGGCCGCAGGTCGCCCGGCGGCTTGCTGGCGCCGTCCGGCGTGGTGGGAATGCGGTGTTCGAACGTGTGGCCGTGCGCCACGAACCACCCGCCCGGCCACGGGTTGGGGGCGGTGTAGAATTCCTCCCGTATCCACAGGGGATTGTCGTCGTCATGGGCATGAAGCGGGTTGTAGCGCCGCGCCCAGGCCACGGGATCGGCCACGGTGGGGTTGATCCCCGCATGCAGCATCAGAAGCGAACCAATGGTGCGGAACGTGGCGATGGGCGGGCGGCCATCCGCGCCGGGTTTCCACCGGGCGATACCATGATCCAGCACGGATCGCGCCACGTCCGGCGCAAATCCCGCCGCGATCGCGGCCTCCAGCAGCGCGCGGCGCCGATCCCCATGCGGATGCAGCCATGGCGTCAGCCAGTCCCCGCCCCCGGCGACGAAGATGTCGGGATATTCCGCGTTGAAGATCGGCGCGAACAGCATCTGTTCATGATTGCCCGGCAGTGCGTGAAAGGTGATGTCCGTGCCCGCAAGCCGCCCCGCGCGCGCATATTGCAGCACATCCATCAGGCAGCCGATGCTGTCCGGTCCCCGGTCGATCACATCGCCAAGCGAGGTGCACGTCGCGGTGGGGAAATGCCGTGCGCAGTACTGCCACAGCGCATGCAGGTGCGCGCGTTCGCCATGCACGTCGCCAATGACGAATTCGACATGCCCGTGCGGCAGTGACACGGGGGCGGGCAGGGCCGCGCCGACGCGCAGGGTGATGTGCGGTGGCATGGGCGGCAGTGCATGCATGACGGGCCGTGTTCCTCCTGCTGTGGCGTGCGCGGGATATGGCGCGATCATAACCGATTCGCATCCGGCATTGCATCATGCACGACGTAACGGAACGTCATGTGGTTCAATATGCCCGCATGGAAAGAAAATCCCCCCGCAGATTTCCGGGTCTGCCAATGCGGCGTGCCCTGCGGCATGACGGGCATGTATGGGGGCGGGGTTTCGCGCCATGGTGCCGGTCCCATGACGCGCGCGGTCGCGCATTGTCCCGTTCAGTACAGGCGCGCATGGCATTGCGGGGCGTCACCCGCCACGAAGCGGCGGAGGCGGCATGCGACAGGGTCCACCGCCATGCGCCGTACATGAAAACAGGCGGCACGGAAGGCACGGCCGCCTGTCGTCATCCACCCTGCGCCTTACGGGCGCGCGTGTGGCGTCATATTCGTCCCATGATCATCAGCACCACCAGAACAAGCACCACAAGTCCCAGCGCACCCGAGTGGTAATAGCCCCATCCCGCGCTGTATGGCCATGTCGGCAGGGCCCCGATCAGCAGGATGACGATGACGACGAGAAGGATGTTGTTCATTGTTCGGACCTTCGGGAAGGGGGCATCGCCACAATATCGTGACCGGGGTCATGGCCGGGGGCAGCGTGGCGACATCGTGGGGCGATAACCCCACATCCGTTGCGAAGTTCCCTGCCATATCGCGCCCGGCCATATCGCGGGGACGGGCGGATGTTGTCCGACCGGTCCATGATGCGCACGCTCGGGGGGCGTGCGGGAACTTTGCCCCGTCCCGCCGGTTTGGGGCAGCACAGAGGTTGAGGACAACATTCATGTGCCCAGCATCACTGCCATCGCGTCCCGGACCCGGCCTTGGCATCCAGCCGGAGGCCCCGCCCGACCCGCATCCGGAAGACCACGATCCCACCGCCCCCGGCCCGGGGGAGGAAAATGACGTGCCCGCGCCGCTGAAACTGCCCGAACATGACGGGGAGGAGGAGGATGAGGACGACGAGGACGTGGAAACGTGGGACAATGAAGGCGGCGAGGATCCGGAAGGGGAAGAAGACCTGCTTTCCAGCGATCCGGATGATGACCCCGACGGCTATCCCTGGCGCTAGGCGTTGGCGGCTACAGCATCGCCAGCACGACCGGGATCAGCGTTCCCACCGCCAGCAGGCCGTAATGCAGTTTCTTCTGCCGCGTCTGCGTCAGGCCGATCCACACGCCCAGCACGGTGGAGACGATGAGGCTGGCGGATACAAGGGCGAAGAACCAGCGCAGCAGCAATGTCGGCACGGGCGTGGATTCGGGCGGCCGTGGCCGTGGCGGCCCGCTGTCCCCTGCGGGGCGCGGGGGGCCGGGACGTGGCGGTTTCGCGCGGAAGGCCTGTTTCTTGTGCAGTTCGCCCAGTTTTTCGATGATCGGGACGGGAACGTACCCGTTATGGGATTCGTGAAACCCGAAGATCTGGAAAATGCCCGTCAGCGCGAAAAACAGCAGGCTCGGGGCCGCGATCAGGGCCGACCATCCATGCACCCGCCGCACCGTGATGCGCGGCATCAGGTGTGTGCCCCCGGGCGGAAAAATACCGAAATATCACACATCTTCACCAGGGCCCGCCCTCGCTGTTCCCATCCCCGATGGATGGTGTCCCGTCATTATCCATAAATGAGAACGCTTCGCAACGGGATGGCGAAAATGTCACGAAATGTATAGGGGCGGCGAGGCCGCAGGTGCGTGAAACACCCGGGCGCCGCCCGGACCCGGCAGGGATCGCGATCCCTGCACCCTGAATCTGTTTATCAAAGTCATGGTTTCCAAAGGGCAATGCCCTTTGGTGGGGGTTCGGTGGCAAAGCCACTGAAATGGTCGGCACACGGAATACCCGGGTGGCTTGCTCCGGCCCCGGCAGGGATCACGATCCCTGCACCCTGATCCGTTTTAAAAGTTCTAGTTTCCAAAGGGTAATACCCTTTGGCGGGGTGCAGGGGCAGCGCCCCTGCGAAAGGGTCAGTGGCGGAAGTCCGCAGCACCCGGCAGGTCGGCGGCCGGGGTTGTGGTGGTGCCGATGCCGCCGGGGTCGTTCATCATGCCGCTGGGGCCAAGGCCGGGCGTGTTGTCGCGCGCGGAAATGCCGGTGTCATAGGCGCCGCTGCCATATGTGCTGCTGCTGCCCGTGCCGCCGATATAGCTGTTGGCGCCGGTATTCGCCGTCCCGCCGGTGGGGGTGTTCGTGGCGGGCTGGCCCATGTCGTTCATGCCGCTGGTGCCTGCGCATCCCTTGGCGATCTGGACGCGGTGCAGGGCCTCCATCTTGCCCTTTTCACGGGCCAGCAGGCCCTTGACGTCGCTGCCGGTCATTTCCGACAGCGGCAGTCCCACCATCAGGACCCCCCATGTGTCGGTCTTGCGGGCGCGGTGCTGCTTGTCCGTCAGGGTCTGCAGCACGTCGCCTTCCTTCAGTTCCGCCTCGCCCAACTGCTGGCAGTTCAGGCTGGAATAGGCAGTGTCGGGAATATAGGTGGGCCGGACGCTATCGGGGCTGGCGGCACATCCCGCCAGCAGCACCATACCGCCAAACAGCGGCACGAGCTTGTTCATGATCTTCTCCGTTCATGATGACCCGGCCTTGTCGCATGTCTGGCAATGTGTGGCTATGTAACGGCCTGTGACTTTATGTTACAAACATGGTGGCGACCTTACTCATCGCCAAAGTAATTCTCGCAAACGCCTTTGGCGCATGAGGAATTCAGCAGCACGCCGTCCTTGCTGACCTGCCCCTCGTGATAGGTATAGGTGCGTTGCACGCCCTTCTGGTGCATGGAGGGCATGCGAATCTCCAGCGTGTCGCCCACGACCTTCGTCTGGACAAGGTCCGAACAGGTGCCAAAGAAATTGGTGTGGTGTTCCTTTTTCTGGCCCACCTGCACGATGGCCACTGTCGCTGGACACAGGGAGCCACCGATGCTCTGTACCAGCACGATGTCGCTGTTGCCCATCGGGATGGGCTGCGACAGCATCAGGCCACTGTTGCCCGCAAGGACGGGATGGAGGGTATGGCCGCGCCATGTGATTTTGTCGTTGCTGACGGCGATGGCGCCGAACCGGGTCTGTGCCTGCTGCGCCTGCGCCACGGTGGAAATCCCCGCCACAATGGCAAGCCCCAGCAGTGGTCCCGAAAATTTACGCGATAGCCGCAGCATGCACCCAATATCCTTCATCCGCCCCATGTCCCGTCATCCGGCAGGCCGTCCTGCCCCCCATGGATGCCCGATATTAAGGACCAACCCCCGCACCCGTGCAAGGCGCGGTGGCGCGGCATGGGGAAAACGCCCATAGTGGAGGCGGCACGCGGCGACACGGTGATATTCTGCTGGCCGTAGCATCTGTTTCTGATGGGGAGGGAGCCTCAGGGGCTTTGCCCCCGAACCCCCACCAAAGGGTATTACCCTTTGGAAACCATGACTTTTAAACGGATCAGGGTGCAGGGATCGCGATCCCTGCCGGGTCCGGAGCAAGCCGCCCGGGTGTCGCGTGCGCCGACTGCGTCAGGGGCTTTGCCCCCGAACCCCCACCAAAGGGCATTGCCCTTTGGAAACCAAGACTTTTAGACGGATCAGGGTGCAGGGATCGCGATCCCTGCCGGGTCCGGGCAGAGCCCGGGTGTCGCGTGCGCCGACTGCGTCAGGGGCTTTGCCCCCGAACCCCCACCAAAGGGCATTGCCCTTTGGAAACCATGACTTTTAAGCGGATCAGGGTGCAGGGATCGCGATCCCTGCCGGGTCCGGGCGGCGCCCGGGTGTTCCATGCCCCGACTGCGTCACATGTCAGGGATCAGGCAGCCATACGCGTGATGGCCTGGCAGTAGTACAGGAAAGCGAGGCGCAGGGCGCGGTCGTCCGCACCTTCGGTAATCTTGCGCAGGGTCGCGGCGGTGGCGTCGTCGCCGGCCTTCAGGCGGTCGATCTCCTTGATGTCGGACACGGTGATGTCGGCGGGCGTCAGGTCCTGCCCCGGCTTTGCGGCCGACAGGCGGTACTCGATCAGCGCCTGCGACAGGGCCTGCGGCAGGGTGCGGGCATCGGCGGGGACTTCGTCATCGGACAGGATGTTGTCCAGCGCCGCGTTGAAACGGGTGCGGATTTCGGTTGCGTTCATGTGCGTATGCCCTTTTGTGGCGGTGGTGTGATCGGGTGGCGGCGGTGCGCGCCACGCGGCGGACATGGCGATACCACGTCCACGGCGCGGGGGCTAAGCCATGGGGATGCATGCCGCGCGCGCTTTTACAGCAGGTCGTGCATTTCGCTGCGGATGTCGTTGCATTTGCGCGTCAGCATCCCGGCCTGCGACGCGGTCATGAAATTGATGATGAACGCGCCCAGCAGGGAACCGAACGACAGCCCGATCAGGATCTTGCCCAGAAGGGAGATCGGGTCGTTGTAATGCTGCGCCGAATACCACAGCAGCACGAGGCTGACGACCGATCCCGTCACGCCCATGACACCGGTGGATTTGAGGAGCGAGTCCTCCTCGCTGCTGAAGGCGGCGGCCTCCTTCCACAGCAGGTACATCTTCTGGTCCATCTCGCTGATGCTGCGGTTGTGGGCGTCCTGCGCGTCGGGGTCGTTGTGGCGCGTGGTCTTCTTGTGGCGCTCCAGCTCCTGCTGGGCCTTTTCAAAGACGCGGCGGCGTTCCTTTATGGCCGGAAGGCTGATGTCCACGAAGCTCAGGATCGCCATGTTCATCCCGGCCGAAAGCTGGACGAGCGCCTGATACTCGCCCCATGTCACCCATGTCACCTGAATTGCCGCCCGTCCTGCCTGTTGGGTATCGCACGCACGGGGTTATAGACCACAATCACCCCGCATGGCATCCCCCGTGATGCAGGGCCTCCATCGCGCGGTGTTATGGCTGCGTTTCAGGGTATGGGTTCAGGGGGTGGGATCGGGCGGGATCTTGACCGCCATGTCGGCGGGACGGCGCTGCCCGGTGGACAGGATGTCCTCCACCAAGGCGACGGGACGGTATTCGATCTCGCACGCGCCGGCATGGACCAGCGTTTCAAACCGGCTGTAGACACATTCATATTCATGCGTGCCATGCAGGGTGATGCCCACCCCGTCCAGCGACAGCCCCCCGCCGCCATGGGACAGGACCAGCCTGCGGCCATTGTACAGCGTCCATGCGATGTCCCAGACCTCCGTCCCGCGATGGGTCCAGTCGAATACCCCCTCCAGCCCCGATGACAGGGTGGGCGTGGTCCACTGTACCTGCGCGGTACAGGGGGTGGCGGCCCCTGCGGGGATGTCAATGAGCGCGTCGCGCACGAACAGCGGTTCCTCCATCACCGCGCAGGCGATCGACAGGGCGTTGATGCCCGCGTCGAACACGCCATGCCCGCCGGGTTTCCAGAACCAGTTGGCGCCGGGGTGCCATTTCTGCACGCTTTCGCGCCATGTGATGCGCATTGCGCGCATGCCGTTGGCCGACAGGATCTGCCGCACCGGGGCGATGGCCGGGGCGCATGCCGCGTGCCACGACGTCATCAGCGTGCGCCGTGCGTTGCGCGCCAGGCGGTGCAGGTCCATCGCCTGCGACAGGATGGGCGTGGGCGGTTTTTCCAGCAGCACATGCCACCCCGCCGCCAGCGCCTGCGCCGCCAGCGCGTAATGGGTGGCAGGCGGCGTGCAGATCGCGACCGCATCGACCTCCAGCCCCGACTGGATCAGGGTGGACATCGACGAAAACATCTTCGTCCCCTCCGTCGCGGCCGCCCACCATGTCACCGGCACGGGATTGACGCCCGCGACCAGCGTAAATCCCCGGTGCGCGCGGATGACCGGCACATGCTGCGTGTTGGCGATGGTGCCAGTGCCGATGATCGCGATGCGGATGGGCCGGGGCGTGCGCGATGGCGTGGGGGATGGGGGCGTGGGGGCGGTCATGCGGTCGATCCCTCTACAGGCGGCATGCAGGCCGATGGTCCGGGGGCGCGGCCATGACCTGTCGGGGGTGATGGGGCATCATCATTGCGGCATTGCGCGCCCCTGTCCAGCAGCAACCTGTGCGTGTGGGGGGATTATCGCCACCACCCCGGCGTCACGCCCGCGTGACGCGGCCATGACGGGCACGGGCGGGCATGCGGCGACGGGCGCGGCGGTGGATTTTGGGCTTTTCAATTCCCTGCAACTCCATCACAGTGCGCGCCACGACGGACCTGCACGGTGGCAGGCCGGATGTGCGTAAAAGGATTGCGGACATGAAGAAGACAGGTGGCGTTGTGGCGGTGCTTTCGGTTGTGGCCGCCACGCTGGTTGCGGGGGTATCGCCCGCCCATGCGGTGTCGGAGGCGATGCTGGATTCCCTGTATATCGACCCTGCGGTCCACCTGCCGGCCGCAAGCCCGGCCTTCCCCGAATATGACATCGACGCCGACTGCACCAACGAGTTCGGTGACGAGGTGAAATATGCCTGCGTCTCCGCCGAAAAGGAGAAGGCCGCCGTCCTGCGCGGTGTGTGGGACGAATACAAGGACGCCGACAGGGTCACCTGCCAGCAGCAGGTCACTGCGCAGCGCCATATCCAGTTGTACAAGAACCTCGCCTTCTGCGTGGACCAGCGTCGCTATGACGCCTATGTGCGCCACCATCCCGAGGCGGCGCAGCAGCACTGATGCCAGACATCCAGAAGTCATGGTTTCAGGGGTTCGGAGCAACGCCCCTGAGGCCGTCGGCGCACGCGACACCCGGGCGGCTTGCTCCGGACCCGGCAAGGATCGCGATCCCTGCACCCTGATTCGTGTAAAAGTCATGGTTTCCAAAGGGCAATGCCCTTTGGTGGGGGTGCGGGGGCAAAGCCCCCGGTACATCGCGGGTCAGTCCGGCATGATATGGCATTCGGCCGTGTTATGGCTGTGGTCATAATCCACATTGATGTTGTCCCCGTCGCCATGGACCACGCGGTGCGGTCGGGCGAGCAGGGGGGAGAACACGGATTTCGTGGCGTCCCCATCGGCAAGGTGAAGCCCCGCGGCATCGGCGATGCTGTCGGGCAGGTTCCATGTCATCAGCGGCGCGTCGAGGTGCGTGCGCACGGTGTCGTACTGCGCCTGGTGATGGGCGATCCATGAGGGGGAGAGCCACATCAGGAACGGCACGGCATAGGACTGCTTCAGGTCGCCATGCTGCGTATGCCCGGCGGTGCATTCGCTGACGCGGACCCCGTGGTCGGCGACGTGGAACAGCATGTTGTCCCCCGGCAGCGCACGCAGCATGTCGGTAACCTGCGCCAGCACATGGTCGGTATAGGCGATGCTGTTGTCATAATCCGACCCGAAGCGGGCATAGGCGCGGGGGAAGCGGTCGGCCACGAATTCATGGCTGCCGAACACATGCACGACGATGAAGGTGTTGCCGTGCGCACCCTGCAGGGCATGCGCGACCTCGGGCAGCAGGGCTTCGTCCAGTTTCGGACGGCTCATCATCCCGCCATGCACGGTGGTATAGACGACGTGGCGCGCCTGTTCGGAATAGGCGCCGATCACGCTGTCATACGGGCCAAGGCGGGGATGGTTGCTGATCCACCACGTGTCATACCCGGCGGCGTTGAACAGGGAAATCAGGTCGTGCTGCGTGATGCGTGACGCCAGCACGCGGTCGAACTGCGACAGGATGACCGGCACCGCGCCCACCGTGTAATCGAATGGCGTCACCATGTCGCCAAAGCGCAGGAGCCCGTCCTCGCGCTCCATCTCCGGGGTGTCGGGCACGTGGTAGCCATACATGTGCAGGTGGTCGCGCCGCGCGCTTTCGCCAATCACCAGCACGACGACATGCGGGGGATTGCGGTCGGGCGGGGTGGTGAAGCGCACCGGTTGATGGTTCATCCGCCGCGCCATGTCGGTCACGCGCCGGGTTTCATGCCGCCCGGCAAGGTAGCCCGCAACCAGGTTCCACGGATAGGAATGGTCGTAGAAATCCTCCAGCGGGACTATCCTGAATTTTGTGCGGTGTGGTGATAAATTGCTCGAAGAGGAGCCCCCGCATGAGCATTGATAAAGACCTCCTGGACCGCCTGATGGAAGG
>NZ_NKUF01000024.1 GCF_003206495.1 Gluconacetobacter entanii | reverse complement strand
GGATGATCAGATGCCTCGAGCATGGTTCTGCCCTCCAGAGAGTTTCAGCAAGCACACTCTGACACGGCGCGGCTCGCTATCCACTCCTCATGGAATCTGATAGATCTCCTGCGCGGCCTGCACCTCATTCGCGTTCAGGCAGCCAGTCGTCTGCCCCTCCTTGCACAGAAGCTGTTGCGGCGTGAACGTGCACCTGTCCGGTTCGTCAAGAAAGCCCTGCTTTTTCCCGACAGGGGAGGCGCAGGCCTCCATCACCGCCATATTCAGCAGCCTGAACCTGTCGCGCGAGACGCGAAGGGCAGGGTTATGATAGCTCATCCAGCCTGCCCAGAGTTGTTCCGCATTGAAATCCACGATCGGGTTTGGCGGTGCCCCCGCCACGATCCCGTCGTAATCCTCAGGATAGCGTCTGGCCTCGATCAGCCCTTCCAGACCGCCAAGCGAACATCCGATCCAGTAGGCATGGGATGCTGCCCTGCCATAGAACGCCCTGACCAGCACCTTTGCCGTGACGGTCATCAGGTGATCGGCCCGATAGGCATAGTCGATCAGCTTTTCCGGATGGCCGAGGGTAAAGCGCCCGCCCTGCCCATCGGGCGTGGAACTGTCATGTCCGGTATCGGTGCTGGCCACGGCATAGCCTTCGGCAACGCCCGTCGCCATGCCGTAATACATAAGCGATCCGGCCCAGCCGAAATTGCCAACCCCCAGCAGCCTGCCGTTCCATCCCTTCAGCGGCAGCCAGACTTCCGTGCGGATCTGCGAATCACGCGAAGGACGCAGCGTAAGGGCCACACGGCAGAATGCAGGGGTGGGGGCCTGTGTCGGATGGCCGGCCAGGTTCATGCCGGGGGCCGACATGATGCGTGACAACTGATCCTGCGGCGTCTGCCAGCCTCCGGCCGGTACGGTTTCAACGGTCGTGAAAGTGGCGTCCGGCAGTGCCTGACGGGCAAGGTCGCGACAGTCTGTGGCATGTGCACCCGATACGCTGGCAAACGCCAGTGGCACCGCAAGGGCCGTGCCGACCGCCAGCCGGACTATCTGGTGCGACAGGCCGCGCACGGATGTGAAAGGGGGCTCGGAAGGGGGCATGGCGGGTTCCCGATGGATCATTGCGGCTGTGATGTCATGGACGGCTCCGGTGGCAGGCCCGACCTGACGGCAGATGCCATTGTGGGGGAAAAAACCAGTGGGGGAAAAGCCCTTGATCGCACGGCGCTGGCCATGCAGTGTGCATGCACCACCATACGGGACTCCCGTCAGGCAGGACAGGGCAGGGGATTGATGCACAAGATTTTTCTGGCGGCCGGGGGCATGTTCCTGATCGCGACGTCCGCGATGGCGGGCGACACATCTGGCCAGAAAACGCCGTCTTCCGCCATCGCTGCAACACAAAACACCGCCACCCGGCGCACGGACATGGTTGTGGCCGCAGCGCAGTCCTTCCTCGGGACATTCGGGGCCGACGGGCGGGCGAAGGTGCAGTTTCCCTTCGTAACACAAAAAACTGCCACCCTGGCCCGTTTCCGCCGCAGCGCGCCCGACCAACCGGTCCGGCCTGTCACCGGGACACAGGCCGACGCCCCTGCGGCGCGGGGACCGGGGATGGGACCGCCGGGAGGATTCATCGGCGAACGCTACGGCAATTCCGTGTGGTCCAATTTCCCCGTCAGTGACGTGCCGCGACCGGGCGTGCAGATGGGACAACTGACCCCCACCCAGCAGGCGGCGGCCCTGCATCTGCTCCAGACGGTGCTGAGTGCCAAAGGCTACCGGAAGGTGCTTGAGATCATGGGCGCGGATCAGGCACTTGCCGATGGCGGGACGCCCTTTGCGTCCGGCAGGGCGGTCTATACCCTTGCGATCTTTGGTGCACCGGCAGCGGACAGGCCGTGGATGATACAGTTTGGTGGCCATCATCTGGGGCTGAACATCGTGATTGATGGTGCGCATGGCGTCATGACCCCCACCCTGACTGGCGCGCAGCCTGCGATTTACCAGGCGGACGGAAAGACGGTGCGGGTGCTGGCGGGGGAAAATGATCGCGCCTTTGCACTTCTGGACGCGCTTGATGCGAAACAGCGGCGGCAGGCGATCCTGTCCTACAGGGTGGCTGATCTGGTGCAGGGGCCGGGCCATGATGGCGAGATGCTTATCCCCGAAGGCCTGAAGGGAAGCGGCATGACCGCCGCGCAGAAAGAACTGCTGATGGATGTGATTACGGAATGGGCAGGCATCGTCGATGATGCCTATGCCGCGCCGCGCCTGCAGGAAATCCGCAATGGCCTCGACAATACATGGTTTGCGTGGAGTGGCCCTGTCATCCATGCGCCGGGACGTAATGGATCCTCCTACTACCGCATCGAGGGGCCAAGGCTGCTGATCGAGTTTTCGCCGCAGGGGGTGGGGGACGATCCCACGATGCATGTCCATACCGTTTATCGTGATCCGACCAACAGTTATGGCAACCGATATACCCGGCCATGAAGGTCGGCAGGCAGATGATGGTCCCCATGACGGTTGCGATGATGTCCGTCATGGGGGTGGCGCAGGCGCATCGACTGGATGAATATCTGCAGGCGACGATGATCGACCTGCACCGGCAGCACATTGACATCAGCCTGCGCCTGACACCGGGACGGGAGGTAGCCGCCGCCGTCATTCGCCAGATCGACAGCAATGGGGATGGCGTCCTGTCACTAGATGAACAGCATGCCTATGCCGGGCGTATCGCGCATGGACTGAAACTTTCCCTTAATGGCCATTCCCTGCCTCTCAGGACAGGGGATGCGGTTTTTCCATCCGTTGCGGCCATGCGGACAGGTGATGGCGTGATCGGGCTTCATTATGAAGCCACTGTCGTGCTGGCGCCCGGTGCGTATCATCTGGCGTATGCCAATCAGGGCCAGGGGCCTGACGCGGTGTATCTGGTCAATGCCCTGATGCCTGATGATCCAGCCATCCATACGGGAGGGCAGCAGCGTTCTGCCGAGCAGTCCTCATATGCACTGGACTTCATCGTCGATCATTAGCCCCCGGAAAACATCTCGTAGCCCCAAAGGTTCTTGGTGAAGCTTTTTTCAAAAAGCTTTGAAAAACGCGACATTCCTGAAAACCGGCACCCACAGACTTTTCTTTATCTGGAATGATCCCTGCATTGCGTCATTGCAACGTGGCGATACGAATTCATGAAAACATCACACAACTACGCTGACAAAATTACATAATGGACTTACGGGGTCTGCCGTGACTGCGACATATGCCGGGTCCGTATGGTGGCTGTGGTCCCCACGCCCGTCAGGACATGTTCTGCCATGAAAGATTGAATCAGAACATATTTCAATTTTAACAAGGTGTTTTCATGGTTTTTCCAAATCGCAGGCAGGTTCTGGCGGGACTGGGAGGCGGGTTGCTGCTTTCGACGCGGGTCAGGGCCCTGCGGGCGGCCGTGCCGGCCAACCTTGAGACAAAACCGAAATTCGAGACATCACCTTTTCAACTGGGTGTTGCATCGGGGGATCCATCGTCCGATGGCTTTGTCATCTGGACACGGCTTGCCCCTGCGCCACTGTCCCCTGACGCGGGCATGACCAGTCATCGCCCCATGCTGGTGAGCTGGGAAGTCGGGGAGAATGATACCCTGTTGCATATCGTGCGCAGGGGACAGGCGCTGGCGCATCCCGAACTGGGACATTCCGTGCATGTGGAGGTATCGGGCCTGAAACCGGACCGTCCCTACTGGTACCGTTTCCGCATTGCCGGATATGACAGTACGATCGGGCGCGGTCATACATTCCCCCTGCCGGGCGCATCGCCTGCCCGCGTAAGGTTCGCCGCGGCAGGATGCCAGTATTATGAAGAGGGATATTATACCGCGTGGCGCAGGATTGCCGAAGAACCCATAGATTTCGTTTTCCATTATGGGGACTACATTTATGAAAATGGGGATCGCGGGGACGGTATCCATCAGCATAATGGCAGACCGTTTCGGGCATTGCGACGCCATGTGGGGCCTGAATGCTATTCCCTTGATGAATATCGCCGGCGTTATGCGCAGTACAAGACGGATGCAGACCTGCAGGCGGCCCATGCCGCAGTGCCATGGATCGTCACATCGGACGACCATGAAGTCGATAACAACTGGGCCGGTGACAGCGATCAGGACGGCACACCTGCGGAGATCTTCCGCCTGCGGCGGGCTTCGGCCATGCAGGCCTATTACGAACATATGCCGCTTCGCCTGACCTCGTTGCCTGATGGCAGTCACATGCAGATCTACCGCAGCCTGCGCTATGGCGACCTGATGAATATATTCGTGCTTGATACCCGCCAGTATCGGAGCGATCAGGTCTATGGGGACCGGTTCGCGGGGCAGGGGCCGGATGTCTGGTTGCCGGAACGGACGATGATGGGGAATGCGCAGGAACAGTGGCTGTTCAATGGCCTGGCCCATTCGGATACCCGATGGAACCTGCTGGCGCACCAGGTCATGATGATGAACCTTGCCTTTCGCAAATCCGGCCATGGCCCTGTACTCTACAGCATGGATCAGTGGTCGGGCTATATGTACAGCCGCAGGCACCTGCTACAGTTTATCGAACAGAACTGCCCGGGGAACGTGGTGAACGTGACGGGGGATGCGCATCGGCACTTTGCAGGAAATCTTGCTTATGACGCGGATGATCGCAGGCCGGTTTCCGTGGAATTCCTTGCGACATCCATTTCCTCCGGTGCGGATGGGGCAGGGGACAATGACAGTTTCAGCCGCTCGGTCCGGCGTGAAAACCCGCACCTTCTGGCCACCACGGACCAGCGGGGTTATGTGCTGTGCGACGTGGGACGCGATGTCTGGCATGCGGACCTGAAGGTGCTCGACAGGGTCATGGAACGTGGTGGCAGGCTGTCGACCTATGCCAGTTTTGCCGTGGAGCGCGGACATCCCGGGTTGCAGAAAGCCTGATATGCTCCGTTATGTTTCAGAAATGAGGTATGGCTGGACAGAATGTGGGGCATGCCTTGTTTGACCTGCATCACTGTCCCGGGGCGTGCGCCATTCCACAGTGGGGGCACCAGATGATCTGGTCATGCTTTCAGGAGGAATATCGTGATTACGCGTCCGACAATCATCGCAGTGCCGCAGCGTCCTTCCAGCAGCCGTGAAGGGCGGGTGGCGGATCCGTTCGCGGCGCTGCAGCGGCAGGTCGGCAGGCTGATTGAAGATTACCGTGCGCCCGACACGTTCGGTTCCGGCAGGCTGGGTGCAACCGATATCACCGAGGATGCATCGGGATACCATATCTATATCGAGGTGCCGGGCTGTTCGGAAAAGGACATCGGCCTGAGCACGACAAACGGGATCCTGACCATCTCCGGCGAGAAGAAAAGCCCGATTGCCGACACCGAACAGAAGCAGCATGTGGCGGGGCGCATGTTCGGAGCGTTCGAGGAACATTTCAACCTGCCGGAGGAGGTCAATCCTGAAGGCATCGTGGCCAGCATCAAGAATGGCGTTCTGCAGATCACCCTTCCGCGTCGTGAACCGGTAAAGCCGGCGGAGCGCAAGATCGAGATCAAGGCAGGATAATAGCCGCAGGGCCTTCTGCCGACCGGGTGGGGTTCATGTCGAACCCCGCCCGGTCGGATTTGTTATATTTCCCTGAATATTTCATGCATGATGCGAAATCAGGCGCAGACTTTCCGCCTGCCCGAGATCCGGGATAAAAGGCCGAAGGTCGCGACGTTGCTGCTGAACCAGAATAAATTTTACCCTGACGGCCGTCCCCGGCCCTATGCCGGAAATACGATCATCTGCCACCTGCCCCAGCAGGGAGAGCAGAGTTCGTTTTTCAATGTCCTGCTGGATATGTATCGTGACGTTCTGGCACAGGGTTTTTCAGGGAAACTGGCGCTGCTGCCCCCGTCGAGTTACCACATGACTGTACTGGACGGTCTGAACGATGGGCTGCGCACCCGGCCGTCATGGCCCGAGGCCCTTGCGCGCACCGCGCCGATGCCGTCGTGCGATCAGTGGGTCAAAGACAGGCTTGGGACCTTTCATTATGGACTGGACCTGCCCATACGTATGCGACCGGCCAGACCGGATCCATCATACGACGGGAAAATCCCCCATATCAGGCTGGAACCGGCGGATCATGTCCAGGAGCGGATGCTGGCGGGACTGCGCCATGCGCTTGCGGCCCATATGGGGATGAAAGAGCCCCGGCCCGGGTCGTACGTGTTCCATACCACCCTTGCCTATCAGGTCCGTAGCTTTGCAGACCACGAAGCGGCGGAATTCACGCGGTTCATGATGCAATGGCAGGATGTGATGAACCGCACGATGCCCGAAATCCGTCTGGGTGCGCCGGAACTGTGCTTTTTCAGTGATATGTATGCCTATCACCGGCAGTTTTTTCATCACATGATTGCGTAAACCCTGCCCCGCAGGACATGGGGAGGGACGGATATTGCCCATAAGGTACGCACACGATACCATTCCGTCACAACGTAAATGTGACCGGATCAGGACAGGGCAAAAGATATGGGATGGGGTTGGGTTGGTGCGGCGACGACCCTTGGGTTACAGTTACTGTTTATCGGACGGGTGCTGCTAAGACCCCATCGCCAGCCAGCCTCCCGCGTGGCGTGGGTCGCCATTATCGGGTCGCTGCCGATTCTGTGGATGATCGCCTACCTGCTGCTGGGCGAAACGCATCTTGACTGGCGTATCGTCCAGCGTATCCACAAGGCAATCCGGGACCTGCCCGTCCCGGGCAAGAAAAATGATGCCCTGATCGATGCCGAACACGATTTCGGCCTGCCGCCGCGTCTGGCGCCCCTGTTCCGGGTCGGGCAGTCGATCAGTGGCTATCCCCCACTTGGCAGTAACAAAGCCACGCTCATGCAGGATTCCAATGCCGCGATCACGGCGATGGTCGCGGACATTGATGCCGCACGGGAACATGTCCATATCAGCTTTTATATCTGGCTGTCTGACAATAACGGCATGAAGGTCGTCAACGCGCTCAAGCGGGCGGCGGCGCGTGGGGTCGTATGCCGGGTCATGGCCGATGACCTGGGATCGCGGCGACTGATTCACAGCCACCACTGGGCAGAGATGCAGGCGGCCGGGATATTGGTCGTACGTGCGTTGCCGATCGGCAACCTCCTGCAACGCCCGTTCCGCGGGCGTTTCGACATGCGCAACCATCGCAAGATCGTCGTGATTGACAATCGTGTCACCTATTGCGGCAGCCAGAACTGTGCCGACCCGGAATTCCGGGTAAAGGCGCGCTATGCCCCCTGGGTGGATCTTGTCGCACGGTTCGAAGGGCCTGTGGTGCTGCAGAACCAGCACCTGTTCGCAACGGACTGGATCGCCCATACGGACGAGGATCTGACCCCTCTGCTGGCGTCAGCCACCGTACCGACAGGGGAGGGATTTGTCGCCCAGGTCATCGGCACCAGTGCCGCGGTACGTTACGCGGCGATGCCGGAGGTTTTCGTCTCGCTCATGAACGCAGCGGCACGGGAACTGATGGTGACCACGCCATATTATGTTCCGGACGAACCCATACAGGCCGCGCTGTGCGCTGCGGCCCGTCTCGGCGTCAAAACGGTCCTGACCCTGCCGCGTCGCAATGATTCATGGATCGTCGCCGGCGCCAGTCGCAGTTATTACCGCGAACTGCTGGAGGCGGGCGTGATGGTATATGAATATCCGCATGGCCTGCTGCATACCAAGGCGCTGACGGTGGATGGCCACATGACCATGATCGGTTCGGCAAATCTGGACCGGCGCAGTTTCGACCTGAATTTTGAAAATAACATCCTGCTGGTGGACCGTGATTTCACGGCAGCCATATATGAAAGGCAACAGAGCTATACAACGGCTTCCACACGGGTGATGCTTGATGACGTCATACGCTGGCCGGTCCATCGGGTGTTGTGGAACAATGTGCTGGCGATGGTTGGACCGGTGCTGTGACCTGACCGGAAAGTTTCATGATTTCAGTTTTCAGGACGCCTCGGAAAACCGGTCTCCCGAATGCTGCTCATGCATCATGATGGTCGCTGCCGGTCTCTCCCGCCGGGAAATTCTCTCCGCCACCGTTCATGCCCCCACCGCCGCCGTCGGCCTTGTCCTTTTTCCCATCGTCCTTTGCCCGGTTGCCTGACGCCGGGATGCGCGTGGGGCCCTGCATCGGAATGGCAAGATCCGAGGGGATCGGATCCAGATCAAGCGCCTCGCGGATGAAATCACGCAATGAGACGACCAGCGCATGCGTGTGCACGCGCTGCCCGGCCACCAGTTCATGGGCGGCACGCTCGGCCAGGCGGACATGCTCTTCGGTGCCCAGCAGGATGATGTCCGACAGGGCTGCCTCCACGGCATCGCGGATACGGCGCGCACGATCCGATGCGCTATCCGTTCCCGCATCCGTCATGACCCGCATTTCCCGCCGGTGCCGTGGATCGACCACCAGGTCGCCCGTAAAGGATCCGCCCAGGGTCCGGTAGGCCGCGATCAGGGTCCGTAGCCGTTCGTTGATCTGACGGTTCATGCGCTCGCGACGTTGCTGGATGACCTGCATCATCAACAGACGGATTCCGACACCGATGAGCGTAATTACCGACAGCCCGATCAGGGTAACAAGAAGGCTGTGCCATGAACTGAAATCGAGCGTATGCACCAATGTCTCCTTCCGCGCGGAATACAGGCGCGCCCGTCATGCTGTCTTGCGGATTTATTGCGGGGTCGGCGTGAATTGCGGTGTCACAGGCCTGCCTTCCATGACTGCCTGTGTGAACGCGGCTGAATCCGGCAGGGATGCATTGACCGTCTGGCTATGGTCCAGTCCCTTGTACAGATGGGCCTGAACGGTTGTTCCTGCGGCGCATGCGGCCTTGACCAGGCCGAACTGCAGTGACGGCGGTACATCGCGGTCAAGTTCACCGGTCCCGATAAAGAGTGGCTGGGCCAGTTTCATGGTCGGATACGCCATCGCGGCCAGTGCAGGGGCCAGCGCCTTTGCAAAATTCGGCGCAAGCGAGTTCCCGAATGTCAGGCCCGCATCTTTCACCCTGTCGGTCAACTGGTACACGCACAGATCACCTGCCGCCTGATAGGCAGGCAGCGCCTTTGCCGTGAAGGCATCTTCCGGCCGGAAAGCCGGGTCATAACCCGCAAGCCCCTGCGCAAGGTAGAGCGTATAGACCATCAGCGGGTCAAATGTCGCACCCTGCTGCCGGGTGGCGGAGGCAGTCATAAGCTGCCTGAGAAGTTCCGGCGTGATATACGGAACACCGGTTGCAACCGTCCCGCGAATGTCAATGTCAGGGGCATAGGCGGGCGCGAATGCGGCGGATGCGAATGCGGCGCCACCTCCCTGTGACTGTCCGACAATCATGACCTTGTTGCGCAGTTCCGGAACGGTGGACAATGCAGCCCGCACCCCGTCCAGCAGGCTGTAGGCTTCGACCCGTGTGTCGAGATAGGCATGCACGCCGGGCGTGCCCAGTCCCTGATAATCGGTGCCGACCACGGCAAAGCCACGCTGCATCCAGACGGACAGGTACCGCCTGTTGCGATCGGTCCACGGATTGGCGGACGGGGCGCAGTGATCTGCCACCACGACGGTTCCGTGCGCCCACGCGACGATCGGCCATCCCCCCTTGGGGGCCTTGCCGGGGGGAAGGATGACTTCCGCCGTGACGGGCACCAGTCCACTGCCGGTCACGCCATTGGTGGAAAGGTAGGTGATGCGCATGGCGCGCCCGGCATTCGGCAGGCTGAAGGCTGCGGGCAGGGATGCGGACGCCATGAGCGTTCCCGGCCTGCTGCTTTCCGGCGTCGGGGAGGCCGCATGGCCGATGGACGGCAGGGAGGCAAGGCAGACACCCGCCACAAGGCAGGCCATGGTGCGGGCAGGGCGGGAAAAGTGCACGCAAAATCCTTTCCAGAAGGCAGCCTGCTTTCCGCTTGACCACCATGCGGGTTTAAACTTAACACTGTTAAGAATGAACATCGGGATAAAGTGGATGTCAAGTTCCCATGGCACCGTGACACTGGCCCCGCCATCCTCCGGGGGGATACGGGGACGTCCATCGCCAAAGGCCTACCATCATGGGGACCTGCGCGCGGCGCTGCTGCGTGCGGCGCGCAGCATTGTGGAGGAACAGGGAATTGCCGCGCTGGGCCTGCGTGCGATCACACGTCGCGCAGGTGTGTCTTCGGCGGCGGCGGCCCCACATTTCGGAAACCTGACCGGCCTGCTCAGCGCGCTTGCGACCATCGGGTATGAAGAACTGGCTGCCGCCCTCGCACCGGCCATGGGGAAGGGGGCGCACGCGACCGGTATGGCCTATGTGCGCTTTGCCATCCTCAATCCCGGCCTGTTCACCCTCATGTTCCGCAGCGACGCCATTGATCGTGGCCTGCCCGCGCTGGCACAGGCCTCGGGCCGGACATCGGACATGCTGACGCAGGTCATCGGTGCAATGAAGGAGCCCCATGCGGCACGTACACGCGCCGGAACACGCGCGGCCCTGTGGGGCAGGGTGCATGGCCTTGCCGTGCTGGCGGTTGACGGGTTCCTTGACATGCTGCTTGCCCGTGATGGGGCAGGAATGACGCTGGAGGAACTGGTGGAAGATGCCCTGCGCTGAGGGACGGTGCATGATCCGCCCGTTGCATCAGGATCCATGAAACGGCACGTCCCTTGTGAACAGTCTGGAGACGGTATCGGGGTCACGCTCCACAAACCATGCCAACTGTTCCCATGTGATCCGGTCATAATACCGCATCTGGGGGCAGTCTTCGGGAAACACCATTTCACGCCATGTCGAGATCAGGGCACGGAGCAGTACGCGCGCCATCATCAGGGGGCCCAGCATCGTGACCTCTTCGGGCAGGAGGTCGGCATGTTTCAGATAACCGTGCAGGACATCGCGTGACGCGGACAGGAACGCCGTTTCATCCGCCGGACCTTCCAGCGGGAGTTGGCCCGCCATTGCCGTGGAAAGGTCGATTGCGACTGCCGTGCGCAATGCGTCGCCAAAATCGATGATACCGGTGATCGTTTCATCCTGCCGCGAAACCGCAAGAAGGTTGGAGCAGGTGAAATCGTTGTGCAGCACCTGCGTACGCAATCCCCTGATGGCGGGCAGCAGGGACATGAACCGCGCCATTGCGGTCCCGGCGCATGCACGATGGGATGGGTCGTCAATGAGGGGCAGCACAGGCAGAAGGTCAGGCAGTCGCCGCACGTCCCATATCAGTACACGCCCTTCACCGGGATGCGCGAAATCGGCAAGGGCATGACGCAGCCGGGCAAGCTGTTCGCCTATCTGCCGCCGTATGTGTGGGGTGGGGGCTGGATATTCCAGCGGAAGCCCTTCGAGATAGGACAGGAGCCTGACCTGACGTACCTGTCCCGCCCGGTCGGTGCAGTGCATGATTGCAGCACCGTCATTCCCGCGGATCACGCGCGGCACATGCAGGTCAGGCCTCGTATCGCGCAGGTAATCGAGGAGCGCGGTCTGGAATATGACATCCCCGGTACTTTCGCGGGGATGCTCGACTTTGAGGATGAAGGCGCGCCCCGCCCCGCAGCGGATCAGGAACGTATCGTCCTTTTCAGTCGCAAGACGGTCCATCTGCCCGCTGATGCCGTAATGCTGGCTGGCAAGGGCCAGGGCTTCCCCTGCGGGCATATGCACGAATGGCTGTGAAAAATTGCCGTATTTTTCAGCTATTTCCAGAAGGGTTCCGTCAATGGACATCATGGATATCGCTGTGACATGGCATGGAAAAATGTCCCCGGCGCTGAGGCCATGTCGTGACCGGGTGAAAACCCCTCGATGCCGTCATGGCCGCAATATTCTGGGGGCATCATGCATGCGTGTCCAGATTTTACATGATCGCCCCAGATGGCTATACCCCGGTCCGGGTTGCTATGCCGCCGCTGTCCCGGACGTATCGGTGCGACGGGGCACGAAGAACAGGCGCAGGGACCGTACACCTTGCGCGCCGTGTACAAGTACCCCTTCGATATCCGCCGTGGCGGACGGTCCACTCTGCAGCACGGCATAATGTCCCGACCGCCATTCCGGCCGCTGGTAGGCGCGGTGCAGGTTGCTGACGATCTGCGCGGGATCAAGCAGCACGATAAGGTGCTGGGGCAGGTATCCCAGCGTATTGACCAGCAGGTCCGTCTCCGTCAGGCACAGCGAACCGGTTTCCGCCACGCCGAAGGAGGCACGGACGACCCCCACATCAACATCGGCCAGCGAGGCAGGCGGCGTATCGGCGGTGATGGGACGGTTGCCCGGAATCTCCGGCACGCGGGAACACACGACCCGCGCAGTGGAAACAGACTGCCGTGCGACCGCGATCGGGTCCGCTGTCCCACATTCGGGCAGGGTGCCCCCCATCTGCAGGAATGACTGCGTGAAGGTGGCCAGCAGGTCCGTGCCGGCAGGCGGGTCAAAAAACGGGATTTCCGGCAGGGCGCGTTCAGGTGCGGACCTGTGCGCACGGACGCGCGCCAGGATGTCGTCACGGCTGCTCATTGCGGTGCTCCCTTCGGTGTCGTGCGGTTCGCGGCATACCATTCGTGGAAGGTCTGCTTTGGCGGCGTGGGCACGTCGCGCCCGTGTCCCCAAGTATTGAGCCTGTTATAGACCATGAAACGCGGCAGGTGACGCAGGGCGCTGTCGGCGGTTGCGATCGCGGCGCGATACAGGGCGGGATGCGAAAGAAGCTGCCCGGCCTCGCGCATCATCGCCTTTTTCATCAGCGGCAGTTCATGGGTTTCGGACAGGACCCTGCGCCAGTCCGCGATCTGTTCATGGATATTGATCTTTACGGGACAGACATTGGTGCAACTGCCATTGAGCGTGGAGGAAAATGGCAGGCTGCTGTAGCGGTGACGGTTAAAGGTCGGGTCGATGATCAGCCCGATCGGGCCGGCATAGGTCGCCCCGTAGCTGAGCCCCCCGCTGCGGCGGAAGACCGGGCAGGTATTCATGCACGCACCACAGCGGATGCATTTGAGCGACGTCCAGAACTGTTCCATGCCCAGCCGTTCGGAACGTCCGTTATCGACCAGCACCACATGCAGTTCGCCCCCATGTCGCGGCCCGCGGAAGTGGGAGGTGTACTGGGTGATGGGCGAACCCAGCGCGCTGCGTGACAGCAGGCGCACGAATACCGGCAGGTCCTCCAGCCTTGGAATGACTTTCTCGATCCCGATCGATGCGATCTGCAATGGTGGCGTATTGGCGGACAGGTCGGCATTGCCCTCGTTCGTGCAGACGACGAAGGTGCCGGTTTCCGCGACAACGAAGTTCGCCCCCGTCAGCCCTGCCTGCGCCTGCTGGATGAGGGGGCGTGTCTTTTCACGCTGCTGTTCGGTCAGGTAATGGACGTCATCGTCGTTTGGGTCCGTGCCCAGCGTGCGGGCGAAGACATCCGCCACGTCAGAGCGCAGCTTGTGCACGGCGGGCACGACCACATGGCTGGGGGCCTCCTGGTCAAGCTGCTGTATCCGCTCGCCCAGGTCGGTTTCGACCACGTCCACGCCGGAACGGGCCATGAAATCGCGGAACCCGCATTCCTCCGTCAGCATCGACTTGCTTTTGATCAGACGCGTGACCCCATGGTCCTTCAGTAGCGACAGGATGATGGCGTTATGTTCATCCGCATCCCGCGCCCAGTGGACATGGATGCCGTTGGCGCGGGCATTGGTCTCGAACTGTTCCAGATAGGTATCAAGGTGCGTCAGCGCGTGTTCCTTGATTTCGGAGGCCAGCCTGCGCAGGTCTTCCCATTCCTCGATGCCATGCATCTGCCGGTCACGCTTCTGGCGCAGATCCCACAGGCGGGCATCATGCATGCGCTCATGCTCGGGGGCGGCGATGAAGCGTTCGGCCGCTTCGGCCTGGTCGATCGGATGGTTCCCCCGGATCACCGCGCCGCGTGGCTGGGCCTCGCGCCTGTGCGACCGCAGCGCGATGGAAGCGCCTTCGGCATGGTCGAGGCGGTTGGCCCGGTTCGGGACGTTCCCCTGCGTGCCGCTCATGCCCGTGCCCCGTTCAGGATCTGGGCGATGTGGATGAACTTCAGCGGCATCTCCAGCCTCTGTGCGCAGCCCTGCTGGTGCATCATGCACGAACTGTCGGCGGAGACGACATATTCCGCGTCCGCCCTGCTGTGGTCATGAACCTTGTCATATCCCATCTTTTCCGACACTCCCTTTTCAAACACGGAAAACGTGCCGCCAAACCCGCAGCATTCATCGGGGCGACTGATATGCACGAACTCAAGCCCGCGAACCTTCGACAGGAGATCGGCGGGTTTTGAAAATGCCTTCTCGCGCAGTTCGCTCATGCTGGCATGATTCAGGCCACGCAGGGCGTTGCAGTTGTTATGCAGGCTGACCCTGTGCGGGAATTCCGCCCACGGGAATGCATCGACCTTCAGGATGTCATGCAGGAACTCGACCAGTTCATAGGTGCGTGCGCGGACCTGACGCACCTCCCCGGTCTGCTCCACCGCGTCCATGTCACAACGGACGTGGTGCACGCAACTGCCCGATGGGGCAACGATGTAGTCATATCCGCTGAAGTTACGGACAAACAGTTCCTCCGTCGCGGCAGATTCCTCATGGCATCCGGTATTGGTCATGGGTTGCCCGCAACAGGTCTGGGCGCGCGGATATTCGACCTCCAGCCCGAAGCGTTCGAGAAGTTCAAGTGTGGCGATGCCGACTTCCGGATGGAAGGCGTCGATGTAACAGGGGACGAACAGGCCAATGCGCATGGTGGGATACTCCGGCATCCATGGATGGGAAAATGGGCGGCTTACGCCACGCTTTCAGCTTTCCAGTTCCGGCGCTTGGTCGTCTTTCCAATGCCGGGGTTGAAGCAGTTGCACGGGTCAAGTTCACGGTAATGCGCCTGCAGGGAGGGCGGGGCGGCGTACAGGTGGCCGTAATTATGTTCCGCCGGATAACGCGCGCCACGTCTGTCAAGCAGCGCGAGCATCTCCGCCTCGATCGGGGGACATGGGTTCCCCTTGCGCACGATATAGTCCTGGTGCATCACGTGACACAGGAAATGCCCGTAATAGAGTTTGACGATCAGCCTGCGATCAAGGTCGGACGGCAGGGTTTCCGACCATTGCCGGTCATTGCGCCGCAGCGCGACATCAAGGGCGACGATATCCTCCACCGTGCGATGGTGGGTGCTTCGGTAGCGGATGGCCGCCCCCGCCGCAGCAAAGCGGTGCAGGAAGGCCCTGGCCCCTTCGTCGGGCGTGCAGGCGAAGTAGCGCGTGCCGCTTTTTGCGCAGAAACCATCGAGGAAGGTCCGGGCCTCCGACGCGAGATGCGCGCTGACCTTGAGCATGAGATGATGCTCGAAACGGTCGCGATATTCATACATGCGCCTGGGCAGGTGGCGCGGGAACAGGCGGCTGAACGCCTGCAGCAGGCGGTCGCTCATGTTGCCCGGCAGGAACGGCACGCGTTCCGTCAGGCGGTCGATACGGTTTTTCAGCGCGAACAGCATCGGCAGGCGCCGCGTGCCGATGGCGCGGATGATAAGGAACGTGTCCTTGCCATATTCTTCGGCGATATCGAATGCATCGCGATGGATGTATTCCCCCGCGATCGGCAGTTCGGAAAATGACGTCAGGATATGACGGCGGATTTCCTCCAGTTCGTCGGGATTGTTGGTGCCGATATAGAAAACGGACGGGTTACGCTCTGCCGGGAAGGTATCAAGCCGCACGGCAAACAGCGCCATGCGCCCGGCACAGCCCGCGCCCTCGAACAGGCGTGCGGGGTCAGCGTTGTAGCGCGCGGGCGTGTCCGCATCGACGTCACGCACATGGGTGGCGTAATTGTCGTCATGTCCCTTGCCCGCGTGCCAGTTGATCCTGCTTTCGGGGACCTGCCCACGATCGAGCGCGCCGAGTATCTCCTCCGGCCCGGTGCCAAGTTCGACCCCAAGGTGATTGACAAGGTGCAGCGTGCCCTGCGCATCCGCCTGCGCAAAGATGGACATCTGGGTAAAGGCGGGGCCACGCTGCACCAGCGCACCGCCCGAATTGTTGCTGACGCCACCAAAGACCGCAGCCCCGATGCACGAGGACCCGATGACGGAATGGGGTTCGCGCCCCAAAGGCGCAAGCGTACGTTCCAGTTGGTCCAGTGTCGCGCCGGGCAGGCAGATGACCTGCTTTCCCCCACCGATGACAAAGATCTTTTTCAGGCGCATGCCGCTGATGATGACGATGTCGCGGTCATAATCGTTCCCGTCCGGGGTGGAACCGCCGGTAATCCCGGTATTGGCCGCCTGCATCAGCACGATCTTGTCCGCCTTGATGCAGGCCTGCACCACGCGCCACTGTTCCACCAGCGAGCCGGGATGGACGACCGCCAGCGCCTTGCCCAGCCCGAAGCGGAAGCCGCGCCGGAAGGGCAGGGTCCTGGACGGGTCGGTCAGGACATGCTGCGCCCCCACGATCGCGCGCAGTTCCCTGACAAAGGGGGAGTGATCGGCGTCATCTTTGCGATTGCGGCCAAAAAGGGATTTCAGGGCGGTAAGCATGTCGGTTTCTTTCGTCTGTGCCAGGGGAAAGTGGAATTACAGGGTGCCGATGACCTTCAGCCCCACCAGTTCGGCGTTTGGAATGTGGGAGGTTTCATCGGGGCGCATCATGTATTCGAACTCCGGCTGGATCAGGATGCCGGGATAGACCGGCACCCCGTAATAGGCTTCCAGCACGGCGGCATGGGTCTGTGGGCCGTTGACATGCGCACCCAGCGGCATGCCCGCATCCATGCGCAGCCGTTCACCCAGTTCGGTGCGTGGGCTTATGCGGTAATACGAATACATCACGCCAAAACGGTCATGGGGACGGTGGGGAATGATGCCCAGCAGGGAGGAGCCGATATAGAATTCGTCCGATATGACCGAAACATCGGGCGTATTGTGAATATATCCGCCAAGGATGTAGCCACCGGCCATCTGGTTCGCGCCGCCTTTGCGGTACAGCATCTGGTCGGCTTCGAGGTAGAAGGTATCGCGTGCCTCGCCGGAATGGGGCCGGGCGGTGCCGACCGGGACGGAGCCAATATTGTCGGAATACCGCGTGGTATCGTGCGCAAAGCCCAGGACATAATGGCCCGCAAGCTTCCTGCGGCCGAAAAAGGGCTGCCACGTGAACTCCACCGGCAGCATGAGGCCCGTGCTTTTCTCCCCCGCCCAGGCCCAGCCACTGATATCCTCGTTCAGGGGACTGACACTGTAGGCACCGACCTGCACGATGGTGTCGCGCGTGGGGCGCAGGCGCACCCTGCCACCCCATGTCGCCTTGGGATAGACGCTGAACCCCGCATCAAGCTTGATGGCGACGGGAGCGGAACAGGTCATCATGAAACTGCACAGCAGCGGCGACGTGGCAAAGACATGCGTCAGCGCCATGCGGCCGAACGCCAGGTCAACCGTGTTGTGCAGGAAGGATTTCTGCGCGTACATATCCGTCAGGTGCGCAACCGAATGGCCCGACAGGCTGTACACCTCCATCAGGCTGATATTGTAATCCCCCACGCGGTCGTGCGAGACCTCGCGCCCCACACGCTCCATCAGCAGCGTATGGATCGTCCACCCATCAAGACCGACCAGTTTCCCGAGGTCGAACTGCGTCTGCAGCGTCAGTTCATGGACATAGTCTATCCCCAGCGAAATGCCGCCCCCGACATCCGCCATCGACTCCCCCCTTGTAGGTGAACTGGAATGTCACGCCCCTGCGCTGCAGGCGGGAGCGGAAATCGCTGATTTCAGGCAGGATGTGGCCCGGTGCCTCCGACGATGCGTAATATCCGGCCGACAGGTCACGCACCCGCAATGCATCCTCGCGGTTGGTCAGGAGGATCGACAGGCCTTCGGTACGGAAAATGGTATTGAGGCGCGTTGAAACCGATGCATGCTTTACCGGGGTTTCGGGCGCAGGCGTACTTCCGGTCTTACTGTCCGCCGGTGCGGGCACCAAGGGTTGCTGTCCCGCAGGGGCGGACTGCAAAAGAGGCTCGTCTGCAAAAGATGGTGTCAGTAACAGGAAACACAAACAGAATATAAACGATATACTGATTGCGTATAATGCATATATACCATCAGTCGAGGCGCGCCTCCTTATTTCCATGAGGCAAAACATGACGCGGTTTTTAAAATTCAATCTTGCGAGTCAGCAAAACACGAAAACGGGATTGACGCCTTCGTTACCTAGAGAGTTTCAAAATCTCAGTGATACGTATTCTGGTATTGCCTTCAGGATAAATACTTGGGAACATGATGATAATTGTTATGATTTACCAGTGCCATGCCATGACGCCACATGGCGCGGCGCTGATCATTCATCGCGCATATGGAAAGCAGCCAGCATGACCTATACTGTCGGACGTTACCTCGGGACGCGCCTTGCCCAGATCGGCCTCAAACATCATTTCGCGGTCGCGGGGGATTACAACCTCGTGCTGCTTGACCAGTTGCTTGCAACACCGGACCTGAAGCAGGTCTATTGCTGCAACGAACTGAACTGCGGTTTCAGCGCCGAAGGCTATGCCCGGGCCAACGGGGCAGGGGCCGCCGTGGTCACGTTCAGCGTCGGCGCACTGTCCGCACTCAATGCGATTGGCGGGGCCTATGCCGAAAACCTGCCGGTCATCCTGATTTCGGGCGCGCCGAATTCGAATGACATCGGCAGCGGCCACATCCTGCACCACACGATCGGCCTGCCCGATTATGGATACCAGCTTGAAATCGCAAAGCGCCTGACATGTGCGGCAGTTTCCATCACCAGTGCGCAGGAGGCGCCGGTCCTGATCGACCATGCCATCCGCACGGCGCTGCGTGAGAAGAAACCCGCCTATATCGAAATTGCCTGCAATGTGTCCGCCGCCCCCTGTTCGCCGCCCGGGCCGGTCAGCGCGCTGCTGCGTGATGTTCCCAGCGATCCGGACACACTCGAAGCAGCGGTTGCGGCGTCGGTGGAATTCCTTGCGTCGCGCAAGAAGGTCTCGCTCCTGATCGGCAGCAAACTGCGTGCGGCGGGGGCGGAGGATGCAGCCCTGCAATTGGGGAAAACCCTGTCATGCGCCGTGGCGACCATGGCGGCGGCCAAGAGTTTCTATCCCGAAAACGACCCGCATTACATCGGCACCTATTGGGGGGATGCCAGCAGCGCGGGCGTGCGGGAGATCATGGACTGGTCCGATGGGATTGTCGCGCTTGCACCGGTGTTCAACGATTATTCGACGGCCGGGTGGACGGCATGGCCGCAGGGGGAAAATGTCCTGCTGGCCGAACCGCATCATGTGCATGTCAATGGACGCACGTTTGATGGCATTCACCTCAAGGACTATCTGGCGGACCTGTCGCAGCGCCTGTCGGGCGAGATCACACGGCCCGACACGCTGAAGGAATTCCAGCGTGTGGTCCGTCCATCCGCCCCCGTTGCGGCCGCCGCACCGGGCGACAGGCTGGTCCGTGCGGAAATGGCGCGACAGATCGCACAGTTGATTACGCCACAGACCACCATCGTGGCAGAGACCGGGGATTCCTGGTTCAATGCATTGCGCATGACGCTGCCCGAGGGTGCGCGCGTGGAACTGGAAATGCAGTGGGGGCATATTGGCTGGTCCGTGCCCGCAACATTCGGATATGCCGTCGCGTCACCGGAACGCCGGATCATTACAATGGTGGGCGACGGGTCCTTCCAACTGACGGCGCAGGAAGTCGCGCAGATGGTGCGCCTGAAGCTTCCCGTTATCATTTTCCTTGTAAATAACAGGGGATATACCATCGAGGTTGAAATTCATGATGGGCCGTATAACAACATCAAGAACTGGGATTATGCCGGACTGATGTCCGCCTTCAATGCAGAAGACGGAAAAGGCCTTGGCCTGCGCGCGACGACGGGAGGCGAACTGTCCGATGCGATTGCAAAGGCGCTGAAGAACCAGGACGGTCCCACCCTGATCGAATGTCAGATCGAGCGCGATGACTGCACCAGTGAACTGATTTCATGGGGACGTCGCGTTGCCGCCGCCAATGCCCGCCCGCCGCGCAAGGCGGATTGAGACCCCGCGATCAGTGATACGGACAGGGAATGTCCGGGTGCCGCCTTTTTTCCAAAGGGGCGGCATCTTTCAAAGCCTTTACGTTTCCGCAAGGGGGTGTCGTTGGCTTTCCCTATCGTGATGCGGGATGTCCTGCATGCGGTTCGGAGGACGCGATATCCTCGAAACGGATATTCTGCACGGGGTAATCCCGCCAGTCCTTGTAATCAAAATGCCACCATTCTTCGGGAAGTTGTGTAAAACCTTCCCGCGCCATGGCCTTGTGCAGGATCTCGCGGTTTTCGCGCTCGCTTTTCGTCCCGCCGGTATAGTCGGCATAGGCGCGCGGTGTCATTTCATCATACCCGCTGGGCATGGGGACGGCCTGCCCAGATTTCAGGTCATACAGCGTAAGGTCAACCGCGCATCCCCGGTTATGCATGGACCCGGCGGCGGGATCAGCCACGAACTGGTGCCTGTCGGGTGGCGTCGCATCCCAGAACAGTTTCGTGACGTACCACGGGCGATAGGCATCATAGACCAGCAGGCCATATCCCTGCGCATGCAGCGCTTTTTGCACGCGCACCAGGGCCTGCGCCGCCGGACGTTCCATATAGGCATGTGATGAGGAATAGACCGGATAGCCGATGAAGTTCCGGTCCGTGGCGTAGCGTACGTCAAAATGAAAATCCGGCGACAGGCTGGCAAGATCGACAAGATCCGGCTTCTTTTCCTGCGCGGTGGGGGCAGGGGGCGTGGCCTTCAGTGCCTGCTCCATCAGTTCCGGCACGGGTCTGCTGGGGGTGATGTGGAATATGGCAGGTGCGGAGGCCTGCGCTGCATTCGCTGCCTGCAGGACGGAATAGAACGATATCGTAACAAGGCAGGCCGATCGGAACATCTGTCGGGATTTCCTGTGCAGGATCATGCGGGAGGTAGGAAAATGATTGGAATGTAGGAACGAATATCTGTCAAGCAGCCTCTGGCGGACAGGGTTGCGCCCGGTTGCCGACATGCCCGCAGGGGCGTGATGGTTGCGTCGCGGCAGATCCCTTGCCACACTTTGCCCCTCATGGGCTGCCGTGGCCTTCGCGGTGGCCATCCACCCGTTTTCAATCGATGGATTCTTGGATGAAGAAAAGAGAACTTGGCCGTACCGGCATCCTGGTCAGTGAAATCTGCCTTGGGACAATGACATTCGGGCAACAGAATACCGAGGCACAGGGGCATGCGCAGCTTGACCTGGCGCTGGATCATGGCATCAATTTCATTGATACGGCCGAGCTGTATTCCATCCCGCCACGTTCTGAAACCTATGGGGCGACGGAAACGATTGTCGGAAGCTGGCTTCGGGCACGTGGGGGTCGCGACCGGGTGGTCATCGCCAGCAAGGTCGTCGGACGCAGCAACATGCCATGGTTCCGTCCCGGCGGCGAGGAAACCCGCCTGACCCCCCGGCAGATCCGCTACGCGATAGAAGGGTCGCTCCGTCGTCTGGGAACCGATTATATCGATCTTTACCAGATGCACTGGCCGGACCGTCGCATCGGCCTGTTCGGGGCGGGCGGGACGACCTTTGACGCAAAAGTGGAGGCAGACGAGGTTCCGATTGCCGAAACGCTTGGCGTGCTGGGGGATCTGGTCAATGAGGGCAAGATCCGCCATGTCGGTGTCTCGAACGAGACCCCATGGGGGGTTTCGCAATATCTGGACTGCGCGAAAACCGGCGCGCCACGGGTGGCGTCGATCCAGAATGCCTATAACCTGCTCAATCGCACCTTTGAAATGGGGCTGGCTGAAATCGCCATGCGGGAGAAGGTCGGCCTGCTGGCCTATTCGCCGCTGGCGCAGGGGTATCTTACCGGGAAATACCTTGATGGCGCACGACCGGCGGGTGCGCGCACGACGCTGTTCAATCGTGGCCAGCGTTATGAAAAACCCGGTGTTGACGTTGCGATCCGCGCCTATCTCGACCTTGCCCGCGCAAAAGGGATCGACCCGGTCCAGATGGCCATTGCCTTTGTCACGTCACGGCCGTTTGTCACGTCCAATATCATTGGCGCCACCAGCATCGAACAGCTTGCGACCATCCTGGGATCGGTCAATGTGGAGATCACCCCGGAACTGGAGGCGGAAATCAACGCAATCCACCAGATCCATTCCAATCCCGCGCCCTGACCCCTATCTCCGGGCGCAAGGCGAAGCCCGGCATGCTGACTGCCTGGCTTCGCGGCTTTCGCCTGTCATTCAAAAAAGATAAGGGCCGTGGACAGGGCGAACGCGGTTGCAAGCAGGGCCGGGCCGAGAATATCCCAACGGCCCAGGCCACGTGTTCGTGGAACGGTGCCACGGACGGTACGATGCAGGTACATGGACATTGAAACCTCCCTGACTTGGGAAAAGGATTTCAGGATCATGAAGATTCACGCAGCCTAGAGCAGCGTGAGCGCCACCCACAGGAGCAGTGTAAGCACCACAATGCCAATCCCGAGGAAATCCATGGCATTGCGACCGGAACGTACGCCCGGCCCGATCGGTTGGCGGTAATGTGTTCCCATTCTCATGGCAACCTCCCTGCCGGAACGCACATTGCGCCGGCACACCGGACATGGGCAGGGTGGTATCGGGAAAAAAGAGGGGGCAGTGGTCAGGACCGCATGGTGCGGATCACAAAACAGCTACTGCCTATCGCGTTGCCATATCCCTGCGGAACAGGGCCCATTCCTCCATCTCGGTCCCATCAGGCAGGTGGCAGATCCCGACCGTTCCGCCTGCCGTGTTCCGCAGCTCCAGCCGCCCCCCGATCCTGATGCAGTGGGCGGAAGCCGGGTTTGGCATGCCAATGGACCGGTCTGGGGATGTGTCATGATCCGCCATGCGGGCAGGCCCCCTGTGGGGCGCGCATCCGCCCAGAACCAGAGTAAGGAGAACGGCCATGAGGCCGGGAAACAGTTTCATGGACACCTGCCTGTCACAAGGAGGGGCGAGCCTGCGCATGATGACATCATATTCCGCCGCATCACGCATGGGCGGGAACAGTCAGGCACGCCATTGCGTGTTCATGCAGGATCTGACAGGCCTGGGCGGCATCACTGGCGGCAAATCCGACGAAGCGGGCACGGTAGAGGGTGCCGCTGGCAGCGGCGACCGGCATTACGACCGCAGCAGGGGATACATGTCCGGTCCCGATGATCCGTCGCGTCGTGTCAAGGGCCTGCCGTGCCTCCATATCCGTTGAAAATGCCCCGATCTGCACTGCCCACTGCCCCGTCTGGGCAGGTGTATAGCTGACGGCATGGACCATGCTCCCCCCGGCCGGGGCTGCTTCCGGCAGGGGGCCGCTATCGGCAATCGCGACGGTGCCGGTTGCCATGGACGGCCCATCGGTTGCACGGTCATCATGCGGCGTGTCCTGATCCATCAGGCAGGGCGCGGCAGGGTCATAGGCGGCATCGGCATTGCGCAGGCATCCATCCGCCGTGCGTGACAGGGAATCCGCCGTCCTGACAGGTATCGCGGCGGCGGGCGGAACATACGCCGCATCCGGGTTCACGCTGTCCGCACGCGCCAGCAGCGTGGGGGAGGAGGCGGGAGACGCACCAATCCCGAGGTTGGGCGTGATGGCCGCGACATACTGTACCGTCTCATCGGGCAGGGGATCGCCATTATTGCGCCATTGATCCACCCTGCCGGGACCGGCGTTATAGGCCGCCAGAAAGTCCGGGGCGCCAAAACGGTCATATAGCTGCCGGATATAGGCCGACCCCGCCATGATATTGTCATGCGGGTCATACGGATCCCCCCCAAGGCCGTATTGAGCCTGCATTTCGGCATAGGTTTCAGGCATCAGTTGCATCAGGCCCATTGCGCCCGCGCTGGATGTCGTCAGTTGCCCGTCCATATATTGCTGGCCGCCGGATTCCTGCTGCATGACGGCGCGGATCCATGTTTCCGGCACGGAAAACTGGCGGGCGGCCTGCTGGATATATGGTCCCCATGGATCATCCGCCGTGCCCGGCGCGTGATAGATGCGCTGTCCACCGGCCACCGATGTCCGTATTGCAGACGGGGAGGTGGTGCATGCCCCCAGCCCCAGCATCATTCCCAGCATCAGGGCAGCCGGCAGTCCCATACGGTCATTCAGCATTGGCGCATGTCTCGTCATCCTGTGGGGCTGCGATCCGGTACGGCGCAGTCCGGCCCTCTCCTAATATCCGCGCTCCGCGTTGTAGAGAAGGGCAGGCGTTCCGCCCCGCTCGATTTCGTGAATGACCTGCACCATATAGGCCGCCTGTTCCGCGCGGGAGGCTTCGGAGGCGGCATGGGGGCTGATCGTAATGGCGGGATGGTCCCACAGCGCGGAATCGGGGGACAGGGGCTCTTCACGAAAGACATCCAGCACCGCACCGGAAAGGTGCCCGCGCCCAAGTGCCGCAAGCAGGGCGTCCTCGCACACCTGCTCCCCCCGGCCGACATTCACCAGCGCCGCGCCGCGCGGCAGGCGCGACAGCAGATCCGCGTCGATCATGTCGCGGGTCCGCGGGGTGTTGGGCAGGAGGGAGACAAGGATATCAGTCCCGGAGAGGAAATCCGCCAGTTCCGCCTGCCCGGCAAACGACCGGACACCTGCCAGTTCCCGCCGCCGACGTGACCATCCACGCACCTGGAAACCGAAATCGCGCAGTCGTCGCGCCACCTGTGTCCCCAGATGCCCCATTCCCATGATCCCGACGGTGGTCGTGGCGGCCGTGCGGGTCACCAGTTTGCGGTGGAAGATCCTGCGTTCCTGCTGCCATGCCCATGTCCGGGTTTCACGCAGCAGCGAAAGGCACGCCCATGTCACATATTCTTCCATCAGGGCGGCTGTTTCCTGCCCCCCCATGCGCACAAGCGGGATGTCATGTGGCCAGTGCGGGTCCGCCAGCAGATGATCCACCCCCGCACCGACGCATAATATCGCGCGGAGATTGGCAAAACGGGCGGCAAGCCCATGCTCCGGCTGCCAGACCAGCAGATATTCCGCGTTCTGGGGGGCTCGGAGCGCGTCTTCCCACCAGATGACATCCAGATCAGGGGCAAGGGTGGAAAATGCACGCTTCCAGCTTGGGAAATCAGCATGTTTTCCTTCAGCAACCGCCAATGTCACCATGTTGGGCAGGAACCTCCCGTCAAATGTGTCAGGCCCATCGGGGCGAACGGGGCGGACTGTCGAAGAACGCCGTGTCCTGCTGAAGGAACGCAGCGTCCCATCCCGAACCCTTCATGGAACGATGGATGCAGTGCAGGCTGCAGGGACAGGAAAGGGAGGCAACCGGCCTGCCGGGGAGATGGATCTGTCATGCACAGGCATGTACGCGAAAACCCCGCGACGTCACAAGCATGCCCGTAGCCATCGGGTTGGAAACAGCCATCCGGTCCGTTCCCGCGTTCCTGTGGCGGGTTCCATATGACCTCCCATTCCGGCCGGAAGGCGCAGTCGCGTCATATCGGCCCCGACATCATTCCAAGGAGAGTAGAGATGACCACAACCGCCCCCCTGCAATTTGTCAGCCTTCTGGGCAGCCTGCGCAAGGCTTCGTTCAACGCGGCGGTGGCGCGCGCCCTGCCGGGGATCGCGCCGGAAGGGGTTGGCGTAACACCGCTGGGTTCCATCGGCGACTTCCCCCATTACAGCCAGGACGTGCAGGAGGAGGGCTATCCCGCCGCCGTCACCGCAATGGCCCAACAGATCGCGGCGGCGGATGCCGTGGTGATCGTGACGCCGGAATATAATTATTCCGTCCCCGGTGTCCTGAAAAATGCGATCGACTGGCTATCCCGCGTGTCCCCGCAACCGCTGGCCGAAAAACCTGTGGCGATCATCACGGCCTCGCCGGGCATGATCGGTGGCGCGCGGGCACAGTACCACCTGCGCCAGAGTCTTGTTTTCCTTGACGCCTATGTACTGAACCGGCCCGAAGCAATGATCGGGCAGGTGATGGGAAAGGTCGATGCCCGGACGCTGGAACTTGTGGATGCCGCCACGCGGGAGTTCCTGCGTGGCCAGCTTGGTGCGCTGGCGGCACTCGTGCGCAGGGTGTCGCCACGCACGACGGCCTGACATCACGATGAAAGTCCATGGCCTGCAACATGGCGGCCCATGGACCCAATCATGAAATCGGTTCGCGGACTTCGGTAACCCCGCGTTTCTTCAGGATCGCCACGGCAAGGAGGTAGACCGCAAGCCCCCCCAGCGACAGAAGGGCGCCCCCCATGCCAAGGGAGCCATATCCGTAATGCCATGCCAGCAGCTCGCTGCCGAGCGAGGCCCCGAGCGCATTGGCGATGTTGAATGCCGAATGGTTGAGCGAGGCGGCAAGCGTCTGCGCATCCCCGGCAAAATCCATCAGCCGCGTCTGCAGGGCGTGGCCCAGCGCATTGACGAAGGCGGGGATGAGGAAGACATCCAGCATCAGGCCGGCCGTATTGTGCAGCAGGGCAGGAAAGACCACCATGGCGACCACGCTGCCCGCCAGCGCGAGGATCGCCGCGAGGTCAAGGTTGCGATCCACGATCCATGCGCCAACATTCGCACCCGCCAGCATGCCCAGTCCCCAGATGACCATGAATATCATGACCAGCCATTCGGACACATGCGTCACGTCCTGCAGGACACTGGTCAGGTAGGTATAGATCGCGAACATGCCGCCAAACCCGATGGCCGCCGTCAGAAGCGTCAGAAGGACCTGCATATTGTTCAGCGCCGTGACCTCCCGCAGGGGAGAATTCGAACGGTTGGGCCGGTCGGCGGGAATATAGCGCCAGACCCCAAGGAACACGACAAAGCCCAGTATGGCGATCATCAGGTAGGCCACCCGCCAGCCCATGTGATCGGCGGCGAAGGTCGAAAATGGCGCACCGATCAGTGTCGCGATGGCAATGCCCGACAGGATGCGCCCGACCGCCCATCCCCGGCGGGAGCGTTCAACCATGGAGGCGGCAACCAGCGCGGAAATCCCGAACAGCGCGCCATGGGGCAGGCCGGTGATGAAGCGTGCGACCTCCACCAGTCCGGGACTGGGCATGACGATACTCAGGATATTGCCGAAGCAGAAAAGCAGCAGCAGCAGCAAAAGCAGTTCACGCCGCGACAGGCGCGCGCCCAGAATGGTGATCAGCGGCGCGCCAACCACCACACCAAGCGCATAGGCGGTGATGGCATACCCGGCGTCCGCAGGTGAAAGCCCGAGCGACGTCGCGAATTCCGGCAGCATTCCCATGATGGAAAACTCCCCGGTGCCAACGACGAAGGTGCCGAATGTCAGCGTAAGCAGCGCCGCCGTTCTTCCATGGTGGGGAACGACAATTCCGTTGCTGACCTGTGGCGGTGCGGTTTCAGTAGTCATGAGGGTTCCCTGGCAATAGCCATTCAGGCCGTTAGGGTATCTGCCGCGGTACGGGCGATGTCGATGTCATCCTGCGTGGCCGCGCCGGAGACACCGATCCCGCCCAACACCGTGCCATCCGCCGCCTTCAGCACCACGCCGCCGCCAAAGCTGGTCAGGCCGCCATTGGTGTTCTCCAGCGTATAGGCACCAGCGTCGGGATGGGCCACTTTGGCGAAATCCGCGCTGTCCATCTGGAACAGTACCGCCGTGCGTGCCTTCTTGTTGCTGACATCTATGACGCCAAGCGGCGCGCCGTCCATGCGTACGAAGGCCACGGGCCATGCGGCCGCATCGACGATGGAAATGCAGACGCTGACGCCACGCTTCTGCGCCTCGGCCAGTGCGGTATCCAGTATCAGTGTAGCAGAAGACAGTTTCATCATGCCCATGACCGCTGTTGTGAATAAAAAATGCACAATAGCCGCCCCCTTCGACGTGGGAACCTGCCGGATACCATAAAATCCGTTTATTCAGCATTGTTGAACGGCGATACATTCGGCGTGCCGCATCATCATCCAGGCCATGCGCGTCAGCCTGGGGCGGGGGAACTGTGCCGCGGACCCCGTCAGGCAGATGCTGGCCCGTACCTCGCCATTTTCGCGCCACGGGATGGCGACACCGTTCAGGCCGGACTGGTAGGCCTCGAGGTCCAGCGCATAGCCCCGCGTCCTGACGGCCTCGATCTGGGTGCGGATATCCTCGTCCAGTGCGTTGGCGCGGGTGGCCAGCACGCGCTTGCCCAGTCCCGGGACAAAGGCAAGGAACACCAGTCCCACGGCCGATCCCTCGAGCCGTTCGCGGCGGCGGATCCCCGATGTGACCATCGCCGGGTTCGCAACGTCCACGATGTCAAGGTAGGTGGCCTCGTCCCCGCTGGGCACCGCAAGCCATGCGGTCGCGCCACTTTCGCGGGCAATGGCGTCGAGCATTGGCCGCAGGCGCGCGCGCAGCGTATTGTCGTCGCCCGCAATGCGCGCAAGGTTCAGGATACGTCCCCCAAGATGGTAGCGCACGTCGCCCGCCCGGCGCTGCACATAGCCAAGCTGGTCCAGTGTCTGGAGGATATTGTGTACCGTGGTCTTGCCGATCCCGGCAATGCTTGCGATCCGCTGGAGCCTTGCCGCGCCGCCTTCCTGGGCGATGATTTCCAGGATGGCGGCGGAGCGTTCGATGGACTGGATCAGTTTCGGCGTGTTTTCCACGGTGTATTCCCCGCCATCCGGCGCAGATCGAGACGTGTGGCACAGCGGAACATACCCGGATTTCGCGGTCAATTCCGGGCCCGGCGCATCCCCACAAAGTTATGACAGGCGGCATGGGGCCGATTACCCTAGGATAGGCAGTCAGGCCAGATGGAAAAACGGAGTTTGCTTGTCCATGTTGCTCAATACGATTGAACTGGGTCCGGAAAATGGTGACCTGTCACGGCCGCCTGTCGTTTTCCTGCATGGCCTGTTCGGGCGTGGGCGCAATTTCGGGTTTTTCCAGCGACGTATTGCGGCCACGCGGCGGACGCTGGCGCTTGACCTGCGCAACCATGGGCAAAGCCCCCATGGGATGATGGACTATCCCACGCTTGCCGCCGATGTGCATGAGACACTGTCGGCCCACGATGCGTTGCCTGCCACGATTATGGGCCATTCGATGGGGGGGAAGACGGCAATGATGATGGCCCTGTCGTTTCCCGCGGACGTACATTCCCTGCTGGTTGCCGATATCGCCCCGGCGCAGGGTGGGCTGGCACAGTCGCAGCACCTGGCTGCGAAGATGGCCGACCTGCCGCTGCCTGATTTTCTGGACCGGGCCGGGGCGGATGCGCTGCTGGCCCATGATATCGCGGAAAAGCCGGTGCGTGACCTGATGATGATGAACCTTGATCTGGGGGAACATCCGCACTGGAATATCGGCATTCACGAAATCGCCCGGTCCATGCCCGCGATCATCGGATGGCCGACACTGGCGGCAGGCATACATTATGATGGCCCGACGCTGTTTATCGCCGGCGGGCAGTCACGATATATCCAGCCGGCCAGCTATCCCATGATGCGAAAACTCTTTCCCCATTACCAACTCGAGATCATACCCAACACCGGTCACTGGGTGCATGCGCAGGCCCCGGCGGAATTCCTGCACCTGATGCAGCAGTTTCTGGAAGCGGCGTAGGAAAGGGAAGGGAAGGGAAGGGAAGGGAAGGGAAGGCTTGGCGGAATGTGCGTTGCGGTGATGGCGGGTGCGGCACCGTCATCTTCGCAGCAACCATAATCGGGCTTTGATATTATCGCACATGACCGTTTTTCCATGCAGGCGGTCATGGTGCATACAGGCCGGATGCGACGGTACAGCGGCAGGCAAGGCAGTCATTGCATGTCCTTACATTGCCGGGCGTGTCGCCTGCCGCGTCGTATGAATACAAGGGTGTCCCCGCCATGGGCATCCCGGAAAATCAGGCCGTTTCCGCGAAAGCCGATATGATCGGGCGCCCGTCCCTGATCCAACGTCCCTGACGCAAGGGGACGCCGGGAGATTGCACGACATGGCCCTGTCGGTCCTGAACTTGATGGACGGACGCAGGCCCCGGCCATTTCCTGCCATGAGGAAAAGCGCTGCAAAATGCAGTTGACATTACAGGATAATGAAAAACGGCTGCCCTGACCATAATCTTGGGGCAGGGATAATATTTCAAAATATAGATTTCAAATTATGTCAGAATCCATGGTGGTCAAGCGTACCAGATTGGTTCTGTCATGTAATTTTTGTGCAAAATAAAGTAACAGGCCGTTGCCTGGGGCTCGATTTTATCCGGACGTGTGATAGGTTTTTTCTGTCTCCGGAACATTTATTTCCGGATTTCATTCCAGCAAGAGATCGCCATATCACATGAGTACTGACAGCCCCACGTCGGAATGTTCGGTAAATCCACGACACAGGGTTTCTCAGTCCGCATTGCCCCAGACCCTGTTTCATTCCCTGACGCGCAGGATGGGCTTTCAGCTTCCTTCGGACTTTCATGAATGGGCGGCGGATCATGGGCTCTATATTCCCCATGGGCGCAAGCGTCGGGCACGGATGCAACTGATCGCGCAGCGTGGCGTGCTGTTTATCCATGTGCCCAAAAATGCGGGGACCTCGATTGCGACGGCGCTTTATGGTCGTCCCATGCTGCATGAAACAATGCATTTCTTTGCCACGACCGCACCGGCGGCCCTTCGCAGGCTGCCCAGTGTTGCCATCATGCGCGATCCTGTTGCGCGTTTCGTGTCTTCCTACTGTTACGCCCGGGCGGGCGGAGGACGGCACCGGCAGGTCGTTGACACCTTTCGCGAACGCTACATGAATTTCCGTTCTGTGGACGATGCGCTCGATCATGTCGAAAATGCCCGTTCGGTCTATGACATGGACCATATTTTCCGTCCGCAGTCCTGGTACGTAAATGACCGCTCGGATCGTCTTCTGGTGGATCATCTGGTTCCCATGCAGGCTGTCACGAACCTGCACAGGATCCTGCCGGCATTCCGCGACGTGCCCATCCGGCATCTGAATGAAAGCACCAGTCAGGACGTTGCCCTGACAGCACGCCAGACGGCACGCATCCATGCACTATACCGGCAGGATGCCGTCCTTTATGAGCGCAGCGTCAAAGAGGCCGACAGGTTCCGATAGGAACTGTCCCCGTCCTGCCGCAAAACGACCGGTATCCGCAGGTATGCCCACACCGTCCCGCATGGGCGGTGCAAAGCGTGGTGAGGCAGCAGCATCGGGATGATGCTTCCCCGGTCATGCCGAAAGTTGCTGCCGGATTGTCTCAGGAATAAGACAGTCTGGTTTTCCAACCACAAAACTCTGTGAATAAATCATGATATCGCGCGGCGTTTCTTCAGATTTTCATGCTGAAGAGTGACGCACTCGCTTGTGGTAGAGGGAAAGTTCTGTCTGGCCACGTCTATACGGCGGACCTCAACCTCGGGCTGGTCTATGTCCCCACTACTGGGGCGGCACGCGTCGTCCGCGACCATCGCGCTGGACATCGTGACGGGAGAGCACCTGCCCGCAGGCGGCCGGTCAGGCAACGCCGATGTCGTATGAAATAAATGGAAAGCAATATGTCGTGATTGCCACAAGCGGTCATGGTGAACTGAGCGCGCGAAGTGGTGATTACATCATCGCCTATACACTCGACGGTGTGCAGGATAAAAATAAATAAACAACAATAACCTGCTCGGGTGCCGGGCATCATTCCGGCGACCGTGCTGCACCATGGAAACGTCCCCATGCATCATACAGAAAGGTCGGCATGGCCCCGTGCCATGCTCCGTTACGCGCTCATGTCCGTCGTCATCTTCGGCGCGCGCTCCGCAAGGGCCGCCGACGTCACCCTCGGGATCATCGGTCCGCATGAATATGACCTGCCGGTTGATTTCAAGCCATTCAATGTGCTCGTGCAATATGGCGACGGGAATGCGGCCGGCAGTTCCTATAACAGCGACGGACAACGGCATGCCAATGGCGGCAGCCATACATGGGCGGGCATGACGAAATACGTGCATTTCCGCAGTTTCGCCGCCATCCCGCATGTAGGGTTCGCATTCGAACTGATCCAGACGGAAAGCTACAGCCTGGCGAATGGCACCAATTACGGCGGCCTTGGCCCCACGATTGTCGGTCCTGCCGCATGGTTCAAGCCCAACAGGCACAGTACTTTCGGCATCCAGACCTTCATGCAGACCGCAGTGGGTACGCGCGATGCGACATCGCCCAATTACTGGTCAAACATTTCCAGCTTCATCTTCGATTATGAATGGAAACATTTCAGCTTCGACGGGGATGCCGGAACGGTCGCCGGGGCAGCGAAACACCAGAAGGGACAGCATAGCTATAACCCCGGTGTCGTATTCTACACCAACCTGCGTTTCAGTTGGAAGGCGACGCATCTGTTCGAGCCGTTCCTTGCCCTTGACTGTCAGAATGTCAAGGGAACGTATGACAATACCGCACGACAGTATCTGGATGATTCCAACAGCCGTGAAATCACGCTTGGCGCCGGGGTGATGTTCAATATTTCGCAGCACCTGTCCTTTACCACCCGCTACTCCCATTCCGTGGACGGGCGAAATGTTCCCGAAAGCAATGCCTATTACGTCAAATTCGTCTATCTATGGTAAATGAAGGGGCCTGCGCTGACATCCGTCATTCCCGCAATGGCGTGGTCATGGTTCGTCTTTTCCGTATCCTGTGTCATTTATTTCCATCCATGGTGCAATCCGGCAGCGACGTCGCGCCAGCAGGAAATGACACCCGTATCCCGGCAAGTTGATACAGGATTGATGGAAAATATGAGACAAGTGCCTCCATGCCTATAATGGAAGGTAGGATATTCCATGAGCAAATAAACCTGTACAGGAAAACCACGCTTTTATACCCATGCATCGTGCATGACCTGATGTACAGGCCATGAACCAAGATCGGCATGGCCTGTGAAAGGTGCAGGGGCCCCATCGTCCCGAAGCAGTTGCTGCGAATGTCGAGCACGAGTGAGATCGCCAGATCCTGGCCGCATTGTGCCTAGCCCCATAATCTGGATCTGCCGCAGGGATGGAGGTCCGATGTCCTGTCCGGGGCGGAATTCCGACATGTTGCTGTCTGTTCCAGAAATCTTCTGAAAACCGACATGCCTGAAATGCGCCGCCTGTTCGGCCTTGTGCAGGGGGCCTGATGGTCCTGCGGATCGATCGGAACGCCATCATTCTGGTCCGTAATATTGATCGCACACCTGCCGGCCTGCCTCATGCTGGAGCTGCGCGAAGGCGCGATCTGGAGCGAGAGCACCGCCGGAACCAGCGGGATCGGTACCGGCGCGCAGGATTGCCCCCTGTTTCTGGGGGGGAATGGGAGTAGATGCGATCGTCCTCCCTTTGCCGTCCCGGTCACTGGCGTATATCGTGGACCGTCCGGTAATGGACTACGAATAATTGACCACGGGGGCAGAAAATATGACATGGGTTCCTGACGCACACCGTTATGAACAGGCCGGTTTCCGGCGTTGCGGCCGTTCCGGGCTTGATCTGCCGCCGATCTCCCTGGGGTTATGGCAGAATTTCGGTGGGGTCGATGTGTTCGAAACGGGCCGTGCGGTCATCCGCCGGGCATTCGACCGTGGGGTCACGCATTTCGATCTGGCGAACAATTACGGCCCGCCCTATGGCTCCGCCGAAGAAAATTTCGGCGAGATCTTGAAAAAGGATTTCGCCGCCCATCGTGACGAGATGGTCATCTCCTCCAAGGCAGGATGGGACATGTGGCCCGGTCCTTACGGGGTGGGGGGATCACGCAAATACCTGCTGGCCTCGCTGGATCAGAGCCTGCGTCGCATGGGCCTTGATTACGTCGATATCTTCTATTCCCACCGTCCGTCGCCCGATACCCCGCTTGAGGAGACAATGGGCGCGCTGGTGCAGATGGTGCGTCAGGGCAAGGCGCTGTATGTCGGCATTTCCTCCTACGGCCCGGAACGCACGCGTGAGGCTGCGGCAATCCTGAAGGCGCAAGGCGTGCCGCTGCTGATCCACCAGCCATCATATTCCCTGCTGAACCGGTGGGTGGAGGTCTCGCTGCTCGACACGCTGGCGGAACTTGGCGTGGGATGCATCGCCTTTTCGCCGCTGGCGCAGGGACTGCTGACGGACAAATACCTCCACGGCGTTCCCGATCAGTCCCGCGCGACAAAAGGCACCTCCTTCAATCCCGAGATGCTGGGGGAGGAAAACCTTGCCCATGTACGGGCGCTCAATGACCTTGCGGCGCAACGGGGGCAGAGCCTGGCGCAGATGGCCATTGCGTGGGTGCTGCGTGACCCGCGGGTGACATCCGCGCTGATCGGCGCGCGTACCGTGGCGCAACTGGACAATTCGCTTGATGCGCTGAAGAACCTGCATTTCACCACGGATGAACTGAACCGGATCGACCAGTACGCCAGGGACGGAAAGATCGACCTGTGGCGCAGTGTCAGCGCCCTCTGACCCGCGATGACGGTGCGGTGGCCCCATCCCTGTTCCATAATCACGCCCGTACTGTAAAACGTTACGGGGACGTCAGGACACCTGCGGCCCTGCCTTGTATATCACGGGACTTACGACTGCATGCTTTCAAACATACTTGCCGCGATGCTGCCACTCATCGTGGTGTTTTCCCTTGGTTACCGGGCAGGCTGGCATAAGGATTTCGATGGGGAGCAGGTCTCCACCCTCAACCGGATGGTCATGCTGTATGCGTTCCCGCTGAACCTGTTCGTGGGCATCACCAGGACGCCACGCGCAATCCTGGCGCAGCAGGTGCCTCTTGCGGCCTGTGTCTTCCTGCTGATGTGCGGCAGTTTTGTCGTGGCCTATCTGATGTCGCGGCATGTGTTCCGGCGTGATGCGTCGGGTGCGACGCTGCAGGGACTGGCGATTGGCGCGCCGTCCGTCCCCTTCATCGGTTCGGCCATGCTGCCGCCACTGATCGGGCATAGCAGCGCCACCGTCGCCATTTCGGCCGCGGTGTTTGCCATGGTGATGGTGCAGACACCGCTCTGTTTCATGCTGCTGGCAAAGAATGCAAGTGCGGGGATCGCGGCCCCGCCGGGGATCCGCAGGCAGATCATCTCCTCGCTGGAGGAACCGATCGTCTGGGCGCCGATCGCGGCGACGATGCTGGTGGTGATGGATATGCATCTTCCCGGGGCGCTGCTGGACTCGCTCGGCCTGCTTGGCAATGCGGCGGCGGGTGTGGCGCTGTTTGCGTCGGGGATCGTGCTGTTTGCACAGCGTGTATCCATCACACTGCCCGTCGTCATGACGGTGGCCGCGCGCAACATCCTCGTGCCTGCGGTCTCGTGGGGGATCATGGTGCTGATCGGCATGTCACACGAGACGATCCGTGCGGCGGTGCTCGCGCTGTCCATTCCGGTTGGCACCGTGATGGTGATCCTGGCCGTCCGCTTCAGGGTTGATGAGCGTGAGGCCGCATCGACCCTGTTCCTCAGCGCGGTCCTGTCGGTCCTGACGATGACGTTCTTCATCGCCTGCACGGAATGAGGCCCGTATCATCGCTGGCGTCATTGTAAAGTTTTCGCGCCTACTGATACCCCGCCGCCTGCAGTGCAAACAGTTCGGCATAGCGCCCGCCATGGGCCAGCAGTTCGTCATGCGTGCCGGATTCCAGCACCTGCCCATGTTCCAGCACCACGATGCGGTCCGCAGTCCGCACGGTCGAAAAACGGTGGGAAATCACCAGCGCGGCCTTGCCATGGCGCAGGGCGCGCATGCGTTCAAAGACATCGGCCTCCGCCCGCGCATCAAGCGCGGATGTCGGCTCATCAAGGATCAGCAGGTCGGCATCGCGCATATAGGCGCGTGAAATGGCGATCTTCTGCCACTCCCCACCGGACAGGTCGCGTCCTTTCGCCACCCGTTTGCCAAGGGGCTGGTCGTATCCCAGCGGCAGTTTTTCAACCACCCCATCGGCCAGTCCTTCGCGCGCGGCGGCCGTGATCCGCGCGGAATCCGACAGCGCCCCGATACGCCCGACGGCGATATTTTCCGCCGCCGTCAGGCTATAGCGGACAAAATCCTGAAAAATGACCCCGATATGGGCGCGCAGGTCATCAAGGTCCATGTCGCGCAACGACACGCCATCGACCGTGATCTCTCCCTCATCGGGATCGTACAGGCGTGTCAGCAGCTTGACGATGGTCGTCTTGCCCGCGCCATTTTCCCCCACCAGCGCCACCGTTTCCCCCGCCGCGATGCGCAGGTCCAGATGCCGCAGCGCCCAGCGGTCCGTGCCCGGATACCGGAACCCGACATCGTGAAAGCGGATGCCGTGGCGGATCGGCGATGGAAACGGGCGTGTCGCAACCGGGGACATGATGACCGGGCGCAGGTCGAGAAAGGCGAAGAAATCATCAAGATACTGCGCCTGTCCCGCCGTCTGCGTAATGCCGAGCAGCAGACTGGACAGCAGGCCATGCAGCCGCAGGAACGATCCCGACAGGAACGTGAGGTCCCCGACCGAGAACTGCCCGCGCACCGTGTCATGCACGATCACGACATAGACACCGTAATAGGTCACGGACCCGATGGCGGCGAACAGGCTGCTCCACCCAAAACGGCGCACGGCAAGCCTGCGGTTCTGTTCAAGGACGGTGGCCGCCGCCGCGCGGAAACGCTCCACAAGGAAACCGCCCAGCCAGAACAGCTTGATTTCCTTGGCATGTTCCGCACTGGCCCCGATGCTGCGCAGATATTCCATTTCCCGCCGTTCCGCGGTTTTCGCCCGCATCAGGCGATAGGCCTCGGCATTGAAGCGGGCCTCCCCGGCAGCAGCGGGCAGCAGGCCGACAATCAGGATCAGGACCATCCACGGGGCAAAGGCGACAACGCCGATGACCAGCGTGATGGCCGTCAGCGCCGTCTGGCCGATATTGAACAGTTGCACCAGCAGGTTGTTGCGCCCCGATGCCTGCCGGCGGGCACGTTCCAGCAGGTCCTGCAGTTCGCTGGATTCAAACTGCGCAAGGTCCAGCGTCGCTGCATGTTCCATCAGCGCAATACTGACGGCGTTGATATAGCGTTCGTTCAGCAGGCCATCGACAAGGGCCACCGCACGCGATGTCAGGTCCGACAGGATGATCAGCCCGAATTCCACCGCCAGCCAGAGTTCCAGATGATCCGCCCCCGCACGGTCCCGTGCATGTCCGCCGAGATGTATGACCCCATCGACAATCAGTTTCGCGACATAAAGTGCGAGCGGTGGCTGGATCGCCTGTATCAGGCGCAGTCCCATGCTGGCCAGTGTCAGGGCAGGGCTGCATTGCCACAACTGCCGGAACATGCGCGGAAGGTGGCCGTACACCCCGAAACGCCGCGACAGCCATGTGCGCCATGATGGACCTGCATCGGACCGATGCGTTCGGGAGGCAGACTTATCAGGCAAGACCGGTTTTCCATGAACGTGACAGAAAGGACGGCCCGCATGACCGTCCGGGGCAGGGGGTAAGGGAAGGGGAAGGCATTATTCCCGCGCATCGGCGATTGTGGGGTAATCCGCCACCGGACGACAGCCATCGGGCGTGTTTTCGCGCAGGAAACGGGCGAATGCGCGGAATGCGTCCTCCCTCGGGTCTGATGCGCGCCAGACAAGGCCGATGGTGCGTTGCGCATCCGCAAGGGGCGTGGTGGTGATCAGGTCCTCCCACTCCCCGCGATGACGCAGGGCAAGGCGGGGAATCAGCGAATATCCTTCGCCCGCGCCGATCATATGCCACAGCATTTCCAGACTGGTGGCAAGGCGCTGTCGGTCGTGATGCGCAGGCATGCCGCACAGGGCCAGCGCCTGATCGCGCAGGCAATGTCCTTCTTCAAGCAGCAGCAGGTCCGGCCCGTCAAGGTCGCCCATCGCAAGCGTCTGGCGGTGCGCAAGCGGGTGGCTGGCGGGAAAGGCGGCGACAAACGGCTCTTCAAAAATTGGTGCGTAATGGAGGGCTTCATGACTGACCGGCAGGGCGGCGAAGACAAGGTCAAGTTCGTCATGACGCAGCATCCGCAGCATGGGAAGCGTCTGGCTGTCGGTCAGTTGCAGCCTGAGTTGCGGATAGGCATGGCGCAGCAGCGGCAACAGGCTTGGCACGTAATAGGGACCAAGCGTGGCGATGACACCAATGCGCAGCATGCCTTCGAGCGGGCCTGCCTGCACGCGCGCGGCCTCGATCATGGCGCGGGCGGCGGCAATCACCTCGCGCCCCAGCGCGATCAGGCGCGCGCCCTGCGGGGTGGGGGCGACATGGCGGCGGGTGCGTTCGAACAGGACCACGCCAAGCAGGGTTTCAAGCTTGCGCACCTGCTCCGACAGGCCACCCTGGCTGACGCCACAGCGTTCCGCCGCACGGGAGAAGTTGCGCAGGTCGTCCACCGCGACAACATATTCAATGTCCCGCAGCGACAGGCCGGAAAGGGGAATATAGCTCATGTGTATAGGTATAACGGATTCCTGAGGAGGGATTGAAAGGTTCTGCCTATCAGAGCTATCAGAACAAACAGTTTCCGCGTCATCCGTGTTCGTGGGACAACATGACCTGTCATCAACTGACAAGCGAAAGCGAGGAGCATTTCACATGGCACGCATCAATTCGCCCCTGAAGCCTTTCAAGGCCGACGCCTTCCACAATGGCAAGTTCATCACGGTGACCGATGCCGATGTTAAGGGCAAATGGTCCGTTTTCTTCTTCTATCCGGCCGACTTCACGTTCGTCTGCCCGACGGAGCTTGAGGACCTGGCCGACAACTATGCCGCGTTCCAGAAGCTTGGTGTGGAAATCTACTCGGTCTCGACCGACAAGCATTTCACGCACAAGGCATGGCATGACACCTCGCCGGCCATCAGCAAGATCAAGTACGTGATGATCGGTGACCCGACCGGGCATCTCGCACGCAATTTCGATGTGCTGATCGAGGACGCCGGCCTTGCCGAGCGTGGCACCTTCCTGATCGATCCGGAAGGCAGGATCCAGTATATCGAGATCACGGCAGGCGGCGTCGGCCGCAGCGCGAGCGAACTCCTCGGCAAGATCGAGGCCGCGCAGTATGTCGCCTCCCACCCGGGCGAAGTGTGCCCCGCGAAGTGGAAGGAAGGCAGCGCGACCCTGACCCCGTCGCTGGATCTCGTCGGCAAGATCTGATCGCAGGTCCGTGGTCCGGCCCCTTTGCGGGTCGGGCCACCGTACCCACCTTTTCGGAAAAAGCGGAGTTCTTTCCCATGTTGCAGGACACCATCAAGGCGCAACTCAAGGGGTATCTGGCGACCCTGGCCCATCCGGTCGTGCTGGAGGCCTCGCTTGATGACAGCGCCCCATCGCGTGAGATGCATGAACTGCTGCACGAGGTCGCCGCCCTTTCCGACAAGGTGCAGGTGTCGGAGCAGGGCGTGGCCACACGCCGCCCTTCCTTCGTCATCCGTCGGGCGGATGCCACCGGGCAAGGCATGGCGGGCGTGACCTTCGCGGCCATCCCGATGGGCCATGAATTCACGTCCTTCGTGCTGGCGTTGCTGCAGGTTGGTGGACATGCGCCGAAATTTTCGGATGACGTGATCGCGCAGATCCGCGCCATGCCGGGAAAATACGCGTTCGAGACCTACGTCTCGCTGTCATGCCAGAACTGCCCCGACGTGGTGCAGGCGCTCAACGCCATGAGCGTACTCAATCCCAACATCCACAACACCACCATTGACGGCGCACTGTTCCAGGATGAGGTGACGGCGCGCAACATCATGTCCGTGCCGCAGGTCTACCTCAATGGCGAGCCGTTCGAAACCGGGCGCGCGGATGTTGAGCAGATCCTTGCGAAGCTGGATGCGGACGCGCCCCGGCGCATGGCGGAGACGCTGAAAAATGTCGCGCCCTTTGACGTACTCATCATTGGCGGCGGGCCGGCGGGGGCTTCTGCCGCCGTCTATGCCGCGCGCAAGGGCGTGCGCACCGGCATCGTGGTGGAGCGCTTTGGCGGGCAGGTGATGGATACGGACGGGATCGAGAATTTCATCTCGGTCAAGGAAACCGACGGCCCGAAACTGTCCGCAGCGCTCGAGGCCCATGTCCGGCAGTATGATGTCGATGTGATCTCCTCCCAGCGTGCGCAGGAACTGTTCCCCGCGGCACAACCGGGCGGCCTGCATGGCGTGGCGCTGGAAAGCGGGGCGATCCTGCATGCCCGCACGGTCATCATCGCCACAGGCGCGCACTGGCGTCACCTCGGCGTGCCAGGGGAGGAGGAATATCGCAATAGGGGCGTGGCCTACTGCCCGCATTGCGATGGTCCGTTCTACAAGGGCAAGCGCGTTGCGGTAGCGGGCGGGGGCAATAGTGGCGTCGAGGCCGCGATCGACCTTGCCGGGATTGTCGCGCATGTCACGCTGCTGCAACGAGGATCGCACCTGAAGGCCGACAAGGTACTGCAGGACAAGCTGTACAGCATGCCCAACGTCACGGTCCTGACAGAGGCGCTGACCACCCGGATCGAAGGCAACGGTAAAAATGTCACCGGCCTGACCTATCGCGGGGGGGATGGCGCGGATCACCATCTGGATCTGGAAGGGGTGTTCGTGCAGATCGGCCTGCTGCCCAATACCGGATGGCTGAAAGGCACCGTAAAGCTGAGCGATTTTGGCGAGATCGTCGTCAATGACCATGGCGCGACGTCCATTCCGGGCATCTTTGCGGCCGGGGATGCCACGACAACGCCGTACAAGCAGATCGTCATTGCCATCGGTGATGGTGCGAAGGCCGCGCTTTCGGCCTTTGATTACCTGATCCGCGTCCCTGCCGCCGGGGAAAAGCATGTCGCTGCCATGGAAACCGCGGCAAAGTAATCAAAAATCTTCACCAGACGCCGCCTTCTTTCACGAAGGCGGCGTTTCTGCATTCAGCCCTGAAGCCGGGTCACAAGCAACTGGTTAATGCGGAATCCTTCGACATCGACCACTTCGAAGCGGAAGCGCGCCGTGTCCACCCGGTCGGCCTTGCGCGCCATGCGGCGCAGGCGGTGCATGACAAAGCCGCCGATGGTGTCAAAGGGACCGGCTTCGTCAAGGTCCGTGGCGTCGAGTTCACGGCGCACATCCTCGATCGAGGCCGCACCGTCGATCAGCCATGAATTGGCATCACGCCGGACGATCAACTGCTCCTCGAACGGGTTTGCGACCCCTCCCATCAGGGCGCCCATGATGTCCTTGAACGTGATCAGGCCCACCACAAGCCCGTATTCGTTCACGACAAGGGCAAAGCCGACCCCATGGGTGTCGAACTGCGCCAGCGTGTCCCACAGGTTGATCGTCTCCGGCACCGACAGGACATCGCGCCGCACCCCGAAATCCACCCTGTCGTCAGGAGAGGCCACGCCGGAGGCCGGGACACGGTCCACCACGGCGGCCAGCACGTCTTCCGCCCGGATGGACCCCACAACGTTGTCGAGGCCGCCATTGCACAGGGGGTAGCGGGAATAGGGCTTGGCGCGCACCTTGGCCTTCTGCTCCTCCAGGCTTTCCTGCAGGTCGAGGAACACGATCTCGTCACGCGGCGTCATGGCCGATGTGATGGAACGGTCCTGCAGTCCCAGCACGTTCTGGATCATCTGGTGTTCCTGCTCCAGCAGGACGCCCGATGCGGTGCCTGCGGCAAGGATCGCGCGCAGGTCCTCCGGGGTTACGGGTTCGACCGCCGATGCGGCGGGGATTTTCATCGCCCGCAGGATCGCATCCGACATCTTGGAAAACACCCAGACAAGGGGATAGAGCAGTTTCAGCGCCATGGCCGGGAACCACCCGACCGCAAGGGCGACCTTGTCCGGGGCGTTCATCGCGACGCGCTTGGGGATCAGGTCGGCAAACAGCACGAACATGCCGGTCACGAGGAAGAAGCCCACCGTTGCGGCCAGGGTCTGGGCCGTGGCTTCGCCCAGGTGCCATGCCATGAACCCCTGCGTCAGGGACGGGGCGAGCATTTCCGAACTGATGATCCCGCCCAGCACCCCCACACCGTTGAGGCATATCTGCAGGACCGTCATGACCTGCCCGCTATTGCGGCGCAGGCGCAGGAAGGCGGTGGCGCGTTCATCGCCCGCATCCGCGCGTGAGCGGAGCCGGACATCACGCGCGGCCGCGAACGATATTTCCGAAAGTGAAATAAAAATATTGAGTGCGACCAGAAGAACAAGAGAAATCAGGCCGGATAGAAACAGAATCACAAGGGCACCTGTTAAGAGACAACGCCCCCAAAGTAGCACGAAACCCACAAGACATGGATATATTTTAAAAAACATACATACGCCATGTAAGTATGTTTTTTATAAATAATAACGGACATAATTTTTCATGCGGGCCAGATGCGGCCCGCATGGAACGCTACCTGACCGACAGGGCGGACAGGTTCGGCCCGGTCAGGTTGTCTTCGGGATCCTCGCCACGGGTACGGGGCGCGGGGACATCGCCAACCGCGCGGGCCTGATGCAGGCCGGAATACTGCAATGGCCCCACGGAGGGCAGCCGGTTCGGCGCAGGCAGCAGGGAGGCATCCCATCCCCCGCCACAGGCCCGGATCAGCCCGACCTGCGCCTGAAGGTAGCGCGTCTGCACCTCGACCTGCTGTATGCGTGCCTCCAGCGTGCTGACCTGTGCGATCAGGACATCGAGATAGGCGGCAAGGCCCCCCTTGTACAGGTTCATCGTGATGTCCTGCGTCTGGCTTGCCGCGCCCACGGCGGCCCGCAGGCGGGCGTTTTCGCCATCCAGCCGCTTCGTGCGTGACAGCCCGTCCTCCACATCGCGGAAGGCCGTCAGCACCGTCATGCGGTAATGATCGCGTGTCTCGCGATAGGCCGACCAGCTTTGCTGCAACTGCGCACGCCGCAGCCCACCTTCAAACACCGGAAGCGTGGCCGTGGCGCCATAGGTCCACATGCTGTTGGCGAGATTGGCGAGGTTGAAGCCGTTATCACCAAAACCCCCATCCATCCGGAAGGAGACATGGGGATAGAACGCCGCACGCGCGATGCCGATGGCCCGGTTGGCCTGCGCCATCTGGCGTTCTGCCATGGCGACGTCTGGACGGCGTTCAAGCAGTTCGGACGGCAGCCCGGGCGATACGGCAAGCCGGTTTGCGTTCAGGTGGCTGTCGGCGGCAAGGTGGAAGGAAGACGGCGCGACATTGACCAGCACGGCAATGGCATGCTCCATCACCTCACGCTGCGCCTGGATGTCGAGCAGATGCGCCTGTGTGGTGTAAAGCTGGTTTTCCGCGCGCGCCACGTCGAGGCGCGAGGCCGCCTGGTCCTGCAGGCGCGTACGCGTCACGCGCAGGGAGTCCTCGTAGTACCGGATTGACTGGGTATAGATATCGGCCTGCGCATCAAGTCCGCGCAGGGTGAAATAATCGCTGGCCAGTTCCGCCTGCAGGCTCAGCCGGGCGGAGGCGTATTCGGCGGCCTGTTCCTGCGCGTAATCCTTCTGCAGTCGGACGCGGTTGCGGATGGAGGACCAGAAATCCGGTTCCCACGAGGCCATGCCGCCATAGAATTCATCGGAATCCGTGATCGGCCCCTTGTAGCGGAACAGCCGTTCGGCCGAACTCTTGTTGTTGCTGCCGCCAAAGGCGATCCCGAAATGGGGCAGCAGGTCGGACCGGGCCTCGCTGACGACGGCGCGGGCCTGCATGAAGCGTTCGGACGCCGCCTGCAGGTCCCCGTTATGCGCCGTGGCCTCGGCCTCCAGCGCATCAAGGCGGGGATCGGCAAACCCCTTCCACCAGTCCGCGCGGACGCTGTCATCCATCGGATGCGCGGGCGCGAAGGGGGCCTGCCCCTGCCATGTCGTCGGGATGACGTAATGTGGCGTGTGATAGGCGGTGGCAAGGTCGCATCCCGCCAGCAGCAGCATGGAGGCCACGCAGGCCACGCGCAGCGTCGGGGCAGGACGAATGGCGCGCTTCATCATTCATCGTCCTTTTCAGAGACGTCGTTGCTGTATCCGGCGGCAGGCGGGACGACATGGACCTTTTCCCCCTCCAGCAGATCGGCGGGGGGATTGTCGATGATCCGGTCGCCTGTCGAGACGCCGGAGAGTACCTGCGTGGCCCCGTCCCCCATGCGCCCCACCGTGATGTCGCGGAAATGCGCGGTGTCGTGGCTGTCCACGACCGCGACCTGCATGCCGTGTTCCTGAAACACCAGCGCCCCCGTGGGGATGCTGAGGTGGCCTGACTGTTCCGGCGCGCTCAGCGTCACGGCGGCAAAGGTGCCCGGCCACAGGGCATTGTCCTTGTTATCGATCACGAATTCGCTGACGCTGGTCCGTGTATCAGGGTCATACCCGCCGGAAACCGTCAGGAATTTCCCCTCGAACACGCGATCGGGGAACTGCGGCACGCGCACGCTGGCCTGCAGGCCAGGCTGAAGGATGTAGGACATGTTTTCAGGGATGGAGACGAACAGCCGCATCTGGTGCGTGTCCGCCACGCTGAACAGTTCGCTGGCCCCGCCATTGGCGTTGAGGTTGCCGCCGCCTTCATGCACGTAATCGCCCACATTGATGTCGCGCTCCGTCACCACGCCACTGAAGGGGGCGACGATGACCTTGAACCTCTCAAGGGCGGCGTAACGGTCAAGGTTATGGCGCGCGGCCTCAAGGTCGGCGGCGGCCGATTTCTCGTTGGCATCCTGTACGGACACCGACTGGCCGGAGACCGCCTGCGACCGGCCCATCAGGCGCCAGCGCTGCGCCGTGACGACGGCGAGGTCGTATTTCGCCTGTGACGACTGCAGGTCGGCCTGCGCCTGCGCGAACTGCGCATCAAGGCCGGGCGTATTGATTTCGGCCAGCACGTCGCCTGCGGCAACACGTGCGCCATAATCCTTGTACCACATGCGCACATAGCCCGAAGCCTGCGGATAGATCGGGGCCTGGTACCAGGCCTCCACCGTACCGTGGAGTTCGAGGCTGACATGCCGTGCCTCGTGGCGGGGGGAGATCACCATCACGTCGGGAATGGCGGCCTCACGCGCGGTACGGCGCAGGGCGGCGGCATGGTGGATGCGCTCCCCCACAAGGTAGCCGCACCATCCCATGATGACGACACTTCCGGCCACCAGCAGCATTTTTTTCGATTTTCCGATCGACATCACTTCGGCTCCTCCCGGTGGCGGGACGGACGGTTATGCAGGATTGCGTAAACACACGGCACGAACAGCAAGGTGGACACCGTCGCCACCAGCAGGCCGCCAATGACGGCACGGCCCAGTGGCGCGTTCTGCGAATTGCTCATGGCCATCGGCACCATGCCGATCACCATCGCCAGCGCGGTCATCAGGACCGGGCGGATGCGGCCGTACCCTGCCTCCACCGCCGCGCGCAGGGCATTGCCATGTTCCTCGATCCGTTCGCGTGCGAAGGAGACGACAAGGATGGAATTGGCGGTGGCCGTGCCCATGCACATGATGGCCCCCGTCAGCGCGGGCACCGACAGGCGGGTATGGGTCAGGAACAGCGCCCATGCGATGCCGGCCAGCGCGCCGGGCAGGGCGGTGATGATGATGAACGGGTCAAGCCACGACTGGAAGTTCACCACGATCAGCAGGTAGATAAGCAGCACCGACACCACCAGTCCGAACACCAGTTCCACATAGGAATGGCGCATGGTTTCGGTCTGCCCCCGGATGGTCACGGCGGCGGTAGAGGGGACCATGCGTTCCGTCTGCTGCAGGACGCGGCGCACGCCTGTTGTCACCTGCCCCAGGTCCGCGCCTTCGGCCGAGACGTAGATATCGACTTCGGGCATGGAATTGAAATGCGACACCTGTCCCGGCGTGCCGGTGGCGGTAACGTTGCTGATACCACCGAGCAACTGCATGTGCCGTCCCTGCGGGTCGCCATCGCCCTTGTCCACCGGAATGGTCATCAGGTTGCTGAAATGCGTCAACTGGTCCTGCGAGACATAGACGTTCAGCGGAAAGGTGATCCCGGTCTGCGGATCCAGCCAGTATTGTGGATCGACCGTCTGGCTGCCCGACAGGGTCATCAGTTCATTGTTCGCCAGGTCGGCCTCCGTCATGCCGGTCGCCTGGCCGAAGGTGCGGTTGCCCTGCACGAACAGGGTCGGCGTCTTCATGGTCTGCTGGATCACCACGTCGGCGGTTCCCGGCACCGCGCGCAGGCGATTGACCAGTTTGCGGGCATAGTCGTAATTGTCGCGCAGGTCCGGTCCGGAAATCTGCACGTCGATCGGCGCGGGGGAGCCGAAATTGAGGATCCGCGCCGTAAGGTCCGCAGGCTGGAACGTGAAGACCGTGCCGGGAAAGCGCGCCGACAGGTCACGGCGCAGGACGGCGCGGTAATCCCATACGGGCGTTTCCTCGTCCTTCAGGGCGATCGTGATGTCACAGTCCTGCGTGCCGATGGTGGGGGTGGGGATGAAGGCCTGGTTATGCGCACCCTCGGGCAGGCCGCAATTCTCGATCATCGTGTCCACGCGGTCTGGGAAAAGCTGGTTGATGCGATCCTCCACCAGCGAGGCCTCGCGGCCTGCGACCTCGATACGGGTGCCAAGGGGCGCGCGCATGTGCATCTGGATCGTGCCGGACTTCGTCTCGGGGAAGAAGTCGCGCCCGGCGACAAGGTACAGCGCCATCGAACAGACGGAGACGCCCAGGAAGGCCCCGACGAACGGCCGCCTGCGCGCGATCGCCCAGCGTAGCAGGCCAGCATAGCGTTCGCGGAAGGTATTGAACCCGCGTTCAAACGCCTGCTGGAAACGTTCGGGCAGGCGCTGGGGGTATTGCAGCTTATGATGCTGGGGTTCGCAGTGGTGTGAATCCCCATGTCCCGCAACGCTGTGCCCGGCCAGCAGGTATTTCGCCATGGTCGGCACCAGCGTGCGCGACAGGATGAAGGACGCGATCATGGCGAAGATGATCGCCTCGGCCATCGGCATGAACAGCCAACCCGCAACCCCGCTCAGCCCGAACAGCGGCAGCCAGACGATGCAGATGCAGGTGGTGGCGACAAAGGTTGGGATGACGATCTGGTTGGCCGCGTCGATGATCGCAAGTTCCAGTTCCTTTCCCATCTCCAGATGGGCGTCGATATTCTCGATCATGACGGTGGCGTCATCGACGAGGATCCCGACCGCGAGCGCAAGCCCGCCGAGCGTCATGACATTGATCGTCTGCCCCGCCCAGTGAAGGCCGATGATCGCGCACAGGATCGCCAGCGGGATGGAAGTCGCGATGATGACGGTCGGCCGCCACGAACCGAGGAACAGCAGCACGACCATGCCCGTCAGGCACGCCGCCGTCAGCATTTCACGCACGACGTCGAAAATGGAATCCTTAACAAAGACAGAGGCATCGCCAAGGATGCTGACCTTGACATCCGGTGGCAGCAGTTTCTGTATCCGTGGCAGCAGCGCCTTGGCCCCGGCGACGACATCGAGCGTCGAGGCATCGCCACTTTTCATGACGACGATTTCAACGCCCTGCTTGCCCTTGACCAGCACAAGGTTGGTCTGCGGATGGCCGCCGCGATAGACCTCGGCCACGTCATGGACATAGATGACAGCATTGCCCACCCGCTTGACGGGAATATCGCCCAGTTCCTTCATCGAACGCGGCGTGGCGTTGGTCTGCACCATCCAGTCCGTGGCGGAGATTTTCTGGTCCCCTGCCGGCAGGACGATATTCTGGCCGCGCAGGGCATTCTGCACATCCATGGCCGACAGGTGATGCGCCTGCAACTGCTGCTGGTTCAGCGCGACCATGACAAAGCTGTCCATCCCGCCATAGGCCTGCGGCACCACCGCGCCCGGCACGGTCACCAGCAAGGGACGCACGCGGATCATCGCCAGCTTGAACAGGTCGGACGGCGTCTGCCGGTCCGACGTGACCTGCAGCGTCAGCACGGGCACGGACGATGCATCGAGGCTCATGACCATCGGGGCGGGGATGTTTTCAGGAAGCTGCTTGATCACCGTCTGGGAAATGGCGGTGACTTCGGCTTCGGCCTTGCCGATGTCCGTTCCGGGCTGGAAGTATATGTTGACGATGCCGCGGCCGTAATACGAACTGCTTTCCATATGTTCGATGCCCTCGACGGTCGAGGTCACCATCAGTTCGTAATTATAGATGATACGACCGGCGAATTCTTCCGGCAGCATCCCGCCATAGGTCCAGACAACGGACACCACGGGGATGCGGATGTTCGGGAACACGTCCGTCGGCGTGCGCAATACCGACATGATGCCAAAGACCACGATAAGGATCGACAGCACCACGAAGGTATAGGGCCGACGTAGTGCGGTAACTACGATGGCATTCATGGGATATGTATTTCATGCGTGGAAACAAACCCTGCACGCGCGGATGTCGTGCGGACATCGCGCCGGGTTCATTTCTGGTTCTGGTCCCCGGTCATTCCTGACCGCATGCGAATACGAAAGGTTAGGACAGACAGGCCATATCTGTGGAAAGTGACATGCGTGTACACTCCGGCAGGGTCGGCAGAAGATGCCTGACATGGTTTCATGGGGTAATGACCTGCGTGGTAGATACAGGGTTTTTTACAAAGTATGAATGGAAAATGTTTAAAATATTTTTTTAATACCTAAAAAATTTTCATTATTACTTATAATACATGATATTCTTTTTAAGAAACTTCCTGACTGTAACGGATCCGTGAAGCAGGGCCTGTCCTGCCGGGACAGGGCATGCCCGCCATGCCATGGGACCGGAGATCGCGGCGGGACAGGGGGACCAAGGCTCGACAGGTGGGCAGCAGCATGGCAAGAAACCGCAAAATCCCCTGATCGACCCATCCTGATGTGGTCACGGCCCCGCGTAAGCCCCGTTTTTCCTTGCGCCTTGAATGTTCGCGATGCCCTGCGGCATGATGAATGCGGACATGAGGAGAGTGTATGAAGCCCGACGCCACTGAGGACCTGCCCAAACCCGGCCTGCGTGAGCGCAAGCAGGGACGCATCCGCGCCACCCTGATTGCCGAGGCGATGCACCTGTTTTCCGAGCAGGGATACGACCAGACGACGGTGGATGAAATCGCCGATGCCGCCAAGGTTTCGCGACGCACGCTGTTTCGCATGTTCGAGACCAAGGGGGACATCGTCCTTGCCTGGACGCGCGGCATGACCCAGAGCCTGAGCGACGCGCTGGCTTCATGTCCTGCCGACATGCATCCCGCCGATGCGATGATGCATGCCTTCACCGCGCTGGTGCCCCAGATCGCGGAAAACCGGAAAGACACCTATGCGTTCGTGTTCCTGATTGAAAAGACGCCCTCCCTGCGGACGGTCAGTTTCCAGAAATACGCCAAGTGGGAGGACTGCCTTGCCGACGGGCTTGCGAAACGTATTTCCGACCGCAAAAACCGCCGCAACGCCGCCCGCCTGATGGCGCGGGGTGGCATTGCCATCTTCCGTACGGCTCTGGACGAATGGATACGCCTGAAGGGGGTCGTTTGCGGGAGGGGGCGAAATCCTACGCTAAGCTGAGAACGCGCTTCCCATAATCCCTGAGCTCGCCCTTCGGTCCGACATATCTGTATAGAG
>NZ_NKUF01000023.1 GCF_003206495.1 Gluconacetobacter entanii | reverse complement strand
GTGACACTGGGGAATATCCATGAAAGTGGGCGACTTTCAGGATTTTCCAGTTCCAGAACCACAGTACAAGATACCCATCACGAAAAATGCGGAAGAACCTCGAAATTGGCGGCGGGCATGTTGCCCGTGGCCTCGGTGCCCTTGCGCTGCACGCCGATATGGTAATATTCGCCCTTCAGCACCAGGCGCTTCCAGCGGAAGCCCAGTTCGGGACCGGCGGACCAGACGGTGCCCGCATTGCCGACCGTAGCACTCAGCAGTTTCGTCGTCGTCAGGTTGACCTCGGGCGCCTCGCTCGGGGAATAGACGCGGCCATTGGCGGTCTCGTTCACCTTGAACGCGCTGATGGCGGACATGCCGACATGCACGTCCACATCGCGCGAGACATAGGGACGGCCCGCGACACGGAACGTCGCCCCCGTCTGGCTGTCGCTGACCACGGCGGAGGAGCGGTTGCCATAGGTCTGGCCCGTCACGTAACCCGCGATCCACCAGCGCTTGGCATAATGCAGGCCGCCAAGGCTGAATCGCGCGTCGCCCGCGGCGATGTTGCGCACGATGTCGGTGATGGCGGGACGTTCCATCATCTCGAATTCGTTGGAGCTTTCGGAATCTTCCTCCGTCACGCGGGGCTGGAAGTAACCGGCGGTCAGGACCGTGTTGTGGATGCCCGCGTAATTCAGGTTCGCCTCATACAGCGTCACCGAACCGTCCGCGCTGCCCGCGCCGAAATCGGGCGTGATGTTCGCAATCCAGTTCTTGTAGCGGAAGGAGATGGGAATACGCAGGCGGCGCGCATTTTCCGTAAGGCCCGGGAACAGGCCCTTGCTTTCGCCCGCGCGCGGGGACATGCCCATGAACCCGCCGACGTCCTCGTGGAACGCAAGGCCGATCTGCAGGGCATAGGCCCCGTCCTCGGACGAGATGGTGGGACGGCCGCCGGGGAAGCCGATCATCATGCCACCGAAATGGACGGCCTCCTCCTTTTCCGTCGCGGCGCGGAACGATTTCCACGATGAATCGATCCCGCGGTCGGACGGCGGCGTGCCCACGTCGGACGAGCGCAGCATGCCGCTGACGGAACCGTTCATCCCCAGGCTGGTGTCGCCCCCGATCGCGATGTCATTGGCCATGGCGGGCGACATCGGCGCGCCAGACGGCCGGGCCATGGCATGGCGCACCGGCGGCGTGCGCTGCTGCGTGGTGGCGGCCGAACGCCCCTCCTCCCGGACAAGGCGCTGGCGCAGGGCACTGATCTGCCCGGACATCTCGCGCCGCATTTCCAGCATCTCACGCTGAAGCTGCTGGATCTGTGCATCCTGCGCGGATGTCGCGCGGGCCTGCCCGACGGGCATGACGCCCCACAATGCGGAAGAAGCCAGAAAGAACGAAACGGCAGGCCGGCGAATCATCTTATTCATTCCGTAAATAAAAGATGATTGTGGTGTAGTCCGTCCGCGCTTTACTGTGTGTTATGTTTCCAAGACAGTTTCATGAAGCTTTTATGACAGTCGCAGATGCGCGAAAACCTGCCCTTTTCGGGGCAGGTCCACGGTGATCTTCGCGGTTTCCGGGTGACGCTTTTTCGATCAGAAGCTCCGCCGGAAACTTTTATTATTTTGCGCTGTCCCACTTCTGCAGGATATCCGCCTTCACATTGGCGGGCACCGGCACGTAATCCAGACGGTTCGCCGCCCTGTCACCATCCTGCAGGGCATGGCCAAAGAACTTGCGCACGGCCGCGCCATGTTCCGCCTGCGCCACCGGCACATAGACAAGGACATAGGTCGGCGACACGATGGGCCACGCGCCCGCGCCGTTGGTGTCGATCAGGTCCACCGCGAAATGCGATGCGCCCTTCCAGTCGGCGGCTTCGGCGGCGCGGCTGAAGCTGTCGAGGCCCGCGGCAACAAACGCGCCGCTGTGGTTCTTCAGCTTGACCGTCGCCATGTGGGTGTTGGCGGCAAAGGCATATTCCACGTAACCGATCGCGCCTTCGGTATTGCGCACCGATGCCGCCACGCCATCATTGCCACGCGCGCCAATCCCGCCGGGCCAGGAAATGGACGCGCCAGAGCCCTGCGCGGCCTTCCATTCGGGCGACACGCGCGCAAGGTAGGACGTGAACACGGCGGTCGTGCCCGACCCGTCCGCGCGATGCACGGTGGCGATGGCCGTATCGGGCAGCTTCAGGCCGGGGTTCAGGGCCGCGATCTTCGGATCGTTCCACTGCTCGATATCACCGCGATAGATGGCGGCCAGCGTCGGGCCATCAAGCTGCAGCGCCCCTGCGGGCACGCCCGGCACGTTGACGACGGGCACGATGCCGCCCATCACGGTCGGGAACTGGAACAGGTGGGCGGCGTCCAGCTTCTGCGCGTCCATCGGCACGTCGGAGGCCCCGAAATCCACGGTCTTCGCCAGGATCTGGTTCTGGCCCGCGCTGGAGCCGACGGTCTGGTAATTCAGGCTGACCCCGATCGAACTGCGGCTGTACGCGCCCCACGCACCGTAAATCGGCGCGGCAAAGCTGGAACCCGCCCCCGTGATGTCGGCGGCATGCGCAAGGACCGGAGCAGCACTTGCCGCAAGGGCGAGCGCCAGAAATCGGACAGGAAAGTACATAATACTTTTGTTCCCCAATACAACGACCGGATATGCAGGTGAATATCCAGCGGACGCGGGCAAATATAACGGCGGATTCAGGGGGCGGGATTATATATCCGTGACAGTTTCATGACAGTTTTATGAAACCCCACCCCCATGCAGAAACCGCCCGGAAAAATAGAAGTTTTTGGATGTCGCCTTTTTTCAAAAAGGTGACGTCTTTCGAAGCTTTTTGAAAAAAAGCTTCACCAAAAACTTTTAAATTAAATATCCTGATCCGCGATGCCGCCACGCGGCCGCACGACCGGCAGGATACGCCCCGTCGCGGCGTAATAGACGCGTTCGCAGATGTTGGTGGCATGATCGCCGATGCGCTCCAGGTTCTTGGCGATGAACAGCAGGTGCGTACACGGCCCGATATTGCGCGGGTCCTCCATCATGTACGTCACCAGTTCGCGGAACATGGAGACATAGAGTTCATCCACCGCCATGTCCGATTGCCACACCTCCCGCGCAAGGTCGGGATCGCGCCGGTCCATCGCGTCGATGGTGCGGCGCAGGTTTTCCTGCACCAGACGTCCCATGCTGCGCAACCCGGTGACGGACACGGGATAGGACAGCAGTTCCCCACGCAGCGCCCGGCGCGCGATCGAGGCCGCGCAGTCGCCGATCCGTTCAAGGTCGCCCGAGATCTTGAGCGCGGAGACAACCTCACGCAGGTCGCCTGCCATCGGCGCACGCAGCGCCAGCAGGCGGATCACCAGTGCCTCGGTCTGGCGTTCGAGGTCATCGACACGGGGGTCGAGTTCCGGGGCCTCGATGGCGGCGTCCTCGTCATGGTCCACCACGGCGGCGATGGCCTGCGACGTCTGGCGTTCCACCAGTCCGCCCATCTGGCTGATGAGGGAGCGCAGGTGTTCAAGCTCCTGCTCGTAACTATGGACCGTATGTGCTGATTCGTTCGGCATGGTCTCGATATTTCCTGTCTCAGCCAAAGCGGCCCGTGATGTAATCCTGCGTCTGCTTCTTGTGCGGGGCGGTGAACATCTGGTCCGCCGTATCGACCTCCACAAGTTCCCCCATATAGAAAAACGCCACCCGGTCGGCGCACCGCGCCGCCTGCTGCAGGTTGTGCGTCACGATGGCGATGGAGAAATCGCGCTTGAGTTCATCAAGCAGTTCCTCGATCCGCGCGGTGGAGATGGGATCAAGCGCGCTGGTCGGTTCATCAAGCAGGATGACCTCCGGACGGGTGGCGATGGTGCGCGCGATGCACAGGCGCTGCTGCTGCCCGCCCGACAGGGCGGCGGCGGACGCGCCAAGGCGGTCGCGCACCTCTGGCCACAGGGCGACGCGGCGCAGCACGTCCTCCACCCTCTGGTCCATCTCCGCACGCGACAGGCGTTCATGCAGGCGCACGCCAAAGGCGATGTTGTCATATATGGACATCGGGAACGGGGTGGGTTTCTGGAACACCATGCCGATGCGCGAACGCAAAACGTTCACATCCACGCCCGGCGCGATGATGTTGCACCCGTCAAAGATCACCTCCCCCGTCGCGCGCTGCCCCGGATAGAGGTCATACATCCGGTTGAGGATACGCAGCAGCGTGGATTTTCCGCACCCTGACGGCCCGATCATGCCGGTCACCTGGCGTTCGGGAAAATCGAGGGAGATGTTCTTCAGCGCATGGTTCGTCCCATACCAGAAATCAAGGTTGCGTATGGACAGCGCAGGGGTCGCGACATCCGTGGGCGCGGGGGCCACATCATCCATGACGATCGTATTCATTATTTTACGGATCCATTACGCAGGAGCCACCAGCGGGCAAGGATGCTGGTCGCAAGGACGGCGGCGGTAATCAGCAGCGCGCCGGTCCACGCCATCTGCACCCAGTCGTCATAGGCCGATCCCGCATACTGGTAGATCGTGACGGGAAGGCTGGCCATCGGGGCATTGAGGCTGGTGGACCAGTTGAGGTTGCCAAGCGAGGTGAACAGCAAGGGCGCGGTCTCGCCCGAAATACGCGCCAGCGCCAGCAGGACGCCGGTCATGATGCCGCCGCGGGCGGCACGCAGGCAGATGCTCAGGATCACGCGCCATTTCGGCGCGCCCAGCGCATAGGCCGCCTCGCGCATCGCACGCGGGACAAGGCGCAGCATGTCCTCCGTCGTGCGGACCACGACGGGGATGAACAGGATCGTCAGGGCGAACATGCCCGCCCATCCCGAAAAATGCCCCGCCGGTTCGACAAAGATCAGATAGACGAACAGCCCGACAAGGATGGAGGGCACCGAGAGCATCATGTCGGACACAAACCGCACGAGCGAGACGATGCGCCCGTCACGCGAAAACTCCGACAGGTACACACCCGCCATCATGCCAAGCGGGGTCCCGATCAGCGCGGCAAGCCCCGTCTGTTCCAGGCTGCCGACGATGGCGTTGGCCAGGCCGCCGCCGGTGCCGGGGGCGGCCGTGCTGTGGGTGAAGGTCGGCCATGACAGCCCTGCCCCACCGCGCACGATCAGCGTCCACAGGATGGAAAACAGCAGGTATACGACCACGACGGTCGCAATGATGCACGCAACGCCCACCGCGCGGTCGGTGATGCGGCGGCGTATCGCCTGCGCGCCGCCACTCTGCCACCCGCTGCCGGCGGGCATGCTGGCCTGCGTGGGGGCCGGGTTCGGGGTCACCATGGTTGCGCCCTTTCCTTATTCCGCGGCGTCACGGCGCAGGAAAATGCGCGAGCAGGCCAGCGTGATGAACGAGATGACCATCAGGATCGCACCCAGCGCCAGCAGCGCCGACAGCTTCAGGCTCCCGGCGGGGCTTTCGGGGAATTCCAGCGCGATCAGCGAGGCAATCGTGTTGCCCGGCGCGAACAGCGACCATCCCATGTGGTTGGCGTTGCCGATGACGAAGGTGACGGCCATCGTCTCGCCCAGTGCGCGGCCGGTACCCAGCATGATCCCGCCCATCACCGCCTGGCGCGACCATGGCACGACGACCTTGCGCATCACCTCCCACCGGGTCGCGCCAAGGCCGAAGGCGCTTTCCTTCAGCACGGCGGGGATGGAGGTGAACACGTCCGTCATCACCGAACAGATGAAGGGCGTGACCATCAGCGCCAGCACCACGCCCCCCGTCAGAAGCCCTGTGCCATAGGGCGCGCCGCTGAACAGCAGGCGGATGCCCGGCACATGGCCCAGCAGGTGCTTGGTCGCGGGTTCGACATGGTGGGCCATGAACGGCACGACGATGAAGAAACCCCACATGCCGAAGATGATCGACGGCACGGCCGCCAGCAACTGTACTGCGGTTTCGATCACCCGCGCCAGCGCGGGCGGCGCCATTTCCACCAGCCAGAACGCCACGCCAAACGCGAACGGCACGGCAAAGAAAAGGGCGACCAGCGTCGTGACCAGCGTGCCGAAGATGGACGTCGCCGCCCCGAAATGCTGCGTCACGGGGTCCCATGCGGTGCTGGTCAGGAACTGCGGACCAAAGCTGGCGAGTGCGCGCCAGCCACCAGCGACAAGGACGATGATGATCCCGGCCATGACCAGCAGGATCAGCCATCCCGCCATGCGCGCGACCATCGCAAACACGATGTCCCCACGCCGGTCCGACGCCACGGCCGCCCTGGTGGACTCATCAATGGTGGTGGGGGCCATGTATTGGGCCATGTCTTTTCCTGATATGCAAAACGCAGCCTCAGGGTTAGACAATGGCAATAGCGCGGATCAATAATAATCCTGCCGCATCTGTGTTAAGTTTTTATGACACACCCATGCGCCTCTACTGTCATGTAAAGTTCATTTATTTCGCCTTGCCCCCACGCATGCCCTCCGGCATAGCGGGCGCGGATGCACCGAGGTGCACCAGTCATCAGCACAGCAGGCAGGACATGTTCGAATCCAGCATCGTTGAAATCAACGGCATCACCCTTGGCGTCGTCCTGCGCGACTACCGTGACGGGCCGTGCAGTTTCCGCGCCCTGCATGAACGCACCACACAGATGAACGGCCGCCGCTATGCCACCATGGAGGACGCGCGCGCCGATGCCCGCACCCTGATGCGCATGGCCACCACCGCGCAGACATATGGGCTGCACGCCTGAAAAGAACGTAAAATCATTAAAAGTTTTTGGGTGCCGGCTTTTTTCAAAAAGGCGGCGTCTTTCGAAGCTTTTTGGAAAAAAGCTTCACCAAAAACTTTTATTCCGATGAAGTGCCTTTTTCCCCCGGGGCCAGCAGCGTGCGCACCAGGTAAAGGCATGACAGCACGACCTGCCGTTCCTGCGCGGCCTGTGGGGGCACGGGGGTATGGGCGACCCGTCCCTCGATCATCCGCAGGGTGCCATGTTCGCCCGCCCGCCCCTGCTGCCACCGGCGCAGGAACAGCGCCAGCGCCTGCCGCGTGGCGGGGGGCAGGTCGTTGCGGCGCGCCACATCCCGCAGGGCAATGACACTCAGCCCCAGCGTCATCGCCCGCAGTTCCGCGCGCATGTACTGCTCGACCATCTCCGGCGGGACGGTCGTGGAATTGCGCAATATGCGCACCAGACTGCCCGCGCAGGCCGCAAGCCACTGGTGCGCGGCCATGCGGTTGCGCCCCGCGCCCAGGCCCCGCAGGCGGCGCGCGGTCCATGCCGCCGTGCGGCGCATGTGGGAATCGATGCGGAACGGCACGACCATGCGATAGGTCAGGATGGCGAACAGGATGCTGCACAAAAACGCCAGCGTCCCGTTGAGGAACGCGACCTCGTCATAGCGTCCCTGGTTCATCGGGCCGATCAGCACCGGCAGGAACATGTTGAATGAAAACGCATATCCCGCCGTCGCCGCATTGCGCGCGGCAAGGCCGCCGATGGTCATGGGCACCAGCAGCGCGAACACCAGCATTTCCGGCGCGGTGATGGCCGGGATGACCCAGAACGCCAGCACCGTCCCCACCGCCGCGCAGTACAGCCCCCCCTTGAAGAAGGGCATGCCCGCGATGACCGGGTTTTCGCGCGTCGCCAGCAGGCCATAGACCAGCGCAAGGAAGGAAATGAACGCCGCCCCCTGCCGCCATGCCGTGACCTCCCACACCAGCCACGCGCCAAGGATGGCGCAGCAGGCGCGCACGCCGTTTTCCAGCGCCTCCACCGCATGCCGGCGCGACGTGACGCGAAAGCGGAAATGGTCGTGGCGCACCGGATTGTCACTGGCGCGGATTTCAGACAGGACCTGCCCCACATCCGCCAGCAGTTCCACAAACAGGGCGCCCAGCGCCGGATGGGCCGCCGTTGCCTGCCGTGCGTGCCACAGCGCCTGCAGACGCGTCACGCGCGCGGCCATCTCCGCCGGGTCCGCCCCGCCATCGCGCAGCAGCGCGCACAGTTCGCGCACATATTCCCGTGCATCGCGCCGTACCTCCGGGGCCTGCACCCCACCTGACAGCAGCAGCGACACCCCCCGCACACGCGCCAGCAGCGCCAGCAGCCCCGCAAGCGCCGCGCGCGCATGGTCGCCCGTCCGGCTGCCAGGTTCGAGTTCAAGCTCGCTGAATTCCACCTGGCTGTTGAACGCCACCAGTTCACCCAGCGTCGTCCCCATCGCGGCGGGCGAGATCTCCCCCTCCAGCAGGTCGGCAACCGTGCGCGTCGTGTTGGCGAACGCCCGCATCAGGCGCGCATGCAGCGCCTGTCGCGCATGGGGGCCGACGGAGGGCATGAACAGGATCGCCAGCGTCGCCTCGCACACAACGCCCAGCACGATGTAACTGGTGCGCGCGACGCTGATGTCGAATACATGGTCGGGTTCCAGGATCGCACCGGTTGCGATGATGGCCGACGTAAAGCCCGTCAGCACCAGTCCATAGGCGCGGTAATTGTCCAGAAGCGTCGCCCCCGCGCAGCACAGGCCGATCCACAGCGCCAGCGCGCAGAAAAACAGGCCCGACGCCTGCGGGAACGCCGCAATCAGCGTCATCGCCGCAACCGACCCCAGCAGCGTCCCCGCCACGCGCCAGCGCGCCTTCGCCAGGCTTTCCCCGCGGGAGGACTGCGCCACCACCCACACCGTCAGCGGCGCCCATTGCGGGCTGTCGAGTTCCATCCACATGGCGATCAGCAGCGACAGGATCGCGGCAAACGCCGTGCGCAGGGCAAAGGCGAAATCCGCAAGCGAGGGCGCATACAGCCACGACAGTTTCCGCACGAAGGACGGCAGGAGGGCGGACAACGTATCGGGATCGTGGGCGCGCGCGGTCATGACGGGGCCGACCATGCAGACGCGGCCCCGCGCGGGTCCAATCGTTTGTCGTGATGAGATGATAAGGAGGGGTTATGAAGGGCGGGTCTGCGGGTGCCGGTTTTTTTCAGGAAGATGGCGTCTGTCGAAGCTTTTTGAAAAAAGCTTCACCAAAAACTTCTGATTTTTTGAACAGGGTCCCGGCAGGCTGCCTTTTTACCTTAATGGATCAGAAGTCTTTTTGCTTCTTTTTCTACAGAAAAAGAAGACCCTTCCCCTTACACACAGAACACGTCATCGGTCCGCAACCGCATGCACACCTCCCATATCCGCGTCAGCACGGCGGACGGGTTGGGCTGTCGCAGGCGTACGATCGCGACCTCCGGCGCAACACAGGGCACGATGGGACAGGTGCGCAGGCCCGCGCCGCCCACACTCTCCGGCAGGGCCGCGACCGGCAGGATGCTGCACAGGCGGCCCGCACGCAGTTCGGAATGCAGCAGGCTGATGGAATCCGTCTCCAGCATGATGGTGGGGGTCACGCCCGCGTCGCGAAACCCGGCATCAATGATCTGGCGACTGCGCAGGTTGCGGGTGAACAGGCACAGCGGAATGGACGCGACCTCCGCCCAGTCACATTCGGCCCCGTCGGGCACGGGGGCGGACATCGCACCCGCCAGCACGTACTGTTCCGCATAAAGCGGCCGCACGTCGAACGCGCCCCCCACCGGCACCTGGTCAAGGTAGGTCACGCCCAACTGCACCTCATGCTCACGCAGCATGCGCGCGATGTCGCCCGCCGCGGCGGAGCGTACTTCCTGATGCAGGCTGGGGATGGCGGTGCGGAAACTTTCCAGCAGCAGCGGGATGGTCAGCAATGCCGGCGGCATCACCCCGATCGACAGCGACCCGCCCGCCACGTCCTGCGCAAACGCGGCCTCCTGCTTCAGGCCATCAAGGGCGGCAAGCGTCTGCTTGGCCCATGCGAGGACACGCCGCCCCTCCTCTGTCAGGCCAAGGAAGCGGCGGTTGCGATGGATGACGCATACGCCCAGTTCGTTTTCAAGCTGCCTGATCCCCGCCGACAGCGCAGGCTGCGACACGCCGCAATGTTCCGCCGCACGGGAGAAGTGGCGGAAACGCTCTAGGGCGATCAGGTAGGTCAACTGGCGCAGGAACACGGCATCTCCCGTCGGGTCAGGGGTAACGTCCCTGTTTTATAGAAGATGTATGTTCCGGGACAGTCGGAGGATGAATTCATAAAAGTTTTCGGATGCCGCCTTTTTCCAGAAAGGCAGCGTTTCCTGAAGCTTTTTGAAAAAAGCTTCACCAAAAACTTTTGAATTTTTGAACACAGTCCCGGCAGGCTGCTTCTTTCCCGGATTGATCAAAAGTCTTTTTGCTTCTTTTTCTACAGAAAAGAAGATCCTACCCCACATACCGCGCAAGGAACGGTGCCGTCGCACTCCGCGCGGCCTTCGCCACCTCGGCGGGCGTCCCGGCGGCGACGACCGTGCCGCCGTCCTCCCCCGCACCCGGCCCCATGTCGATCACCCAGTCCCCGCCCGCGACCATGCGCATGTCATGTTCGGCCACGATCACGGTATTGCCCTGGTCCACCAGTTCATGCAGGTGCGCCGACAGGCGATCCACGTCGGACGGGTGCAGCCCGGTGGTCGGTTCGTCCAGCACATAGAGCGTATGGCCCCGCCGCTGTTTCTGAAGCTCGGTCGCAAGCTTGATGCGCTGCGCCTCCCCACCGGACAGTTCGGTCGCAGGCTGGCCCAGACGCAGGTGGCCAAGGCCGCTGCGTTGCAAGATCGACAGGCAGGTCGCCGCATTGGGCACGTCCGACAGGAAATCCAGCGCCTGGTCCACGTTCATCGCCAGCACATCGGCGATGGAGCGATCGCGGTAGGTCACCTCCAGCACCTCCGGCCGGTAGCGCGCGCCATGGCAGGTCGGGCACGGGGCATAGACGCTGGGCAGGAACAGCAGTTCGACCATCACCGACCCCGCCCCCTGACAGTGGGGGCAGCGTCCCTTCGCCAGGTTGAAGGAGAACCACCCGGCATCATATCTGCGCGCGCGGGCAAGGTCGGTGCGGGCATACAGTTTGCGCACGACATCGAACAGGCCGGTATAGGTCGCAAGGTTGGAGCGCGGGGTCCGGCCGATGGGTTTCTGGTCGATCACCACAAGGCGGTCGATCCCCTCCAGCCCGGAGGCCACGCGCCCTTCGGGCTGGCGGAGTTCGGGGGTGGGGGCCTGGCTGTCCTCCTCCTCCTCCGCCACGGGCAGGGCCTGCCCCAGCGCACGTGCGACGATGCTGGTCAGCGCATGGCTGACGAGGGAGGATTTCCCCGACCCCGAGATCCCGGTCACGGACGTGAACGCCCCCAGCGGAAAGGCGACGTCCAGCCCGTCGAGGTTGTTCCAGCGGATATCCGCAAGTTCCAGCCACCCCTGCGGCGTACGCGGCGTATGGACCACCACCTGCGACGCGGCGAACAGGTAATCGCGCGTGCGCGACGCCGTGACATCGCGCAGGCCGTCTGGCGGGCCGCAATACAGGATTTCGCCCCCGCGCTCGCCCGCTTCCGGCCCGACATCGACAATCCATTCGGCATGGCGGATGACGTCGAGGTTGTGTTCCACAAGGAACAGCGAATTGCCCGCAGCACACAGCCGGTCCAGCGCGGCCAGCAGCGCCTGCGTATCCGCAGGATGCAGCCCCGATGAAGGTTCGTCGAGCACATAGACCACGCCAAACAGGCTGGAATGGATCTGCGTGCCAAGGCGCAGGCGCTGGTATTCCCCGGGGGAGAGCGTCTGCACCCCGCGATCCATCTGCAGGTATCCCAGACCAAGCTGCGCCAGCACGTCGATGCGCGCGACCATGTCGGCGGCGATGCTGCGCGCGGCGATCGCGATGGCGTCGTCATCCGTGCTGGCGGCCACGTCGGCAACCCCCGACAGCACGGTGCGGATGCGCCCCAGCGGCAGCGCGACCATCGCCGCGATGTTCATTCCCGCGAACGTCACGCGCAGCGCATCTGGATTCAGCCGCTGCCCATGGCAGACCGGGCAGTCGGTGGAGATCATGAACGACGCCGCGCGCCTGCGCATGGTCTCGCTCTGTGAATTGGCGAAGGTCTGGGTGACGTAACGCCGCGCACCGGTAAAGGTGCCCTGGTATGCAGGCTCCACCCCCTTGGCGATCGCGGCCTGCACCTGCGCATGCGTCAGGCCCGGATAGACGGGGACGGTGGGTGTTTCATCCGTAAACAGGATCCAGTCGCGCGTCTTGCGCGGCAGGTCACGCCAGGGGCAGTCCACGTCGATGCCCATGGTGATCAGGATATCGCGCAGGTTCTGCCCCTGCCACGCGGTGGGCCACGCGGCGACAGCGCGGTCGCGGATCGACAGGCTGTCATCGGGGACCAGCGTGGCCTCCGTCACGTCATGGACGCGTCCCAGCCCGTGGCAGCGCGGGCACGCGCCCATCGGCGTGTTGGGGGAGAAGGATTCCGCCTCCAGCCGTGCAAGGCCGGGGGGATAGGTCCCCGCGCGGGAATAGAGCATGCGCAACAGGTTCGACAGCGTCGTGATGCTGCCGACGGACGAACGCCCCGAACTGCCGCCGCGCTGCTGCTGCAACGCGATGGCGGGGGGCAGGCCATCGACGGTATCGACATCGGGCACCGGCATCTGCTGGAACAGGCGCCGCGCATAGGGGGAGACGGATTCAAGGTAGCGGCGCTGCGCCTCCGCATACAGTGTCCCGAACGCCAGTGACGACTTGCCCGACCCCGACACGCCGGTAAACACCACCATGGTGTCGCGCGGCACGTCGATATCCACATCGCGCAGGTTATGTTCGCGCGCGCCGCGCACGCGTACGAAATCCTGTCGGTCCAGTGGTGACGGCGGGGGCGATGACGGCATGGTGCGTACTCCGGCGGGTGGATCGCGCCATGATCCCACCCCCTGCCCCCCCGTTCAACCCCGCCACGCACATGGCCGCGGACACGCCGCCGCACATGGCACGGACATGCCACCCGTCATGTTGCAACAGACCAGCGCGGTCGTACGATCCCACATTGTTACAAAATTATGACAGTGTCACAGGATTTCCGAAAATGGAGTCGCAACGAATGTCCGGGTGACGTCCCGACGCACCTTTTCGGGCGCCTTTGTGGTCATTTCACAAATCCGGTGTTGCACGCGCGCAATGTCATGAAAGCTTCACATGAATTAACGCAACCGTGCAGATAGATCATCTCCTGCCTTTTCACTCAGGAGAATCCCAGGTGCCACCCAAGCTGATCCGTAGTGGTCGTATTGCCCTTGGCCTGTTCTGCTCTACCATCGCGCTGTCCGTTGCTCATTCCCAGACGGTACAGACACCGGCGGCGCAGAAGAAGTCTATCCGCACCCCCCACAAGACCAGTGCGACAACAAAGAAGGATAAAGACGGATACTCCACCGGCAATGTGGAGCAGATCATGGCGACCGCCCGGCGCACGCGTTCGGAGCAGAGCATCAACCACACCCAGTTGCAGCGCATCCTGCCGGGTATCAACCCGGTCAAGGCGCTTGAGATTCTTCCGGGCGTTGTCTTTGAAAATGCCGACCCATGGGGCAACAACGAACAGAATTCGTCGCTGTACATCCATGGCTTCAACCAGAACCAGCTTGGCTTCACCCTTGATGGTGTCCCGCTGGGCGACCAGTCCTATGGCAACTATAACGGCCTGTCGCCACAGCGCGCGGCGCTGAGCGAGAATATCGCCTCCACCTCGGTCGCGACAGGTGCTGGCGCGCTGGGTACGGCCTCGACCTCCAACCTTGGCGGTTCGCTGGAATTCACGACGCAGGACCCGATGCACAAGGCGGGCGGCCAGATTTCGCAGACATTCGGCAGCTGGTCCACCTTCCGCACCTTTGCCCGTGTCGATACGGGTGATTTCGGCAATGGCAACTCGGCCTATTTCTCATGGGCGCGGCAGGATGCGCGGGCGTGGGATTTCGCGGGCCACCAGGGCGGCAACCAGGTCAACGCCAAGTTCGTCCACAAGGGGTCGAAGGACAAGGTCACGGCCTTCTTCGACTGGTCGGACAAGGTGGAACCGAACGAGGACGGGATTGTCGAACCCGCCGGCGGCAGCATGTATGTCCGCCCGTTCCTGTATCCGAACCTGAAGGAAGCGGTAAATTACTATAACGGGTCCGCTGCCTATACGGCGGCTGGCAACAATTACCGCAACTACTATTCCGACGCCCAGCGCGAGGATTTCCTTGCCTATGTGAAGTGGACGCATGATTTCTCGTCCAACCTGCACTGGGACAACCAGATCTATTACCACCATGACATGGGCGAAGGCGTCGTCGCAGGCCCGATCAGCGCCGCCGGCCTGCCGACCCTGTTCAGCGCCTATTTCCCCAATGATTCCTCCACCCAGCTTTCGAGCGTGTTCGGCGGTTCGGGCATGGCGACGCGCACGACCGAATACTGGGACAATCGCGGCGGCATCATGTCCACCCTGCATTACAAAGTGGGCCATCATAACATCGAACTTGGCGGCTGGTACGAACGCAACGACAATACGCAGGCCCGGCGCTGGTACGCATTCGACATCAACGATCCCACCAGCCCCTATGACCGGCAGCAGAACCCGCTGATCCACCAGTACACCAACCTGTTCTATACCAACACCATCACGACGCACCTGCAGGATAGCTGGCAGATCACCAAGAACTTCATGCTCAGCGCCGGGTTCAAGTCGGAACTGGTCTATACCGACGGCACCCTGCCGGTCGCGGCCCTGCCGGGATCGCTCTCGCCCTCGACCGCGCGCACCATTCCCGGCGGCAACATCAATACGGCCAAGCCCTTCCTGCCCGCGTTCGGTGCGCTGTGGAACATCACGCCGCATGAACAGTGGTTCGCGAACATCCAGGAAAACATGCGCTCCTTCCAGGATACGGGTTATGGCAATGCCAGCCCGTGGGGCATGACCAGCCAGGCCGCGTTCGAGGATTTCAAGAAGCACGGCAAGGTGGAAACCGCATGGACATATGAAACCGGCCTGCGCACCAACCGCCATGTCCATCTCGGGCCGCTGACGAACATCAGTGGACAGCTTGAATATTACCACGTGCATTATTCAAACCGCCTGCTGTCGGTCGCCTCCTCGCCCTATAACAGCAACGTGTCCTACATCATCGGCAGCGCAAGCATCCTGACGAACGTGGGTTCGGTCAGCACCGACGGCATGGACTTCTCCATGACGGCGCAGTTCGGGCCACACTTCTCCTTCTACAACGCGCTTTCGTATAACAAGTCCGTCTATAACGACAATTACGCGACCGGCACCACGATCGTGCCGACGGCGGGCAAGAATGTCGCGGGCATCCCGAACTGGACCGAAAAGTTCGTGGCCTCCACCAACTGGGGCGATTTCTACGGGCAGTTCATCGGCGACGTGATCGGCCGGCGCTACACCACCTTCACCAACGACCTGTCGGCCAAGTCCTATGCCCTGTTCAGCATCAATGCCGGATACACCATCCGCAACATCCCGCATGTGCAGGGCCTGAAGATCCAGGGCAACATTACCAACCTGACGGGCACGCGCGGGTGGTCCACGCTGAACACCACCTATGCCAGCGGCCAGTATACCGCCTATCCGATCGCACCGCGCATGTTCTTCCTGACGGTCGGGGCAAGCTTCTGATCGACGGGAAATTTAAAAAAGTTTGGGGCTGGCATAGGTAAGCCAACAGAGGCTTGATGTGTCGCATGAAAGTACGTCGTCGCAGCCGGCTGCCTGTCAGCATCCAAAAGCGTCTTCTGGAGCACTTCGTTGCGGGCACACCCGCCCGGAGTGCCGCCGAACTTGTCGGCGTCAATCGCAATACAGCGACCCTGTATTACCGCAAATTGCTAGAGATCATCGCGGAACAGATTGCTCATGAGGCACCGGTCTCAGGTGAAATCGAAGTCGATGAGAGCTATTTCGGTGGACATCGCAAAGGAAAACGGGGCCGGGGTGCTGCCGGAAAAGTGGCTGTCTTTGGCCTGCTGAAACGGCATGGCCGCGTCCATGCCGTCATGATCCCCAATGCAGGACATCAGACGCTGATGTCGATCATTCGAAAGAAAGTGCAGCCGGATTCAATCGTCTACAGCGATTCCTGGCACGCTTACGACAAACTGGATGTCTCGGAATTTCATCACGAACGCATCGATCACAGCAGGCATCTTGCCTTGGGCAGAAACCATATCAATGGCATCGAGAATTTCTGGAGCCAGGCGAAACGGCATCTGCGTCGATACAATGGAATACCACGCAAGGACTTCCATCTCTTCCTGGCCGAGTGCGAGTGGCTCTTCAACATCCGCTCGCCTGCAAAACTCCTGAAAATCCTCACTCAATGGGCTAAACTGCCTGCGTGAACCGTCCCAAACAATGCTTACCTATGCCAGCCCCAAAAGTTTTTGGTGAAGCTTTTTTCAAAAAGCTTCAAAGAACGCCGCCTTTTTAAAAAAAAGGCGGCACCCAAAAACTTTTATCCTGATTAATATCAAGGTGATTTCAGACCACGCCTGCCCCACCATCATGGGGCAGGCGTTTTTCTGTACCGACCCTTACACCAGCACCGCATCGGCGGCGGAGCCGAAGAATTCGTAACGGATCCGTTCGCGTGGCACGCCCGCCTCCCGCAATGCCGCGACCATGTCACGCATGAAGCCATCCGGCCCGCAGATGTACCACGTCGCCCTTGCATCCACCTGCTGCTTCAGCCATTGCGGCGTCACCCGCCCTTCGTGCCGCGTCACACCGGCGGGGGCGTCCTCCCCCTTGGGCGCTTCGCGGCTGTAGAAGATATCCGCCGTCAGTTTCCCTGCCGCCGCAAGATCGCGGATATAGGCGCCAAACGCCTCCGTCGCGGGGGTGCGCGTCCCATGGATATAGCGCACCGGCACCTGCGCCCCGCTTTCCTCCAGCGCGCCAAGCATGGAGATGAACGGCGTCAGGCCCACACCCGCGCTGAGGAAGACCAGGGGCGACGCTGGCGGGCAGGCAAGGGTAAAGTCCCCCGCCGGGGCGGAAACCTGCACGATCGCGCCTTCGCGCACCGTATCATCCAGCCAGTCGGACACCACGCCGCCATCAATGCGGCGCACGCTGATGCGGTAATGACCCGAATCCGGCGCGGAGGAAATGCTGTAATTGCGGCGTTCGGACCCATGGCCCGGCACGTCAAGGCGGAAGCTGAGATACTGCCCCGGCTGGTGGCGCATCACCGGCCTGCCGTCCTCGGGCACCAGTTCAAAGGAAACCACGCCCTCGGCCTGCGGCACGCGCGCACGCACGCGAAACGCCCGCCATCCGACCCAGCCACCACGGGCGGCGGCATGCGCCTCATAGATCTGTTCCTCCCGCCCGATCAGGATTTCGGCCAGGAACCAGTACGCCTTCCCCCACGCTTCCATGATTTCGGGCGTCGCGGCATCGCCCAGCACATGGGCGATCGCACCCAGCAGGGCATCGGCCACATACGGGTAATGCTGCGGCAGGATGTTCAGCCCGACATGCTTTTCGGCAATGCGTTCGATCATGCCCGACAGCGCGCCGGGATTTTCGATATTGCGCGCATAGGCCAGCACCGCGAGCGCAAGTGCGCGTGGCTGTTCGCCATCGCGCTGGTGCGACAGGTTGAACAGGTCGCGGATGTCCGGGTTGGCCAGCAGGCGGCGATACATCTCGGTCGTGATGGCAAGACCGTGCGCCTCCAGCGCGGGCACGCAGGCGCTGATGATGGCGCGGGTCCTGTCATCAAGGGGGGAAGCCATGGAAGTCTCCAATAAGATGTCTGTTTCGCACATCTTTTATAATGCTGGAAAAGGATGTCAATGTTGGATACCTCACGCCCATGCGTTTAACCCTGCATACAGACTATGCCCTGAGGACACTGATCTATCTGGGGATCCATACCGACCGCCTGACCTCCATCCACGAGATTGCACAGGCCTATGGCATTTCGGAGAATCACCTGGTCAAGATCATCCACCGGCTTGGCCGTGGCGGCTTTGTGGAGACTCTGCGTGGCCGCAGGGGGGGACTGCGCCTTGGCCGCCCGGAGGAGGAAATCCGCATTGGCGATGTCGTACGCTATACCGAGGAAGACCTCGGCCTTGTGACCTGCATGCAACCCCCGGTGGAGGGGACGCGGCCGTGCCTGCTGGTGGGGGGATGTTCGCTGCGCGGCGTACTGGACGAGGCGCTGGACTCGTTCATGGGGGTGCTCGACAGCTATACGCTGGCGCAGGCGATCACGGCGCATGAACGCCGCTTCCTGGACGCTCCGCCGCCCCCGGCCGCCTGAGGGCGCGTCGCGCGGGTCAAAAGAAATGCCGCCTTTCCCATGGAAAAGGCGGCACCTGAAGGTTCCCGTTCGCGGATACCTGTTGCGGGAACTCAGTCCCCGGTGTTCTTCCTGCGACGGCCCCGCGCACGCGCGGGTGCTTCCGCGTCCGCCTGCGCGGCGGCAGGCGTGGCGGAGGCACTGGTGATGCTGCGTCCAAGTCCGCTCTGCTGCGCAAGGGCGGAGCGCTTGGCGGCATAGTTGGGCGCGGTCATCGGATAATGCGGCGGCAGGCCCCACTTTTCCCGGTACTGGTCCGGGGTCATGCCATAGGCACGGTCAAGGTGCCGCTTGAGCATCTTGAGCTTTTTCCCGTCCTCAAGGCAGATGATGTAGTCGGGGAAGACGGATTTCTTGATCGGCACGGCAGGCTGCTGTGGCTCCACCTTGTCCTGCCAGCCATCGGCGGTGGCGCCAAGGGCAGTGAAGACATTGCGGATCAGTTCCGGCACGCGCTCCGGCGGCAGGCTGTTATTGGCCATGTAAGCTGAAACGATATCCGTCGTCAGGGACATGATTTCAGAGTTCTGGATGAGTTTTTTATCCAATTTGCCACCATTCATACAAAAAAATCATAATAATATCACCGGCTGCATGATAATAATCCCATGCCGCCCAATACGCAATTCTCATCTCCATGCGGTATGAAGCCGCATATATATGCAGCTTCATGAAATCACCATATCATGTCATATATTACGAGGAACAGTTATACATGACGACATCCCCGTCATTATGAACCTGCCCGTCGCCATCCACCGTGACAGGTCAGGATGGCATGTCTTGTGTATTCATCGCGATGGCTATCTGGAAAGTTCCCATCTTTATTGCAGATATCCATCAGGCGCCGCGCGCCTGTACCCCGCGGCTTCCGTGCCATGCGGGGCGACACGCGCCCCCCTTTTTCATCAACGGGTTGGCCTGGATCAGAACTTGACCTGAAACAGCGACATGATCCCCTCGAACCGTTCCGCGCTGGTGCTGCCGGTGACCTGCCCGTATTCATATTCCAGCGTCACCCTGACGATGTCGGTGGGCCACCAGTTGACGGCAAGGGCCGCGATCTTCTGGTTCCCGCCATGGACCGCCCCGGAATGCAGGTCCACCTGCGAATACCGCGCCGCGACCTCCAGCACGCCGTACCCGTTGCACGCCACATGCTGCGCACGGTCGCATGTCGGCGATGAAAACGCGGCCGACCGCCCCTTCCACGCGCGCGGGCGGCCATTGAGCGTATAGGCAAGGTCGCCATACCACCCATGGAAACGCAACTTCCCGCCCGCCGTGGGCATGTGGCTGTTGACGAGGATATCGTACCCCTCCCCCTGGAACAGCAGACGCTTCCACGCCACCGCGGCCTCCACGCCGAAGGCCCCGGCGCTGTCGGCATACAGCCTGCCGGTATGCAGGTATTTCGACACCGTGCCAGGATTGATCTCGGGACTGTCGGACAGTGACACGGCGGGGTCGCTGCCGCTGATGGCGGCGGGGCGAAAGGCCCATTCCCCCGAAAATCCCAGATGCACCAGCAGCGAATGCGTGCGCACCGGCAGGCCCACCAGACGGAACGCCATGCCGCGCTGGTTGCCGTCCTGCCCCGGCCCCGCGGTCCCGGCGGTGGCGGACAGAGCGAGGTGATAGCGCCGGCCATAGGTTTCGGCCTGCACCGCCTGGCGTTCGATCCCGGCGGCAAGGTTGCGTGTCACGGTGGAAATGCTGGCGCGTTCGACAAAGATGGTGTCGCCCTGCGCCTGCATGGATTCAAGCCCGAAGCTGGGCTTGAACACCCCGGCGGTAAAGACGAAATGCTTCAGCCCGACATAGGACACCTGCCCCTCGAACAGGCGCATCGGACCGTTGGGGGCGGGGCCGAAATCCCAGATCGCGCCAATTTCCACCTGCTGGTGGATGTTCATCCGCACGCCATTGCGCAGGCGCGCGCCACGTGCGCCCGTGCCCATCGGTGTGGGCGCGGACTGCGCGAAACCGCCGACATCCAACTGGTCCGTGGCATAGGGGCGGATGGTAATGCCCGGCAGGGTCACGGTGGGGACGGCCTGCGCATGGGCCTGCGCGCAGGGCAGCAGCAGCAGGCACATCCCCGATACGATTTTCCACCGACCCGACACAGGAACCCGCACTCCCCCACACATTCCCCGACGGGCGGGTCATAACATCCCGTCATCACCGTGCGAAACGTCACGCACGACCGCAGCGCAAATGTGAGGCATGCACCTTCAGGCGGCGGCCACGGCATCCCCGCGCCGGTCACGCGCCCCGTCCTCCGCCGGGGGCAGCCACAGCGTGCAGGCCGTGCCCTCCCCCTCGCGGCTTTCGATCTGCAGGCGGCCCCCATGGCGGTCAACGATATGCTTGACGATCGCAAGGCCAAGGCCCGTGCCCTGCTGCACCTGTCCCGGCACGCGATAGAACTGCTCCGTCACACGCGGCAGGTAACGCGCGGGAATCCCGGGGCCATTGTCACGCACGCACACCACGACGCCCCCGCCGCACGGCCACGGCGCATGCGCCCCCCCGTCACGCCCCGGCGCGTTGGCCACCGTGACATCCACGCGCGCCCTGCGCCCCGCAACACCGGGGGCATAGCGGATGGCGTTGCCCACGAGGTTGAGCATCACCTGCACGATCTGGTCCGCATCGGCCATGACCGGCGCTGTATCGGGCGCAACGTCGAGCGCGCAGGTAATGTCCGCGCCCTCCAGCAGGGGGCGGGCCTCGTCCATGGCGCGGGCGACGACGGGGGCGATGTCGATGCGCGTGCGTGGGCGCTGGTGTTCGACCATCTGCACCCGCGACAGGTACGACAGCCGATCCAGCAGGCGCAGCATGCGTTCGGCCTGTCCCGCCATGATGCCAAGGAAGCGCGCGCGCGCCGGCGCGTCATTGGCGGCAGGCCCGCGCAGGGTTTCGATGAACCCCGACAGCGCGGCCAGCGGCGTGCGCAGTTCATGGCTGGCATGGGCGACGAAATCGCCGCGCATGCGGTCCAGCGCATCCTGCCACGTCCGGTCCTCCAGCAATGCGACGACAACCCCGCGCGCGCCCGGCACGCTCGGCGCGATCCGGCGCAGCAGCACGCGCACGACCCGGCGCACCGGGACATCGAGTGTCACGGTCGTCTCCGCCGTGGTCGAAAGCTGTTCGAGCACCTGCTGCGTCGCGGGATGGCGCACGATCGCGCCGAGCGTGTCGCCAAACATGTCCCGCGCCGAGGTGGAGGCATGGGCAAGGTCCCCGCGCGGGCCAAAGACGATGCATGCGCCGGGCAGCAGGTCGAGCATATGTGGCAGCGTGGCCAGCGGATCGACACGCGCCGGGTCATCACGCCGGAGCAGGCGGCCCGCCGGGCGGTCCGTGACAATGGCGGCCTGCGCGTCCGCCTCCATATCCCGTGGCATCATGTCGGGGGGCACGTCGTCCTCCCGCCCCCGGTACCATCGCACGGCCCGCGACACCATGGCGCGCGTCAGGGCATATCCCCCACCGCCAAGCACGACACCCGCAAGGAGGTCATGCATGGGCGCGCACCGTGCCGGGCCAGACCATCCGTGGCCGGGCGGTCATCAGGGCGTCACGTCACCGGACATGTCATCAAGGGCATAGCCACTGGCCCGGACCGTGCGGATCAGGTCCGGCAGGTCGCCTTCGTTAAGGATGCGGCGCAGGCGGCGGATATGGACATCGACCGTGCGCGATTCCACATGCACCCCGCGTTCCCAGACCGAACGCAGCAGATCCTCGCGCGAGAAGACGCGGTTGGGATTGCGCATGAAGAATTCCAGCAGGCGGTATTCCGTGGGGCCGGGCGACAGCACGCGGCCCGCGCGCGTGACCCGGTGGCTGACGGGATCAAGCACGACATCGACGAACCGCAGCACCGCCGTCGCATCGACCTGTGGCGCGGCAGTGGGGGCGCCGCCCGTATTCAGCACGCTGCGCCGCAGCAGGGCGCGCACGCGGGCGTTGAGCGCCTCCATCCCGCAGGGTTTCGTCAGGTAGTCATCCGCCCCGGTATCGAGCGCATGCACGCTGTCGCTTTCGGCGGTGCGCGCCGTCAGCATCAGCACGGGCATGTCGCGCATGGCCCCGCCGCGCGCGCGCAGCCTGCGGCACAGGTCCACCCCCGACAGGCCCGGCAGCATCCAGTCCAGCACCAGCAGGTCGGGCTGCCACGATCCCACCTGTTCAAGCGCATCAAGCCCGTCGGCCACGGCGCGGACCTCGTATCCCGCCGCCTCCAGGTTATAGGTGACAAGGACGGACAGCGCCTCGTCATCCTCCGCCACGAGGATCTTCGCACGGGGTTCGGCGGTGGATTCGGCGGCAGGGGTGGCGGTGGACAGCGACGTCACGGCGCGTCATCCCCTCCCACGCCATTCTTTGCCAGCTCCTCCCGCACCGCGTCGTCGGGGGTGGCCGCCGTGCCGGAAAACCCGCCGCGCGGGCGCACGACCGGCAGGATGTCGCCGGTCACGGTGTAGTACACACGCTCCGCGATGTTGGTGGCGTGGTCGCCGATGCGCTCCAGGTTCTTGGCGATGAACAGCAGGTGCGTGCACGGCCCGATATTGCGCGGGTCCTCCATCATGTACGTCACCAGTTCGCGGAACATCGCGGTATAGAGTTCATCGACCGCCGTGTCCGACTGCCACACCTCGTACGCCTTTTCGGGGTCGCGCTGCGTCATGGCGTCGATCGCGCGGCGCAGGTTGTCCTGCACCAGGCGTCCCATGCCACGCAGGCCGCTGAGCGAGACGCGCGTGCCCAGCAGTTCCGTGCGCAGCGACCGCCGCGCGACCGAGGCCGCGCAGTCGCCGATGCGTTCCATGTCGCCCGTGATCTTGAGCGCGGAGACGACCTCGCGCAGGTCGCCCGCCACCGGGGAGCGCAGGGCGAGGATGCGGATGACCATCGCCTCCACATCGCGTTCGAGGACATCGACCTGCGGGTCGAGTTCCGGGGCGGCGGCGGCGGCGTTTTCGTCATGGTCCACCACGGCGGCGACCGCCTGCGATGTCTGGCGTTCCACCAGCCCGCCCATGCGAACCATCATGGCGCGCAACCGTTCAAGTTCCTGTTCGAAACTGCTGACGATATGTGTGGATTCCTGTCCCATCAGCCCCTGTCCCATTTCCGCGTCCGCCATGCGCCCGATCGGTACGGCGCATATTTCACCATGATTTCAGGGCTTACGGACCTGATGGCAGGTATATTATATCGCCTGCGCGTTTCTTCCAAGGTGGAAAGCCGGGGACGGCGCTATTGTCATATTTCTGAAACATCAACATTTTCAAACGTCTTTTGCCAAGGAAACCGCCGCCCCATGACCCGCCGCGTCCTTTTGCAGCACCATCCGGCACCGACCCGCGCCGCACCGCGCCATGTGCTGGCTGCCGTCATGGCGGTGCTTGGCGGGGCGAATGACACCGCGTGGGCGGCCCCCGCGACGTCTGCGACGGCCCCTGCGGCCACATCCACCACAACACCTGCCGCAACGCCCGCCACCGCATCGCGCGCGGGCGCCCGGCACGCGGCCGCCACCACGCCGCACCCGAACGCCGCCATGCCCGCCCCCGCGCACGAACACATTTCCGTAACCCAGGCGCATCCCCACGGCCACCAGCCCGGCGGCGGCCTGCTGCGGGAGGAGAAGGCCCCGAAATCCGTCAGCACCATCGGCACCGACTTCATGGACAAGCAGGCCCCCTCCGCCACGGCGTTCGACATGGTCGCGATGCTGCCGGGCGCGAATGTCGCGACCTCCGACCCGCTCGGCTTCTCGCCGCAAACGAACATCAACGTGCGCGGCATGGGCGGGGATTCGATCGGCTACCTGCTCGAAGGGATGCCGCTCAACGACATCGCCTATTACAACGGCTATCCGGGGCAGTTCGCGGATACGGAGAATTACCAGACCGTCTCCCTCGCCCAGGGGGCGGCGGACCTTGACGCCCCCGTGCTCAACGCGGCGGGCGGCCTGATGGAAATGACGTTCCGCGACCCGGCGGAACGTGCCGGTGGCTATGCCGACGTGTCATACGGATCATACAACACCAACCGCGAATTCCTGCGGCTGGAGACGGGCACCATCGGGCATACCGGCATCCGCGGCTTCGTCTCCTACTCCCACGGCTATACCGACAACTGGCGCGGGCCGGGGCATGACGAACGCCAGCATATCGATTTCAAGTTCCTGCGCGACTGGGGCGATGACAACCGCGTCTCCCTCATCGGGACATGGAACACGATGGTCTCCAGCTACTACCCGCTGGTGGACAAGGCGGACTGGAAACAGTCGGGGCCGTATGGCGCGGCAAACAACCTTGCGCGCACCTTTGACCCCGATGACGCGGCGGGCGGGGCGGATTACGCGCCGCTGTACCGCCAGCCGGAGCGTATCTTCTATGTCGCCGCCCCCTCGCATTTCAACCTGACGCACGGGCTGCGGCTGAAGATGACGCCCTATGCGCAGTGGAGCTATGGCAACGACCCGTCGGGCACGACGCTGGCGGATGCGGGGATGTATGCCGAGGGGCAGGCGACACCGCGCGGGGTTCCGGGCGTGGATGACCTGGTGCGCGCGAACTGGACGCAGAACAGCTACCGCGCCGGGGTGAACGCCACGCTGGACTGGCACATCGCCAACCATGACCTCGTGCTGGGGGCATGGTACGACTATTCCGACGACAATGAGAAACAGCCCTTTACCGCCGTCAGTGCGAACGGATATGCCCCCGACATCTGGGTGGACCGCATCAGCCGCACCATCCTGACCCCCGACGGGCGGCAGTTGCAGGCGGGCGGCTTCCATTCCATCGCACAGACCAACGCCCTGTACGTGGGCGACCGGATGACGTTCCTGCACAAGAAGCTGCACCTTGAGGTCGGGTTCAAGGACGTGATGCTCGACCGGCACTGCAGCACGACCGATGCCGCGTGGAACCAGACCAATGTCGGCAGCAACACGTCCATCCCGCTGCCGCGCATGGCCATCAGCTACCAGATCACGCCGCGCCACCAGGTGTTCTTCAACACCACCACCAGTTTCCGCACGCCCGACGAATCCGCGCTGTTCACCACCTACAGCCCGATTACAGGCGCACTCGACCCCAACCGGGTGAAGAACCAGTATTCCGTGTCGGAGGAGCTGGGCTACCGCTATTCCGGGACGTGGCTGATGGGGGGGGTGACGCTGTTCAACTACGACTTCACCAACCGCGAGATCCAGACCACCATCGACGTGAACAATGCGACCGTGGCCTCCACCCTCAATGGCGGGGGGCAGACGACGCGCGGCGTGGATGTGGAGATCGGCACCCATCCGTGGCACCACTGGAGCCCGTACCTGTCGGGGGAATACCTGCATGCCACCATCGACGACGACATTTCCGTCAATGGCGACCTGCTGCGCACGCGCGGGCGCACCGCCGTCAACAGCCCGACGCTGCAGGCGTCAGCGGGCATCAGCTATGACGACGGGCATTTCTTTGGCATGGCGGACGTGAAATATGTCGGCCACCAGTATGCGACCTTCATGAATGACGAACGCCTGTCGGACCATACCACCGGCAACCTTGCGTTCGGATACCGCATGGACAGCCATTATTTCCTGTCGCGGCCGGAATTGCGCATGAACTTCATCAACATCACCAACCAGCATTACCTGTCCGGTGTCGCCACCCCCACCTTCAACGCGCGCGACACGACCGGCGTGCATGGCACCACCATCGCCGGACAGACGCCGACCTATTACTTGGGCGGCGGCCTTGCGGTGCTGTTCACGGCCTCCACCGGGTTCTGAACGGTTAGGGGAAATGAATAAAAGTTTTTGGGTGTCGCCTTTTTTTAAAAAGGCGACGTCTTCTGAAGCTTTTTGAAAAAAGCTTCACCAAAAACTTCTATTCCTTTATCAACAGTTTCTAGGCATCCCTGGCCGGACGCGGGCACAGCAGCAGCACGGCCACCCCGGCGGCGACAAAGGCACAGGCCGGAATGTCCAGGAACCCGACCCCGATGCCCGCGCGCGCGGCCGCCGCCTGCGCATGGTCGCCCGCAACCAGCCCGTATCCCGCCAACAGCCACGCCAGCATGCTGCCCCCGCCGTCAAAGGCCAGTTTCGACGCCGTGGAATTGAGCGCCCATGCAAGCCCCGCCGTACGCACGCCGCTTGCGCGCGCACCGTCCTCCACATACTGGGCCAGCAGCGCGAAGCAGGCCGGGTTGCACAGGCCAAGGCACAGGCCGAACAGGCACATCGCCGCCACCGTCACCGCCCATGACGGCGGGCACAGCCACGCCAGCATCAGCCACGTCCCGCACAGGCACGTTCCCACCCCCATCAGGCCCCGGTTGCCCCACCGCCGGGCGAGTGTCGCGCTGCACGCGCTGCCGCACAGGCCCAGCACGTTCATCGCGCCCAGGATCCAGCCCGCGTCATGGTCGCTGCCACCCAGCACGAAACGCACGTAATAGACCAGCGCCCCGAACATGAAGGTCGATCCCAGCATCACAAGGATCATCGCCCCCGTCAGGCGCAGCCACCCGCCATTGCGCAGCAGCGCACGCGCCAGCACCCGCACCGGCAGGCGGTCGCGGTGCGCACGGGCGCGTTCGTGGCACAGCGTGGCCACAAGCCCCAGCAGGGCGGCGACCACCACCGCAACAATCATCATGAACAGCATGAAGCCGTGCCGCCTGTCGCCATGGCCCAGCCAGTCCACCGCCGGCAGCGCCAGCACCGCGATCAAGAGCGTACCACACCCCGCCCCCACCATGCGCGCGCTGGCAAGGCGCAGGCGGATGGCCGGGTCGTCGGAAATCAGGCTGGTCAGCGCGCCATAGGCGGTGTTGGTCACGCTGTAGGTCACGCACAGGCCCATATAGGTGACGCAGGCCCACACGTAACGCGCCACCCCCGCCTGCCCGCCCATCGGCACGAAGGCCAGCACGATCATGAAGGCGAACGGCAAAAGCCCCGCGCGCAGCAGCGGCAGCGCCTGCCGTCCCGCCGGACGGCGGTCGATCACCATGCCCACCACCGGGTCGGCCACGATGCTGATGGCGCGCGCGCACAAAAGGATGAGGGCGACGGACGCGGGCGGGAACAGGCAGATGTCGGTATAGAAATATTCCAGGTAGCTGAGCATCAGCCCCCAGATGATGTTGAACGCAAGGTCTCCCGCCCCGAACGCCAGCAGTTCACGCGCGCCAAAGGCGGGCGTTCGCGCCGTATCCGCCGCGACAGGGGAAAGGGGAAGGATCTGCACCGCACCGTCTCTGCTTCAGCAAGGCATCAGCATGGCACGCTTCCCACCACCCGTCGATCCTTCCTTACCGGCGGGTTCCGAAGCACTGCGCATCGGTGGGAAAGCGACGGTTGCGCACGTCATCGGCATAACGGGCGGCGGCATCGTCGATCATCGCCCCCACCTCGGCATAGCGGCGGACGAAGCGGGGGGTGAAATCGCCGAACGCCCCGATCAGGTCGTCAACCACCAGCACCTGCCCGTCGCAGGCCACCGAGGCACCAATGCCGATGGTCGGCACCGCGAGTTCCTGCGTAATCGCGCGCGCCACGGGTTCGACCGTGCCCTCGATCACGACGGCGAACGCCCCGGCGTCGGCAATGGCGTGGGCGTCGGCCGTGACCTTCGCCGCCTGTGCCGCATCACGCCCCTGCGTGCGGAAACCGCCCGTCGTGTTGACCGCCTGCGGCATCAGGCCGACATGCCCGCATACCGGCACCCCGCGCTGCGTCAGGAAGCGCACCGTCTCCGCCATTTCCGCGCCACCTTCCAGCTTGACCGCGCCGCATCCCGTCTCCGCCATGATGCGCGCGGCATTGCGGAACGCCTGCGCGGGGGATTCCTGGTACGACCCGAACGGCATGTCCACGACCACCAGCGCACGGTGCGACCCGCGCATGACGGCCGCGCCATGGGCGATCATCATGTCCATCGTGACGCCAACCGTGCTGGGCAGGCCATAGACCACCATGCCAAGGGAATCCCCCACCAGCATGACATCCACATGCGCATCAAGCCGCTGCGCCACCGGCGCGGTATAGGCCGTCAGCCATACGCCCGGCACCTCGCCCTTGGTCACGTCACGGATGGTTCGGCGACGGGTCTGTGTGGTGGTACTCAATGAAGCCTCCTGCCAATGGGGCGCGATGGAACCCCGCAAGAGGCCACGCGCCGCTGCATCCGGATATCGCAGCACGAACGTCCTTGTAAATACACGGGATTGGCAGGGGGGATGCATGAGGGAAGGGTCTTCTTTTTCTGAAGAAAAAGAAGCAAAAAGACTTTTGAATATTATGGTGATTTTTGGGAAGGATATAGAATTATTCCCTCCACATATTATGGAACATGCCCTGAATTCATAAAAGTTTTTGGTGAAGCTTTTTTCAAAAAGCTTCGAAAGGGGCCACACCCGGAAAAAGGGTGCCCAACACCGCCCGCACCCCCTACCATACGTCCCCACCCATGAACCGCACACAGGGCCATGACCATGACACTCCCCTGCACGCAGGCCGACCTGCACGACCTTGCCGCGCGTTTCGCCACCCGCGCGGCCGCGCATGACCGCAGCGGGGAAATCGCGACCGAAAACCTTGCCGAGTTGCAGCAGGCCGGCCTTCTGGGGCTGAGCGTCCCGCGTGCCTTTGGCGGGCAGGCGGCGCCGCTGCGCGATATCGTGACCGTCGTGGCGGCGCTGGCGCAGGGCGATCCGTCCACGGCGCTGATCGTGGGGATGCAGTACCTGCAGCACGCCGCCATCGCCGCATCGGGCACATGGCCCGAGGACCTGCGCCGCAGGGTCGGCGAAAGCGCGGTGCGCGAGGGCGCGCTGCTCAATGCGCTGCGGGTGGAGCCTGACCTTGGCACGCCGTCGCGCGGGGGACGTCCCGCGACACGCATCCGCCGCGACGCGGACGGATGGAGGCTGGACGGAACCAAGATCTATTCCACAGGCTCAACCGCCCTGCGCTGGGGCCTCGTCTGGGTCAGCACGGAGGAGGAACCGTTCCGCACCGGGCAGGTACTGGTGGACATGCGCACGCCGGGCATCCGGATCGAGAAGACATGGCACCAGATGGGCATGCGCGCGACCGGCAGCAACACCGTCATCTTTGACAATGTGCGCCTGCCCGATGACGCGATCGCGGACCTGCGCGCGCCGGAGGCGTGGCAGGAGAAGGACAGTTTCGTCGCCATCTGGCATGCCATCGTGATTGCGGCGCTGTATGACGCGGTGGCGCGGTCGGGGCGGGAATGGCTGGTGTCGTTCCTGCATGACCGCGTGCCCTCCGGCCTTGGCAGACCGCTGGCGACGCTGCCGCGCTTCGAGGTGCTGCTGGGCGAGATCGAGGCCCTGCTGCTGCCGAACACGGCGCTGCTGTCGCATGCGCTGGCGCGGGAGGAGGACGGGACGCTGAGCCTTGCCGAGGCGAACATGGTGAAATATGTCATGACGGAGAACGCGATCCGCGCCACCGAACGCGCCATCGCGGCGATCGGCAATCCGGGACTGTCGCAGGACAACCCGCTGGAACGCCATTACCGCGATGTCCTGTGCGGGCGCATCCATACCCCGCAATCCGACACGGCGCTGATGCTGTCGGGACGCACGGCGCTGGCACGCGGGGCCTGACATCGCCTGCATGATCCACGAAAGGATACGACATTGGGACTGGGACGGACCGATATCTGGCGCACGGGCATCATCAATGCACCCATGGCGCAGGTGCTGCGCGATGGCGTGGGGGCGCACCCGGTCACATGGATCGACAATCCCGGCCCGTTCCGCTTCATCGCCGACCCGTTCGGCATCTGGCAGGACGGGCGCCTGTATGTCTTTGCCGAGGCGTATGATTACCGCGTGAAAATCGGGCGCATCGACGTGTTCGTGTTCGACCGTGCCCTGACGCTTGTGGAACACTGCCCGGTGCTGGTCGAACCGTGGCACCTGTCCTATCCCGTGATCGTGCGCGATACCGACGGCACGCTCTACATGATGCCCGAATCCGGCCGGTCGGGGCAGCAGAACCTGTATCGCGCCACCGACTTTCCCTATCGCTGGGAACGGGTGCCCGAATTCTCATTCCCCGGCGCCGCGGTCGATGCCTCCCCCATTTTCCACGACGGACGGTGGTGGATGTTCCATGCCCCGTGGGGACAGTCCGCGACCGACCGCATCAGCCTGCTGCATGTCGCATGGGCCGACCGCCTGATGGGGCCGTGGCATCCCCACCCGGGCAATCCCGTGCGCCGCGACATCCGCAGCACCCGCCCCGGCGGCACGCCCGTCGTGACCGAAGACGGGTTGGTACTGCCGACGCAGGACTGCGCCCATACCTATGGCGGGGCGATCACGCCGCTGCATGTCACCACCCTGACGCCGCAGCATTTCGAGGCCCGGGCCAGTGCCCCCCTGCACGCGCCCGCGACCTTCGCCCCGTTCAACGACGGGATGCACACCCTGTCTGCTGCCGGCGAGGTGACATTGTTCGACGCCAAGCATACCGATCCGTCCATCGTCGGGCGGGCGCTGGTGGAACTGGACCGACTGGTCCTGCGCCGCCTGTGGCGGCAGGGAACAGGTGGATAGGTGAATAAACGTCCGGGGTGCCTGCCGGGACAGGAATTTTCCATCTCCTAAGTAGAAATCCGGGGGATCGTGGAACTTTTCTCAAAACCGGCACCATACCAATGGTATAACCATTCCCCTTCCAACAAAAAGGCAACGGACCCGGATCGTTTATACTGCGCCGGGGTGCCCCGGAACGTGACGCCAGTGCCGTCCCCATGCGCCACATGCGGGGGGAAGGCGGACCCGTATCACGAAAGATCGTGCTGTCCGCATGGACATCCGGCAGGCAGGCCCGGACCGTCCGTTGGTCGCACCCACGTAAGAAAGTGCGACCTGTCCTATTTTTAACTTGATGTTAAGAATGGTTATCAATAAACATGGTCAGGCATCACGCCTCCGGGTTATTGCCCGGCCGATGCTGGCCGCGACGCCATCCGTCGCGCACACACGACCCCGGCATCCATGCGGCAGGCGCACCTGCGCGCGGGACACCACCATTCGCCACATCCCCACCATTGCGGGCCATGCGTGACCGGCCATGCCCCTGCCACCCTGCTCCTGACCCTCCCTGCCCACCGGACCGGACCCCATGGGCCAAGAAGGATCTTATGATGCGCGAAACCCACTGCACCCGGGCCATCTGGCACCTGACCCATTCCCGTCCGGAGGTCCTGGTTGACTATTTCAACCCGTGGACGCCGATGTCACGCCAGGTCAGCATGCTGACGCACCGTTTCAGCGTGGTCTCCGCCCTGTGCGAACAGGTCGGTGTGGACGAGGAACTTGTGGTGTTGCGCAATGCACTGGCCTTTCACCTGCTGCGCGCGGCGACATGGTGGCGGATCGATTTCGCCGCCCCGCGTGTCGCGGGCATGCCCACCACGCGCTTCATGGCCCATATCCATGCCCATATCGACCGCGTGGCGGAGGATGAAAGCCTGTTCGACGTGCTGACATGGCAGCACCACATGCGTCGTGGCGACACATCGCATGTCATGGTGCTGGGCACCGACCCGCTGTGCCGGTGGGGGACCGCCATCCTGTACGGAATCGACGGCCAGCGGCGCTTCCGCTTCGCCCTGTGCGAAGGCCGCATGGGCAGGGGCCTGACATGGGATGCGACGGCGCATGGGGATTTCGTGTCCACCTGCCTCGACGCCCGCGCACGGCACAGCATGGTCGAAACCGGCAACGAGGTACTGGGCGAATGGGAGGACGCGCGCATCGAACATGCCCGCGCGGCGAAATACCACACCCTGCATTTCCGCCACGACACCACGCGCCCGGTGATTGACCGCTATATCGAGGTGCTGGGCGAGATGACGCGCTGCCGGTCGCGCTTTGGCCGGTTCGAATTCGGCAACATCCTGAACCACATCGCCTTCCTGCTGGTGCGCGCGGCCCATGAACGCCAGGTCTCCGTCGCCAGTGTCCTGCGCGAAGGCACGGCACAGCCAATCAACCTGCGCGTGGCCAACAGCATCAAGAAACGCGCCCGCGCCCATGTCGCCCACGGCGTGGACCCGCTGTTGCAGGACGGGCTTGATGCGATGCTTGACGGCGTGGTGTCGGGCTATTCCCTGTCCGGGCAGGTCTAGACCTTATTTACGACTAAAAGTTTTTGGTGAAGCTTTTTTCAAAAAGCTTCAGAAGACGTCGCCTTTTTAAAAAAAGGCGACACCCCAAAAACCTTTATGCTTTTCATCAACCGCTTGCGTGCAAACAACCACCTGACAAAAAACGGCCCCTCCCACAACCGGAAGGGGCCATCCGTCATTCCCGCAACCCTCAGGGCGCCTGCTGCGGGGTGGTCTGCCCGGGGGCCTGCTGCACGGTGGCGGACGGGGCGATGACGCGGTTCATCACCTCGAACGATACGGCGTCGGTCACGGTGACATCGACGGTATCACCCACCTTTACGGTGTTCAGGAAATCCTGCATCGCCTTTTGCTGCACGACCTCGGTCCGGGTGATCTGGTCCGCATCGTCGAACGTGATCAGGTGCTGCGCCGGGTCAACCGCCAGCACATGCACCCGTTCGCGACGGTTGGAGACCAGCATGCCATGCGGGTGCAGTCCCGCGTACCCCTTGGCCGACGTAATGGTCGATTCCGGCGGTTCCGTACCGGGCGGGACGATGGAGACGGCCATCGTCTTGAAAAAACGGATATTGATCTTGTCACCGGCCTGCAGGTGCGGGACATTGCGGGCCTCCGGCGGGATACGCACGGTCACGAGGTCACCGGTATGATCGCGCAGCAGCACCGTTCCCGCCTCATGATCCACGGTTTCCACCGTGGCGGAGGACACCTGGTTCCCCACGATGATCGACGGATCGGCCTGCGCGCAGCGCGGGGCCGCAACCAGCGCCATCATGCCAAGCGACAGCGCCGCAAGGCCGGTAACAGAGGCAGGCCGCAGGGAACGCAGGGCCGCCGGGGTCTTGATTTTCATAGAGGTCTTTTCCGTCCACAATTCAGGTTCTTGTAAATGCCTGCCTTCCCCACCGTGGCGGGCAAGGTCTTGATCCAGTATCGTATCGTGCCGACATAAGGGTTAAGACAAACCATGTCGGATACGGTTTTTCCCCCTTCCTGCGTCAAAAACGCCACGCATGGCCCGCGGTTCGGTGCGCAGGCCGCAGTCCAGACCCGAGGGGCGCGGGGGGCTGCCTTTTCGCACGACATTTGTCGCCATGGTCCGTATATTCCATCCCCAACAGCAGGAGATCCGACCCGATGCCGCTTGCCAAAAGCAGACGCCCGGCCCATCGCCGCGTGACCGCCGCACGCCCGTCACGGGTAAAGGGGGACATGCGCCGTCTGCTGGACATGCTGTGTGCGCTGCATGGTGCGATCCACCGTGGCGCGCGCGACGCGGGATCGCTGGTGCGCTGCGCGGTGCAGGCACAGCCCGACCTTGGCCTGCCGGACAAGGCGCTGCCCGCCATGGTCCGCCGCGATGGCGACACGCCGCCCACCGTCACCGAATGGAAACGCCTGGGCCATGCGCTGGAGGAGGCGCGCGACACGCAGGGGGGACAGGGCGGCTACCTTGACGCATGGCTGTCGGAACTGCGCCGCGCGACGGGGTTGGATGACGTGGCGACCGACATCCTTGGCCTTGCGATGTGCTACCGCCTCAATGGCCATTTCGAGCAGTTGTGGGACGACCTGTGCGAAAACCGCTCCCGCGGGCCGTTCCTGTGCGAGGACATCTCGCTGCTGCACATGCTGCTCAACCGGCCGGAGCCGGAAATCGCCACCGCCCTCGCCCCCGAGGGGCAGTTGCGCATGAGCGGCCTGATGAGCGTGGACGAGGACGGCGACATCACGCTGCTGCCGCGCCTGATGGCGCTGATGAACCGGCGCGCGCGCGTGGTGGGCGACATCCGCTCCCTCCTGCTGGGGCAGCCACGCGGGGCCACCCTGCCGTGGGAGGCCTTCGCCCATCTGGGCGAGCAGGCGGAAATTGCGGCAAGGGTGCTGGCCGCCGCCGTGCGCGACCATGCGCCGGGCATCAACATCCTGCTGTATGGCCCGCCCGGCACGGGCAAGACCGAATTCGCGGCAACCCTTGCCGCCCATGTCGGCGCCACGCTGTACCCGGTGGGCGAGGCCGACAGCAGCGGCGACGAACCGTCGCGCCATGAACGTCTGGCGGACCTGCGGTGCAGCACGCGCATGTTGCGCAACACGTCCTCCGTCCTGCTGTTTGACGAGGCGGAGGACCTGTTCACCACCGGCCTGTTCGAGGCCCCGCAATCCTACAGCCGTGTCTTTTTCCACCGCCTGCTGGAACAGGGGGGCACCCCGGTGATCTGGACGGCCAACGATGTGGAGATGCTTGGCCCCGCCATCGCGCGGCGCATGGCCCTGTGCATCGAGATGCGCCAGCCCGGCGTCGCGGTGCGCACGCGCCTGTGGCAGGACATGGCGCAGGAAGAACACGTCCCCCTGACGCCCGACGCCGCCGCCCTGCTGGCGCGCGCCATTCCCGCGCCGCCCGCGATCCTGCGCAACGCGCTGCGTTCGACGCGGCTGGCGGGCGGGGATTCGACCATGGTGTGCACCATCGCCACCGGCATCACGCAGGCCGCATCGGCAGGCCGGGTCGTCATGCCGCCGCCGGGGGGGGACGCGCCGTATGATGCATCGCTGGTCAATGCCGACTGCGACCTTGCGGCACTGGCCACGCGCCTGTCGCGGCCGGGGGCGCCGCGTGCGGTCTCCCTCCTGCTGTCGGGGCCGCCGGGGACGGGGAAAAGTGCGTATGCCCGCTACCTTGCGGACATGATGGAGCTTCCGGTACTGCAGAAACGCGCCTCCGACCTTCTGGACAAATATGTCGGCCAGAGCGAGCAGAAGATCGCCGCCGCCTTTGCCGAGGCACGCGACACCAATGCCTTCCTGATTTTCGACGAGGTGGACAGCCTGCTTGGCGATCGCCGCTCCGCCGAGCGCAACTGGGAAGTCAGCCAGGTGAACGAGATGCTGACATGGATGGAAAGCCACCCTCTGCCATTCGTGTGCACCACCAACCTCGCCTCGCGCCTTGACCCTGCCAGCATGCGGCGCTTCCTGCTGCGCGCGCGCTTCGACTATCTCACGCCACAGCAGGCGCGCCATGCGTTCGAACGCTTCTTCGACCTGCCCGCGCCAGACGGACTGGCCCGGCTGCGCACGCTGACGCCCTCTGACTTCGCCCTTGTGGTGCGCAGGCAGGCGCTGCTCGACACACCTGCCACACCACAGGCGATGCTCGACCTGCTGGCGGCGGAAATCAAGGGACGCGAAGGCAGCCAGACAATCGGGTTTGCAATGTAGGCCACGTCCCGCATGGCGGTGCACGCTCAGGAGCGTTGCCCCCGAACCCCCACCAAAGGGTATTACCCTTTGGAAACCATGACTTCTTAAACAGATCAGGATGCAGGGAGCGCGCTCCCTGCCGGGGCCGGGCAGAGCCCGGATGGCCCATGCACCGACTGCATCGCACCTTCAGGGGCTTTGCCCACGAACCCCCACCAAAGGGTATTACCCTTTGGAAACCACGACTTCTTAGACAGGTCAGGGTGCAGGGGGCGCCCTCCCTGCCGGGGCCGGGCAGAGCCCGGGTGTTCCCTGCACACAACGGCGGTGCATTATTGGGGCGGATGGGCGGCCGCGTCTTCTTCCTCGGCACATTCACTGGCATCCGGTGGCAGCACATGGGCGGGCTGATGGTCGCGCAGGGCCTCGATTTCCGCGCGGGCGGCGTCGAGGTCACGGGCAAAATCCGCCTCCCCCCGCATGGCGGTATACAGGACCGCCCCGTTCATCCATCCCGCCGTGATGTCGCTGTGCCAGTGCACGCCGCAGATCACGCGGCTTTCGCCATAGATCCGCGCCCGTCGCATGATCTGGGCCATGCGCGTCGGCAGCAGGTCCGACAGCACCGCCCCCGTCATCCAGCCCAGCGTGGCATAGGTGGAGGGATAGGACGGCGTGCGCGCCACCTCCCCCCGGTCGGCCACACACAGCGGCAGTTCGATTTCGGAATAGGGGCGCGGGCGGTTCCACTGCGCCTTTTCCTGCGCGACCACGGGTTCGACCCGTGCCTCCAGCCGGGTCAGCAGCGCCTCCAGCCGGGGCAGGTGGGTGGGCGACAGGGTGAAGCCCGCAGCGCAGGAAAAGGCGGACAGCATATGCCCCACGCCATGGCGGGCATCACGCTGCGCCAGTTTCCAGCGCCCGCTGCCTTCCTGCACGCGCGTATCGGCAAAGATGCTGGCGTCGGAGGCGTTGCTGGCGGTTTCGGGGGCTGGCGGCGGCGGCAGGAAAATCCGCCCGTCCGGCAATGGCGGCCCGGGGGGCGATGGCGGTGGCGCCGCGCGATGGGCATGAGCCGATGACAGCGCCATGCCCCCCGCCAGCATACAGGCCCACACCATGGCGCGCGCGCCGCATGTCCCCCGGCGCCGCGCGCGCCTGCGCCGTGACAAAAATCCCCTGTCCATGCTGTTCCATCATTCCTTCAGAATCGACGAACGGGCTTTATTTCATATTCCCAATAACAGGTCGCATGAAATCCGCCCTGCCGCGCGCGCGCATGGGCCCATGTCATCCGGAATGGTTCAAAATGGGGAATTTATGTGCCATGATGGCCCGATATCTGCCAATGGACACGACATGAACCGCAAACCATCGCTGCTGCCGGGGAATATCAGCCCCCTTCGTATCGCACTGTGCGTCGGTGGCGCGATTCTGGTGGTGGTGCAGTTCGTACGCTCCGCGCACATGGACCCGCTGGTCGCGATGCCGGGCGACGTCATGTTCCATATCGTCATGATGGCGCTGGGCGCGATCCTGTTCGTGCTGGGCATGTGGGGACCGTCGATGTAGTCCCCGCGCCGCCCTCAGCGGCGTTCTGAATCGGCCCCGCTGCCGTTGTCGGTAATCCCGGCGCGTGACGGCGCATCGGAATCGGGGCGTACTTCGCGCCCGGCGCGGGCAATCGCCGCGTCGTCGCCAAACCCCCGGCCGGATACGCGCCTGCGTGGGGCGGGATTTTCCATCAGCACATTTTCCAGCGCTTCGGGATCGGTGCGCTCGGCCTCGTCAAACAGTTCGTCGGCGCGCGCCTGGTCGCCGGCCTGCTCGGCGCGGATACCGGCCTCGGCCAGGCGGCGGGCGGTTGCGTGCTTGCCCCCGCCCATGTCGCCGGGGCGGTCGGTGTCATCGGTGAAACGCGGCATGGCGGTCTCCTGATCATTCATGGCGGGCCATATATCGCTGGCCCTGCATCACAAACCACCACCATGCGACGCGGTTCAATGACGTGGGTCACTTTCACACGCAACGCGCCTATGCGCTGATGGAATCAAGCAGCGGCACGCCACACGCCCGCGACATCGTGCGGCAGTATCCGGCCACCGCCTCCGGCCAGGTCAGGCCCGCGACGATGGTCAGGCTGCGCAGCAGGGCGAACAGGTGGATATCATCGACCGACAGTGCGCCATTGACCGCATCGGGCGCACGCACAAGCGGGGCGAGCGCACGCAGGCGTGCATCGACCTGCGCGATCATCCCCGCGCTGTCATCAAGCAGCGCGCCAAAGGGACCGACCATCCTTTCCTTGTTGCGCATGAAATAGGCCCGCGCCGCCGTGGTCGCGAATTCCTCCAGCGGGGCGGCGGCGTCACGCGGCAGGATCAGGCGGAAGGCGACGGCGTTCGTGGCCTGTATCCATTCCCCCACCTGCGGACTGATCGCCCCCGTCAGGATACGATGGCCATCCATGGCGTCCACATGATCGACGATGTCCATGCTTTCGCCCATGTACCGCCCGTCCTGTTCCAGGATTGGCAGCATCTTCGTCCCGATCATGCGCGTGGGCGTCGCCACGTCATCATTGAGCAGGGTTATCACCTCCACCGGGATCTTCTTCAGCCCGAAGATCATCCGCGCCTTTACGCAGAAGGGACAGTGATCATAGCTATAGAGTCGCATCCTAACCCTTCATCTCCTGTTGCCAGACCATAAAGCTTCGAAAGACGCCGCCTTTTGAAAAAGGCGTCACCCGAAAACTTTTATCAAAATATATCAGTGCGTTATGACGAGACCTGCCGCGCCCGACTGGAAGCAGGATACAGCCTGCACTATGCAGGCGGCCTGCGTGATACGCAATCATTCCCCCCACACGCAAAACCCGCCCCCACGGGCCTGCCCCCGTCGGGGGGCATGTGGCGCGCGCCTTGACCGGAAGGCGGTCGGGGGTGTAATGTGAAAACGTTATAATATAACAATAAACGCGGATCGTCTCCCACCGCGCGGAATGACAGGCCCATTACCACACAGCCCGGGGTGAAGCCCCCTCCCCCCGCACGCACGCTCCAGACATGGATGGCCCGGTCATGGGCATGGCGCCTGGCGTGGATGGGGGTGCCCATCGGGCTGCTGTGGATGGCCATTGCATGGGCGGCGCGCCTGCCATGACCCGGACGGACATGCCCGCCATGGCGGGCGGACTGACGCTGCATGACATTGCCGCGGGGTATGACCGCACGCCGGTCTGGCAACATGTCAGCGGCACGTTCGCCCCCGGCAGCCTGACGGCCATCGCCGGGGCCAACGGGGCGGGCAAATCGACGCTGGTGCGCGCGCTGCTGGGCGAAATACCGCTGCGTGCGGGGCGTATCGATTATGGCGGGCAGCATCCGCGCGACTTCGGCTACCTGCCGCAGGCCCGCGACATCGACCGGACCTTCCCGCTATGTGTGGCGGACCTTGTCCTGTCGGGGGCGTGGCGCGTGACCGGGGCGTTTGGCGCGGTCAGCGCCGGCCTGCGTGAACGTGCCGCGCACTGCCTGCGCCATGTGCGCCTGTCGGGGATGGAAGAACGCGGCATTGGCGACCTGTCGGCGGGACAGTTCCAGCGCCTTTTGTTCGCGCGACTGCTGATGCAGGATGCGCGGGTCATCATCCTTGACGAACCCTTCACCGCGCTGGACGCGCCGACGACGCGCGACCTGCTGCACCTTGTCGATCACTGGCGTGACGAGGGGCGGACCGTGATCGCGGTCCTGCACGACCTGCGCCAGATCACGCAGCACTTTCCCAATGTCGTCCTGCTGGCACAGGGCACGGCCCACTGGGGGCCGACGGAGGCGGTCCTGACGCCCGCGCTGCTGGAACGTGCCTATGGCGGCAATGCGGTCTTTGCCTGCCCCATGGGGGCGGACAGCGCGCCCGATGCCGGTGCGGCGGGGGATACGCGGCCACGGGGCGTATCACCGGGAGACCTGTGGGCATGACGCTGCACGACCTGTTCATCGCCCCGTTCGCGGATTTCGGGTTCATGCGGCGCGCGCTGGTCGCGTCGCTTGCGCTGGGGCTTGGGGCCGGGCCGGTGGGCGTGCTGCTGCAACTGCGCCGCATGAGCCTGGTGGGCGATGCGATGAGCCACGCGATCCTGCCGGGTGCCGCCATCGGCTTCCTGCTGGCGGGGGGACTGTCGATGACGGCGATGGGGCTGGGCGGGATTGTCGCGGGCCTTGGGGTGGCGCTGCTGTCCGGTCTGGTCAGCCGCCATACCCGCCTGTCGGAGGATGCGAGTTTCGCAAGCTTCTACCTCACGTCCCTTGCGCTTGGCGTGCTGATCGTCTCGGCCCACGGGTCGAACATCGACCTGCTGCATGTGCTGTTCGGCACCATCCTTGCCATCGACACGCCGACGCTGTGCCTGATGGGCGGGGTGTCCACGGTGACGCTGTGCATGCTGGCCGTGGTGTGGCGGCCGCTGGTGATGGAATGTGTCGATCCGGGGTTCATGCGGCTTGTGGGCGGGCGGGGCGGGGCATGCCACATGCTGTTCCTGTTCCTCGTGGTGCTCAACCTCGTCTCCGGGTTCGAGGCGCTGGGCACGCTGATGGCGGTGGGGATGATGATGCTGCCCGCCGCGACCGCGCGCCTGTGGACACGCAGGCTGTGGGTCATGATGACGCTGTCCGCCACGATTGCCGCCCTGTCGGGACTGGGCGGCCTGCTGGTGTCGTTTCACTGCCGCATGGCGTCGGGGCCGACCATCATCCTGACATGCAGCCTGTTCTATGGCGTCTCGCTCCTGCTGGCGCCGATGGGGCTGGCATCGCGCCTGTTCGCCCCACGCCTGACACGCAACTGATCCCCCGAACGCGCTTGGAAAAGGCACCCTGACATGAAACTCCGCCTTCTGCCGCTGGCCTGCGCCGCCCTTGTGGCGGGGCTTGCGCCGGTGCATGCGGCCATGGCCCGCACGGTCCATGCCGTCGCCAGCTTCACCGTGCTGGCCGATGTGGTGCGGCAGGTGGGGGGCACGCATGCCACCGTCACCTCGCTGGTGCCACCCGACGGGGACCCGCACGAATTCGAACCCTCCCCCGCCGATGCCGGGAAGCTGCAGCAGGCGGACGTGATCTTCCTCAGCGGCGAGGGGCTGGAGACGTGGTTCGTCCGCCTTGCCAGCGCGGCGGGATACCATGGCACGCCCGTCATCGTATCCGATGGCATCCCCGTGCATGACATGAGGGAGGACGGGCACGACGTGACCGACCCGCATGTGTGGAACAGCGTGCCGAACGTGGAAATCTGGACGCGCAACATCCGCGACGCGCTGATCCGGGTCGATCCGGAGGATGCGGACGCCTTTCGCGCGAATGCGGACGCCTACCTCGTCCGGTTGCGCGACCTTGACCGGTATATCCGTGAACGGATCGCAACCGTGCCGGCCGAACGCCGCCGGGTCCTGACGGGGCATGACGCCTTTGGCTATTTCGGGCGCGAATATGGCGTGACGCTGATGGCGCCGCAGGGCCTGTCAACCGAGACCGAGGCCTCCGCCGCCGATGTCGCCGCCCTGATCCGCCAGATCCGCACGCTGGGCGTCAGCACCTATTTCATGGAAAATGCCGCCGACCCGCGACTGGTGAAACAGGTCGCCACCGCCACGGGCGCGCGTCCGGGCGGCACGCTGTATGTGGAGGCCCTGTCCCCGCCCGATGGGCCGGCGGCGGACTATATCGCCATGATCCGCCATGACGTGGACCTGATGGTCCCGGCGATGCTGACCTCGCACTGACGCGCCTTCACCCTGCGGCGGCGGCTTTGCGCCGGACCTGATCGCACAGGCCGCGCCGCTGCGGGATGTCGAGGTCCGTGATCCGCATGCCGTTGGGGTTCGCGGGTTGCAGGATGCCCGCCGTCCCCTGCGCATAATCCATGTCGCCGCGATGGTCGTTGAAGACCGCATTGGACCGGGCGATCGTATGGTCAAGCAGCGCCATCGTTTCCCCATGCGGCAGCAGGCCGTTGCTGATGCAGAAATTGAGATACCCGGCCAGTCGCGCCCCCGGCGCGCCCTCAACGGCGCCCTGGGCCACCGATTGGGGTGACGATGCGGGCGCGGTGGTGGTACGTGGTTGTGCCAGTGCGGGACCGGTGGCAAGGACAAACGTCACGACCATGGGCCATGCCAGCCCAAGCGGGGGATAACGCATCGCTTTTCATCCTTCTTGCGGGACGTAAAGATGAGTGCATGGTCCACCCCATCCGGAACCGGAAGGGGGGACCCTGCCGGATGCAGCCCTAACCACCCACACGGGAAGGAGTTTCACGCAGGCCCCACCAAAAGCGGACCCGTGAAAATGCCGCAGGAATGAGCCAGAAGTTTTTGGTGAAGCTTTTTTTCAAAAAGCTTCGAAAGACGCCGCCTTTTTCGATCAAAAGGCGGCAATCCATGCGACCGGGCACGACCTGATAATTCTAATGATGAAGAAAACCCATGCCGGTCTGCATGGCTGTATGCAGGACATCCGACCAGATGCCACCCCCACCCGGGCCACCGCGCCCCCCATGGGAAGGGCCGCCATCTTCCGAGCCATCGGTGACAGGCAGGCCATCATCGTCGAGCGGTGGCCGATGTTCAGCACAGGCGGCAAGCAGCAGCAGACATCCGGCGGCCACCATAATCCGGAGGGAGTGACGCGACATCACCCCTTACCGCCGATCTGTATTTTCGAGACGTCCACGTCCTGATTTGCGTTTCCTGCCGGCGGTTCCGGTGCAGCATGCCTTTCCCGAGGTGCGGGGGGTGGATCGCATGGGACGGCTGACCGCTCCATATCCGGCGGTGACCCCATATGGCCCCCGAAACCGCCGCCATCACCGCGCATTCCATCATTGCCCATGCCTGCCATGCCGCTTCCCGGCATCCTCATGCCGGACATTCCGCCGGGACCATCCGCAATGCCTCCGGTCATGTCGCCACCACGAAAGCCCTGCCCCATGTCCGGCGGTCTATCTGGCGGATGGGACAGAGGCCCCCTGCGGCAGCGGGAGTCGGTTTCGCGATGCTGCCCGTGGCATGCGCCCAGACCCAGAGGCAACAAAAGACATACAGATGCGACAAATGGACGGATGCGGGACATGGAACTTCAGCATTTGTTCAAGGATGCTGAAACATTATCGCCCCATGCGGCCAGATATTCGTTACGAAGATTTACTTAATGCATCCGACTGTATGCATGACGCGATGCAGTGCCAGACCATGAGCGCCTGGCCAGGATCCGGGTACCGGCAGTGCTCATGCCTCATTGGTCGAGACAGGAGGTGCAGCTTGCCGGGAATGCCATTGTTCTGACGGGCGGATTGTCAAACCCGGCCGGAGATGCACAAACCTTGGCGGAAAACTGAGAAAAATCAAGGAATTGGCGGACTCGAAAGGATTCGAACCTTCGACCTTCGCCTTCGGAGGGCGACGCTCTATCCAGCTGAGCTACGAGTCCACTGCCGCCCTGCATACCCTGTCGGGGCCGCGAACGCCAGCCCTGAAATCGTGCATTTTCACTTCCGCACCAGCCCGTCCATCTGCGCGGGCAGGAAGAAGGGGGGCTGCGCATGGCCGTCCCGTGCGTCGTTCCATGTGCTGGCCGCGATATCCCCGCCCGACGGCAGGAAGTCGTCGGGGCGTTCGATCCATGACACGATGTCACGCATGACCTTGTCCCCCTGCCGCCCGCGCAGCAGCAGGTGATAGCCCGCGGGGATGAAGTCACGCCGCGCGCCGGGCGGCAGGTGCGCCCATGCCCGTGTCATCGCCGCAAGTGGCACCAACTGGTCCCGCCCGCCATAGACCGCAAGGACGGGGCCGTGCATATGCCCCACCTCATGCGCCGCGCGATGCATCAGCGTCGCCAGTCCCGCCAGCGCGGTCGTGCGTGTCGTGCGCAACGTCAGCGGATCGTAATACAGCCGCGCCAGCGCCAGAATGTCGTCGGATGCGGTCACATGCACCGGCAGTTCCCGTCCCGTCAGCCGCCATTGCGGCGCAAGGGTGGCCATCGCCTTCAGCGTCGCATCCGTCCCCGCGCCAAGGTCCAACACGGCCGGCGCCAGCAGGATATAGCCCGCGATATCGGGGGGGGCTGCCGACACATTCGCGTGCGTCTCCACCGATGCGCCATCCTGCGCCGACATGCATACCGCCACAGCCCCGCCCATGCTTTCGCCCATCACATAGAGCGGCAGGCCGGGATTTTCACGTGCGATGGCCGCGGCCTCCGCCCGGGCGGCGGCAACCAGCGCGTCCGTCCCCGCCCATCCGCCACGGTCCGGCATCGCGCCGAATCCCGGCTGGTCCGGGGCATAGAGCGTGATCCCCTGCCGTGCCAGCACCGGGCCGGGGCGTTCCCACGCATCGCGGCTGTCGTTGAAGCCATGCAGCGCAAGCACCACCGCGCGCGGCGTCCCGGTCGCGCGCCACACACGCATCGGCACCTGCCCCGTGCCGGGCACGTCCATCACCCGGTCGGGCGGCACAAGGCGGCCAAGGTCCGCATGGCGGGACGGCGGGACGGGCGTCGGGGCATCATGTGTCGCGCATCCGGCCAGCAGCAGAAGGAACGCCGGATAAAGCAGGCGTGACAGGCGAAGGTTTGAAAGCACGGCAATCCTGCGTATCATCATCATCGACGCCACGGGTCTGCCGGGGCATCGCACTCCATGTCCGGACAACAAGCCCGAGGTTCATCGAAATGCAAGACCTGACCAAACACCAGCCCAACCCGACGCCCCATCCCGTCCTGGGCCTGATCGAGACGATCGTGGTCGATTCGCGCGTCCTGTCATGCGACGGCGGCCTTGGCGCGCTGGGCCATCCGCGCGTGTTCCTGCGCATCGCGGACCACCAGACGTTCTGCCCCTACTGCTCGCGCCTGTTCGTGCTCAACCCCGAGGCAACCAGCGGCGATACGCACTGAAAAACCCCTGATCCAGATGCACACTGACGCGCAGGTCCGCCTGATCCTTGTGGATGGCTCCGGTTTCATTTTCCGCGCCTTCCACGCCTTGCCACCCATGACCAGCCCGGACGGAACGCCCGTCAATGCGGTATTCGGATTCACCAACATGCTTGCGCGCCTGCTGCGCGAACATGCGGGAACACATCTGGCGGTCATCTTCGACGCGGGACGCCACACGTTCCGCAACGACCTGTATGACCAGTACAAGGCCCACCGCCCCGAACCACCGGAGGACCTGCGCCCGCAGTTCGCGCTGGTGCGCGACGCCACCGCCGCCTTCAGCGTGCCTGCGATCGAGGAGGCGGGATGGGAAGCCGACGACCTGATCGCGGCCTATGCGCGCAAGGCGACGGATGCGGGTGGGACATGCACCATCATCTCCTCCGACAAGGACCTGATGCAGCTTGTGCGCCCCGGCGTGCAGATGATGGACCCGATCAAGCAGAAACCCATTGGCGAGGCCGAGGTGCGCGCCAAGTTCGGCGTCGCGCCTGCGCAGGTCATCGACGTGCAGGCCCTGATCGGCGACCCGGTGGACAACGTGCCCGGCGTGCCGGGAATCGGGCCGAAGACGGCAGCAACGCTGATGGAGGAATACGGCTCCCTCGACGCCATCCTTGATGCGGCGGCGGGGATGAAGGCGTCGAAACGGCGTGACAACCTGATCGCGCATGCGGACATGGCCCGCCTGTCGCGCCAGCTTGTCACCCTGCGCGAGGACGCGCCCTGCCCCGTCCCGCTGTCGGATCTGGCCTGCTGCGACGTGGACCAGGCGCGACTCGGCCCGTGGCTGGAGGAAATGGGCTTCCGCTCCCTGATGCAGCGCATCGGCCTGCCCGCCACGGGTACCGGTGCGGCGGCGGCGAAAAGGCGCGCGGCCCCGGTCCATGCGACGGTTTCCGGTGATGCGGCGGCAGCCCCCCTCGCCGCGCCCGATGCGCCCTATGGCGAATATGAAACCGTCACCGACGCCGACACGCTGCGCGCATGGGTGGCGGAGGCACAGGCCGCGGGCGTGTGCGCGGTGGATACGGAAACCGATGGCCTCGACCCGCTGCGCGCGGGACTGGTGGGGATTTCGCTGGCCACGCGGCCGGGGCGTGCGTGCTACATCCCGCTGGCGCATGAGGGCGACCTGATGGACAGCGCATCGGTCACGCAGATGGATGTCGCCGTGGCGCTGGAGTGCCTGTCGGACCTGCTGGTGGACCCGTCGGTGCTCAAGGTGTTCCAGAACGCCAAGTTCGACCTGGAGGTGCTGGTGCGCGCGGGTGCCCCGCAACCCACGCCCATCGACGACACGATGCTGATTTCCTATGCCCAGTTCGCGGGCAAGCATACGCAGGGCATGGATGAACTATCGCGGCTGTACCTGGACCACACGCCCATCCCCTATGACGAGGTGACGGGCACCGGGCGCAACCGCGTGCCCTTTACCCGCGTGGATATCGCGCGCGCCACCACCTATGCCGCCGAGGACGCGGATGTCACGCTGCGCCTGTGGCTGGTGCTGCGCCCGCTGCTGCGCCCCAACCAGGCGCTGGCGCTGTATGAGGAACTGGAACGCCCGCTGGTGGGGATACTGGCGGACATGGAACGGGTGGGGATTGCGGTCGATGCCAGCGACCTGCGCGCCATGTCGGTCGAATTCGCGGGCCGCATGGCCACGATCGAGGCGCGGATCCACACCCTTGCAGGGCGGGAGTTCAATGTCGGCTCCCCCAAGCAGTTGGGCGAGATCCTGTTTGACGAGATGGGCCTGCCCGGTGGCAAGCGCATGAAGTCCGGCGCATGGGGGACGGATTCGTCGGTGCTGCAGGACCTTGCGGACAAGGGGCATGACCTCCCGGCGGAGGTGCTGGCGTGGCGGCAACTGGCCAAGCTCAAGAGCACCTATGCCGATGCGCTGGTCAACCAGGTCGATCCCGAAACGGGGCGGGTGCATACCTCCTTCCAGATGGCGGTGACGACGACGGGGCGGCTGTCGTCGAACGATCCCAACCTGCAGAACATCCCCGTACGCACCGAGGAGGGCGGGCGCATCCGCCGCGCCTTCATCGCGCCTGCGGGCCATGTGCTGCTGTCGGCGGATTATTCGCAGATCGAACTGCGGCTGCTGGCGCATGTGGCGGACATCCCCGCGCTGAAGGAAGCGTTCGCGCTGGGGCAGGACATCCATGCCCGCACCGCGTCCGAGGTGTTCAGCATCCCCCTTGAAGGGATGGACCCGCTGACGCGCCGCCGGGCGAAGGCGATCAATTTCGGCATCATCTATGGCATCAGCGCCTTTGGCCTCGGCCGGCAGCTTGGCATCCCGCCGGGGGAGGCACGGGGCTATATCGACGCCTATTTCGCGCGCTATCCCGGCATCCGCGACTACATGGAGCGCACACGTGACGAGGCCCGCGCCAGGGGATACGTGGTGACACCGTTCGGGCGGCGCTGCTGGGTGCCTGAAATCAACGGGCGCAACGCCGCACGGCGCAATTACGCCGAACGCCAGGCCATCAACGCCCCGCTTCAGGGGGGGGCGGCCGACATCATCAAGCGTGCGATGGTGCGGATTCCTCACGAAATGCGTGAGGCAGGGCTTGACGGACGCATGCTGCTTCAGGTCCATGACGAACTTCTGTTCGAGGTGCGGCACGAAGAGGCGGACCGTCTCGCCGCCCTTGTAAAGCAGGTCATGGAATCCGCAGCGACCCTTTCCGTGCCGCTGGTGGTGGAGACCGGGACCGGAACGAATTGGGCGGACGCACACTGATGCTGAGTAAACGCGACAGGTTTATCCTTATCGTCACGGTGGTGATTTTGACGGTTTCAACGCTGGTGGGATATGTGGGCTACCGCATCTTCGACCGGATGGCCCCGCCGCTGACCACCTATGGCAACGAGGTCGGCGGGTCCTTCCGCCTGGTCAACGGGGCGGACGGATCGGTGCTCGACAGCGATTTCCGCGGGCGCTGGATGCTGGTCTATTTCGGCTCCACCCACTGCCCCGATACGCAGTGCGGGGCCACCATGGCGGCGATGGCCAAGGCGATGGACATCCTCGGCCCGGCAAAGGCGCGCTATGTCGCGCCGATCTTCATCTCGCTCGACCCCATGCGTGACACGTCCGACGTGCTGCGCACCTACACGCTGCGCTTTGGCCCGCGCCTGTTCAGCATGACGGGATCGCCCAAGATGATCGAGGCCGTGGCCCGTGAATATCATGCCCCCTATGTGCGCCAGCCGCTTGAGGGTGGGGATTACATGATGGAACCGGCGTCGCAGATCGTCATCATGTCGCCGACCGAACGGTATTCCGGCACGATCCCCACGACCGCCACGGGGCAGGAGATTGCCGATCGCATCGAGCAGTTGATGGCAGCCCAGAAATGACGCCACTCCGACTGGGCCTTGCCCTGGCCGTGGCGGGCATGACCTGCCTGCACGGCGGGGGGACGGCGCATGCGCAGGACCAGCAGGACAGTCACCGGGGCGGGACGCTGCGGCTGACGTCGCGGGCGTCCGCCGGGACGCTGGACCCGCAGATCGACTATGCCACCATGTACATGCGGTTGTTCAATGTCGTCTATGACGGGCTGCTGAACTTCCGCAAGGCACAGGGCCCGGCCGGCAGCGAACTGGTCCCCGACCTTGCCGAATCCCTGCCCGAGACACCGGACGGGGGAAAGACATGGATTTTCACCCTGCGCCGTGGCGTGCGCTTTTCCGACGGGCGGGAGGTCGGGCTTGACGACGTGGTGGCGTCGCTGCGGCGGATCTTCATCGTCGGCAGCCCGACGGCGGGTTCGTTCTATGGCGGGATCATCGGTTCGGACGACTGCATGCGCGACCCCGCGCACTGCACCCTGGCCGACGGGGTGCAGACCGATCCCGCAACCCGGCGCATCACCATCCGCCTGAAGGAACCCGACGCGGAATTCCCGCAGAAGATCGCCTTCCCCCATGCCTCCATCCTGCCGGCCGACACGCCGCTGCATGACGTGGGCAACAGCCCGATCCCCGGCACGGGGCCATACCATATCGTCGCCTATGACCCGCAGCAGCATATGCAACTGGCGCGCAATCCCTATTTCCACGCATGGAACAACGACGCGCAGCCAGACGGTTACGTCGATGCCATTTCCTATGATTTCGGCCTGTCGGACGAGGACGGGGTCACGGCGGTGGAAAACGGGCAGTACGACTGGGCCTTTGGCAACAAGCCGCTGGACCGTCTGGGCGAACTGGGCGCGCGCTATACCGCGCAGGTGCATGTACAGCCCCTGTACGGGCTGTATTTCCTGCCGATGAACGTCAATCTGCCGCCATTCAACAACCTGAAGGCGCGTCAGGCGGTCAATTACGCGCTCGACCGCCGGGCGATGAGCATCCTGGCCGGTGGCAGCGCGCTGGGCACGCCGCTATGTTCGATGGTGCCGCCCGGCCTGCTGCCCAATGACGGGCAGTGCGCCTATACCCGCGATGCCTCCCCCGGCCATCCCGCGCCCGCATGGCGGGGGCCGGATCTGGAACGCGCCCGCCAACTGGTACGCGAAAGCGGTACGGCGGGGCAGGACGTGACACTGGTCGTCGCGGCCAACGCCGTGGACATGAGCATGGGGACCTATGTGCGCGGCATGCTGCAGGCCATCGGCTACAACGCGCATGTCCGCAGCGTGTCGCAGACCATCCATTCGACCTATATCGAAAATACCGACAACCATGTGCAGATCAGCCTGCGCGAATGGTATGCGGACTATCCCTCGCCCTCCAACTTCCTCGACACGCTGTTAGGGTGCGAGAATTTCCATCCCCATTCCGACAGTTCGATCAACATCTCCGGCTTCTGCAACGCGCAGGTGCAGCAGGTGATGGACCGTGCGCGTGCAACCGTCGATCCCGACGCGGCGCGCGCATTGTGGATGCAGGCCAATGACCTGATCACCCAGCAATCCCCCGGGGTTCCTGTCATCCACATGAACTATGTGGACCTGGTGTCAAAGCGGCTGGGAAATTATTTCTATACCACCCTGTACCACATGATCTTCTTCTGTGGTTGCCGTCCGTTATGCAAGAGTTTTCTGACCCATATTGACGTGTGATCGTGTGCGGTCTTCTGTAAGGCCTGTTGATGTGGCCTTTCA
>NZ_NKUF01000022.1 GCF_003206495.1 Gluconacetobacter entanii | reverse complement strand
TTCGTCAATTCCGAGAGTATGCCGTTCTTGCCAAACAGGTCGCCGGGTGAACGTCCTTCCATCAGGCGGTCCAGGAGGTCTTTATCAATGCTCATGCGGTGGCTCCTCTTCGAGCAATTTATCACCACACCGCACAAAATTCAGGATAGTCCCATGGATCCGGGCCGAAACCGCCCGATAGACGTCAAAACGCGGCGGCACGAAGACCAGTTCGGGACATTTGCGGCGCGCAGTGACCGATGGCATGGCCGAACGGATGCCAAAACGCCGGGCCTCGTAACTGGCGGCGGCCACGACGCCACGCTGCCTGTCGCCACCCACCGCAACGGGGCGGCCACGCAGGGCGGGATTGTCGCGCTGCTCCACCGAGGCATAGAACGCATCCATGTCCACATGGATGATCCGCCGCACATCCGGGGCCTGTGACGTCGCGACCTGCGTCACGCCGGCCCCCGTCATGCGCACGTCCGGCCGGACGGCATGGCGGTGTGACGCACCGCGGCCCGAAGGGACCACGGCCACGCCACATGACTGGCAATCAGCCGTTGCACTTCTTTTTCTTGACGAAGAAGAAGATCAGGCCCGCAATCGCCCCAAGCGCCAGGATGCCCTTCAGGCAGGGGGACTTGGACGGGCACTTTGTCGTACATTCGGACATGGATTGTTTTCCTTGGTTGTGTCGTCTTCGCTCCCATACGGAACGAAACACCCCATCCTAGCGCACACGACGCCATAAGACATACCGGATTTGACGCAACCGTCCCCCAATCCCGTCGCGCGGGCCCCGATGGCAGGGCGCAGGCGGCCGGAAGCCAGCCCCCATATCCCATGACATGCGATGAAAGAGGAGCGGGGATGCGCGCGCACCCCTTATTGTTGCGAAGGTTTGCGGGTAATCATGTCATCCAAATATTTTCAGAGGGTCATGGAAATGAAGAAAATCGGACTTCTGTCTGCCTCGCTGCTGATGCTTGGCGCCGCCACGGGCGTTGCCTCCGCCACGCCGTCGAACACGCGCGCCGTCAACCGCGACTTCACCAAGCTGTCGATCGACGGCAGCCGCGCATTCGACGACATCACGATGGCGCGCACCGCGCTGGCCAATGGCGATACGGCGGGCGCGAGCAAGCTGCTGACCGATGCCAACAACGCCTTCACCCGTGCGAAGACCGACAACCGCGTCTTCATGAAGGCTGAATCCCAGCTTTCGAAGCCCAAGAAGGCCCCGGCCGGCGCCCCCGCCCCCACCACGGCGCCGAGCACGCAGCCTGTCGCATGGCTGCCGGTTGACGGCGAATATATCGTGACCGAGGATCTGGAGCCGACCTCCGCCAAGGGCACGGCCGTCGCCGCCGCCAACGCCAGCCTGAACAAGGGCAAGCCCGCGCAGGCCAGCCAGAACCTGCAGGTTGCAGCCGTTGACGTGGACTTCGTCCTTGCCATCGCGCCGCTGCAGGCCAGCGCCGATGACGTGTACCGCGCCACCAACCTGCTGGCGGGCAAGGATACCAAGGGTGCGGACGCCGCCCTGGCCGATGCCCAGAACTCGATTCGTTTCGTGTCCGAGGACATGGTCGAATCCCCTGACGCCCCCGCCGCTGGCGGCAAGGCCGCCAAGGGCAAGTAAGACCCCGCTACCGGCTGTCCGGCGCACCTGACACGGGTGCGGCCGGGCCGCCATGCATGGTGATACGGGCCCCTTGCCGATGCGGATGGGCCTGTATCGCCGCTTGCGCTTGCGGGGCTGGATTCCGGCCTCCGCAACCGCGCGCAGGACTGGTAATGATTCGATTCGCCCTGATGGCGGGTATGGCCGGGATCATGGCCGGCCTGATGCCCCTGCGCCCGCCCTCCGCATGGGGGGGTGATATCCGCATCTGCTTCGACCGCCGCGTGGCGGAAGCCGATCCCGCACCCAATATGCCACGTTTCGATTCGATCACGGTACCGTCGGGCACCGTCTTCAATTACGCCGGCCATGCCTTCGGCCCGGCGGATGACCCGCTTGACCGTGCGCATGCCGCCCCCTTTGGCGATGGCTGGCGCGGCCTTCCCCCGGGGGAGGAAAAGCGCAGGCGCGCGCTGCAGATGGAAGATATCGGCGGCGACAGCGGCTATCACCGCCCGCAGGCCGCTGTCATGATCGGCGCCACCACCACCCTGACCCGCGCCCGTCCCTGCGCCAATGTCGCGGCACAGGCAGTCCTGTCGGAAGACTGGACCTGGACGGCGGACCATATCCCGGCCGATCCGCATGTCTATTACCAGGCTTACGGCGTGGTACATGGCAGCAGGTTCGACCCGACATTCGATACGGATCCTGATGCGTTCCAGTGGGTTGCCGCGCATGGGGGACTGAACGGTATTGTCATTTCCGACATCGAACAGTCCGTGACCCTCCATTCGGACGACTGACCCCATCCCATGCCATCGGGGCCATGGGGCGGCGTTACATGCGGCAATCAGGATGGCGACAAACCGTTATTCTTCTGGCACATTCCACGAACCGCCCTGCATCCCCGGCACGGCATTCCCGTATTCGCCAGGACGTAACGCATGGAGACCTGAATGGCGCTGTACCAGTCTTCACAATTCATAACGGTATGGACCGATGCCGAATTCGACCGGCTGCACCATCCGCGTACGCCCGCGCCACATTCGGGCATCTATCGCTGTGCGGGATGCGGCTTTGAAATCGCCGCCAGCGAGGGACAGTTGCTGCCCCCCATCCATGCCCATCCCCATCGACTGGGCACGCAGGAAGTCTGGCAGATGATCGTCTATGCCGACCATCGCCTGAAATAATCCGCGCCGGACGCAGCAAAGACGTCCCGGCATCCCGCTGGGGACATGCCGGGACCGGTCCTTACCACATCCCCATGCCCATGCCGGGACCCCAGCCGCCGCCCCAGCCCCACATGCCCCAGTTCCACGAGGCATCTTCATACATGTCCGCGGTCATCTGCTGCTGGTCCGCCAGGTTCTGTGCCTGCACATAGGACTGGTACCGGCCATAGGCGGCCTGGTTGCCGACATACAGGCAGTTGCAGACCTTGGGGTCGGAATAGATATACAGGACATGATCGCCAAACGGCTTCTGCAGGAAACGGTTGGGCGGCAGTTTCTGCAACATCTCCAGACGCTGCGGCGTATTCGCCGGACGCGCGACAAACCCTGCGGCGGCCAGGCTGTTTTCGCGATCGGCAATCTGGTCGCGCACGCTTTCACACCCCGAAAGCGACAGGCAGGCCACGGCCATGAATGCCGGGACCGCCAACAGATTCCAATTCGTCCTGATCTTGGTTTTCATCCACATACCCCTTGTTCCATCCTGTTCATATTCCCGATCCGAAACGCTGGCAAAGGCGAACAGGATGCCATGCAGGACATGGCGCATGGTTCATCGGATGAAAATATCACGTTCCCGCTGCGTCATGACATATCCCGGGGCATCGATACATTATTTTTCATCGACTTTGATCTATCTCATGTCCGGGGTGAGGCGACCCATGCGATATCAAAAGGGCGATGGGGGCATCGCATATCGAATCATCACTTTACAACTTGCGGGGCCAGCATATGGCCCCGCACTTTTTTTGTGGATCCACCCGTACCGCGCCATGATGCGCGGATACGAAAAACCCGCCATGAGGAACCTCATGACGGGTCATTCCCGGTGCCCGTCAAACGGCAGGGGGCAATGCCGACCGACAGGCGATGCGCGTTGTGTTCAGGCCACGGAACCGCCACCGACGCCATGGGACGTCGCCTGCGCCGCGACATGGGGCGCGATGTCTCCTTTGCCCGCGGCGGGCATGGGAATCGTTGCGACAGCATCGTCCTTGAGCATGTATCCCTGCCCCCAGACCGTCGTAATCAGGTTTTCACCGCCCGCCTTCTGCAGTTTCTTGCGCAGCTTGCAGACGAAAACGTCGATGATCTTCATCTCGGGTTCGTCCATGCCGCCATACAGGTGGTTGAGGAACGCATCCTTCGTCAGGACCATGCCCTTACGCAGCAGCAGCAGTTCGAGGATCATGTATTCCTTGCCCGTCAGGTGGACGGACCGCCCGTTGACCGACACATCACGACTGTCGAGGGAAAGCCGCAGCGAACCTGCCTGCAATGTCGGCTCGCTATAGCCTTTCGACCGGCGGATGACCGCCTGCATGCGCGCCGTCAGTTCCATCGGGTCATAGGGACGGGTCACATAATCGTCCGCCCCGGTGGAAAAGGCCTTCACCTTCGCCTGCGCACTGTCCTGTGCGGACAGGATCAGGACCGGGGTGGCAATCCGCGCCGCGCGGCAGCGCCGGACGACATCGTGACCTTCCATGTCCGGCAGGCCAAGTTCCACAACCGCAATGTCGTAATCATACAGTTTCAGCATCGCAATCGCATCATGACCCGAAACCGCATGATCGACCATGAACCCAACCGCCTGAAACTGGCTGGCTTCCTTCCCCATCATGGCTCTGTCCGGTTCAACCAGCAAAACACGCATATCGACCACCAATATTTTCGTTAATATGTGTTACTACCTATAGGTGTATTTTTTTCATGAAACAATCTTTAGGTTGTGAATAAGCGGTGACACACTCATTCAATACGGGAATATAATCCTATATGTTTATAGATGAGTCCACAGGTCATCGCGGATTCTCAATGAAAACAGGAATTCATTTATTTATTGCATGCAAAACCGCCATCTGGCCGTGCCTCAAAAATGACACGTTCCGCGTGTCATCCTGCGAAAATGATGGCAGGCCTGCGCGTCCGGCACAGCCATAGGTGGCGCCGTGTCCTTGCCTGCATGACCATGGGAAAATGGCATGTAACCGCGGGTTACAGACCCGTTCCCACGGGTCTTGCATCGAGTCCCCGTTCATGAAACCAGGAGGCACGCGGGATGTGCCCAAGGCAGGTCGCCCGCCCTGTCCCGCCCGGGGCATGGCGCGCGGCGCATGCCCCACATCACTATGTCGTGATGTCTACCGCATGGTTGACCGGCCCCGCCCCATGGCCATAGCCCGGCGCGGCCACAATGGCGCGATAAAGATAGGCCCGCGCCCGGTCGATGGCCGCAGGCAGGGCCATCCCCTGCCCCAGTCCCGCCGCGATCGCGCTGGCCAGCGTGCATCCCGTGCCATGGGTATGGACCGTCCGGACACGCGTGGACGTAAAGCTGTGCACCGTTCCGTCCGAATCTACGAACACATCCACCAGTTCATCCCCCGGCAGGTGCCCCCCCTTCAGCAGCACCGCATGCGCACCCATGTCGCGCAGGTCCAGCGCCGCCTGCCGCATGTCGCCATGCGCACGTACCGGCCGCCCCAGCAGGACCTCCGCTTCCGGCAGGTTGGGGGTCAGCAGCGTCGCCAGCGGCAGCAGCCGGGACTTCAGCGCCGCCACCGCCTCCTGCTGCAGCAGCGACGCCCCGCCCTTCGCCACCATGACGGGATCCAGCACATAGGGCACACCGGGACGGGTGGCGATCATGTCGGCCACCGCACCGATGACCTCGCTACGGTCGAGCATCCCGCTCTTGAAGGCATCGACGCCAATATCGTCCATCACGCAGCGCATCTGCGCGGTGACGAAATCCGGCGGGACGGTAAAGACATCATGCACGCCACGCGTGTCCTGCGCGGTCAGGGCGGTAATGGCCGTCATCGCGAAACCGCCCAGCGCGGTGATCGCCTTGATGTCGGCCTGTATGCCCGCGCCGCCGCCACTGTCGCTGCCGGCAATGACAAGGATACGCCCGCGCATCGTCAGGCCATCATCTGCACGGCGGTGATGGCGGCGCACATGTCATCGACCACCTGCCGGACAAGCTGTTCATCCTCCGCCTCCACCATCACGCGGATCAGGGGTTCGGTCCCGCTTTCACGCAGCACCAGACGCCCACGTTCACCCAGGCGCGCTTCCGCCGCGCGGCGCGCCTCGGCAATGGCGGGATCCAGCAGGGGACTGCGCCCGGCAAAGCGCACATTGCGCAGCAGTTGCGGATAGGGCGTGAACATGCGGCAGACCTCGCTTGCCGGACGGCCTTCCTCCACCAGCACCGCCAGCACCTGCAGGGCGGCGACAAGGCCGTCGCCCGTGGTGGCGAAATCCGACAGCAGCATGTGCCCCGACTGCTCCCCGCCGAGGTTCGCGCCAAGTTCGCGCATCTTCTCCACGACATAGCGGTCGCCCACGGCGGTGCGGATCAGGTCCAGCCCCTGTTCGGACAGGAACCGCTCCAGCCCCATGTTCGACATCACGGTGGCCACGATCTGCCGCCCCGCCAGACGCCCCTGCTTCACCCATGACCGCGCGATCAGGGCGAGGATCTGGTCCCCGTCGATCAGGCGTCCCTTCTCATCCGCGATCAGCACCCGGTCCGCATCCCCGTCCAGCGCGATGCCGATATCGGCACGGTGCCGCGTGACCGCGTTGCACAGCGCCTCCGGCCGGGTGGAGCCACAGCCCTCGTTGATGTTGATGCCATCGGGGTCACAGCCGATGCGGATGACCTCCGCCCCCAGCTCCCACAGTGCGGTGGGGGCGACGCGATAGGCCGCGCCATTGGCGCAGTCGATGACGATACGCAGCCCATCCAGCCGCAGGCCACGCGGGAAGGACGACTTCGCGCTTTCGATATACCGCCCCGCCGCGTCGTTGAGGCGCGAGGCCCGGCCGATCTGGTCCGGGGCGGCCAGGCGTCCGCTGAGGTCGGAGCGCATGGTCTCCTCGATCTCGGCCTCGACCTCGTCGGACAGCTTGAACCCGTCGGGACCGAACAGCTTGATGCCATTGTCACCATAGGGGTTGTGCGAGGCGGAAATCATGACCCCGAGATCCGCGCGCAGCGACCGCGTCAGCATGGCGATCGCGGGCGTGGGCATGGGACCGACCAGCGTGACATCCATCCCCGCCGACAGGAAGCCGGAGACCAGCGCACATTCGATCATGTAGCCCGACAGGCGCGTATCCTTGCCCAGCAGCACACTGTGGCGATGCGTTCCCTGAATGAAACGCAGACCGGCGGCCTGACCCAGTTTCTGTGCGATCTCAACCGTCATCGGGTCCTGGTTGGCGGTACCCCGAATCCCGTCGGTCCCGAACAGTCGTCTTGTCTTCGTCATGCCTGCGCCATCCCCGGGCTGCTTGAACTGGTGTGCATGGACCTACCTTACCTGCCGCGCGCAATCCAGTCCCTGCCATATCTTCAGGCCCTGCATCATGACCCCGACATCGTGAACCCGCAGGATCGTGTTCGCAAACACCAGTCCGGGCAGGCTGGCGGCCATGCTGCCCGGATCGCGCCGCACCGCTTCCGCAATGCCGGTCACCTGCCCCACGAAACGCTTGCGCGATACACCCAGCACCACACGGCACCCCAGATTGGCCAGTAACGGCAACCGGGCAAGAAGTTCCATGTTCTGCGCCGCCGTCTTGGCAAAGCCGATCCCCGGATCGACCATGATGCGATCGCGCGCCACCCCCGCCGCCACGGCGTGGTCCACCCGGTCGCGCAGTTCGCGCACGACATCCACCGCGACATCGGCATAGGTCGCATGGTCGTTCATCGTCTCCGGCGTGCCGCGCATGTGCATCAGCATGACCGGGCATCGCGCGCGCGCCACGACCGCCACCGCCGCAGGGTCGTGCATCAGGGCGGAGACATCGTTGATCGCATCCGCTCCCGCCGCCAGCGCGCGTTCCATGACGGACCCATGGCGCGTATCGACGGAAATCACCGCACCGCGCGTCCGCGCGTCATTGCGCAGGGCGGCGATGACCGGGGCGATCCGCTCCCATTCCTGCCCCGGGGTCACGCGGGCCGCGCCCGGGCGGGTGCTTTCGCCGCCGATATCAATCACCGTCGCCCCCTGCGCCAGCATGTCTGCCGCCGTGACAAGGGCGCGATCCGCCGCCAGGTGCCGTCCGCCATCACTGAAGCTGTCGGGGGTGGCGTTGACGATGCCCATGACCCGCGCCCCGTCCGGCAGGCCCGCGGTCCCAAGGGGCGCACAGACCCGCGCCAGCACATCCTCCCACCCCGGCGAGATCGCCCCCACGGGCACAAGTCCCGTGTCACGATACCCCCGCCACAACCGCGCCAGCGAAAAGGCAACCGGCCCCCCACACAGCCAGCGCGCCATGCCAAGGCGCACCGCATCCGCCGCCGCCTGCCCCGACAGCAGTCCGAGCGGTTCGAGAAGCCTGTCGTCGTCCGTCATCTATCGTCCCGTATGCCGCATCTGAGAGGAAATCATAAAAGTTCTTGGTGAAGCTTTTTGCAAAAAAGCTTCGAAAGACGTCGCCTTTTTGAAAAAAGGCGACACCCAAAAACTTTTGTGATTTTCAGCATGTTGCTGGGGACCGCTTTTCAAACAGTCCCCTGAAAACAGAATGGCGGAAGAACGCATGTGGTTCTTCCGCCATCTTCATCCGTCAATGAAACCGCACCGAGGCGTCAGCCCGGCTGGGGCGCGGGCCCGACATCCGGCCCCGCCGCAGGCCCCGGCAGCGACCCCGTGGTGGCCGACGGCGGAACCGACGGACGGCGGTTTTCAGGCATCGGGTCGTCCACCACGACACGGGTGATCTTCTCGCCGCGCAGGACCTGGCGGATTTCCTCGCCCGTCAGGGTTTCATATTCCAGCAGCGCCTCGCCCAGGCGATGCAACTGGTCGATATGTTCCAGCAGCAGCGTCCGCGCCTTGAGGTAGGCCGCATCAATCAGGCTGCGCACCTCGTTGTCGATCTCACGCGCGGTTTCCTCCGACACGTTCTTGTTCTGCGTGACACTGTGGCCAAGGAAGACTTCCTGCCCGTTGCCGCCATAGGCCACCATGCCAAGCTTTTCGCTCATGCCCCATTCGGTGACCATGCGGCGGGCAACATCGGTCGCCATCTTGATATCGCCCGACGCCCCGGTGGAGACGTTGTCCGGGCCAAAGATGATTTCCTCCGCCGCGCGGCCACCCATCGCCAGCGTCAGCTTGCCGATGCACCACGACCGGCTTTCGGAATAGCGGTCCTTCTCCGGCAGGCTCATGACCATGCCCAGCGCACGGCCACGCGGAATGATCGTCGCCTTGTGCACCGGGTCCGACCCGGGCGTAAGGATGCCGACCAGCGCATGCCCGCCTTCGTGATAGGCGGTCATCTTCTTCTCGTCATCGGTCATGACCAGCGAACGGCGCTCCGCCCCCATCATGACCTTGTCCTTGGCGTTCTCGAACTCCAGCATCGCCACCGTGCGCTTGCCCAGGCGCGCCGCCATCAGCGCGGCCTCGTTCACGAGGTTGGCGAGGTCCGCGCCGGAGAAGCCCGGCGTGCCGCGCGCGATCACCTTGGGATCGACATCGGACGCCAGCGGAACCTTGCGCATATTCACGCGCAGGATCTTCTCGCGCCCCGCAACGTCGGGGTTGGGCACCACGACCTGACGGTCGAAGCGGCCGGGACGCATCAGCGCGGGGTCAAGGACGTCGGGGCGGTTGGTCGCGGCAATCAGGATCACGCCCTCATTGCTGTCGAAGCCGTCCATCTCCACGAGCATCTGGTTGAGCGTCTGCTCGCGCTCGTCATTGCCGCCGCCAAGGCCCGCGCCACGATGGCGCCCCACGGCGTCGATTTCGTCGATGAAGATGATGCACGGCGCGGCCTTCTTGCCCTGCTCGAACATGTCGCGCACACGCGATGCGCCGACACCGACGAACATTTCAACAAAGTCCGAGCCGGAGATGGTGAAGAACGGGACGTTCGCCTCCCCCGCGATGGCACGGGCCAGCAGCGTCTTGCCGGTGCCGGGCGGGCCGACAAGCAGCACGCCCTTGGGGATCTTGCCGCCCAGACGGGTGAACTTCTGCGGATCACGCAGGAAGTCCACGATTTCCTGCAGTTCGCCCTTGGCCTCATCAATGCCGGCGACATCGTCAAACGTGACGCGCCCCTGCTTTTCCGTCAGCATCCGCGCCCGCGATTTGCCAAAGCCCATCGCGCGCCCACTGCCGGACTGCATCTGGCGCATGATGAAGATCCATGCCCCCACCATCAGCAGCAGCGGTGCGTAATTGATCAGGTAGCGCAGGAACGGATTGGTGTCGCTGTCGATCGGCTTTGCCACGACTTCGACGCCCTTTTCCGTCAGGCGCGAGATCAATGTCGGATCCTGCGGCGCATAGGTATCGAACGACGTCCCATCGGTCAGGGTGCCGGTAATCGTGTGGTCCTGCACCACGACAGACCGCACATGCCCGGTGTTCACGTCACCGATGAAGTCCGAATACGCCAACTGCTGCGATGCGTGCTGCGCGCTTCCCGGCTGGAAAACGTTGAACAGCAGCAGCAGCAGCACAATGATGATTACCCACAGGGCCAGGTTCCGGCCGAAATTATTCATCTTGCCCACTGTTCCATGTGCTGACGCCCTCGTGGGCCCACCGGGGCAGGCCGACTGACAGACACCAAGTTCCTGTTTACGTCTTTCTTACATAGGACGATCAAGGCATATTCACACCCCCCATGACAGACCTTTCTGTCAAACCGGGCGATGAATCTGCCCTGATGGCCCGAATCTGGCAAGCACCGTCGCAGGTGACGGGGGGGCAAAGGCAAAACGCCATCCCCGTTCCATGCCGGGGGCGAACACCCCCATATGCGGCACCGCCACCACCCGCCCGTCCCGGTGCAGCGCGGGCAGCGTGCGCAGCACCCGCGCGGGCATCCCGGGCCGCCCCCGTTCGCGCGGCCACCACGCAGCCACCGCCCCGGCAGCACCGACGCACAATCCGCGCGACAGTTGCACGTCCCCCGCCCCGCACAGCACAAAACGCCCGTCCCAGCGCACACCCGCACGGGCGGGAACATGTCCCTGCATCGCCGCTTCCTCACGCGCCAGCAGCCATCCCCCCCCATGGGCCAGCAGGCACGCCCCGCCCAGCGTCGCCGCACGCGGCGCGGCACACAGGGCGGCGACACCACCGGGGGAGGGTGGATATTCATGGCCAGAGACAGTACGGATCAGGGCGGACAGCACCCGTGCGGGCGGCAGCGCACGGGGCAGGACGACCCATCCCCCGGCATCGAACCGGGCATGGGCCGCAAGCCATTGCGCATCGCACGCATCACGCGCCATGCGCTGCGCCCCCGCCAGATCCGCCGTCTCAAGAGACATGCGCCGCAACCGGGCATCGTCCGACAGCGCACGCCGTGCCCGGGCGCGTTCGGTGCGCAGGTCGGCATTGGACGGGTCCTCCACCCAATCCAGGCCGGCATGGCGCACGGTGGCGTACAGGTCGGCCTTTCCGACACCCAGCAATGGCCGGACGAACCGCACGTCCGTGCCCGCAACCGCCTGCGCCATCGCAGCGAGTCCATCCGGGCCACTTCTAGCGCGCTGGCGCATCAGCACGGTTTCCGCCTGATCCCCCCCATGGTGGCCCAGCAGCAGGTCGAGGCTGCCCAGTTCACGACATGCCTCAACCAGCGCCCGGTAACGCATGTGCCGCGCACGTTCGGCCATGCGCGGCCCGCGCGACAGCCCCTCCAGTCGCAGCAGGCGCGCCGGGATGCCAAGCGCCGTGAGGCGATGCACCGTCTGCACCGCCTCCTGCGCCGATTCCGCGCGCAACCCGTGATCCACGACCAGTCCGACCACCGCCCGCCGCCACCGACGCGCCAGCAGCGCCAGCGCAAGGCTGTCGGCCCCGCCGGACACCGCGATCGCAACCGGCACCGCATCAGGCCCATCCGGCAGCCATGGCCCCAGCGCCTGCATGCAGCGTGCGAATTCGGCATCCCCGATGACCCGCCCGCCATCTGCCGCCTTCATGCGTATGGTGGCCTCATCCAGTCTGTCCATGGCCATTGCAAAAATCATTCAGATGTTTTTGGCGAAGATTTTTCCCCAAAACCTTCAAAAGAACGCCGCCTTTTTAAAAAAGGCGGCACCCAGAAACTTTTATTCATTATTGATTGGTTGTTTTACAGCAGGTGTTCAACTGCTGCACTTCGCCTTCTTGCGATAGACACCCTCCGCACTGCGGATACGGGCTTCGGGTTCGGGAAATTCATTCGACAGCTTATCCAGCGCCTGACAGGCCGACGCCTTGTCGCCCAGCGCCACCAGCGTCGCCGCCACCCCCAGCAGGGCGCTTGGCGCGCGCGCGCCATGGGGGGAACGGTTATAGGTATCGTAATAAGCCAGCGCCGACTGCCGGTACTGCTTCTGACCCGCCAGCGACTGCGCCAGCAGGTACTGCGCATCGACCTGCCGCGGGCTTTTGGGGCCGGACAGCACCTGCTGCGCATCCGCCTGCGCCGCCGTGTAATCCTGCCGCAGCAGCGCCGCATTCCCTTCCTTGAGGATATCGGCCGCCGTGCGCTTCGCCGGGGCTGCCTCATCGGCGGAGGCCAGAGGCGCCGATACGCCTGCTGCGGCCCAGCCGGCAGCGGCCCCTGCGACAGCACCCGCGCCGGACGCACCGCCATGGCCGTTCTGCATCGCGAAATTCATATCCGCGATCTGCTTGCTCAGCGTGGCGTTCTGCTGCTGCACCTGATTGTTCAACTGGTCGATCTGCCCGCGCATGTCACGCGTCTGCTCCTCCAGCGTATTCACGCGGTCCAGCAGTTGCAGCACAAGGTTGCCATTGTCATCGGAAGTACTCCGCGCCACCGCCGGGCCATGCAGGGCCACAAGCCCAAGCGCCATCCCAAGAAGCCCCGTTCGCAGCGGCCGCCGCCCCGCGTGGACAAAGCTGGACACAACAGACCGCATGGATGAGATCCCCCTTCTTGAGAGCTTGTATCTTGCCGGCATGCATCAGGCGCCGGGTGGAACAGGCATATACCTAAAACAAAACCGGCCGGGTGATAAGCACCCGACCGGTTCCGTTAAAACCTCCATTTCCCATGATGGGAAAGGAAACCTTACTGCACCGCGGAAATCGCGTTGCGGTTCTGCGACCAGGAAGCCTCATCATCGCCGGGGGCGGTCGGACGGTCCTTGCCGTAGGAGATGGTCGTGATGCGCGAAGCCGCGACACCCTTGGCCACCAGGTAGTCATGGGCGGCGTTCGCACGACGCTGACCCAGCGCGAGGTTGTATTCCTCGGTCCCGCGATCGTCGCAGTTACCGGCGATCTGGATGTTGACCTGCGGATACTTCGCCAGCCACGCGGCCTGACGGTCCAGCGTCGCCTTCGCATCGGCGGACAGGGTGTTCTGGTTCAGTTCGAAGAACACGCGGTCACCGGCATTGGCAACCAGATCGGCTTCGCTGCCCGGGACGGGGCCGGTCTGCTGCTGGGTTGCGGCGCCGGTGTTGGCGGCCTTGTTCGTGTGATCGGAGCAGGCGGCGAGGAAAAGAGCCATGCCAGCGGCGCCAAGAAGCTTCAGTCTCATTACTTTTGATCCTGGATTGGTTTCTCTGATGATGGAAACCACTTGTTAAATTTCCGGGTACAAATTCTGCTGGTCCCGAGTCTCGTTTTGCCCTGCCAACAAACGTAAACAGAGACCCGCGAACGCTGGAGACCTGCGGGGTTAATACTTCATCGGGCCCACGATCGTCAAGTTGAAGCCAACACATATCGGACCTTCACCAGACGAAACGCTGCACGATATTGTACCCGTCGAGTGTTGTAAAAATGTCTCCTTTTACTGGTTCAGGGGCGACCATGTCGGGTCGGACGACATGCCGACCGGCAGGATACGCTCGTGGAAGCCGGTAATGTCGATGCTGCTGATGCCGGAGCTGAACCCCGCACCCCCCGCATGGGCGGCGCTTTGGCGGCAGAAGGCAAGGACCCGGCCATTCGGGCAGAAAGTCGGGCTTTCCACTGTAAAGCCCTGCGTCAGGATACGTTCCCCCGTCCCGTCGGGCGCCATGACGCCAAGGGAGAAGGAACCGTTGGCGATACGCGAAAATGCGATCAGGTCACCGCGCGGCGACCATACGGGCGACCCGTAATGGCCATGGCCATAGGAAATGCGCTTCGCATCCCCGCCACTGGCCGGCATGATATAAAGCTGCGGCGAACCGCCACGGTCGGAGTTGAAGACGATCTGTGATCCGTCCGGACTGTAACACGGGCTGGTGTCAATTGCACCCGACGCCGTGATCTGGTGGCGCGACATGCTTGCCAGGTCCACCGTATACAGGTCGGACCCGCTGCCGCGTGTCACCGACAGGATGACCGCATCGCCACGCGGGCTGAAACGCGGCGCGAACGACATGCCCGAGAATTCGCCCAGCACCCGCTGCTGCCCCGTATTGAGGTTGAACAGGTACACGCGCGGGCGGTTGTTGATGTAGGACATGAAGGCGAGTTCGCTGTTCGCCGGGTTGAAGCGCGGGGTGATCGTGTCCCACTGCCCGCTGGTCAGGTAACGGCTGTCGGCGCCATCCTGGTCCATGATCGCAAGGCGGCGCGTCTGGTGCGAACGCGGACCCGACATCGCGACATAGGCGATGCGGGAGTTGAAATACCCCTTCTCCCCCAGCAGGCGCGTATAGATCACGTCCGCAATGACATGCGCGATCCGCCGCCAGTCCTGGCTGGACGCGGTATAGGCGGTGCCCTGGATCTGGCTGCCGGTGGTCACGTCCCACAGGCGGAATTCCACGCGGATGGAGGAGCCGCGGTCTTCCGCCTTGCCCGTCACCATCGCACGCGCGCCCATCGTCTTGTACGTCGCGAAGTCGGGGCGGCCCGCCGGCATGGAGGCCGAAATGGGACGGAACAGGCCGCAATTGCCAAGGTCGGCGGAAATGACATCGGTAATCTGCTGTCCCATGCCATTGCCCAGCGACGGGATCACGATGGGGATCGGCGCGGTACGGGCCTGGTCCACGGTAATTTCCGCATCCGGCGCCGATTGCGCATGGGCGGCGCCAGAGGGCGCGAACAGCGGCGTCGCAAGCAGCCCCCCCGCGATCCCCGCCCCCATCACGCCGCGGCGACCGAATGCGGCGGCCAGGCGATCGGCATCCGCATCGGGGATAAGTGGCTTTACACTTGGACTCATCTCAATCGTCTCCTCGGTCTCGTCCCGTTTTACGGACGAAATACGAATTTCAGCTGTCGGGTCTGGCCCAGCAGGTTCTTGGGAATCGGCAGCTTGGCGCAGGTCGGGCTCAGCACCGCGTCGCGCGCCCGCTCGGCCAGCGCGCGATAGGACGGGTCACTGTCCATGCGGGCCTGCGTCTGCGGCGCGAACTCCACGATGCGGGCCGTGCCCGTGGCGTCCACCGTGACCACAAGATGCGCCACGAACTGCGCGTAATTACGCGCGGCCGTATCTTCGGAATAACAGCGCCGCACGGCGTTGCCGATCCCCTTCTGGTCGGCTGCGCTCATGGACTGGGTAATATCTCCGTCAGGCGTCCCGCCACCATCGGGCGCGCCACCCTGCGCGGGATTGGCGCGCGCCTTGGGCGGATGGGTCTGCTTCTGGTCAGCGCGGAAGGAATCCAGCGTCGCCAGCAGCGAGTGTGTATCCGGGACGGATTTCTTCGTCTCGTTGGGCTGCGTGATGTGGGAGAATTCCTGCACCTTCGGCGGGGCGTTCTCCTCCGGCTGCGGCGACGGCGGCACCGGCGCGCTTGCGGGCGCGGGCACCGACTGCGGCTGCGGCGGGACCTTCAGCGCATCGGGGGACGGTTCCTCCGCCTTGGGGGGCGTGGGGGTGTCCGGCGTGGGGGCCGGGGCCTCCTGCGGGGGGGGCATCGGCGGCGGCGGGGGTGGCGGGGGTGCCGCCTCCTCGTTGGGTTCCTTTTCCGGCGGCGTCGGCGCGGGCGGGGCCGGATTCGGCTCCGGTGCGGGCGCGGGTGCCGGTTTCGGCGCGGGCTTGTCGCCCTTGTGCGCCGGTTCGTTGCCGGAATCGGACGTGAATTCCATCTCCACCGTGGGCGGCGGCGGGGGTTCGGGCGGGACGGGCACCGGCAGGCGCAGCACCACCGCAAGCAGCAGCGCGACATGCAGGCCGCCCGATATGAGAATCGAACGGCGCAGCAGGACACGTTCGGAACGACGCGGACGCGGCACGATCAGGGGACTCCCGACATTGTCCAGTATATTGCCCAAGCCCGTATCAGTGCCCGCCACCGGGCGGTTGCTGCGCCAGCAGGGCGACATGCGTGAACCCGCCAGCCGTGATCTGCCCCATCACCTGCATGACGCGGCCATAATCAATATGCGAATCACCACGCACGAAAATCCGGTGTTCACGGTCATTCTGCGCGGCGGCGCGCAACTGGTCCACCAGCGCGTCGGGCGAGACGGGATTATCCCCCAGATAGAGGGAACCATCGGAACGGATGGATACCGTGATGGGTTTCGTATCCGTATTGACGGGGGCCGCGTCGGTTTTCGGCAGGTCCACATTGACGCCACTGGTCATCATCGGCGCCGTGACCATGAAGATGATCAGCAGCACCAGCATGACGTCTACCAGCGGTGTGACATTGATATCCGACATCGGGCGACGGCGACGACGCCGGCGCAGGTCACGCAGGCCACCGGACATGATCAGCCCCTTTCTTCGGACTGGCGCGACAGGATGGCCGCGAATTCGGTCCCGAACGCATCCAGCCTGTCCTCGAACACGCCAAGGCTGTTGCCGATGACGTTATAGGCGATCACGGCGGGAATCGCGGTGACAAGGCCGATGGCCGTCGCGAACAGGGCTTCGGAAATGCCGGGGGCCACGACGCTGAGGTTGGTGTTGTGCATCGCCGCGATCGACCCGAACGCATGCATGATGCCCCACACCGTGCCGAACAGGCCGATGAACGGCGCCACCGGCCCGATGGTCGCGACAAAGATCAGCCACCGGTTCAGGCGGTCCATTTCCCGCGTGATGGTGATGGACATGGCGCGGTTGACGCGGTCCTGCACGCCCCCATGCACCAGGTCGATGCCCGCGATCCGTGACGACCGGCGCCATTCGCCCATGGCCGCGCCGAACACGGCGGCCATCGGGTGGATCGGCTTCGCCCCGTCGGATTCATACAGGTCCTCCAGGCTGCCGCCTGCCCAGAACCTTTCCTCGAAATCGGATGCCTGCCGGTTGACCCGGCGGATGGTCACGATCTTGTCAAAAATGATCGCCCATACGATGACGCTGCTGACAACCAGCCCCACCATCACCAGCTTGACGACAATCGCCGCCTGAAGAAACAGACTCCACAACGACAATCCGCCAGCCGCAGCCGCGCCCAGATTCGCCGCGTTAACCGCTTGGTCCAAAAACGCCTCCTGCACACCTTCGAGCGTCCGCTCAAACACGAACATTGCCTGTTTGGCAAGCCAGCGCCAAGCCGCTTTCGCCGCAGCAATGCACTACCTGCAACCCCCGATGCCAAAAGGATGCCACCAGCACGCGCCCCAGGGCGGGAAACACGCGCGGCAAAGCCCCATCAGGGCAGCAATGAGGTCAATAGATCACGCCATCGCGGCGGAAATCGGGCGGGGCGGCCATCGTCCACGCGAATGCATGCCAGACGCACATCCAGCGTGGCATACGCGACATCGGCGGCAGCGTTTCCCGTCGCCTCCTCCACAAGGGCGAAGGACTGGATCAGCCGGCAGCTTGCCGGGCCGAGTTCCGTCAGCCGAGTCGTGATGCGCATGATGTCGTCAAGCCGGAACGGGCGGCGGTAATCCAGGGCCGCCGTCCGCACCACGAAAACCAGCCCGTATTCCGACAGGAGCCCCGACACCGCGCTGCCCTGCGCGCGGATGGCCTCCGTGCGGGCGCGCTCCGCAAAGGCGAGGTAGCGCGCGTGATAGACCACGCCGCCGGCGTCCGTGTCCTCGTAATAGATGCGAAAGTCGATGTCGTGCTGCGCCATGCCGTACTGCCTATGTCCCATCCCCAAGATCGCCCAGCAGGTCACCCTGCCCCGGCGTGCGCGCAGGCGGCACCAGTCCCAGATGCCGCCAGCCACGTTCGCCCAGCATACGGCCACGGGTGGTACGCAGGACCAGTCCCTCCTGTATCAGGTAGGGTTCGATCACGTCCTCGATCGTGTCGCGCGCCTCCGCAAGGGCGGCGGCCAGCGTCTCCACGCCCACGGGACCGCCATGGTGGTATTCCGCGATGCGGCGCAGGTAGCGGCGGTCCATGCTGTCCAGCCCCATCGAATCCACCTCCAGCCGTGCCAGCGCGGCATCGGCCAGCGCCCGGTCCACCGGCCCCTGGCCCGATCGCGCGACGGCGGCGAAATCGCGCACCCGGCGCAGCAGGCGTCCCGCGATGCGTGGCGTGCCGCGTGAACGGCGCGCGATCTCCTCCGCCCCGTCATGGGTCAGTTCGAAATTGAGCTTCTGCGCCCCGCGTGAGACGATCTGGCGCAACTCCTCCGGCGTGTAGAACACCAGACGCAGCGGGATGCCGAAACGGTCACGCAGCGGCGTCGCCAGCAGGCCCGCGCGCGTCGTCGCCGCCACCAGAGTAAAGGGCGCAAGGTCGATGCGCACCGAGCGCGCGGCGGGGCCTTCGCCGATGATCAGGTCAAGCTGGAAATCCTCCATCGCCGGGTACAGCACTTCCTCGATGGAGGGCTGGAGGCGGTGGATCTCGTCAATGAACAGCACGTCGCTCGGCTGCAGGTTGGTCAGGATCGCGGCAAGGTCGCCGGCGCGCTGGATGACCGGCCCGGACGTCGCACGAAAGCCGACACCCAGTTCACGCGCCACGATCTGCGCCAGCGTCGTCTTGCCCAGTCCCGGCGGCCCATGCAGCAGGACATGGTCCATCGCCTCCCCGCGCTGGCGTGCGGCGGCGATGAAGATGGCAAGGTTCTCGCGGCTGGCCTTCTGGCCGGTGAAATCGTCAAGCGTCTGTGGCCGCAGGGTGGCCTCGGCCACATCATCCTCGCCCCGGGTGGCATCGACCTCGCGTTCGGGATGTTCGCTCATCGGGCCAGTTCCTTCAGGCTTTCGCGGATGATGACGTCAAGGTCGCCCCCACCGTCGAGCCGTTCCATGACGCGCACGACGACAGGCTGCGCCTCCGCCCGGCGGAACCCGAGGCCCGACAGCGCCAGCAGCGCGTCGGACATCACGCCGCCATTGCCCGTGACCGTGACACCGGCCATGACCGCGCCGGGCGCGCCGCCACCGGGCATGCCCTCGCACTTGTCACGCAGTTCGGTGACGATCCGCTGCGCCAGGCGCGCGCCAACGCCTGCCGCGCGCGTCAGCCCGGACTTGTCCCCCGTGCCGATCGCCGCGATCAGTTCGGAGGCCGAAAGCGTGGACAGGATCGCCAGCGCGACCTTCGCCCCCACCCCCTGCACCGTCGTCAGCAGGCGGAACCATGAACGTTCGGCCGCGTCGATGAAACCGTAGAGCAGGATCGCGTCCTCCCGCACCACGGTCTCCACCAGCACGCGCGCGACCTCGGGCGCCTGCGGCAGGGCGGACAGCGTGCGGGTCGAGGCCTGGACGAGGTAGCCGACGCCGCCGACGTCAATGACGCAGCGATCGGCCTCCACCTGTCCCACCAGCCCGGTCAGTTGCGCGATCATGCCATCCTCGTCGCGCGGGCGATGTGTGCGGCGCTGGCGCGATGGTGGGCATGGCAGATCGCCACCGCCAGCGCATCCGCCGCGTCGGAGCGTTTGGCAATCGCACTGGGCAGCAGGCGTCGGACCATCATTTCCACCTGTTCCTTGGTCGCGGCCCCGGTGCCGACGACCGATCGCTTGACCGCCTTGGCGCCATATTCGGCCACCGGGATATCCAGCAGCACCGGCACCAGCAGGCCCACCCCACGGGCATAGCCCAGCTTCAGCGTCGCCGCCCCGTTGCGGTTGACATAGGTTTCCTCGATCGCGGCCTCGTCCGGGGCGAAACCGCGACCAAGGTCAAGCAGCGCGTCATGCAGGTGGCGCAGGCGCAGCGGAACCGACATCGCCGCATCGGTCGCGATCACGCCATCGGCCACATGCGACAGCCGGTTGTCCCGCGCCTCGATCACGCCCCAGCCGGTAAAGCGCAGGCCGGGATCGATCCCCAGTATCCGGACCACCGTCTGGACCACTCCTCTGGCGCGATCAGGCCGACAGCGCTTCGGCGACGTCGTCGGGCAGGTCGAAATTGGCATAGACCGCCTGCACGTCGTCATTTTCCTCCAGCACGTCAATCAGCTTGAGCACGCTGCGCGCCTTGTCCTCGTCCAGGGTCACGACCGTTTCGGGACGCCAGTCGAGCTTGGCCGACGCCGGTTCGCCAAAGCGGGTTTCCAGCGCGTCGCGCACGGCAAAGAAGGATTCCACCGGGCAGGTGATCTCGTGCCCTTCGGCGGTGGTCTCCACATTGTCGGCCCCGGCCTCGATCCCGGCCTCGAGCATCTCGTCCTCGGTCGCGACGTCGAGCGGATAGGTCACGACGCCAAGGCGCTGGAACATGAAGGAGACGGAGTTCGTCTCCCCCAGCGATCCGCCATGCTTGGAAAACGCCGCGCGGACATCGGACGCCGTGCGGTTGCGGTTGTCGGTCAGGCCCTCGACAATCACCGCGACGCCGGCGGGGCCATAGCCCTCGTACCGGACCTCCACGTAATCCTCGCCGCCGCCCGCGCCGGACGCCTTCTTGATCGCGCGCTCGACGGTGTCCTTGGGCATGTTCACCTCACGCGCGGCCAGCACGGCGGCACGCAGGCGCGGGTTCATGGCCGGGTCGGGCATGCCCTCACGCGCGGCGACGGTGATTTCACGGATGACCTTGGCAAACTGCTTTGCACGCTTGGCGTCCTGCGCGCCCTTGCGGTGCATGATGTTCTTGAATTGGGAATGACCCGCCATCGTTCGTCCCTGATCCTGTTAAGTCTTGTTTATTATCAATGGGTCACGGCACCCGCACCCGGTGGGGCCAGCCCTCAGGCCAGCCGCCCGTGGCAGTGCTTGTATTTCTTGCCCGACCCGCACTGGCACGGTGCGTTGCGCGGCACCTCGCCCCAGCTTGACGGGTCATCGGGCATGACCGCGGCCGCCCCGATCGGTTCCGCCATCGCAAGGTCGGGAACCTTCCCGTCCGCATCGGGCAGCAGGCCCGGCCCCGGCTCATTTTCCAGCCCCGGCACGCGCGGGTCGGAATGGACCTCCGCCGCGACACCGGCAAAGGGATTGTCCATCACGGGCGGCGCGACCTCGACCCGCGCCATGGTCGATGTCACGCGCAGGCGCAGATGGTCGAGCATCGCGTTGAAGAGTTCGAACGCCTCGTGCTTGAATTCGTTGAGCGGATCCTTCTGGCCATAGGCACGCAGGCCGATGCCCTGGCGCAACTGGTCCAGCGCAAGGAGATGCTCCTTCCACACCGCGTCGAACGTGGTCAGCAGCACCTGCTTTTCGACATAGCGCATGATCGCCGGGCCGAAATTCGCGGCCTTGGACGCCTGCGCCTGGGTTGCGGCCTGCTCGATCCGTTCCGCCACGGCCGTGCCGTCCATCCCGTCTTCGGCTGCCCATTCGTCGATGGGCAGCGTCAGGCCCAGTTCACTGGTGACGGCGGCGGACAGACCTTCCTTGTCCCACTGTTCCGCAAAGGAACGTTCGGGGATGTAGCGTTCGACCATGTCGTGGATCACGTCGGCGCGCATGTCCGCGATGATGGGGGAGACATCCTCCATCGCCATGTATTCGCGGCGCTGGGCATAGACCTCCTTGCGCTGGTCATTCATGACATCGTCATATTTCAGCGTGTTCTTGCGCATGTCGAAGTTGCGGGCCTCGACCTTCTTCTGCGCACGCTCCAGCGCCTTGTTGATCCACGGGTGGACGATCGCCTCGCCTTCCTTCAGGCCAAGCTTCTGCAGCATCCCGCCCATGCGCTCGGTCCCGAAGATGCGCATCAGGTCATCCTCGAGCGAGATGAAGAAGCGCGAATTGCCCGGGTCACCCTGGCGTCCCGCACGGCCGCGCAACTGGTTGTCAATGCGGCGGCTTTCGTGGCGTTCGGTGCCGATGACGTACAGGCCGCCCGCCTTCTGCACGATATCGTGGTATTCGGCCACCTGCTGCCGCAGTTCGGCCTCCCTGCGGGCACGTTCCTCGTGGTCCGTGATCCCGCCAAGTTCCTGCGCGATGCGCATTTCCACGTTGCCGCCCAGCTTGATGTCCGTGCCGCGCCCGGCCATGTTGGTGGCGATCGTGATCGCCCCCGGCGCGCCGGCCTGTGCGACGATCGTCGCCTCCATCTCGTGGAAGCGGGCGTTGAGCACGTTGTGGCGCACCCCGCGCTTGTGCAGCAGGGCGGAGAGCAGTTCGCTCTTCTCGATGGAGGTGGTGCCGACAAGGACGGGCTGCCCGGTCTTGGACACTTCCTCCACCAGCCGGCTGACGGCCTCGTATTTCTCCCGCGCCGTCAGGTACACCTCGTCATCGTCGTCCTTGCGCGCGACGGGGCGGTTGGTCGGGATCTCGATGACCTCGAGCTTGTAGATGTCGGCGAATTCATCGGCCTCGGTCATGGCGGTGCCGGTCATGCCCGACAGGCGCGGATAGAGGCGGAAATAGTTCTGGAACGTGATGGAGGCCAGCGTCTGGTTTTCCTGCTGGATCTCCACATGCTCCTTCGCCTCGAGCGCCTGGTGCAGGCCGTCGGAATACCGGCGGCCGTCCATCATGCGGCCGGTGAATTCGTCGATGATGATGACCTTGCCACCGCGCACGATGTAATCGACATCGCGGGTGAACAGCGTATGCGCGCGCAGCGACTGCTGCACATGGTGGATGACGGCGACGTTCTGGATGTCGTAAAGCCCGCCCTCGCGCAGGACCTGCGCGTCACGCAGCATCTGCTCGACTTCCTCCGCCACCTTGTCCGTCAGGATGACGGAGCGGTATTTCTCATCCTTTTCATAGGCTTCGGGATCCTTCACCAGCACCGCGATCACCTCGTCAACAGAGCGGTAGAGGTCCGAACTGTCATCGGCCGGGCCGGAGATGATAAGCGGGGTGCGCGCCTCGTCGATCAGGATCGAATCGACCTCATCGACGATGGCATGGTGGAAGGGGCGCTGGACCATGTCCTCGGCGCGGTATTTCATGTTGTCGCGCAGGTAGTCGAAGCCGAATTCGTTGTTCGTGCCGTACGTGATGTCGGCGGCATAGGCGGCGCGGCGTTCATGTTCGGGGATGTTGGGCACGACCACGCCCGTCGTCAGGCCGAGGAAGGCGTAAAGCTGGCCCATCTCCTCCGCGTCGCGGCTGGCGAGGTAGTCGTTGACGGTGACGACATGCACGCCCTTGCCCGACAGCGCGCTGAGATAGACGGCGAGTGTGGCGACAAGGGTCTTGCCCTCGCCGGTGCGCATTTCCGCGATCTTGCCGTCCTGCAGCACCATGCCACCGATCAGCTGCACGTCGAAATGGCGCATCCCCAGCACGCGGCGCGAGGCCTCGCGGCAGACGGCGAACGCTTCGGGCAGCAGCGCGTCGAGGGTCTCCCCCTTTGCGATGCGTTCACGGAATTCCTGCGTCTTGGCCGCCAGCGCCTGGTCGTCGAGCGCCTGCATCTGGGGTTCGAGCGCATTGATGGCGGGGACGCGCCGCTGATACGCTTTCAACGCCCGGTCATTGGCGGTTCCGAACAGGGCACGGGCAATACTGGCGAACATATGGACCTTCCCGAGATGGCGATTCCCGCGTCATTGGGGCGAAGGACGCGGGTGGGGCATGCATGCGGATAACATTCTTGCGCGGAACCATCAGATAGGACCCACGTCGCCATGGGTCAACAGATGCCGCCCAACCGCATGGCGAAATGATCCCCGCGCCCGCCGCCCCTTGCGGGAGAGGACGGCCTTCGCCATGATGCCCGCCCAACGCGTCCATAATTAGGGTTTTTCGCACATGCGGACTTTCGGTCCGGCAAAGGCCATCGCCACGATGGCCCTGCTTGCTTCCACCATCATCGTCCCTCCAGCCCTGGCTGCGGGGCCTGCGCCCGCCGCCAGCCACCCTGCCGCTGCCGCGCCGGCCGACGCGAACCCGCGCCTGGCGTCGGTCAATGGCCAGGACATCCGTCTCAATGACATCCGGCAGGCCATCGCGACCATGCCCGACCAGCTGCGCAAGCTGCCGGAAAACGTCATCATCCCGATTCTGCTGAACCAGCTGGTTGACCAGAAGGCCATCCAGATCGTCGCGGAGAAGACCGGCCTGTCCAAGCAGCCCGACGTGCAGCACCAGATGGAGGTCGCGGCACAGAACGCGTTGCAGAACGCCTACCTGTCGGCGCAGGTCATGCCCGGCCTGACCGATGACGCGGTCAAGGCGTATTACGACAAGAACTACGCCAACAAGCCGGGGGCGGAGGAAATCCACGCCCGCCACATCCTCGTCCCGACCGAGGAGCAGGCCAACGACATCATCAAGCAGCTCAAGGGTGGCGCGAACTTCGCCGACCTTGCGACCAAGCTGTCGAAGGATCCCGGCTCGGCCAAGCAGAATGGCGGCGACCTCGGCTGGTTCAAGAAGGGCGACATGATCCCGGCCTTCTGGGACGCGGCATCGACCCTGCAGCCCAACAGCTTCAGCCAGACCCCGGTGCACACCCAGTACGGCTGGCATGTGATCCAGGTGCTTGGCAAGCGTACGGCGCCGACGCCGACGCTGGACTCCATGCGCGACCAGATCCGCCAGAAGCTTATCCAGGAAGGCGTGCAGAAGGCCGTCAGCAACGCCGTGGCGCAGGTCAAGATCGTGCGTTACGGGCCTGATGGCAAGCCGCTGCCCGACAACGCGCCCAACACGGCGCCCGCCGCCGCGCACTGATCGCACGGCGCATCCCGCGGTGCGGGACATGGCGGCGCGGGACATCCCCGCCAGCCCATGTCCGGCCGGCGGGACGGCCGCGGACAGGGGCGGCCTTGATGCCCGGCCGGCTTTCCACCGCGGCCGGGGCCTGCCCCGTCACGGATCGCGCATCCCTTTCGCGTGGCATCACACCCACATCACACCAAGGACCAGACGTGTCATGGCTGACGCTCTTCCCACCTCCCCGCTTGCACGGCCGTTCCCCGAACTGAAGCCGATGGCGGGCGTCCGATTTGGCGCCACGGCGGCGGGCATCCGCTATGCGGGGCGTACGGACCTCGTGATGGCGGAATTCGCCCCCGGCACGACGGTCGCGGGTGTCTTCACGCGCAGCAAGTGCCCCGGCGCGCCGGTGGACTGGTGCCGTGCCGCACTGGCCGGTGGGGTCGCGCGCGCGCTGGTGGTGAATGCGGGCAATGCGAATGTCTTTACCGGGCGCGCGGGGTACGAGGCGACGCAGGCCAACGCCGCCGATGCCGCCCGCCTTGCGCAGTGCGCGGCAAGCGAGGTCTTCCTCGCCTCCACCGGCGTGATTGGCGAGGTCCTGCCCTATCGCAGGATCAGCGACGCGCTGCCGGGGCTGTATGCCACGCTGTCGGATGACGGGTGGGAAGCCGCCGCACGCGGGATCATGACCACCGACACCTTCCCCAAGGGCGCGGTGCGTGAAACCACGATCGGCGGGACGAAGGTGCGCATCCAGGGCATCGCCAAGGGCAGCGGCATGATCGCCCCCGACATGGCGACGATGCTGGCCTTTGTCGTCACCGACGCCGCCCTGCCCGCCCCGGTGCTGCAGGCGCTGCTGTCGCGCGGGACGGAAAAGAGCTTCAACTGCACCACGGTCGATTCCGATACCTCGACCTCGGACATGGTGCTGCTGTTCGCAACCGCCAGGGCGGGCAATCCGGCGGTTGCGGATGCGAACGACCCCGCCCTTGCGGAGTTTGCGAAGGCGCTCGACTCCCTGCTGCTCGAACTCGCGCTGCTGGTGGTGCGCGACGGGGAGGGGGCGACCAAGATGATGCATATCCGCGTCACCGGCGCCACATCCGACGAATCGGCCAAGCGCGTGGCGATGGCCATCGCCAATTCCCCGCTGGTGAAAACCGCGATCGCGGGCGAGGACGCGAACTGGGGCCGTGTCGTCATGGCCGTGGGCAAGAGCGGTGAACCCGCCAACCGCGATACGCTGTCGGTCGGGATCGGCGGCACGTGGATCGCGAACAACGGCACCGTCATCGCCGGATATGATGAAACCCCGGTCGTCGCCCACATGAAGGGGCAGGAGATCGAGATCGACGTGGACCTTGGCCTGGCCAACGGCATCGGACAGGCATGGACGTGCGACCTGACGCACGGCTACATCGACATCAACGGCTCCTACCGCAGCTAGGGCGGCCCCAACCGGGCGCGCGGGTACGGGCGGCCTGTCCCGCCCGTGCCTGCCGGCAGGGGAAAGGGATGATGGTGGCGTCACCGCCGCGTCCCGACGCCCGCTTTTTTTTCCGTTTCCGTTCCGTCCCTTCCGGTGGCATTGCTGTTACAACCGCCTTATCACGGGCACACACCGGTCCAATGAGCAGGAACGAGCAGCCGATGTCCGATCAGTTTTTCCAGCCCGCCCCCCCGCGCCCGTTGCAGGAAGTCTGGACCTATGCCGGTTTCTGGATACGGGTCGTGGCGCATCTGGTGGATTCGCTTGTCGTCTGGGTCGGGCTCATGCTGCTCGGCGCGGTGATTTCGCCCAGCGTGTCGATCACCATCTTTGACCCGCAGCCCCATGGCGGCGGCGGGGATTACAGCGTGTCCTACATCCAGCCCGCCGATTACATGATCCTGTCGAACACGCCGCATGTGCACTGGCATGGCTATGGCCTGCTGGAGATGGCGTGGCTGGTGCTGCCGGCGCTGTATTACATCCTGTTTGAAAGTTCCCGCCTGCAGGCGACACCGGGCAAGCTTGTGTGCCGCATGCGGGTGACGGACCTGAATGGCAACCGGATCGATTTCGCACGCGCGACCGGCCGGTATCTGGGGAAATACCTGTCGTTCATGATCCTGGGCATCGGTTTCCTGATGGTGGCGTGGACCCGGCGCAAGCAGGGGCTGCACGACATCCTGGCCGGGACCTACGTCATCCGCCGCGAACTTGAGGCCGAGACCCCGCCTTTCCCGCCGATGTAAGGATCGGCCGATGTTATAACAGGTCGGCCATGCGGATATTGTGCTTCATCCATCCCGGCAAAGGCCGCATGACCATGAACGGCACGTCCGCTGCACGTCATTATTGCCACATGCATACGCGACAGTGACAAATCATGAAAACGGCGCAACGGGCGGCAACTGTTCTACCTTGTTTACGTTATAGTCCTTTATATTTTGAAATCCCGAGATTTTTTGGCCCGGCTTCACACGGGCCATTATCCCCAGACCGTCCCCGCCCCCCGTGACGAACACGCGGACGGCGCGATACAGGAGGTGACCATAGGCATGCCCGCCGTTTCCATGACCGTTTCCCGATCCCCGCACCGTACAAGGGCGGGGGCATGCCTTGCGCTGTTATTTTCCTTCCTGACACTGTTTTCCTTCCTGCGGGTCGCGCCCGCCTGCGCCCAGGACACCGCCCCACAGGGGCAGATGACCTCCGCCCAGGCGCAGCAGGTGCTGTCGGTCATGAACGACCCGCAGAAACGCGCCGAATTCACCAAGACGCTGGAGGCCATTTCCAAGGGACTGCCCGCGCCGGCGGCCGCACCGGCGCATCCCGCCCCGGCCAAGGCCGCCGCAGCGTCGGACGTGTCGGTCGAACCCGACAGCATCAGCAGCGAATTCCTTGACGAACTGTCGCATGTCCGCGACGTGGCCCTGCGTCAGGCGCAGAATTTCATGGCGCTGTTCAAGGACCTTGCGTTCGTCGGCCACTGGGTCCATTCAACGCTGAGCAACGCGGATTCCCGCCAGATCCTGCTGGATGCGACCGGTCGCGCCACGCTGATCGTGCTGTGCGCGATGCTGGCGGAACATGGTTTCTCCCTGCTGCTGCGCAAGCCGCTTGCGGCGGTCACCGCGCGCGCGGTCGCGACGGAGGCCCGCCTGAACCAGCGTGTCCGGGCGGAGGACGCAAAGCAGGACGTGACGGCCAGCGCCACCCTGTCGGCCGACGGGGCAAAGGAAACCGCGGACGAACGCGCGACCGAACAGGCCCGCCAGCAGGATGACAAGCAGCAGCATGAAACCCTGCGCATCATCACGCGCATCCCGTTCTCGCTCCTGCACCTGCTGATCAAGCTTCTGCCGGTGGCGCTGTTCCTTGGCCTTGCCTATGGCGGTTCGGCGCTGCTGACCTCCACCCACCAGGCGGAAATGGTGACGCTGACGCTGACGAACGCCTATGTCATCGCGCGTGCGCTGTACCTCCTGCTGGAAATGGTGTTCGTGCCGCGTTCGCCCACCATCCGCCTGTGTACCGCCAGTGACGGCACCGCGCGCATGGTCACGCGGTGGTGGAACTTCCTCGTTGCCGCCCCCTCGCTGGTGATCTGCCTGTCCACGCTGGGCGGGGTGTTCGACATGCCCGCGCGCGGGACGGAGGCGATCATCCGCGCCGTCGTGCTGATCGAACATATCCTTGTCGCGATCTTCATCTGGCGCATCCGCAAGCATGTGGCCGAAGCCCTGCAGCCCCCCGCACGGTTCAAGGACAAGCCGTTCTGGGTCTTTGTCGGCCGGATGGTCCATTTCTGGTGGCTGCTGGCGATGTTCTTCGACTTCGCGCTGTGGCTGGTCTGGGCGACGCAGGTGCGTGGCGGCTATGCCTGGATCCTGCGCACGCTGTCGCTGACGATCGTGGTCATCCTGCTGGCCCGCCTGTTCGCGATCCTCGCCTTTGGCCTGCAGAACAAGCTGTTCCAGATCTCGCCCCAGACGGAGGAACGCTATCCCGGCCTGCAGGCGCGCATGGATTACTACTATCCCTATGCCCGCCGCGCGCTTTTGTTCCTGCTCAGCTTTGCGACCATCGTGTGCCTGCTGCAGTCGTGGGGCCTGCCGGCCTTCGCCTTCTTCCTGCATGGCACGCTGGGGACGAAGATCATCGGCGCGATCCTGACGGTCATGGTGGCCTATACCGTGGCCATCGTGGTGTGGGAGGCGGCGAACGCGGCGCTGCAGAACCAGATCAACCGCTTCGAGACGTCGGAGCAGGCGTCACGCGCCAGTCGCCTGCGCACGGTCCTGCCGATCATCCGCACGGTGCTGCTGACGTTCATCATCGTCATCGTGACGGTCACCACCCTGTCGCAGATCGGCATCAACGTCGCCCCCCTGCTGACGGGTGCGGGCATCATGGGCGCCGCCGTGGCCTTTGGCGCGCAGAGCCTGGTCAAGGACTTCATCACCGGCTTCTTCATGCTGGTGGAAAACGCGATGCAGGTGGGTGACTGGGTCACTGCGGGCGCGGTGTCGGGCACGGTCGAACACCTGTCGATCCGCACGCTGCGACTGCGCTCGATCAATGGCGACCTGCACATCATCCCCTTCTCCTCGGTCACGTCGATCGCGAACACCTCGCGCGATTACAACCTTGTCGTGGTGGACTTCATGATCGACCTGAGCGAGGACCCCACCCGCGTCGCAGCAATCCTGCATGACGAACTGGCGCTGATGCGCAAGGACCCGAAATTCGCGCCGCTCATCAAGTCCGACTTCTCCTTCCTCGGGGTGGAGCAGGCGGATGGCAACGGGGCGAAGTTCCTGGGTTCGGTCCGCACGACGCCGGGTTCGAAATGGAAGGTGTATCGTGAATATTACCGCCGCCTGACGACGCGCATGGTCAAGGAGCGCGTGAAGTTCCCGATCCCGACCAGCGTCAACATGCTGGGCAACATGCCCGGCACCGAGGCACTGGACGTCAATGGCAGCGGCAGCATGCACATGGTGTTCCCGCCCAATGCGCCCTCCGCGCAGGCTCCGCAGGCAACGCCCCCGCAGGCGGCCCCGCAGGTGACACCGGCGGCGGATGTGGCGCATGATGCGCCCGCAACCCCGAAGGGTGACGCTCCTGCCGCCACCCCGAGTCCAAAGGCCCACGAATGACACCCACCCCCGATCCGGACCCGACACTGGCCGCCATGGAGGCCCCCCTGCGTGCGCAGGGGTTCGCCTTTGTCGGGGCGGACCGGATGCATGAGGAACTCCTGCGCTATGGCCTGCGGGAGTGGGAGTCCTTCGCCGCAAGCTGGAACCGGCTGGGGCTGGACCGTTACATGGCCGATGGCGGGCGGTACCGCCGCCGTCGCCATGCCACCTTTGCGGTTGGGTCACAGGACATGCGGCGCAAGAAGCACCAGCCCCATTACCAGAGCCGCGATTACAACGAACTCAATGGCGGGATCGAACGCTGGTTCCGCGCGGTGGAGCCTGACATCGGCACCCATCCGGCGCTGCAGGCGATCCTGCGCCTGATGTATCGCATCGTCACCGACCTGACCCCGCCCGCACGCCGCCCGGAGGGCTGGCATGCGGAAATCCACCAGTTCCGGATCGAGGCCCTGCCCGAACAGCCCGGCCACCCCACGCCGGAGGGACTGCACCGCGACGGTGTGGACTGGGTGCTGGTGCTGATGGTGCGGCGGGAAAACGTCATGTCGGGGGAGACGACCATCCATGACCTGCAACGCCGGCAGGTGGGCACGTTCATGCTCGACCGGCCGCTTGATGCCGCGATCGTCGATGACAACCGCGTCTATCACGGGGTGACGGCGGTGCGCCCGATCGACCCGTCACGCCCGGCCTATCGCGACGTACTGGTCGTCACTTTCCGCCACCAATGACGACCCCGCCCCGCCGCGCGGACGCGGCCTGGACATGGCGGCGTTTCGCACTGGTGCTGCTGGGCACGGCGGTCGTGGTGGGGGGCGTGCTCTATGGCTTCATCGTCACGGTGGACCCGTGGGACGTGCTGCCGTTCTCGCCCCGCCTGGCGCGCATCCCCATCAGCACCAACACCCGCTACAGCATGCCCGCGCTGACCCGCGGGGCGGCGTTCGATTCCGTCATGCTCGGCACCTCCACCAGCCGCCTGATGCAGCCCGCCGTGCTGGACCGTGCCCTTGACGCGCGTTTCCTGCAGCTTGGCATGAACAGCGCCAGCGCATGGGAACAGGCGCGCCTGCTGTCGCTGTTCCTGCGTCACCATCCCGCCCCGCGCGTGGTCATGATCGACATCGACGCCGCATGGTGCCGCAACCGGCCGGGCAACCTGACCGGTCCCAACCGCCCCTGGCCGGAATGGATGTATGACGGCCCGCCCTGGGCGGGGTACCTGCACATGGCCAACCTGTATGCCCTGCAGGAGGCGGCCAACCAGTTCCTGTGGCTGGTGGGGCTGAAGGCGCAGCGCTTTGGCTCCGATGGCTATACCAGCTTCGTCCCGCCCGACGACCGCTATGACCGTGCCCGCGTGGACCGGGCGTTCGCCGCATGGACCCCGCCCGATCCCACGCCCGCCCCCGATGGTGCGGACCGCGCCGTGCCCGACAGCATGGGGCTGCTGCGCGCCATGCTGTCGCACCTGCCCGAGGACACGCGGCGGCTTTTGTGGTTTCCCCCGGCCTCCGCCTACCTGCATGGGCCGGCGGGCAGCCGCAGCCGGATGCGCGCGCTGGCCTGCCGCCGGGCCGTCACCGCCATGGCGGCGGGCATGGCCGACACGCTGGTGGTGGATTTCGACATCCCCGGCCCGATCGTCGATGACCGCGACAGTTTCTGGGACCCGCTGCATTACCGACTGTCGGTGGCGCGGCGGGTGATGGACGATTTCGGGCGCATCGCGCATGGGGGGGACGGCGGGACGGACGCGCATGTGCTGGTGCGCAACGGGTGGTCCCCTCGCTGATGTCGCGACGGCCCGGACGCGCAAGCCATGCGCTGTGCTCACCATTCCGTCGCGGCAGCAGGCCTTGTGCATGCCGGGTCATCTGGTATGGGAAGGGAACGCCCCCGCGAACACGCGCCCGGTGCGTCGGGCCATCCCCGCCATGGGAGGCGGCATCCGGCGCATGACCGTGCCGGTCCGCTGTCCGCGCGGCGTTCCCTGCGTGTCCTGCCCACTGCCGTGGCAGGCACGGCCCTGAGGTTGGAGAGGCTGGTGAACACGTCCGTCAATGGTGCGCCGCAATGGCATCTGCAGGCCGAGGCGAACCGGACCCTGATCACATTGTCCGGCGAATGGATCGCACAGACCGGCACCACCCCCGACTTTCCCGACAATGGCCTTGCCCCCGCGACAAAGGGCAAGCCGCTTGAATTCTCCACCGACGGGCTGGGCCGGTGGGATACCTCCCTCATCAGCTTCCTGTGGGAACTCAAGCGCGATGCCCGCCTTGCCGATGTGACGGTCAGCACCGACACGCTCCCGCCCTCGGCGCGCAAGCTGCTGGACCTCCTGCCCGAAATCCCGCCAGAGGCGCATCCCCCCGCGCCACGCCATTTCGCCCCGGTCGCGGCGGTGGGGGAGTTCACGCTCGACACCCTCAACGAAATCGGCTGCGTGAGCGAGATGGGCGTCGCCACCGCGAAAGGTGGCCTTGCCGCCCTGCTGGGCAAGGGGATGATGCGCACCGTCGATCTGCTGTCGGATGTGCGCGCGGCGGGGCCGACGGCGCTGCTGATCGTGGGCGTGGTCAATTTCCTGGTCGGCGCGATCCTTGCCTTTGTCGGTGCGGTGCAGTTGCACAAATTCGCGGCCGACATCTATGTCGCAAGCCTGGTGGGAATCGCGATGGTGCGCGAGATGTCCGCCGTCATGACCGCGATCATCATGGCCGGGCGCACCGGCGGCGCCTATGCCGCGCGCATTTCCACCATGCAGGGGAACGAGGAAATCGACGCCCTGACGGTGTTCGGCATCCCGGTTTCCAGCTACCTCATCCTGCCTTCGGTGCTGGCCCTCGTGCTGACGATGCCGCTGCTTTACCTGTATGGCTGCCTGATCGGCATGTTCGGCGGGTTCGTCGTGGCGTACATCATGCTCAACGTCACGCCGCTGGGCTATTTCCACGAGACACTTTACGCCGTCGCGCTGTCGCAGTTCATCTTCGGCTTCATCAAGAGCATCGTGTTCGGCGGGTTCATCGGCCTGACAAGCTGCCGCATCGGCCTGAAGGCCGGGCGCTCCGCCGCCGATGTCGGCATCGCCGCAACGCGCGCGGTGGTCGTCGGCATCGTGGGCGTGATCGCCATCGACGCCATATTCGCCGTCATCGCCAACGTGCTGGACATCTGATCCGATGAACGCAGACATCCCCACCCCCGCCCCACACGACGCGGACACCGCGCAGGCGATGCTGTCGGTGCGTGGCGTCACGCTGGCGTTCTGGCCGAAGGTGATCCAGCATGACATCTCCTTTGACGTCAAACGCGGCAGCATCTTCGCCGTCATGGGCGGCTCTGGCTGCGGCAAGAGCACCCTGCTCAAGAGCATGATCGGCCTGCTGCGCCCGGCAAAGGGCGAATACCTTGTCGGCACGGACAATTACTGGGCCGGCACGGACGAGGACCGGGTGCGCATCGGCCGCCGCTTTGGCGTCCTGTTCCAGAGCGGCGCGCTGTGGAGTTCGATGACGGTGGGCGAAAACGTCGCCCTGCCGATGCAGATGTTCACCAAGCTGAAGCCACACGTGATCCGCCAGCTTGTGGAACTCAAGCTCGGGCTGGTGGGGATGCTGCACGCCATCGACCAGTACCCCTCCGAACTCAGCGGCGGGATGAAGAAGCGGGCGGGCCTTGCGCGCGCGATGTCGCTGGACCCGGACATCCTGTTCTTCGACGAACCTTCCGCCGGGCTGGACCCGATCACCTCCGCACGTCTGGATGAACTGATCCTCAACCTGCGCGACGGCCTGGGGGCGACGATCGTGCTCGTCAGCCATGAACTCTCCAGCCTGTTCGCGATCGCGGATGACGGCATCTTCCTCGACCCCGATTCCAAGACGGCGATCGCGCATGGCTCGCCCACATGGATGCGCGACCATTGCGACAACCCGATGGTCCACGCCTTCATGCACCGCGAACGCACCGATTCCTCCAGCAACGGGGACAGATAGGGGCCATGCCCGCCAGACAGAGAGTCATTGGCGCACTGGTGCTTGGCGCGGCCTTCGTGGGCGGGGCGATCCTGCTGATGCGCGGGGAGATCCCGTTCCTGCATTCCGTGCGCGAAGCGGTCGTGGTGTTCGAGGATTCGACGGCGGGGCTGGATATCGGCTCCCCGGTCAATTTCCGGGGCATTCCCGTCGGCGCAGTGGAGAGGATCGACATTGCCGTCGATCCGACGGTCAACCGCACCTTTACCTCCGTCAGGATCGAATTCTCCCCCCGGCAGGTGCCCGGCGGCGCGGACCTGCCCGATGTTCCCACGCTGGTGGCCGACGGCATGCGCGCGGACATGGTCCTGCACAGTTTCGTGACGGGGCAGTCGGAAATCGACCTCGACTTCTCCCCCAACACGCCGGCGCGGATGCATCCGGGCCTGTCCTCCCTGCCGGAAATCCCGGTGGGCCAGACCACCCTGCAGCAGTTGAAGGGGGAACTTGGCGCGCCGACGATGGAAAAGCTCAAGCATGACATCCGCACGGCCGTGGCCAGCATCCGCCAGCTTGCGACCGACCTTCACCGCGACGTGCCGCCGATGATGGCCAGCATCCGCCAGACATCGGCGCGCAGCCATGTCGCGGTGGTCACCATCCGCGAGGCCCTGGCCGACGCCAAGACGCGCGCGGCTGTCACCCTGACGGACATGGACCGGATGCTGGCGACGGGCGGGCGGGAAATGGATGCCCGCAGGGCGGAACTGCGGCACCTGATCGACGAGGCGCGCCTGACGCTGGCGCAGGCGCACGAGACCATGGTGGGCGTGCAGCAGTTGACATCGCCGCAGTCACCCGATCAGGTCCACCTTGCCGAAATGACGCGTGACGTGACCGCCGCCGCCTACGGGTTGCGCGGGTTCGCCAATGAAGTTGAAAGTAACCCGCAACTCCTGCTGATGGGACGCAGCCAATGATCTCGTGCCTGCCTGTTTTCCTCTCCCGCCACATGGCCACCTGCCGCGCCATGGGGGGCCTGATCGTCTCGGCCTCGCTGCTTGCGGCGTGTTCCTCCGCCCCGGTGAAGTTCTATACGCTTGGCGCGTCGGCCATCGCCACGGGGGCCACCACGCCCAGCGGCAGCGTCTCCGCCGTGACCGACACCACCCCGGTCATCCAGGTGGAACAGGCGCGCATCCCCGACTACCTTGACGGGCAGGACATCCTGGTGCGCGACGGGCACGAGATCGAGCGCAGTTCGCTTGGCCGGTGGGCCAGCCGCCTGTCGGTGGGGGCGACGGACCTTGTCACCGCACGGCTGGCGCAGAAATGGCCCGACCGCTTCGTGACCGACCAGCCGCAGCCGATCCCGGCCTCGTGGCGTCTGGCGATCAATATCAGCCGCCTTGACGTCAGCCGCAACGGGGCGGCGGCGCTGAATGCCGACTGGGCCATCATCCCGCAGGACCTGCGCCAGCCGATCGCGCGCAACCGCACCCATATCGAGGTCGCGGGCGGGACCGCCACCAACAACCATGTGGCCGAAATCACGGAATCGCTGCTTGACCAGCTAAGCGACAAGATCGCGGCAAGCTGGCCTCAGGCGACAGCGACGCATACATCGCGCACCCACCACTGAATCCATGTGAATAAAAGTTTTTGGTGAAGCTTTTTTCAAAAAGCTTCGAAGAACGCCGCCTTTTTGGAAAAAGGCGGCACCCAAAAACTTTTATGACTTACACATCCGTGACGGGCGCGAAACGCGGCACGCCCCCGACCTGCTCCATCCACATCTCCAGCGGGCGGACCCAGTAATCGCCCTTCGCCTCGCTGCGATAGGTGACGAGCCATTCTTCCGTCTCGCTGTGGCGGCCGACGCAGATGACGGTGTAAAGGCCGCCCTTGTAATGCCGGTAAAGCCCCGGCCGGGGATGGGTGGGTGCAACCATTTTCATCCTGTCTCCTTCATTGCATCATGAAACGGCCACCCCGGTCCCATGGCCGGAAGGCGCCTGCATGACCTGCCACAGGGAGATATCCGCCGCATGTTCCACCCGTCCAGTCCCTCCCCCTCCCTCCCTGCCGGACGCACTGCCACATGGCGGTCCGTGCTGCATGGCGCGATGGTCGCGGGGGCGCTGTGCATGGGGGGCATCGCGGGGGCACAGGCCGCCACGGATCTGGGTGCGACGGTCATCCTGGCGCAACATCCGGGCACGGAACTCGACCGGCAGGCGCATATCCTGCAGGCGCAGGACCTGCGTGATGCACGTGCGCGCGGCGAACATCCCGTCATCCTGACGGCATCGGGGCCGCTGTCGGACCAGCCAGGGGACATGGCGCTGTTCGTGCAGTTGCAGTCGCCAGGCCTGTGCGGGTCCGCAGGCTGTTCCACCTCCGTCTTCCTGCGCCGGGGGACGCGCTGGACGCAGGTCCTCGATTCGCTGAGTGGGCCGGTGCGGATCATGCCGCAAAGCCATGGCGGCATGCATGACATGCTGGTCGATGACGGGGATCGCTGGATCTGGAACGGCTCGACCTATGACGACACACAGGCGACGACACCTTCGCCCCCCTGCCCTGCGGCGGTGCGGTAAGGACATCTTCCGTCGATCCGGGGAAAGCATGGAGCGGGTGAAGGGAATCGAACCCTCGTATGCAGCTTGGGAAGCTGCCGTTCTACCATTGAACTACACCCGCGTGCTGCCCTCCCTATAGCGGAGGGACCGACCCAATGCAATCGTTCCCGCAGGCCCGGATGCAACAGGGCCGATGCCCGCCCGCGGCAGTTGACGAGCATGGGTGCAATCCGCAATAACCGTGCCTGTACCGCGCGCCCTGCCATGGGGCCGGGACCCTCGTGATTTGATTCGGCCGGCTTGCGGCGAGGTTAAACAGACGCGCTAAAGAGGCCTGATGCCGCCACAAGGCGCTGGTGTCATGGTTTCCACGGTCGGACGATCCATTGCCGAAGGAAGCTTTGTCCCGGATCATTCCAAGCCCTTTTTTCCGGTCCGGGCCTCTGCCTTTTTCGGCGTTTCTGACGATTTTCTGGTTTGGGAATCCTGACGATCATGACTGAGAACTCCACCCCTTCCGAATGGCGCGCCGCCACCCGCCTGCTGCATGCGGGCGAGGAACGCACCCCCTATGGCGAAACGAGCGAGGCGCTGTTCCTGACGTCAGGCTTTGTCTATGACAGCGCCGAACAGGCGGAGGCCACGTTCCTTGGTGATGTGCAGCATTACCAGTACAGCCGCATTTCCAACCCCACTGTCGCAGCACTCGAACGCCGCCTTGCCAACCTTGAAGGGGCGGAGGACTGCGTCACCACCTCCACCGGGATGGGGGCGGTCTCCTCCGCGCTGCTGGCGCAGGTGCGCGCGGGCGAACGTGTCGTCGCGTCACGCGCGCTGTTCGGGTCGTGCCACTGGATCGTGGCCGAACTGCTGCCGCGCTACGGGGTCGAAACCGTGTTCGTCGATGGCGCGGACCTGTCCGCATGGGCCGAAGCCCTGTCGAAGCCGACCAGCGCCGTGCTGCTCGAAAGCCCGTCGAACCCGATGCTCGACATTCTCGACATCCGCGCGGTCTGCGACCTTGCACACAAGGCCGGGGCCATCGTGGTGGTCGATAACGTCTTCGCCACCCCGCTGTACCAGAAGCCGCTGGAGCTTGGCGCGGACGTCGTCGTCTATTCGTGCACCAAGCATATCGACGGGCAGGGCCGCACGCTGGGCGGTGCGGTGCTGGGGCGGAAGGAATGGCTTGACGACGTGCTGCGTCCGTTCGTGCGCAACACCGGCAACACGCTCTCCCCGTTCAATGCGTGGGTGATGCTCAAGAGCCTGGAGACGCTGTCGCTGCGCGTGAACGCGATGACCGCGAATGCGGGCAGGGTGGCGGACTTCCTTGCTTCCGCGCCGCAGATCCTGCGCGTGTTCTATCCCGGCCGCGCCGACCATCCGCAGCACGAACTGGCGATGAAGCAGATGAGCGCGGGCTCCACGCTGGTCGCGTTCGAGGTCGCGGGCGGCAAGGAAGGGGCCTTCGCCTTCATGGACGCGCTGAAGCTGATCAGCATTTCCAACAACCTTGGCGATGCGCGCTCGCTGGTGACGCACCCGGCCACCACCACGCACCACAAGATCGGGCCGGAAGAGCGCGCGCGCCTTGGCATTACCGATGGCGTGATCCGCTTTTCCGTCGGACTGGAAGATGCGGAGGACCTGATTGACGATCTGCGTCGCGGCCTGAGCGCCGTCGCCGCGCGCTGATCCACAGCCCGGAGTACCTTATGGCCCAGAACAAGTCGTTCCCCCCTCCCCCCGGACACGATCCCGACTCCGCCCTGGCGAGCGCCATCGACAACACCCCGTGTTACGAGGCGCGCACAGGCGATGTGCGGGTGCTGGTGCAGACGTTCTGGCTGGATGACCAGTCGGAACCGGAGGAGCGGCGGTTTGTCTGGGCCTATCGCATCCGGGTGGAAAATCACGGCGACAGTGCGATCCAGCTCCTGCGGCGTAGCTGGCGCATTGTCGATGGGCAGGGCCGCGTCGAACATGTGCAGGGCGACGGGGTCGTGGGGGAACAGCCCGTGATCGACGCGGATGGCTGTTTCGAATACATGTCGGGTGCCGCGCTGGAGACGCCCACTGGGTTCATGGGCGGGACCTATCACATGGTCCAGCCCGGCACGCGGGAACATTTCGACGTGAACATCCCGACCTTCAGCCTCGACAGCCCGCATCACCCCGCCATCTTCCATTAACACCCCATCAACACCCATGCCTGCCATCGCCCGCACGCGGACGGGCGTGGCGCGCAGGAACAAGACAGAACACAGCAATGACCCCCACCGATTCCGCCCCGCCCCCCCGCCCCACGCGTGAGGAGGCAGAAGATGCCGTGCGTACGCTCCTGCGCTGGGCCGGCGAAGACCCCCGGCGCGAAGGGCTGCACGACACGCCAGCGCGCGTGGTGCGTTCGTACGAGGAATTCTTCTGCGGCTATGCCGAGGACCCGGTCGATCTCCTGACCCGCACCTTTTCCGAGGTCGAGGATTATGACGAGATGGTGCTGCTGCGCGATATCCGCTTTGAAAGCCATTGCGAACACCACATGGTGCCCATCATCGGCGTGGCGCATGTCGCCTACCTGCCGCGCAAGCGCGTGGTCGGCATTTCAAAGCTGGCGCGCGTGGTCGATGCCTATGCCCGGCGGTTCCAGATCCAGGAACGCATGACGGCGCAGATCGCCAATACCATCAACGAGGTCCTGCAACCGCGCGGCGTGGGCGTGGTGATCGAGGCCTCGCACCAGTGCATGACCACGCGTGGCGTGCACCGCCCCGGCGTGTCGATGGTCACCAGCAGGATGCTGGGCACGTTCCGCAGCAATTCCGACACGCGGCGGGAATTCCTGTCGATCCTGAACCGCCCCGGCGTTACCGGCGGGGTCTAGGCGGCTGTCATCAGATGAAAGTTTTTGGTGAAGCCTTTTTCAAAAAGCTTCGAAAGAACACCGCCTTTTTGGAAAAAGGCGGCACCCAGAAACTTCTGTCACTTTGCTGTCAATGCCCCTGATGGGGGCGGGTCAGATCTCGACCCGTGCGCCCAGCACGGCGATGAACTGCGCCAGCCACGCCGGATGGGCGGGCCAGGCCGGGGCCGTCACCAGCAGGCCATCGGTCACGGCGGCGTCGATGGCGATGTCGGCAAAGATCCCGTCCGCCAGTTCGACATCGGGACGGCAGGCGGGATAGGCCGAAACCCTGCGCCCGGCAATGACCCGCGCCGCCGCCAGCAGTTGCGCCGCATGGCAGATCGCGGCGACCGGCCGGTCCGCGAACGCCCGCACCAGCGCGATCACCCGCGCATCAAGGCGCAGATATTCCGGCGCGCGTCCACCGGGAATGACCAGGCCGGCATATTCCTCATGCCGCACGTCATCGAACGTCGCCGTCAGGGCAAAGCGGTGACCGGGCTTTTCGCTGTAGGTCTGCGCGCCCTCGAAATCATGGATGGCGGTCAGGACATGATCGCCCTTCTTCCTGCCCGGGCAGACGGCATCGACCTGGTAGCCCAGCATGCCCAGCGCCTGGAACGGGACCATGATCTCGTAATCCTCGACATAGTCACCGGCCAGCAGGAGGAGTTTTTTCGTCATTGCCAAAGCCCTTTCCTTGATGTGGCGCGGATCAGTCGTGGCCCGGTGGCAGGTGTTCACGCAGGCGCGGCATAAGTTCGACGAAGTTGCAGGGCACATGGCGGCTGTCGAGCTGCCAGACAAGGATGTCGTCCCAGCCATCGCGCACCGCCCCGGTGGAACCGGGCAGCGCGAACAGGTAGGTCCCGTCCGCCACCCCCGCAAGGGCGCGCGACTGGATCGTGGAGGTCCCGATCTTCTGGTACGACAGCATGCGGAACAGTTCGCCGAACCCCTCGATCCGCTTGTCGATCACCCGCTCGAACGCCTCTGGCGTCACGTCGCGGCCCGTCACCCCGGTGCCGCCGGTGGAGATCACCACATCGACCTGCGGATCGGCAATCCATTGCGACAGGCGCCAGGCGATCGCATCGGCGTCGTCAGGTTCGATCGCGCGCGCGGCCACGTGATGGCCTGCCGCCGTGATCCGTTCGGCAAGGATGTCGCCGGAACGGTCATCGGCGGGCGTACGCGTGTCGGACACCGTCATCACCGCGATGCGGACCGGCAGGAAGGGCTTGTTCATATCCAGTCGAGACATGCCGCGATCTTCGCCCCCGTGCACACCATTCGTCAATCTCGATCTGCCATGATCGAGGGATGGCGCAATATCACATCGCGAAAAGATGACCGGGAGAGATACCTGTAGTAATCACTTAAAGCGGAAGTCCAGAAATAACTTTACTGACTATTTGTGCATTGCACAAAAAAATTATCCTTTTTGTAACAACGAAATATTTTTGAATTTCTGGCGTTGCATGGAATTATGCATCATATTATTTCATACTAAACAAATGTTCATAAAATTTATTGTCCAAGGTTCATCTCCAATATGACAAGGTTCATCTCCAATATGAAATATGCTACGAATGCGCGGATGATCAGGATAATTCCACTCTTTCTTGCCCCCATCGTGCTGTCTTTTCTTGTGCTTATCGCCGATCGGGCCCAGGCCTTCGCACAGGCCATACCGGGCGACAGCATGGGCGGGATCGGCACCCAGCCAATGGTGGCCGCCAACGCCCGGCGCACGCAGTCCGCATGGGCGCAGGACCCGGGGCAGTTCTTCAGCGCACCCTATGGCAACCAGCATTTCTTCGGGGACTGGCTGGGCCTCCAGCCATGGCTGGTGCGCCACGGCATCCACATCGCCGCTGACGAGCATGAGGAACTGGCCGGGAACTTCCGCGGCGGCGCCAAGCAGGGCGTCACCGATGCGGGGCAGACGGGCGTGGAAATCGACATCGACTGGAACAGGCTGGCGGGGCTCAAGAATTTCTGGACCCATACCATGATCGTCAACGGCCATGGCACGAACCTCAGCACCGAATACATCCATGACTCCCTGGGCGGGGTGCAGCAGATCTATGGCGCGCGTGGTAACGTCGTGGCCCATCTGGTGTACATGTATGCCGAACAGTCGCTGTTCCATAACCGACTCGACATCAGCGCGGGCTGGATCCCGGTCGGCAGCTTCTTTGCTGCATCCCCGCTGTTCTGTAACTTCATGAACGTGTCGATCTGCGGCAATCCCGCGCCCGGCAAGTACGTTCCGGGCGGTCGTGACTGGCCTTCGGGCAACCTTGGCGTCGTGATGCGCGTCATGCCGACGGTCGATACCTATATCATGGCGTCGATGTTCGCCGTCTCGCCCCATGCCTATAACGGCGGCATTTCCGGCTGGTCGTGGGCGCAGAGCGGCCTTGGCCATTTCTCCACCCCGGTGGAAATCGGCTGGCTGCCGGAATTCGGCCGCCATCACCTCGCCGGTCATTACAAGGCGGGCTATGGCTATGACAATTCGCAGTACAACGACCTGTTCCAGGACATCGACGGCAATTCGGCCGTGATCACCGGCCGCCCCTTCCGCAAGGAATCGGGTGTCAGCACGGCATGGTTCCAGGCGGACCAGATGTTCGTGCGCAATGGCAAGGGCCCGACGAACGGCCTGATCGGCCTGGCGGGGTACATGTATACCTCCGGCAAGGTCTCGGCCATGAAGCAGCATGCGTGGGCGGGCATGATCGAAACCGGCGCGAAATGGGGCCGTCCGCTCGATACCATGGGCGCGATGTTCCACTATTTCGAAATGAGCCGTTCCTCGGTGCTGCAGCAGGAATCCTCCATGCTGACGGGCCAGCCACTGCTGTCGAACCAGTGGGGACAGGCGTGGGGCATCCAGACGCATGAGGATGTGTATGAACTGTTCTACAACATCCATGCGGCGCGCGGCATGAGCTTCCAGCCCGATTTCCAGTACATCAACCGTCCGGGCGGCACCACGACCTATCACGATGCCGCGGTGATGGCGCTGCAGTTCAACTGCATCCTGTAACGTCCCCCATCGCGGTCACGCGCGCAAAGATGTAGGAAGGACGGCATCATGAGTGATGTCGCCCCTGCCCCTTTCCGCGCAGGCGATCCCGATGCGATCGCCCGTGCCGCCATGGCCCTCTATCCCCCGGCCGAGCGTGGCGTGCCGCGTCTTTTGTGCCTGTCGGAAAACGCCACCTATCGCATTGACCTGCCCGACGGGCGGCGTCGCGTCCTGCGTGTCCACCGCCCCGGATACCATGACGCCACGGAAATCCGCAGCGAACTGGCATGGCTCGACAGCCTGCGGGCCGCAGGCATACAGGTGCCGCGCGCCGTGTGCGCGATGGACGGGGAGCGGCTGCATCATGTCAGCACGCCCGGCACATCGGCACGGCATGTCGTGATGTTCGAATGGATCGACGGGACCGAACCCACGCCCGATATCGATCCGGGCAGTTTTGCCCGCCTTGGCCGCATTACCGCGCGCCTGCACCAGCACAGCCGCGCATGGCGCAGGCCGCAGGGTTTCCGGCGCAAGGTCTGGACGCATGCCACCATGGTCGGGCCGGCGGCCGCATGGGGGCAGTGGCAGGCGGCGCAGGGGCTGGATCCGCGCGCGCACGACACGATCACCCACGCCATGGCGCAGGCAGGTTCGGAACTTGCGGCCTATGGCGATGGCGCGGCGCGTTTCGGCCTGATCCATGCGGACCTGCGGCTGGCCAACCTGCTGATCGCGGGGGAGCGCACGCATATCATTGATTTTGATGATTGCGGCTTTAGCTGGTTCATGCAGGACCTTGCCGCAGCCCTCAGTTTTTTCGAGGATCATCCCCGGATGCCGCACTGGGTCGCGCACTGGCTGCGGGGATATGAAACCATGACCCCCGTGGAGCGCGCCGACCTGTCGGTCCTGCCCGCATTGATCGCACAGCGCCGGGTGCAGCTTCTGGCATGGGCGACATCACACGCCCATACGGCGCAGGTGCAGGCCCTTGGGCCACAATGGGGCACAGGCTGCGTGACAGTGTGCCGCGATTACCTCGACGGGCGCCTTGCCCGGCGGATCGGGGCGTAACGGCGCAGGCGACTCGTCCACATCCTCATGACCGGTCATCATGGCCTTTGCAATCGCAGGCATGATCCATGTCATTCACCCGTGCCGGCGTGGATGGTATCCAGATCCGGCAGGCGGCATTCCCGGACGCGGGAAATCAGGCCGTTTCAGCAGCGCAGTCGAGCGTGCGGGCGTAATCAAGCAGCGCGCGGCGGTGGCTGAGGTGAATGGAGCGCACATTCTGCGAACGCGCGGTCGTGTCATCGGAAGACAGGCCGGAAGCGCCGGAATGGGAAGAAGTCTTGACAAGCGTCTCAGTCACTGAAGGCATCGTTTCGTGTTCCGTAACTGTGCCGAAGCGGGGGCATCGCGACAGGTAGGTTGCCGCATCGATGATTTATTACCTAATCGTCATATATGACCAGATTGAGGCAGCAAGGCCATAGTTCGAATTTATCTACACCTTCTGGATCACTTTTTTGTTTACCCCATCACCACCCCGCCACTGCGTCTTGTGACATGACGATGGGGGATGATACTCGCATCCATGCGCTTTGTTCACACATCCGACTGGCAGGTTGGCAAGGTCTTCCGCTTTGCCGATGACAGCACGCAATCCGTCCTGCAGGACCAGCGGCTGGAGGTCATAGGACGCATCGGGCGACTGGCGCGCGAACAGGGCGCCAGCGCCGTTGTCGTGGCGGGTGACATCTATGACCATGAAATCCCGGTGGACCGGACCCTGCGCCAGCCGATCGAGCGCATGCGCCAGTTCCCCGACCTGTGCTGGCACCTGATCGCGGGCAACCACGACCCCAACGTGCCCGGCGGCATCTGGGACCGGCTGCATGCCATCGGCCTGCCGGACAACATCACCGCCCACCTTGACGGCCGGCCCGCGCCGATGGACCCGGCCGGGGCGGCATGGGTCATTCCCGGCGGCCTGAAACGCCGCCATGTCGCGACCGACCCGACGGCGGACATGGATTCGGCCGAAACGCCCCCCGGCGTCATCCGCGTCGGGCTGGCCCATGGGTCGGTGCGTGATTTCGGCAGCGAGGAAGTGCAGAACCGCATCGCCATCGACCGCGCCCGGCGCGCGGGCCTGTCCTACCTCGCGCTTGGGGACTGGCACGGGCAGCAGCGCATCGACGAACGTACATGGTACAGTGGCACACCCGAAATCGACGGGTTCGACCGGGGCGGCGACGGGGGCGGGCATGCCCTTGTGGTGGACCTTGCCGGTCCCAACGCCCTGCCGGAGGTCACGTCCCACCGCGTCGGCCGCTTCGTGTGGCACCGTGACAGCGCCACCCTGACGCAGGCGCACGATATCGCCGCCCTGGAACATCGCCTGCGCAACATCGACCCGCAGGAGGCGGACCGCGTGCTTGTCTGGCTGGACGTGCGCGGCGCGCTGTCGCTGGAGGGGCTGCAGGCATACCAGGACATGCTCGACGCGCTTGGCTCCGCCCTGCGCCTGCTGCGCGTCGATGGGGAACCGACATTGCTGCCCCATGCGGATGACCTCGACCTGTTCGGCACGGGCGCGGTGCGCGCGGCAGCGGCCATCCTGTCGGAACGCGCGGGCAACGGGCCGGAGGCACAGCGCGACATCGCCACCGCCGCCCTGCGCCGCCTTGCTCTGATGGTCAACGCGGCGGACGGGCGAAAGGGAACCACGTCATGATCCTGCATGGTCTGAAGGTCGCGAACCTGCGCAAATTCGTTACACCCACGCGCCTGTGCGGGCTGGGGCCGGGGCTGAACGTGCTGGCCGCGCGCAATGAATTCGGCAAATCCACGCTGCTTGCCGCCCTGCGGGCAGCGTTCATGTGGCGTTATTCCAGCACCAGCAGGTCGGTGAAGGAACTGCGCCCCTTTACCGACCAGAGCACCGGCCCGAGCGTGCATGTGGATTTCAGCATCAACGATATCCCCTGCCACCTTGAAAAACGCTTCCTGTCGCGCGCGGGCATGAGCCTGAAGGTCGGGGAGGAGACGTTCGCCAATGCCGATGCGGAAGAAAAGCTGCACGAGATCATGGGGCTGGAGGCGCAGGGCCGGGGCGAGGCCTGCGGCATCTGGAACGCGCTGTGGGTCACGCAGGGCGACAGCCTGAAACAGCCCGAACTGACGGGCCGGGCCAGCGACGCCCTGACCGCCTGCCTGGAGGGGGAACTGGGCAACATCACCGGCGGGGCGGAGGCGACGCGGCTTCTGGCGATGGTGCGTGACGAACGTGCCGTCCTGCTTGACGGGCGGGGCAACCCGAAGGGGCGTTACAAGACCGCCATCGCGGAGGAAGACGCCGCCAGTACGGAGATCGCGCGCCTGGTGGAACGCCGCCGCGCGCTCGAGGACGATATCGAGACGCTGGCCGAAAAGCGCCGCCTGCTGCACCATGCCGACGACGCCACCCGGCATGAGCAGGAAACCGCCGACCTTGCGCAGGCACGCCGCGATCACGACCGCCTGCGCCAGCATGCCGCCCGCCTGAAGGCCGCGCAGGCGGAGGTGCAGCTTGCACAGGGCAGGCTGGCCATTGCGCAGGACACCATCGGCCGCCGCGCGACGATGGAAACCGAACGCCAGCGCCTGCGCACGCGCACGGACGAACTGCGTGCAGCGATGGAAAGCGCGCAGCAGCGCTGCGACCGCGCGGAACAGGCAACGGTCGCGCGCCAGCATGAACTGCAGGGCGCGATGGCCCGCCTGCAGGCCGCGCAGGAGATGCACCGCCGCGCAAGCCTGCGCGAACAGGCCAGCACATGGCGGCGCGAACAGGCCGACGCGACCACCCTTGTCACACGGCTGGAACAGGCGGCGGCACAGGTGGCGCAGGCCGAACTTCACCTTGCGACCCTGCATGTCGATGATGCGATGATGAACCGCCTGCGCCAGGCGGAGCGTGCGGCGGACCGCGCCAGCGCGCGTTACAGCGAACAGGCGACCCGTCTCGAATTCAGCCTGCGGCCCGATATCGCGGGGCAGGTCAGCATCAATGGCGCGCCCCTGTCGGGTACGCGGCTGGAAATCACCGCATCCACGCTCGTCCATGTTCCGGGCATTGGCGACATCCGCATCACGCCGCCCGGTGATGGCGACCATGAACAGGCCCTGCAGGCCCGCACGCAGGCGCGCGATGCGCTGTCCGCCCTTCTGGCGCAGGCGGGATGTGCGGACATGACCGCGGCGATGGACGCCCATGTCGCGCGCCAGCAGGCCGAACGCGCCGTGGGCGAGGCCCGCAAGATGCAGGCCCACCTGCTGTCCGCCGACATGCCCGATCCGGCGGCGGCGCTGCTGGCGGCAAGGGCGCGGGTCATGGAACTTGACCGGCTGCTCGCCAGCGTGGCGCAGGACCCGGACGCCGCCACCCTGCCCACGCTGGCCGAGGTGCAGGACGCCCTCGGCACTGCGGAGACGCAGGTGGAGGCCGCCCGCGCCGCCCTGCTGTCCCCCGATGGCGAAGCCCGGCAGGCGCGCGACATGCTGACACGCCACCGCACGGAACTGGAACAGGCGCAACAGCAGCTTGACCGCCTGACGCTGGAACTGACGCGGGAGCGCATGGCACAGCCGGACGAGGCCCTCGCCACCCGTCATCAGGAGGCACAGGCCGCGCGCGATGCCGCCGAAAGCGCCCTGCGCATGTGCGAGGCCGACCGCCCGGACGAGGACGAGGCCATGGTGGCGGCCCGCATCAGCCGCCTTGAACGCACGCTGGAGGACCGGCGCACGCGGGTGGGCGAACTGCGTCAGGACATCGCCGCCCTGTCGGGTCGCATCGGCATCGCGGAAGGCGACGGGCTGGATGAACGGATCGCGGAACACGAACGCCTGCGTGACGGGCATGCGCGCGAACGCGCCGAATGTGCGCGGCAGGTGGAAATCCTGACGCTGCTGGCCGATACGCTGGCGGCAACGGCGCGCGATGCGACGGAGCAGTATCTTGCCCCGCTGACGCGCGCGATGGAACCGGCCCTGCGCGGACTGTTCCCCCGGGCGCAGGTGACGCTGGGGACCGATTTTTCGATCACCGGCATCACCCGCACAGTGACGGAGGAATTCGCCGACCTGTCCGATGGCACGCGCGAACAGATCGCGGTGCTGGCGCGGCTGGGCATGGCGGACCTGCTGCATACACGCGGGCAGCAGGCGATGGTGGTGCTGGATGACGCGCTGACATTTTCCGACAGTGGCCGGATGGAGCAGATGTTCGATATCCTGACGGAAATGTCGCGCCGCCTGCAGATCATCATCCTGACATGCCGGTCGGAACAGTTCGCGGGGCTGGGCGCGCGGCGGTTGAGCGTGGAGGCTGTGGAACAGGCCTCTTCTATGTAGGAAGGTGTAAAAAAAACGCCGCCTTTTTGAAAAAAGGCGGCACCCAAAAACTTTTATTACTTTATCATTTTTAAATTATTCCTGATTTATATAAATAACTATATCACCTGCCATATTTTTAAATAATAAAAGTCTTTTTGCTTCTTTTTCTTCAGAAAAAGAAGACCCTTCCCTTACAGAATCCGCCCCATCACATATTCATCAACCGCCGCCCCATCGACCATCAACGCCGCAATACGCCGCCCCTCCACCACAAAGCCGCTTTTTTCATACAGGCGGATCGCCCGGTCATTATGCACCATGACCGTCAGTTCCAGCCGGCCGATCCCATGCGCCCGCGCCCAGTCCGCGCACGCGCCAAGCAGCGCCGTCCCGATGCCCATACCGGTATGGGTGGCGCATATCCCGATCACGAGGCTGCCGACATGGCGGTTGCGGCGGAAACTGCCCCCAGTGACCTCGACATAGCCGACCGGCACGTCTGTCCCCTGCGCAAAGGCCAGCAGGAGGACGGAGTTGTCTGCGGCACGAAGCTGCGCTATTTCTGACTGCATCGCCGCGACGTCCATGGAACGCTCATCAGGTTCGAACATCATGAAGCGCGTTTGGCCATCCAGTTTACGCTTCATTTCCAGCACGGAACGGGAATCCGAAACCGAGGCTTCCCTGATTTCGATCGTCATTGTCATCCTTGTCATGGTGGCGTCGCGCACGACGAAACCCCCGTCGCCGCCCGCCGCGAAAGATACCGGTCATGGCCGCCGTCACGCAATCCGGTCCCTGTGGCACAGGATACGTCCATGGCGACACAGCGAAATGAAAACGCAGTAAGGGCGCACGACATGGGACAGGCATCCAGCATATGGACATCCTCATCAGGCCGATAGACCCGTCGGAGACGCACTCCGCCCTTGCCCTTTACCGTGCGGCGATCAGCAATATCGGGACGCAATTCTATAGCGCACGCCAGCGGGCGGAATGGGCAACACGGACAGAGGTGCAGTTCCTCCGCCTCGCCCGGAGCAGGGCACGCTTTGTCGCCGAACGTGACGGCAGGATCGTTGGCTATGTCGGTTATGACAGAAGCCGCCAGACGCTGACCGAATGTTATGTCCATCCCCACCATCAGCATCAGGGGATCGGCAGGCTGCTGGTCCGGCATGTCCTGCATATCGCCCATGCCGATGGGCTGGAAAGCCTGACAGTGCTGGCCTCCCTCAATGCCCGGTCATTTTATGAAAGCCTCGGCTTTGTTTTCCAGCAGGCCGAAAACCTGGACATGAGCGACGGACAGATCCTGCCGTGCTGCCAGATGCGGGCCAGCCTGATGGGTGGGGCGTGGTCCCGTAACCCTGCATGTCCGTAAAGAAAAGAGGAGGCACATGGCCCCCTCCCCCGGTTTTTTGTTCCTTGATGCACAGTAAAATTTCTGGAGTGCTGCCTTTCGCCTGAAAAGGCAGCGTTCTTCGAAGCTTTTTCGATCAGAAGCCTCACCAGAAACTTCTGTGGATTACCGCTCCTCGGGCGGACGGGCATTGGCGTTGGCCACGCGGCGTCCCCACGAAATCAGGTCGCTGGTGCAGTCATCGCGGTCGATGGTGCATTCAATCAGGGTCGGACCTTCACGGTTGGCCAGTCCCTTCTCGATCGCCTGCGCCAGTTCGCCGCCCGTCGTCGCCTTCAGGCCAAGGCCCCTGCCGTCCTCGGCGTTGAAGACTTCCATCAGGCCCGCATAATCCCAGTTCTTGACGTTGTTGTACGGACCGTCATGGATCTGCACCTCGATGGTGTAGCCACGGTTGTTGACCAGGAAGATCAGCACCGGCAGCTTCAGCCGCACCATCTGCGCCACTTCCTGCGCCGTCAACTGGAACGACCCGTCACCGACCATCAGCACGATGCGGCGTTCCGGTTCCGCCACGGCATAGCCGAACGTGGCGGGCACCGACCATCCGATATGGCCCCACTGCATCTCCAGTTCCACGCGCGCGCCATGCGGCAGCTTCATCTGGATGGCGTTGAACCAGGAATCCCCCGTCTCCGCGATCAGGGTGGTCCGCGGGGTCAGCACACCGCTGATCTGGCGCGCCATTTCCGCACGCACCAGCGGCGCGGACGGGTCGGCCGCCGCAACCGGGGCCGCAGGCCTGTGGATGCGGTGGAATTCCGTGATCGTCGTGTCCTTCTTCGGGCGCGTCCCCCACGCCTTCGTCAGGCCATCAAGCACATCGCGCAGGTGGATGTCGTCATAGGCCACGCCCTCGACACTTACATGCCGCCCGTCCGCCACCACGACATTCTCGCCACGCGGCCATGCGGTCCAGCCCACGGTGGAATAGTCGTTGAAGACCGGGGCCAGCGCGATGATCCCATCCGACCAGTCAAAGATCTGGCGCACACCGGGGCTGCTGACATCGCCCCAGAAGGTGCCGACATAGCCGGGATGATCCTCGGGGAAAAAGCCCTTGGCCGCGGCCATCGTCGCCACCGCACAGCCAAGCGCATCGGCCAGGCGGATCGCGGCGTCCTCCGCCCCCGCCGCGCGCACGCGGCTGCCGATCAACAGCACCGGCTTCTTGCGGCTTTGGATAAAGCGGGTCAGCGCCTCCACCGCCTGCGCAACACTCGCGGGGTCGGACGGCACTTCGGCCAGGACCGCGCTTGCCGGGCCGGGACGCATGCAGGGCTGGGCTGCGACATTGCACGCGATTTCGATATAGGCGGGCTTCTTCTCCCGCAGGGCCGTGCGGATCGCATGGTCGATCAGGGCCGGCGCCTCCTCCGCAGAGGTGACGGACACCGCAGCACAGGTCAGGCGCTTTGCGATTTCAAGCTGGTAGGAATAATCCGGCGTGCCGATCGTGTGGTGCAGGATATGCCCGCTGCCATGGTCGTTGGAATTGGGCGCGCCCGAAATCAGGATGACCGGCAGGTTTTCGGCATAGGCCCCGCCAATCGCGTTCAGATTCCATGAGGAGTGGATAGCGAGCCGCGCCGTGTCAGAGTGTGCTTGCTGAAACTCTCTGGAGGGCAGAACCATGCTCGAGGCATCTGATCATCC